>NZ_JBIOPO010000001.1:0-217500 GCF_051712785.1 Enterococcus sp. DIV0546
ATGCCCGACGTGGAAAGTTTTTGGCATAGCCTTGAAGAAGCCTATCAAGCGATTTTGTCGGCGCCAAGTTTTGATGCTTGGATTAAAACCACACGCCCTTTGAAATTAGACAACAATCAATTGTGGCTAGAAGTCCCTTCTGCAGTTCATCGTGATTACTGGGAAAAAAATCTTTCGGCAAAAATTGTCGAAACTGGATTTAAATTGACCGGTGCAGAAGTGATGCCCCATTTTGTTGTTGCCGATGAAAAAGACGCAGCACTGGCACAAGAACTCGAAGAACCTGCCGAAGAAGAAGTTGTTTTTAGTGAACAAAGTAAAAAAGCGATGCTTAATCCTAAGTACACTTTCGACACCTTCGTTATTGGTAAAGGAAACCAAATGGCTCATGCTGCAGCGCTTGTTGTTGCCGAGGATCCAGGTTCGATTTACAATCCCCTTTTCTTCTATGGTGGTGTAGGGTTAGGGAAAACCCATTTGATGCATGCTATTGGTCATCAAATGTTAGTGAATCAACCAGATGCCAAAGTCAAATATGTTAGTAGCGAAACGTTTACGAATGAATTTATCAACTCAATTCAAACAAAGACATCCGAACAATTTCGGAAAGAATATCGCAATGTTGACTTATTATTAGTCGATGATATTCAATTTTTGGCGGAAAAAGAAGCAACATTGGAAGAATTTTTCCATACCTTCAACGATCTTTACAATGAAAATAAACAAATTGTTTTAACAAGTGATCGCCCGCCGAATGATATTCCAAAATTACCTGAACGATTAGTTTCTCGCTTTGCTTGGGGTTTGTCTGTCGATATCACCCCGCCTGATTTAGAAACACGGATTGCAATTTTGCGCAAAAAAGCAGATGCCGAGCGTTTAGAAATTCCGGATGATACACTAAGTTATATCGCTGGTCAAATTGATTCCAACATCCGTGAATTAGAGGGTGCTTTGGTCCGCGTTCAAGCCTTTGCAACTATTAATGGAGAAGATATTACCACTAGTTTAGCGGCGGACGCCTTGAAATCTCTAAAATCAGTTGGTAGTAAAAATCAATTGTCCATCTTACAAATTCAAGAAGAAGTATCCAAATATTATCATGTGCCTCTTAAAGATTTAAAAGGGAAAAAACGGGTGAAAACAATTGTGGTTCCTCGTCAAATCTCAATGTATCTTGCTAGAGAAATGACCGACAATTCCTTGCCAAAAATTGGTGCCGAATTTGGCGGCAAAGATCATACAACGGTGATTCATGCGCACGAAAAGATTCAGCAATTATTGGAAAAAGATCCAGCGATTCAAAAAGAAGTCAGTGAAATTAAAAATTTATTGAACTCTTAGGATGTGGAAAACTAAACAAAAAAGAACAAAGTTATCCACAACTTATACACAAGTGGATAACTTAGTAAAATCAATGCTCTTTTGACTTTTCCACAGAATCAACATGCCCTATTACTTTTATTATTTATTTATATATAATATACAAAACAGTGGCGTACAAAATTAGAACGTATTGAAAATACTTAAAATACTTAAAAAGGAGTTTACATTATGAAATTAACGGTCAAACGAAGTGTCTTTTTACAAGAATTACAAACTGTTCAACGAGCAATTTCTTCTAAAACAACGATTCCAATCTTAACAGGTGTTAAAATTGTGTTATCAGAAGATGGCTTATCACTTACTGGGAGTAACGCGGATATTTCAATTGAAAGTTTTTTAAGTAAAGACGATGAAAAAGCTCAAATGACCATTGAACGCACAGGTAGCATCGTTTTACAATCTCGTTTCTTTGGCGAAATTATTCGTAAATTACCAGAAGATATGTTCACAATGGAAGTTCTAGATAACAATCAAGTTGCAATTACTTCAGGAAAAGCTGATTTTACGGTCAATGGATTAGATGCTGATAATTATCCGCACTTACCAGTAATTGATACTCAAAACCAAATGAAATTACCTGTTCATTTATTGACAAAAATTATTAGTGAAACAGGTTTTGCTGTATCGATGCACGAAAGTCGTCCAATTTTAACTGGGGTCCACTTTATTTTAGAAAATCAAAAATTACTTGCCGTTGCGACAGATTCACATCGTTTAAGTCAACGTGTGATCCCGACAGAACAAGCAGTAGAAGACTTTAACATTGTAATTCCAGGAAAAAGTTTAACTGAACTTTCTCGTTCATTAACCAATGAAGAAGAAATGGTTGAAATCAGCATTATGGAAAACCAAGTGCTATTTAAAACAGAAACAATGTACTTCTATTCTCGTTTGTTAGAAGGAAATTATCCTGATACCAACCGTTTAATTCCAACTAGCCATAACACGCAAATTGAATTTTATGTACCAGAATTGCTTTCAGCAATCGAACGTGCCTCTTTACTTTCTCATGAAGGACGTAACAATATTGTTCGCCTTTCAATTTCACCAGATTCTGTTGTTTTATATGGAAATTCACCTGAAATTGGAAAAGTCGAAGAAGCGTTAAACTATGAAAATGTTTCTGGTGAAGCGTTGGATATTTCTTTCAACCCAGATTATATGAAAGATGCGTTGCGAGCGTTTGGCGATATGAATATTACCGTGAAATTCCTTTCTCCAATTCGTCCGTTTACATTGGAGCCAACCGAAACAGAACTAGATTTCATTCAACTAATTACACCGGTTCGTACAAATTAATCATGTTTAAAAAAGACCTTCGGAAAATCACTATGATCGCCGAAGGTTCTTTTTTGTCGTCTGTTTAAAGCCGATAAACGCTGCTAGATAAGCTTTTTAAAACTAGAATAGCTTTTACGCTAATGTGATTGTGAATGTTTGAACTATCGTTTGACGAATAAATTCTGCCTTTTTTTTCGTGGATAAAGAAAAAAGCCCTTTAATTTTTCGTTTAAGGGCTGTTCATTTTTTTATGAATATTTACTAGTGAAAGAAGTTTACGTTGCTTAAAACGACGCTCAGACCTCTACAAGCTACTTTTCTTCATTGCGCGCCCTCTTCGTTTGTCTTTGAGTTACCCCTAATTGTTTTTTAGTTAAACGCTACTCGTCATTTCTGCCAAATCAGGCCCCTTTTTTCTCAAGAAAATATCAATTTCCGTTTTAAAATGCTTTTTAAGAGTTTTTTTATCCTAATAATATTTTCGGTCATTTAGAATTAAAATTGCTTAGAATGAAAATTAGACAGATAAATTTGTTTTCTCTTATGAAAAAGGGTATAATATATATGAGAACGTATTAGAAAAAAGAGGGATGCACATTGAAAAAAACGTTTGTTTTAGCAACTGAGTATATAACGCTTGGTCAGTTTCTTAAAGAAATCAACGTCATTGGTAGTGGCGGCCAAGCCAAATGGTATTTGGCAGACAATAGCGTGTTTGTTGATGGCGAGTTGGAAAATCGTCGCGGACGGAAACTTTATGCGGGCATGATGATTGAGATACCTGAAGAAGGTACTTTTTTTATGGTGAAAAACGGAAACGAGTCCGACGATGCGGCTGAATGAGCTGACACTTCAGCATTATCGTAATTATGAAACAGTCAGCTTAGATTTTCCAAAAACGTTAAATCTTTTTTTAGGCGAAAACGCCCAAGGAAAAACCAACTTGTTAGAAAGCATTTATGTTCTAGCAATGACACGAAGTCATCGAACCAGCAATGAAAAAGAATTAAT
This sequence comes from Enterococcus sp. DIV0546, assembly GCF_051712785.1. NCBI lineage: Bacteria > Bacillati > Bacillota > Bacilli > Lactobacillales > Enterococcaceae > Enterococcus > Enterococcus sp. DIV0546. The sequence goes on from NZ_JBIOPO010000001.1 coordinate 3,679, forward strand.
TGGCTGGGAACAAGCAGCAGCTAAAATTAGCGGTGTGGTTGAAAAAAAGACAGGCACCGTACCGTTGGAAATTTTAATTTCCAACAAAGGACGTAAAACCAAGGTTAACCACATTGAGCAAAAAAGGCTCAGTGCGTACATTGGGCAACTGAATGTTATTTTATTTGCCCCAGAAGATTTATCTTTGGTGAAAGGCTCACCTCAAGTCCGCCGGAAATTTATTGACATGGAACTCGGACAAGTGAGTCCTATTTATCTTTATGATCTTGTCCAATATCAGTCTGTTTTAAAGCAACGGAACCAATACCTAAAACAACTAGCTGAAAAGAAACAAACAGATACTGTTTATCTGGATATTTTGACAGAGCAGCTAGCTGAATTTGGCGGGAAAGTTCTATACGCTCGGTTAGGTTTTCTTAAAAAATTAGAACACTGGGCAAACTTACTCCATCAAAAAATTAGTCATGGACGCGAAACGCTCACCATTGACTACGCATCAAGCATCCCAATTGACAACACGGATCTTTCCTTAGAAGCACTTCAAAATCAATTGCTCCAACAATTAATGAACAATCGTAAGCGTGAATTGTTTAAAGCGAATACTTTTTTAGGCCCTCATCGTGACGATTTGCTATTTATTGTCAATGGTCAAAATGTTCAAACGTATGGCTCACAAGGCCAACAGCGAACGACAGCTTTAAGTATTAAATTGGCAGAGATTGATTTGATGCATTCAGAAACAGGAGAATATCCTGTGTTATTACTAGATGATGTCATGAGTGAATTAGATAATGAACGTCAAATTCACTTGTTAGAAACGATTGAAGGCAAAGTTCAAACGTTCTTAACGACAACTAGTTTAGATCACATAAAAGACAAGCTAACAGTTGAACCAGATATTTTCTATGTTCAACAAGGCAAGATAGAAAGGAATTCAGCGACATGACAGAAGAAGAAAAAAACATGAGAGAACGTGCGCAAGAATATGACGCTAGTCAGATTCAAGTTTTGGAGGGCTTAGAAGCTGTCCGGAAACGTCCTGGTATGTACATAGGTTCTACTAGTGGCGAAGGGTTACACCACTTAGTATGGGAAATCGTTGACAACTCTATCGACGAAGCCTTAGCAGGATTTGCTAAATCAATTCAAGTAATTATCGAACCAGACGATAGTATTACTGTTATCGATGATGGTCGTGGAATTCCAGTCGGGATTCAAGCCAAAACAGGTCGCCCAGCTGTGGAAACAGTGTTTACAGTGCTACATGCCGGCGGGAAATTTGGCGGTGGCGGCTATAAAGTATCAGGTGGCTTGCACGGTGTTGGTTCCTCTGTTGTTAATGCTTTATCGACCAGTTTAGATGTTCGTGTTTATAAAGATGGCAAAGTGTATTACCAAGAATATCGTCGTGGTGCGGTTGTTGATGACCTAAAAGTTATCGAAGAAACGGATCGTCACGGAACCACTGTTCACTTTATTCCAGATCCTGAAATTTTTACAGAAACAACCGTTTATGATTTTGATAAATTAGCAACACGGGTTCGTGAATTAGCCTTTTTAAATCGAGGCTTACACATTTCAATTGAAGACCGTCGTGAAGGACAAGAAGATAAAAAAGAGTATCACTATGAAGGCGGGATTAAGAGTTATGTTGAGCATTTAAATGCCAATAAAGACGTTATTTTCCCAGAGCCAATCTTCATTGAGGGAGAGCAACAAGATATTACAGTGGAAGTGTCAATGCAGTATACAGATGGCTACCACTCAAATATTTTAAGTTTTGCCAACAATATTCATACTTATGAAGGCGGAACGCATGAATCTGGTTTTAAAACTTCTTTAACACGTGTGATTAATGACTATGCACGTAAACAAAAATTGATGAAAGAAAACGATGAAAAATTAACTGGGGAAGATGTTCGTGAAGGTTTAACCGCAGTGGTTTCCATCAAACATCCCGATCCTCAATTTGAAGGACAAACCAAAACGAAATTAGGGAACTCAGAAGTACGGACCGTTACGGATCGTTTATTCTCAGAATACTTTACAAAATTCTTGATGGAAAATCCAACAGTCGGCAAACAAATTGTCGAAAAAGGCATGTTGGCTTCAAAAGCTCGTTTAGCCGCTAAAAGAGCCCGTGAAGTCACCCGTCGTAAAGGCGCGTTAGAAATTAGCAACTTGCCAGGGAAGCTGGCTGATTGCTCAAGTAAAGATCCGGAAAAATGCGAATTATTTATCGTCGAAGGAGACTCGGCCGGCGGTTCAGCAAAACAAGGCCGTAGCCGTGAATTCCAAGCCATTTTACCAATTCGTGGGAAAATCTTGAATGTCGAGAAAGCCAGCATGGATAAAATTTTAGCCAATGAAGAAATTCGGTCATTATTTACAGCTATGGGAACAGGCTTCGGCGAAGATTTCGATGTTTCTAAAGCACGTTATCACAAACTAGTGATTATGACCGATGCCGATGTCGATGGTGCGCATATTCGAACGTTGTTATTAACCTTGTTCTATCGCTTCATGCGGCCAATTGTTGAAGCTGGTTATGTGTATATTGCCCAACCACCACTATATGGTGTGAAACAAGGGAAAAACATCACCTACGTTCAACCGGGCAAACATGCTGAAGAGGAACTAGCAAAAGTGTTAGAAGAATTACCTGCTTCACCAAAACCAAGTGTTCAACGTTACAAAGGTTTGGGTGAAATGGATGATCACCAACTTTGGGAAACAACAATGGACCCAGAAAAACGATTAATGGCGCGAGTGAGTGTCGATGATGCCATTGAAGCTGATCAAATTTTTGAAATGCTAATGGGCGATCGTGTGGAACCACGTCGTGCGTTTATCGAAGAAAATGCCCATTACGTGAAAAACTTGGATATTTAATGTGTCGCAACGTTGTAAGAGACGCTAGAACATATATTTAGAGGGGAAAAAATTCATGAGTGAAGAAATTAAAGAAAACATTCAAGACGTCAATCTGACCAGCGAAATGAAAGAATCTTTCATTGACTACGCAATGAGTGTTATCGTAGCCCGCGCGTTACCTGACGTTCGTGACGGTTTAAAACCTGTTCATCGCCGAATCTTATATGGAATGAACGAATTAGGGGTAACCCCTGATAAACCACACAAAAAATCAGCCCGGATTGTTGGGGATGTTATGGGTAAATATCATCCCCATGGGGACAGTGCGATTTACGAATCAATGGTGCGGATGGCACAACCTTTTAGTTATCGGGCTATGTTAGTTGACGGCCACGGAAACTTCGGTTCTGTCGATGGTGACGGCGCTGCCGCTATGCGTTATACCGAAGCACGTATGAGTAAAATTGCTTTAGAAATGCTACGAGATATTAACAAAAATACAGTCGATTTCCAAGGGAACTATGATGATTCAGAACAAGAACCAGTAGTCTTACCTGCTCGTTTTCCAAACTTACTAGTTAACGGAACAACGGGGATTGCGGTGGGGATGGCAACAAATATTCCACCACACAATTTAAGTGAAGTGATTGATGCAACAAGTTTATTGATGGACAATCCTGATGTAACGACGAATGAATTGATGGAAGTGTTACCTGGACCAGATTTTCCAACAGGCGGTTTAGTGATGGGGAAATCAGGGATTCGCCGAGCATATGAAACAGGGAAAGGTTCGATTACTGTTCGTGCAAAAGTTGAATTGACTGAAATGCCGAATGGAAAAGAACGTATTTTAGTAACTGAATTGCCTTATATGGTGAATAAAGCCAAATTAATCGAACGAATTTCTGAATTACACAGAGATAAACGAATTGAAGGAATTACTGATTTGCGGGATGAATCTTCTCGTGAAGGCATGCGGATCGTCATCGATGTTCGTCGAGATGTGAGTGCCTCTGTTGTGTTAAACAACTTGTACAAAATGACTGCCTTACAAACATCTTTTGGTTTTAACATGTTAGCCATTGAAAAAGGCGTACCGAAAATTTTAAGCTTGAAACGTATTTTAGAAAACTACGTCGAGCATCAAAAAGAAGTCATTACTCGCCGGACGATTTTTGACAAAAACAAAGCAGAAGCACGGGCGCATATTTTAGAAGGTCTACGAATTGCCTTAGATCATATCGATGAAATCATTGCCATTATCCGTGGATCACAATCAGATGACGAAGCAAAAGCAACGTTAATTGAACGCTTTGAATTTTCAGATCGTCAAGCGCAAGCGATTTTAGATATGCGTTTACGCCGTTTAACAGGCTTAGAACGCGACAAAATTGAAAATGAATATCAAGAGCTATTGAAATTCATTGCGGACTTAGAGGACATTTTAGCCCGCCCAGAACGCGTCATTGAAATCATTAAAACAGAGTTAAATGACGTTCGCACAAAATTTGGTGATGCACGACGCACAGAATTATTAGTAGGTGAAGTCTTAAGTCTTGAAGATGAAGATTTAATCGAAGAAGAAGAAGTCGTGATTACATTAACCAATAACGGCTACATTAAGCGGATGGCAAACTCTGAATTCCGGGCGCAACGCCGCGGTGGACGTGGTGTCCAAGGGATGGGCGTTCATGATGATGATTTCGTGAAAAACCTAGTTTCTTGTTCAACACACGACACGTTATTATTCTTTACGAACACTGGGAAAGTTTACCGAGCAAAAGGTTACGAAATCCCTGAATACGGTAGAACAGCAAAAGGAATTCCAGTGATTAACTTACTGGGAATTGATTCTGCAGAAAAAATTCAAGCGATTATTTCTGTTGAGGGCAAAGCGGAAGCAGGTAAATACTTGTTCTTCACAACCTTAAAAGGAACCGTCAAACGGACAGCCGTAACAGCCTTTTCTAATATCCGTAGTAATGGATTAATCGCCATTAGCTTAAAAGAAGATGATGAGTTAGTTAACGTGGTAACGACTAATGGCAATCAGAAGATGATTATCGGAACACATGCAGGATACTCTGTCACATTTGATGAAAATACTGTACGTGATATGGGCCGGACAGCATCAGGTGTTCGTGGAATCCGTCTCCGCGAAAATGATTATGTGGTCGGCGCAGCGATTCTGGATGAAAACAAAGAAGTCCTAGTCATTACTGAAAATGGTTATGGTAAGCGTACAAAAGCTTCTGAATATCCAGTTAAAGGACGTGGCGGTAAAGGGATTAAGACAGCAAATATCACTGAGAAAAATGGTCCATTAGCTGGTTTAACCACGGTCAATGGGGATGAAGATATCTTATTGATTACGAACAAAGGCGTCATTATCCGCTTTAACGTAGATTCTGTTTCTCAAACAGGACGCGCAACATTAGGGGTTCGTTTAATGAGAATGGAAGATGGTGCCAAAGTGGTAACAATGGCTGTTGTAGAACCAGAAGAAGTGGAAGAAGAAATCGTTGAAGTTGTAGAAACAACAGAAAACGAAACAACATCAGAAACAGAAGAATAACATAAAAAAGTTTCGCCAGTTGGCGAAACTTTTTTATTGGGGCTTTTCAAAACTATTTCTTGCTTTTGTCCATCAATTAGCATATAATTAGAGATTGTGAACTACCTTTTTAGGTATGTTCTCCTTGCTCTTAGCCAACTAAGAGCCTTGAAGTCCATAGGGAGGTGAAAATCAATGAGTCAAGATACGAAGTACGAAATCATGTACATTATTCGTCCGAACATTGATGAAGAAGCAAAAACTGCTTTAGTAGAACGTTTCGACACAATCTTAAAAGATAACGGAGCAGAAGTTATCGAATCTAAAGATTGGGAAAAACGCCGCTTAGCATATGAAATGAACGGATTCCGTGAAGGCATCTATCATATCGTTAATGTTACTTCTCCATCAACAGCTGGCGCAATCAACGAGTTTGATCGTTTAGCAAAAATCAATGACGATATTATCCGTCATATGATCGTGAAGGTAGAAGCATAATTTGTTTCACATGAAACATTTATTGACGAAAGGAGATGTTTTGAATGATTAATAACGTTGTATTAGTCGGAAGATTGACAAAAGATCCTGACTTACGTTACACCGCTAGTGGTTCAGCTGTTGCGACCTTTACACTTGCTGTAAACCGTAACTTTACGAATCAAAATGGTGACCGTGAAGCAGACTTTATCAACTGTGTGATTTGGCGTAAACCCGCAGAAACAATGGCTAATTATGCCCGTAAAGGTACATTATTAGGTGTTGTCGGAAGAATTCAAACTCGTAACTACGAGAACCAACAAGGTCAACGTGTCTACGTAACTGAAGTGGTTTGTGAAAACTTCCAATTGTTAGAATCTCGTTCTGCTTCAGAACAAAGAGGAACTGGCGGCGGTAGCTTTAATAACAACGAAAATGGTTATCAATCACAAAATCGTAGCTTTGGTAATAACAATGCCGGTTCTGGATTTAATAACAACAACAATAGTTTCAATCCATCATCTTCTCAGTCGCAAAACAATAACGGTATGCCTGATTTCGATAAAGATTCTGATCCATTTGGTGGCTCAGGTTCATCTATCGACATTTCAGATGATGATTTACCATTCTAAACGAATTTGATAGGAGGGAACAAGAATGGCACAACAAAGAAGAGGCGGACGTAAACGTCGGAAAGTCGACTACATCGCAGCAAACCACATCGAATACATCGATTATAAAGATACTGAATTGTTAAAACGATTCATTTCAGAACGTGGCAAAATTTTACCACGTCGTGTTACAGGTACTGGCGCTAAAAACCAACGTAAATTAACGATTGCTATTAAACGCGCACGTATCATGGGATTATTACCATTCGTTAGTGACGAACAATAATTTTATGACAATTTCCAGAACCAAAGAGCTTGCTCTTTGGTTCTTTTTTATCTTGACTAGTGTTTCACGTGAAACATAACAAGGTTCGCAGAATGAAGTGTTTTGTGATAAAATAAAGGATGAAATAACTAGTGAATCACCAGAGCAATATGCTCGTTGGAATAAGTCGCCTCAAAGGTCTGCAGAAAGATTGGAGGCAAAAAAAATGCAAAAGAAGAGAATTCAAAAAAACGGTTTCTTAATTGTTGTGGGTCTTCTCTTAGTAGAATTTCTCCTCTATTTCTTACTAACAAATAAATGGCTGCTATTGGCGGTAATTATCGCATTAGATATCTTTCTCTTAGTGGTTATTCGGCTGTTGATTAGAGATGTAGAAATTACAAACGTAGAAAAGATTCAAGAAGCAAGTTCCATTGCTGAACAATCGTTGGATTATGTTGTAAATGAAGTACCTGTGGGAATTATTACGTATAACGGGGAAACACGCGCGGTAGAATGGCTTAATCCTTATGCTGCTTCTATTTTTAATAAAGACAATCAGCTAACGTTAACCGCTAGCCAAGTTACGTCTTATTTAGAATTAGCAGAACGAAACCAAGATATTTTTACGATTGACGAAAATACCTATCGCTTTAGCGTCAATAAAGAACAACATACAATTACTTTTGAAGATATCACTAAAGAAAGTAATTTGTATCAAGAAAAAGTCGAAATGCAAACGGCTATTGGCATTGTGTCTGTCGATAATTATGATGATGTCACCGATACAATGGACGAGAAAGAAATTTCTTATTTGAATAGTTTCATTACGACGATGGTTTCTGATTGGATGGACCAATACAAAGTTTTTTATAAGCGAATCAATGCAGAACGTTATTTTTTCATTGCCCAATGGGAAGATATTCAAAAAATGATGGACGAAAAATTTTCTATTTTGGATACGATCCGTAAGGAATCAGCTAACCATGAAGTAGCTATTACGTTAAGCATGGGGATTGCTTATGGGGGGCCAACCTTAGATCAAACCGGGACCACGGCTCAAACGAACCTAGATACAGCTTTAGTTCGTGGTGGTGATCAAGTGGTTGTAAAAGAAGCTAAAGATGAAGCGAAGCCGTTATTTTTTGGTGGAAAAACGGCAGTAACGACGAAACGTTCCCAAGTACGTTCTCGCGCAATGAGCATGGCAATTAAGGGAATTATTGCGGAATCTGCTGACATCTATATTATGGGCCATCGTTATCCAGATATGGATGCGTTAGGTTCAGCATTTGGTGTTGCTCGTTTAGCCTCGTTTAATAATCGAAAAGCGTGGATTGTTTTAGATGAAAATGAAATCATTCCCGATGTCAAAAGAGTGTTAGAGGCGATTAAAGAGTACCCAGAATTAGAAGAGCGCATTATTAGTCCTAAAGAGGCCATGAAGCGCAAGAAAGAAAGTAGCTTATTAGTTATGGTAGATTACCATAAACCGTCTCTATCGATCTCACAAGAGCTCTATGAGCGTTTTGATAAAGTGGTAATCATTGATCACCATCGACGAGGAGACGAATTTCCAGCAAAACCCTTGCTTTCTTATATTGAATCTTCTGCCTCTTCTGCTTCAGAATTAGTCACAGAATTGATCGAATACCAAAGTAATAGCGCAAATAAACTGCAGGCCTTTGAAGCAACCATGATGTTGGCGGGAATTGTGGTTGATACGAAAAGTTTCAATACACGAACGACGGCGCGAACATTTGATGTGGCTAGTTATTTACGAACTTGTGGAGCAGACTCATCTTTAGTACAATATCTATTAAGTTCTGATCTTACAAGCTATCTGGAAATGAACAACTTAATCTCTAAAAGCGAATATGTCACAAAAGATACCGTCGTTGTTGCAGGGAGTGAAGACAAAGAATATGATAGTGTCACAGCTGCCAAAACAGCGGACACATTACTTTCTATGGCAGGGATTAATGCAGCATTTGTCATTACCAAGCGGACGGATCAACAGATTGGCATTAGTGCTCGGAGTAATGGTTCAATTAATGTCCAAATTATTATGGAAAATTTAGGTGGTGGCGGTCACTTTACTAATGCGGCAGTACAATTATCAAACGTAACAGTAGCAGAAGTAAAAGAGCAACTACTTGATGTAATTCGTCAAAATATTAATGAAATGTATGAACAGGAGTGAAGGAAATGAAAGTCATTTTTTTACAAGACGTTAAAGGAAAAGGAAAAAAAGGGGACGTAAAAGAAGTGCCAACTGGTTACGCCCAAAACTTTTTAATTAAAAATGGTTATGCGAAAGAAGCCAATAAAGGGAGCATGAGTGCGTTAGCGGGTCAAAAGAAAGCCCAAGAAAAACATGAAGCAGAAGTTTTAGCACAAGCAAAAGAAATGCAAGCCTTTTTAGAAGATGAAAAGACTGTTGTAGAGATCAAGGCAAAAGCTGGAGAAGACAGCCGTTTATTTGGCTCAATTCCTTCAAAACAAATTGCAGAAGCCTTAAACAAACAATACAATGTAAAATTGGATAAACGCAAAATCGAATTAGCCAACCCGATTCGTTCTCTAGGTTACACTAACGTACCAGTCAAACTACATCATGAAGTTACAGCGAAAATTAAGGTTCATGTCGTAGCGGAATAATACAATCGATAAAAAAGAAGCCGATTTCTCCGGCTTCTTTTTTATGCAAAATAAATTACTAGAATTATTTTTTATAATATTTAAAAATAAAATATACAACAATTTAAATTAACGAAAGTATTATATTTTTATTAATTGTATATTTTTAAAAATTGGAAAGTGAACTAAAAATAGAGAAATCAGCAGAGAAAAAATGTACTTTTTTTAATGAAATTGTGTTAAAATGGATAGACTAAACGAACCAGAAAGTAAGACATCGTGGGAGAGAACAAAATGAATGAATTATTGCAAGATAGGGTACCGCCACAAAATATTGAAGCGGAACAAGCCGTTTTAGGTTCTATTTTCTTAGATGCAGATGTGCTAATAGAAGCGATGGAATATGTGGAACCTAAAGATTTCTATCGTCGTAGTCATCAGTTGATTTTCCAAACGATGATGACCTTAAGCGACCGAAATGAAGCGATTGATGTGGTAACAATCAAAGATCGCCTAGAACAAGAGAATTTGTTAGAAGATGTTGGTGGACTAAGTTATCTGTCAGATTTAGCTTTAGCTGTACCGACAGCTGCCAATGTCATTTATTATGCAAAAATTGTTGAACAAAAATCGTTGCTGCGCAACTTAATCCAAACCGCTACAGAGATTGTAACTAAAGGCTTTGAGCAAGGTGAAGATGTTGAATCTATTTTGGATGATGCAGAACGAAGCATTTTAGAAGTCTCCGAAAAGCGGAATCGTAGTGGCTTTTTATCAATTTCAGATGTTCTAAATACAACTATTGCGAATATTGACCAATTATACCAAAATGATGAAGAGATTACTGGTTTACCTACAGGCTATCAAGCATTGGATAAAATGACTGCCGGCTTGCAAGCGGAAGAGCTAATTATTTTAGCGGCCCGTCCAGCGGTAGGGAAAACCGCTTTTGCATTAAATATTGCCCAAAATGTCGGCACCAAAACAGATAAAGCTGTCGCTATTTTTAGTTTAGAAATGGGGGCAGAATCATTAGTGAACCGGATGCTTTGTGCAGAAGGATCCATTGAGGCCAGCCATTTAAGAACAGGGCAATTATCTGAAGAAGAATGGCAAAACTTAATTATTGCGATGGGTAGTTTGTCCCGTGCGAATATCTATATTGATGACACACCAGGGATTAAAATTACCGAAATTCGTGCGAAATGTCGTAAATTAGCACAAGAAAAAGGCAACTTAGGTCTAATTTTGATCGACTACCTACAATTGATTGAAGGAACTGGAAAAGAGAACCGCCAACAGGAGGTTTCTGATATTTCACGTCAATTAAAAAAATTAGCGAAAGAATTAAAAGTCCCAGTTATCGCTTTGTCACAGCTTTCTCGTGGCGTGGAACAACGTCAAGATAAACGTCCTGTGTTAAGTGATATTCGTGAGTCAGGTTCCATTGAGCAAGATGCCGATATCGTTGCCTTTCTTTATCGTGATGATTACTACGATCGTGGTGAAGGAGAAGACGGTGATCATGAGCCACCAGAAGTTGACAATGTTGTAGAAGTCATCATTGAGAAAAACCGTAGTGGTGCGCGTGGAACGGTCGAATTACTTTTCATTAAAGAATATAATAAATTTTCTTCGCTTTCGCCGAGGACAGAATTTTAAAAAAACGAACTCATTTTTTGAGTTCGTTTTTTTGCTTATTAAGGGATTAAAATCAGAGAGTAAAACACGAACAATATTCGTATATTTTATTATTTTACAAAAACATAACTAAAAATGTTCGTATTTTTGACATAAACGCTTTTGATTGTGAAAGAATATTCGATTTTTACCCTTGAAAGGGACTGGTTTTACTGGTACAATGATTCAGGACAAAAAAATTATGAACGAGGTGTTCGAATGTCATCAGTAGTAGTTGTTGGAACGCAATGGGGCGACGAAGGTAAAGGAAAAATTACAGACTTTCTAAGTGAAAACGCAGAAGTGATCGCTCGTTACCAAGGCGGAGATAACGCCGGACATACCATTAAATTCGACGGCGTAACGTATAAATTACATTTAATTCCTTCAGGGATTTTCTATAAAGAAAAAATTAGTGTAATTGGTAACGGCGTAGTTGTGAATCCAAAATCTTTAGTAAAAGAATTAGCTTATTTAAAAGAAAATAATGTTGCCACTGATAATTTACGTATTTCAGATCGTGCCCATGTCATCTTGCCGTATCATATTAAATTGGATCAATTGCAAGAAGATGCGAAAGGTGAAAACAAGATTGGGACAACGATTAAAGGAATTGGCCCAGCCTACATGGATAAAGCAGCACGGGTGGGAATCCGTATCGCTGATTTATTGGATAAAGAAATTTTTGCGGAACGTTTGAAAATTAACTTAGAAGAAAAAAATCGTCAATTCGTTAAAATGTTTGATAGCGAAGCCATTGAATTTGATGATATTTTTGAAGAATACTATGAATACGGACAACAAATTAAACAATATGTTACAGATACTTCGGTTATTTTAAATGATGCATTAGATGCTGGAAAACGGGTTTTATTTGAAGGGGCACAAGGTGTCATGTTGGATATCGATCAAGGAACCTATCCATTTGTTACTTCCTCTAATCCAGTAGCTGGTGGCGTAACTATCGGTAGTGGCGTTGGTCCATCAAAAATTAATAAAGTGGTTGGTGTCTGCAAAGCGTACACTTCACGTGTCGGTGACGGCCCATTCCCAACAGAATTATTTGATGAAACAGGAGAAACCATTCGTCGTGTCGGTAAAGAATACGGAACAACAACAGGACGTCCGCGTCGTGTCGGTTGGTTTGATTCAGTAGTTATGCGTCATTCAAAACGTGTATCAGGGATTACGAACTTGTCATTAAACTCGATTGACGTGTTAAGTGGTTTAGAAACGGTGAAAATTTGTACAGCTTATGAACTTGATGGTGAATTAATTTATCATTATCCAGCAAGCTTGAAAGAATTAAGCCGCTGTAAACCAGTTTATGAAGAATTACCAGGTTGGTCTGAAGATATCACTGGTTGCAAAACTTTAGCCGATTTACCAGCTAATGCTCGTAACTATGTGCATCGGATTTCAGAATTAGTTGGTGTGCGCATTTCAACATTCTCTGTAGGTCCAGACCGTAACCAAACGAACGTTTTAGAAAGCGTTTGGGCACAAATTTAAGCAGATTTTTAAGGGAACGTAAAGGATGGCTTATGCCAGTTCAGCCTTTACGTTCTTTTTTAATTTTATATAAAAATGAAAAACTATGGTAAAATAAAAGAAAACATGAAGGGGGCAATTGTCCGTGAATTATCAATTAGTGACAGATTCTTGTTGTGACTTGCCGTATACATACTTAAAAGAAAACCAAGTACCTTTTATTAGCATGAATATTCAAATTGACGGGAAAGAATATCGCGATGATTTAGGTGAAACGTTTGATTATCAGAACTTCTTAAAGGCTATTAAAAATGGAAGTATGCCCACTACCTCTCAAGTTAATGTGGGACGCTACAATGAATTTTTCCGTCCTTTTGTGGAGCAAGGGTTACCGGTGATTTATTTAGCTTTTTCATCTGGGTTAAGTGGCTCTTATCAAAGTGCGTTGCAATCAGTAGAGATGTTAAAAGAAGAGTATGATAATGTAGAAATTCATATTATTGACACAAAAGCAGCTAGCTTAGGTCAAGGGATGTTAGTCCGAGAAGCCATTCGATTACAAACAGATGGTCATTCATTAGGAGAAGTTGTTGCCTATCTTGAAGAGCAAAAAATGAAACTTCACTCGTGGGTAACGGTAGATGATTTAAAACATTTAGAACGTGGCGGACGGATTTCTAAAACAGCGGCAGCACTTGGTGGCTTAATGAACATTAAACCAATTATTCGCGTGGATGCGGCAGGCAAACTAGCATCCGTTGGTAAAACTCGTGGACGAAACAAGTCCTTGCAAAAGATTGCGCAAGAAACGATTCAAGGCATTGTAGAGCCAATGAAACAAACACTGTTGATTGCATATGCGGGAACGAAAGATGACGCGGAAAAAGTCAAAGAATTAATTGAAAAAGAAATAGAAATTAATGAGATACTGATTTATCCTCTAGGACCCACCATTACTAGTCATACTGGAATAGGTTGTATTGCTGTGTTTTCTTTTGGTGAAAAAAGAAAATAAAAAATAGAGAAGTCATTTTTTAATGACTTCTCTATTTTTTTAATAATCTGAACTGAATAAAACGTCCATTTGTTTTTGAATTTCTGGGTTTTCCAAGAATTCATCATAGGTTGTTTCTGCTCGATCAATGACTCCTTTATCAGAAACAGCAATAATTCGGTTCGCTAATGTTTGGATAAATTGGTGGTCATGTGAAGCAAAAAGAATTGAACCAGTGAAAGCCATCAACCCATCATTTAATGCAGTGATTGATTCTAAGTCTAAGTGATTCGTTGGATCATCTAAAACTAATACATTGGCTTTGGAAAGCATTAATTTTGAAAGCATGACACGCACTTTTTCGCCTCCGGAAAGAACATTGACTGGTTTTAGTACCTCTTCACCAGAGAATAACATCCGACCTAAGAAACTACGTAAGAACGTATTGTCATCTTCTTCTTTACCAGCAAATTGACGTAACCAATCTAAAATAGTTAATGGCTCTTCAAAATCTTTGCTGTTGTCTTTTGGTAAATAAGCTTGGCTAGTTGTAACGCCCCAACGAACAGAACCTGTATCGGGAGTAATTTCGCCCATAATCACTTTGAATAACGTAGTCGTTGTAATATCTGAGTCAGCGATGAATGCCACTTTATCATCTTTTGTTAAGTTGAACGAGATATTATCTAAGATTTTTTTGCCATCAATCGTTACAGAGACATTTTCAACTTGTAATAAGTCATTGCCGATTTCACGTTCTGGTGTAAAACCAACGAATGGATAACGACGAGAGGAAGGTTGAATGTCATCTAAGGTAATTTTATCTAACATTTTTTTACGAGACGTTGCTTGTTTTGATTTTGAGGCATTGGCGCTAAAACGAGCGATAAAGTCTTGTAATTCTTTGATTTGTTCTTCTTTTTTGGCATTAGATTGTGCTTGCAATTTTGTCGCTAGTTGGCTTGATTCCAACCAGAAATCATAGTTACCAACGTAAAGTTTGATTTTACTAAAGTCTAAATCTGCCATGTGAGTGCAGACTTTGTTTAGGAAATGACGGTCATGGGAAACCACGATAACGGTATTTTCAAAGTTGATTAAAAATTCTTCTAACCAATTGATTGAGCGGGTGTCTAAACCATTTGTCGGCTCGTCTAATAGTAAGACATCTGGTTTACCAAAAAGAGATTGAGCTAATAATACTTTGACTTTTTGACCAGCTGTTAATTCGCTCATTTTTTGATCATGTAATTCTTCTGGAATGTTTAGCCCTTGGAGTAAAACAGCTGCTTCAGGTTCTGCTTCCCAACCGTCAAGTTCAGCAAATTCGCCTTCTAGTTCTGCGGCACGAATCCCATCTTCATCTGAAAAATCTTCTTTCATATAGATAGCATCTTTTTCTTTCATTACTTCGTAAAGACGTTTATGTCCCATAATTACAGTTTCTAAAACAGTGTAGTCTTCGTAGTCAAAGTGATTTTGTTTCAGCGTTGCTAGTCGCTCATTAGGACCCATTGAAACCACGCCAGTTGTCGGTTGAATCTCACCTGATAAAATTTTAAGAAACGTTGATTTTCCTGCACCGTTTGCGCCGATTAAGCCGTAACAGTTGCCAGGAGTAAATTTAATATTCACTTCTTCAAAAAGTTTACGATCTGGAAATTGTAAACTTACATCATTAACAGTAATCAATTGTTTTCCTCACTTTTAATATATTCTTGAACCTCTCTGCATTATATCGGCTACAGAACCTTTTTTCAAGGAGTTTCAATCTTTTTACAGAAACGAATAAAAAGGTGGGTTTTTTATAGAAAAAAGGCGCTTTTTTAAAATGTTTCATGTGAAACAGAATTTTTTTTCATGAAAGGGTTTTTAGTGTATTTTTTTAATGATACACTGTATCATGTAAATTAATTAGTGTATCGATTAAAGGAGCCATCAAAAATGAAGCGGATTGAAAAAATCTATCAATATGTTAAAGAGCAAACGAAGAATTTAACGCCAATGACCTTAACAAGTGATGCGGGAGTCACGACACAAGAAATTTCAGAACGTTTAAACATTCAGCGGACCAATGCTAGTAAAGATTTGAATCAACTGGTTCGTGAAGGGCGCTTGAAAAAATTATCTGGTCGACCAGTAAAATATGTCGCGCAGGTGGCGTTTCAGCATCGACCATTAACCAAGCCAGTTAAAAGTTATCGGGAAAAATCAATGGATCACTCCACAAAAACTTTTATCGAACCATTGGTTGAACCAGTAGTCACGACAAGTAAAACCCCAGAAGTTGAAGATATTTTCAAAAAAATTATCGGTTCAGCTGGAAGCATGAAAACGCCGGTGGAACAAGCCAAAGCAGCGATTTTATATCCGCCAAAAGGCTTGAATTGTTTAATTACTGGACCAACAGGTTCTGGGAAAACTTATTTTGCTCATGCCATGTTTCAATTTGCGAAGCTGAACCAAATTGTGGCCAAAGAAAAAGAGTTTGTGGTGTTTAACTGTGCAGACTATGCGCATAATCCAGAACTTTTGATGTCGCATTTATTTGGGTATGTAGAAGGGGCCTTCACAGGCGCTACGAAAGCGAAAGAAGGGATTATTGACGAAGCAGATGGCAGCATTCTGTTTTTAGATGAAGTACATCGGTTACCACCCGAAGGACAAGAAATGATTTTTTATTTTATGGATCACGGCGTGTACGCGCGTTTAGGTGAAACAGTGAAATCACATCATGCGGATGTTCGGATTATTTGTGCTACGACGGAGAATCCTACTTCTTCTTTATTGAATACTTTTGTGCGACGCATTCCGATTATCATTCAATTACCGAACTTTAGTGACCGTCCTGCGAAAGAAAAAATTGACCTCCTAAAAGTGATGGTTTCAATGGAAGCAGCGCGGATTCAACGGCGAATCTCTTTGTCAGAAGATGTGGTCAAAGCGTTAATTGGAAGTGTTTCTTATGGAAATGTCGGTCAGCTAAAATCGAATGTGCAACTTGTGACTGCACGAGGGTTCCTTAATCAGATGGAACAAGAGGAATTAATGATTACGATGGACGAATTAACGGACAATATTAAAGAAGGCATTATGCAACTCGCCAGTAATCGAGAAGTATTGTCGGAGTTATCGAAATATCTGGAACCGCAATTAGTGGTATCACCAAATGAATCTTTAGTAGCTATTCAGTCAGATGCCTATGAATTGCCTTACAATCTATATGAGATTATTGGAGATAAAGCGGCTCTCTTAAAAGCAGACGGCTTGGACCAAGAACTAATTAATAATTTTATTACAACGGATATCAATGTTCATTTAAAATCTTTCTACAAAGATTATGGATTCACCTTTGATACAGAAAATAAATTGGCTGAAATTGTGGACCAACGAATTATTGATGTCACTAAGAAAATTTATAATTTTGCAGCGAAGCGGTTATCGTATTCGTTTCAACCCAACTTTATTTATGCAATGAGTTTACACATTAGTTCTTTCTTGAAACGCATCCAATTAGGCAAAGATCCTAAGCATCCTTTAAATGAAAGTATTCGAAATATGGTTTTAGATTATCCAACAGAGTTTGAAACAGCAAAAGAAATTAAAAATATTATTGAAAGTAGTTATCAGATGGAGATTCCTGAATCTGAAAGTTACTATTTAGCTGTTTTGCTCATTTCTTTAAGAGAAAATCCTGAGGCTGGCCGGATTGGCATTGTCGTGGCTGCGCACGGAAATAGTACCGCTAGCAGTATGGTACAAGTGGTTTCTCAATTGTTAAATGTTGATAATTTGAAGGCTGTGGATATGCCTTTAGATATGCCACCGAAAGAAGCTTTGCGTAAAATCGTTGAAGCAGTTGGTGAAGTGAATGAAGAAAATGGCGTACTATTATTAGTGGATATGGGTTCATTAAGTACGTTTTCAGAAGAAATTGTACGCCAGACAGGCATTGATGTGCGGACAGTAGACATGGTGACCACGCCAATTGTGCTTGAAGCGGCCCGCAAAACCGCATTAATTGATACGCAATTGGAAACACTTCACGAGTCTTTAAAAAACTTTCATGGCTATGCCGATATTCGCCAAAGTGAAACGAAACAAATCATTGAAAATTGGAAAACAAGAGCAATTATTGCTATCTGCGCTTCTGGAGAAGGAACTGCGCGCCGAATGAAAGAGCTTATTGAGGAAGCTGTCTTGCCACAAATAGACTGGCATTTAGAAGTGATTCCTTTGTCCATTGTAAATATGAAAGAAGTCTTGCCTAAAATTCAAGAAGACTATGAAATTATTGCGACAACTGGGATTACCAATCCCAAAATTGGTGTTCCTTATATTTCCATGGAAAATTTCTTTTCCGGTGAAGCAGAAAAAATTATTCAGCAATTACTAGCAGAGCGGAAAGAAGAAGTAATGAATAAGCCGTTGGACGAAGCGGCAGCAAAAGAAATTTGTCTAAAATATATGGAGCAAAGTTTCACTTTCATTAATGGAAAAAAAATCATTGATCTGTTGTGGTCATTCGCTAAAAATATCCAAACCCAATTAGCGATGCCAGAAGAGTACACATTTTACATCAATTTGATTATGCACACATCGGGCATGTTGGAGCGTATTTTACGGAATGATACACTGACGGTTTCAGAAAAAGAACTTGGTCGATTGGTTCAAGAGCCAATTTATCCAGTGATTGTGGCCTCAATTGAGACTATGGAAGAAGCTCTTAATATGGATGTTCCAGCAGAAGAAGTTTATTTTATCGCACAGTTAGTCAAAAATGCTCAGTGTATCGAAGATAAAATCACCGAAATTGATACACTAGATTAATACAGAAAAAACGATACACTATTTATTAGTGTATCGTTTTTTTATTTTCTTAAAAAAACCTATAATTTTCTAGGTTTCGAACCGATACACTAAAATTGGCACGAAACTTGCTTATAATAAGGTGTCCCTTTTTACCTAAAATTTTTAGGTAAAAAGACAAAGGTCCTAACCTTTAAAAATGAATTTAAAGGAGCATTCCCGATGGTAATGGATATTCGTTTAGCTCGAATTGATGATCGATTAATTCATGGCCAAGTAGCAACTGTTTGGGCAAAATTGACGAACATTAATCGCATTTTAGTGGTTAGTGATTCCGTTGCTCATGACAATTTGAGAAAAGCCTTGTTGGTTCAAGCTGCTCCACCTGGTGTCAAAGTAAATGTCATCACTGTTCAAAAAATGATTGATGTTTACCCTGATCCTCGTTTTGATTCGTTTCGAGCCATGTTGTTATTCACTAATCCTTTGGACGTGAAACGAGTGGTCGAAGGCGGTGTACAACTAACTTCTGTGAATATTGGCGGAATGAGTTTCAGTACAGGCAAGCGAATGATTACGAATGCAGTCGCAGTGGATGCCAACGATTTAAAAGCATTTCTGTTTTTAAATGAACAAGGTATTGAATTGGAAATTCGAAAAGTCGCAGCAGACAGCCAAGTGAATTTGATGGATTTACTGAAAAAAGAGCGTAGCAAAGAAAATAACGCCAGCTGACGTTCATTTTTACAGACGAAAGACATTGAAAGGATGTGGTGGCCTAGGACCAACATCATTGCTTCATGAACTGTATTGATAAAGGCAAGTGCTGATGTTGAAAAAAATCAAGAACTATTGAAATTTTTTCATTTATTTTTGTCAGAATCTGATTTATCTGATTTTTTTCAAAAAGTGAAAGCGTTTAGCAGTACAACCATGAAAAAAAACATCAATTATACAGGAGGTATAAAAATGGTAGGAATTATCCTAGCAAGTCACGGTGAATTTGCTGAAGGGATCTTGCAATCTGGTGCAATGATCTTTGGCGAACAAGAAAATGTAAAAGCAGTTACGTTAATGCCTAGCGAAGGTCCCGATGATGTAAAAGCAAAAATGCAAGAAGCCATTGCATCGTTTGACAATCAAGACGAAGTACTATTTTTAGTTGACCTATGGGGAGGAACACCATTTAACCAAGCGAACTCATTGTTAGAAGATCATAAAGACAAATGGGCAATCGTTGCAGGTATGAACTTACCAATGGTTATTGAAGCATATGCTTCTCGTTTCTCTATGGAATCAGCACAAGAAATTGCGACACACATTCTTGAAACAGCAAAAGATGGTGTCAAAGTTAAACCAGAAGAGTTACAACCAGCAGAAGCACCAAAAGCTGCTGCGACAGAAGATGCACAGCCAAAAGGTTCGTTACCACCAGGTACAGTTGTTGGCGATGGCAAAATTAAATTTGTGCTAGCACGTATTGATTCACGTTTATTACATGGTCAAGTAGCAACAGCTTGGACAAAAGCAACACAACCAAACAGAATTATTGTTGTTTCTGATGCCGTTGCAAAAGATGACTTACGTAAGAAATTAATCGAACAAGCAGCTCCTCCAGGAGTAAAAGCCAATGTTATTCCAATCAGTAAAATGATTGAAGTAGCGAAAGATCCACGTTTTGGCAATACAAAAGCATTATTATTATTTGAAAATCCTGAAGACGTCTTAAAAGTGGTTGAAGGCGGCGTAGAAATCCCAGAAGTAAACGTTGGTTCAATGGCTCACTCTGTTGGAAAAGTCGTTGTAAGCAAAGTATTATCAATGGGTCAAGAAGACGTTGATACGTTTGATGAATTAAAAGCCAAAGGCATCAAATTTGATGTGCGTAAAGTGCCAAATGATTCAAAAGCGAATATGGACGAAATTTTGAAAAAAGCAAAAAATGAGTTAGCAAACGCGTAACTCGCCAAATACAAATCAAAATAGGAGGCTTATCATGTCTGTTATATCAATTATTTTAGTTTTACTCGTTGCCTTTCTAGCTGGTATGGAAGGGATTTTGGATGAGTTCCAATTCCACCAACCGTTAGTAGCATGTACATTAATCGGATTAGTTACTGGTAATTTAGAAGCCGGAATTGTTTTAGGTGGTACTTTACAAATGATCGCGTTAGGTTGGGCGAACATCGGGGCTGCCGTTGCGCCGGATGCCGCTTTAGCATCTGTTGCCTCAGCAATTATTTTAGTTTTAGGTGGCCAAGGTGTTAAAGGTGTTCCTTCAGCGATTGCCATCGCAGTTCCTTTAGCGGTTGCAGGTTTGTTCTTAACAATGATCGTTCGGACAGTTGCGGTTCCAATCGTTCACATGATGGATGCGGCTGCTGAAAAAGGCAACATTAAACAAGTTG
This sequence comes from Enterococcus sp. DIV0546, assembly GCF_051712785.1. Classification (NCBI taxonomy): domain Bacteria; kingdom Bacillati; phylum Bacillota; class Bacilli; order Lactobacillales; family Enterococcaceae; genus Enterococcus; species Enterococcus sp. DIV0546. Next base: position 24,482 of record NZ_JBIOPO010000001.1, read on the forward strand.
AAATGTTACACATTTTCGCTGTATGTTTACAAGGTATTCGTATTGCGATTCCAGCAGGTGCTTTACTATTCATTCCTGCTGACACTGTTCGTAATTTCTTAGAATCAATGCCAGCTTGGTTAACTGATGGTATGGCTATCGGTGGTGGTATGGTCGTTGCCGTAGGTTATGCATTAGTAATCAACATGATGGCAACAAAAGAAGTATGGCCATTCTTCATTATCGGTTTCGTAGTCGCAGCGATTTCTCAATTAACATTAATCGCATTAGGTGCTTTAGGTGTCGCTTTAGCTCTTATTTACTTGAACTTATCTAAAATGGGCGGTTCTTCTAACTCAAATGGCGGAGGCAACTCTGGCGACCCATTAGGCGATATTTTAAACGACTACTAATTCTGAAGGAGGAGCAAAGAAAATGGCAGAAAAAATTCAATTAACTAAAAAAGATCGTTTAGCTGTAGCTTGGCGTTCAACATTTATCCAAGGTTCTTGGAACTATGAACGTATGCAAAACGGCGGTTGGGCATTCTCAATGATTCCAGCAATCAAAAAATTATATAAAACGAAAGAAGAACGTTCAGCGGCGTTAAAACGTCACTTAGAGTTCTTTAATACACACCCATACATTGCCTCACCAATCCTTGGTGTAACATTAGCTTTGGAAGAAGAACGTGCCAATGGCGCACCAGTTGATGACGTAGCGATTCAAGGGGTTAAAGTTGGGATGATGGGTCCTTTAGCCGGTGTTGGTGACCCAGTTTTCTGGTTTACTGTTCGTCCAATGTTAGGCGCTTTAGGTGCTTCCTTAGCAATGGGTGGTAACATCTTAGGCCCAATCTTATTCTTCGTTGCTTGGAACTTAATTCGTTGGTCATTCATGTGGTATACACAAGAGTTTGGTTACAAAGCAGGTTCTAAAATTACTGATGACCTTTCAGGTGGTTTACTACAAGATATTACAAAAGGTGCTTCTATTTTAGGGATGTTCGTACTGGCCGCATTAGTTCAACGTTGGGTATCGATTAAGTTCTTACCAATTGTCTCACAAGTTAAGTTAGACAAAGGTGCTTATATCGAGTGGGATAAACTTCCTGCTGGCGGTGAAGGAATGCATAAAGCCTTTGAACAAGTGAACCAAGGCTTGGCGCTTTCACCAACGAAAGTTACTACTTTACAAGATAACTTAGATCAATTGATTCCAGGTCTAGCACCATTACTACTTACATTCTTATGTATGTGGTTATTGAAGAAAAAAGTTAGCCCAATCGTTATCATTCTTGGTTTATTCGTAGTCGGCGTTGTCGGCCACTTAATCGGCTTATTATAAGAATGACGAGGTAAGTTTATTACTTCTAATCAAAAAAAGCGGAAGAGAAGTCGAGAAACTTTTCTTCCGCTTTTTTAAACAAAGATGTAATTTTGTTTGTTTCGATCAGGAAAGAAACGTATAATAAAGAGGAATTAGTCGAATGAAATGGAGCAGATAACATGGTACAATCATTAAACACAAAAGTTGATTTAGTTATAGATGCGACGGCATTTACAGGATTAACAGATTATGGACAAATTATGATAGGTGACCGCGGGTTTGAATTTTACCATGCCAAAGATCCACGTAAGTTTATCCAAATTCCGTGGGAAGAAGTCGATTACGTGTTGGCTTCAGTAATGTTCAAAGGAAAATGGATTCCTCGTTATGCGATTCAAACCAAGAAAAATGGGACGTATACGTTTGCTTCAAAAGAGCCGAAGCGAGTGTTACGAGCTATTCGTGAATATGTTGACCCAGATCATATGGTCCAATCTTTGAGTTTCTTTGATGTCATAAAAAGAGGGATTCTCTCGATCGGGAAAAAGAAAAAATAATTTATAACTGTTACTTTTTTATAAACTAGATGAAAAAGTAGCGGTTTTTTTGTGGGAAAACGAGGGACTTATTTATACAAAAAAGGCACAATTGTGCACCAAAAAAGAGACAATCAAGTGATACGTTGTTTTTAATGGAGTTATCATTGAAATGGTTTTCAGAAAGCACGATGAAAATATTTGACACCTTGTAAAATAGTAGTAACATAATAAGTGTAATAAATTATTTTATAGAGGAGTGAGTGTCATGGAACAACGACAACATCATGGAATGGACTGGGGTTCATTAGTATTAGGAATTCTATTTGTTCTGACTGCATTAATTTCTTTCCAAAATCCTGCCGGTAATTTAATTGCCATTGTGATGGTTTTTGCGATTTTTGCTATTATTAAAGGGATTTTCGAAATTTTTGTACGTAATCGTATGAAAGAATTGCTAGGCTACAAAGCTTATGCACCAATCATCTTAGGGATTATTGATATCCTAATTGGTGTTTACTTATTGTTTAACTTAAATATTGGTGTCGCTGTGTTACCATTTGTTTTTGCAATTTGGTTTTTATTCGACTCAATTTTCGGCTTATTTACTTTAGATTTTGCTAAACGAGTAAGCACAGGTTACTTCTGGTTCACATTAATTGTTGACGTTTTAGGGATTATCTTAGGTGTAATGTTATTATTTAATCCATTGTCTTCAGCACTAACTTTAAGCTTCTTAGTTGGCTTCTACTTTATGATGTTTGGTATTAGTAATATTGTATATGCTTTTAGATAAAAGAAGTAAAAAAAACAGGTTTTCCGAAAAGGAAAACCTGTTTTTTTTTTTAATAACGACGGCGGCAGTTGCCATTATTTCCCGAAATTGTTCGAACAAGCCACACGATAATCGCTACGGGAACTAAAATTTTTACTGCTAGCCACAATAAGCTTCCCACGATACCGACAACGGCACTAAAGAGTGAACCGACAACTAAAAATAAAAGGACCACTAAAAGAATATTTATAAACATTGGTCGTTGATTATTCATACGTACTACCTCCAAATTTTTCCTGTTTTCTATATACAGAGTATAGCAAGAACGCGCAACAAGCACCTCCATCGGAAGGCTGATTTTTTTCTCTGGCGAATGATGGAGCCGCTGTTGGTTATTTTGGACTTTCTTATTGAAATAATCAGAATATTCTGGTGTATAATTATAAAAAAGGATTTAAAGTGAGGGATTGGATGACGACTGAGGGATTAATCGCTTTGTTAGAAAAGAAACGAAATCATTTAAGTAAAATTGAAAATCAAGTACTGGATTATATTTTGACGCATATGACGGAAATTAGTTCACAAACCATTTATGAGGTGGCGCAGGCGTTGTTTGTCTCAACAGCCACTATTTCTCGGACAGCAAAACACTTAGGTTATCGAGGCTTCCAAGAATTAAAATACGCGATCGTCCAATCGGTGCAGAGCGAGAGCACAGAAAGCGATAGTCGTAGTTTTCAAGCTATTACGCAACAGTTGATCGCCAATGTGCAAGACAGTTTTCAACAAATGGATGAAGCCAAAGTCGCGGAAATGCTTAAAATGATTGAGCGTGCGAATACGATTGAAGTGTTCGGTGTTGGTGGCAGTTTTCCTATTTGTACTGATTTTGCACGAAAGCTAACATTTTTAGGAAAAAAAGCCTATGCACGATCTGATTGGGATGAATAAGCGGCAGCAGTTAAGAATCTGGATGGACAGGATTTAGCCATTTTTGTCAGTTATACAGGAGAAACTAAAGGGATTTTAGCGTATGCACGTGTAGCGCAGGAACAGCAAGTGCCGATGATTAGTTTGATTTCGACTAAAGGAAGCACCTTGGAAAAATTGTCGACGACGACGTTATTTGCCAAAGGGACGACACGTTATCATCAGCGCGTGGATTTAAGTTCAAGAATTGCTGTCATTTGTTTGTTCGATACGGTTTTATTAATGTACGCAGAGGCAAAGCAGCCGCGGTAATTTTATGCAACACCATACTAAATGATGTAAGGGGATACAGAAAGAGTGTAGCCTCTTTTTTCTTTGTTTTGGGCTAGTTATAATGAGGGCAATGAATGTAAACGCAATCATTTTTAGTTTTGTAAAGAATGAATGGAGGAGTTAAGAAATGGCAGTAAAGAAAAAGAAAGCGACTTTCTGGGAGTTTTTCCAAGGATTAGGCAAAACGTTTATGTTGCCAGTGGCTTTATTAGCTTTTATGGGGATTTTGTTGGGATTAGGAAGTTCTTTTTCCAGTGAATCCATGATTGAAACGATCCCGTTTTTAGGAAAGCCCGCAGTGAAAATTATTTTCCAATTTATGTCGACAATTGGTGGTTTTGCGTTTGCCTATTTACCTGTCATGTTTGCAATGGCCATTCCGTTGGGGTTAGTTCGGAAAGAAAAAGGAATTGCTACGTTTTCAGGTTTCGTAGGCTATACGGTGATGAATTTAGCGATTAATTTCTATTTAGTGCAGACGAATCGCCTCGTGGATCCTGAGCAGTTGCGGGAAGCCGGCCAAGGAATGGTTTTTGGGATTCAAACGATTGAAATGGGCGTTCTTGGTGGAATTATCGCTGGGCTTATTGTCTATAAGTTGCATAATCGATTTTATACGGTGCAACTACCAGATAGTTTTGCCTTCTTTTCTGGCGCACGGTTTGTACCAATTATTACTTCATTAGTGATGGCATTCGTGGGCTTAGTAATTCCGTTAGTTTGGCCACTTTTCGCGCTAATGATTATGGCGATTGGCCAACTTATCCAACGTTCTGGTATTTTTGGGCCTTTTCTGTTTGGTTCAGGGGAACGTCTACTGTTACCGTTTGGGTTGCATCATATTTTGGTTTCCATGATTCGTTTTACTGAAGCAGGGGGTTCAGCGGTGGTGGCTGGCAAAGAAGTGTTTGGTGCGTTAAATATTTTCTATGCAGAATTGCAAAATAATTTACCGATTTCACCAAGCGCAACAGCTTTCTTGTCACAAGGGAAAATGCCGACCTTTATTTTTGGCTTACCAGCGGCGGCACTTGCGATGTATCATACTGCAGCTCCGGCGAATCGACATAAGATTAAAGGCTTACTCCTTTCAGGTGTGATTGCAACGGCTATCACTGGAATTACAGAACCAATTGAATTTTTATTTTTATTTATTAGTCCATTATTATGGCTGTTTCATGTCATTATGACTGGTCTAGGTTTCATGGTAATGGCTTTATTGGGTGTTGTGATTGGGAACACTGATGGCGGGCTACTGGACTTTGTTATTTTTGGCTTGTTACAAGGAACTTATACAAAATGGTGGTGGGTTCTCATTGTCGGCGCTATCTGGTTTGTTGTTTATTATTTCGTCTTTAAAACAGTCATTGTAACCTTTGATTTAAAAACACCTGGACGAGACAAGGTCTTAGATGAGACTGAATATACCGATCAAGAAGTTCAATATAAGAAAACGGGTGGCTATGATGCGCCTGGGATTTTAGCGGCTTTGGGTGGGCAAGAGAATATTCAAGCTATTGATAATTGCATTACGCGTTTACGTTTAGTGTTAGCAGATGCTAATAAAGTAGATGATGACAAATTAAAGCAATTAGGGGCTTTAGGTGTCGTGCATTTAGATGCGCAGAATGTACAAGTGATTATCGGAACCAAAGTGACAACGGTCCGTAATCAATTAGAGATGATTTTAGGTTAGAAAAAAGACAGAAGGTGAAGAGTGTGTCGTTTGATAAAGCAATTGATCGACGAGGAACGTATTGTACACAGTGGGATTTTGTAGAAGACCGATTTGGGGAAGCGGACTTGCTTCCCTTCACTATTTCCGATACGGATTTTGCTGTGCCAGAGGCAGTTCTGGCAACATTACAGGAGCGTTTGAAACATCCCGTATTTGGCTACACGAGGTGGAACCATCCGCAATTAAAAGAAGCAATTCAAACGTGGTACCAGACAAGATTCCAGACGAAGATTGAAGAACACTGGATTATGTATACCCCGACTGTTATCTATGGTATTTCTGCTTTGATTCAATTATTGACTAACGAAGGGGAGGGCATTATTTTACAAACACCTGCCTATGATGCATTTTTTAAAGTCATTCAGGAAAATAAGCGGCAAGTAGTGGCAAATGAACTGATTTATCAAGAGAAGCGCTACAGCATTGATTTTATTGATTTAGAAAAAAAACTAGCGCAACCAGAAAATCGCTGTTTGCTTTTATGTTCTCCGCATAATCCAACAGGACGTGTTTGGGAGCAATGGGAATTAGAGCGAATGGTTTCATTGTGCCAACAGTATGATGTGTTTTTACTTTCTGATGAAATTCATATGGATATCGTTAATAAAGGCCAAGTTCATCGACCAATTACGCAATTTGGTTATAAAAAATCTGCCATTATTACCAGTGGCACGAAAACCTTTAATTTTCCAGGGCTGATTTTTGCTTACGCCCTAATTCCAGATAACGAATTACGTGACGCTTTTCAGCTCAAATTAAAAAATGCCGATGGTCTATCATCAACAAGTATTTTGGGAATGCTAGCAACCATGACGGCCTATCAAAAATGTGGTACTTGGGTGGACGAGTTGAATGATTATTTAGCGGAGAACCAACGTTACGTGAAAGATTTTTTACAGACATATTTGTCAAAAATTAAAGTGACGGAGCTGGAAGCCACTTACTTAATGTGGTTGGACGTATCAGTGGCAGTTCCAGATGTGGCCCGCTTACAAGAGGCTTTAGTTTCTGTGGGGAAAGTCGCCATTATGGACGGCTCGATTTATGGCGGTAATGGACAGCGATTTTTACGGTTAAATATTGGCTGTTCGCAAGCAAAACTACACGAGGGACTTGAAAGGATGCGCCAAGGTTTTGAAGCTGTTTTACAAAAGGATGGCACAACATCAGCGCTTGGGAATAATTGAGAAAAGATAGCATTCCGAAAATGGTTGCAGTACAATGGAAAAATAGAAACAAATAAAATAACAAAAAGTAACAACTTGTCATTTACTGGGGGAAAAGAAATGAAAACAATTAAAACAAAGCAAGCGCCACAAGCAATTGGGCCATATTCACAAGCAAAAATTGTGAATGGTTTATTGATTACTTCTGGTCAGATTCCACTGGATCCTGAAACAGGCAAGGTGGTTGGTACAACGATTAAAGAACAAACCAATCAAGTACTGAAAAATATTCAAGGGATTTTAACAGAAGCTGGTAGTGATTTTGCTCATGTAGTCAAAACGACATGCTATTTACAAAATATGGCGGATTTCACGGCATTCAATGAAGTCTATGCTGAGTATTTTAGTGCGGAATATCCTGCACGCACAACGATTGAAATCTCTAAATTACCGATGGATGTGTTGGTGGAGATTGAGATTATCGCAGAAGTAGTGGCGTAAAAAATACAGATAAAAGAGTGAGAAAAAAATCGTCTTAGATTTTTTTCTCACTCTTTTTTTCAATAAAACAATACGATTCAGCCAAAATGTCTAGCCGTGCTGGAAAATTTTCAGCAAATAGGCTACCATGGAAGAAAATCGATAAAACGAAAGTTAAATGAATAGAAAAGAGATATGAAAGAGGCTACAAGATGAAAAAAAATATTAGCCAACTAACGCAGTGGTTGAAAGAACACAGTTTATTATTGAAACTAATTTTTCTTGGTTCTGTATTAGTTTTCGTGGCTAACCAAGTGACACATATCGCTCAAGGCATGACCTGGGCGGATATTTTTTCCACGATGGAACAACAAAGTACGGGGCGTTTAATTGGTATGGTCTTGGCAGGACTATTAGGGGTTATTCCGATGCTCCTTTATGACTATGTAGTCGTTAAATTATTGGAAAAAGAAGGTAAGCCACCAATGAAACGAATGGATTGGTTAACTTCGGCTTGGGTCACCAATACCATTAATAACTTAGCGGGTTTTGGCGGCGTGGTTGGGGCAACGCTACGGATTAATTTTTACGGAAAAGATGTACCGCGGGGCAAGGTTGTAGCAACGGTCTCAAAAGTTGCTCTGTTCTTGATTTCAGGGTTATCTATTTTATCTTTTGTGGCGTTTGTTGATTTATTTTTTATTCGAACCCAAAATGTTTTTCGTGAATATTGGGTTTGGTTATTATTGGGCAGCCTGATTGCGCCAGCGCTCTGGTTTTTCACGTATTTAAAACGGCGAACATTGTTTAAAACATTTTTTCCAAAAGCGGTGCTCCTTTTATTCGGCGCTTCATTAGGTCAATGGCTAGGTGGGATGTTTGCTTTCTTAATGATAGGTCGTTTGATGCAGGTGCCAGTTTCGATGGTTTCTGTTTATCCAATGTTTGTTATCGCCACGTTGATTGGGATGTTAACTATGGTTCCTGGTGGTATGGGAACGTTTGATGTCTTAATGATTTTGGGCTTGTCACAATTAGGGATTGATCGATCACAAGCGGTCGTCTGGTTGTTGTATTATCGTTTGTTCTATTATGTGACGCCTTTTATGACAGGAGTTATTTTGTTCTTGCAACAAGCAGGCATGAAAGTTAACCAATTTTTTGATAATTTACCTCGGTTATTTTCACAAAAAGTGGCGCATTTTATTTTGGTGGCGGCGTTATATTTTGCAGGGATTATGATGGTTCTATTGTCGACTGTGACGAATTTGTCGAATGTTAGTCGTTTATTCCAAGTGTTACTTCCCTTTTCTTTTAATTTTTTAGATCAAACATTGAATTTATTTGTAGGATTCTTGTTATTAGGTTTAGCTCGAGGCATTTCTATGAAAGTGAAAAAAGCTTATTGGCCTACAATTATTTTACTAGGATTTTGTATTGTAAATACGGTGGCACGAACGACTTCGTGGCAGTTAATTGCTGTTTATGCTGTTATTTTATTGGCGGTTATTTTGGCTCGTAAAGAATTTTATCGTGAAAAGTTTGTTTATTCATGGGGCGCTTTAACGGTAGATAGTATTTTGTTTGGCTGCTTGTTTATCGGTTATGCGGTTGCTGGCTATTACGCCGCACGACCAGCTGGTGGGAATCAAGTTATCAATCACTTTTTGTTGTTTCCGTCAGATGATGTTTGGTTTAACGGATTGATTGGTTTAAGTATTTCCTTGATTGGTTTATTCTTTTTGTATCAATATTTAGCCGAAACAACTGTTACTTTAGGTGAGGGGTTTGAGGAAGCGCGGTTGACACGCTTTTTGGAAAAATTTGGTGGCAACGAAGGCAGTCAATTTTTGTATTTAAAGGATTATGGTCATTTTTATTACCAAGAAGAAGGTGAAGATCAAGTACTTTTTGGGTTTCAAATGAAGTTTAATAAATGCTTTGTCTTGGCGGATCCAATTGGGCAACGAGAGAAATGGACAGCGGCGACACTGGCGTTTATGGATCAAGCTGATTTGTTAGGCTATCAATTAGTTTTTTATCGTATTTCGGAAGAATATGTTATGAATCTTCACGATTGCGGCTTTGAATTTATGAAAGTTGGGGAAGAAGGCTTGATTCAATTTGATGAGCCGTCAACAGTGAATCAAACAGCCTGGACGGAAACAGTGACTGAAAAAATAGCAGCGGAAGCAGCGGATTTTCAGTTTGAATTTTATCCTGAAACGATTAGTGATGCCTTATATCAAGAGTTAGAACGAGTTTCTGCGGACTGGTCACGGAATCAAAAAGAGCGCTACTTTATTGGTGGACGGTTGGATCCCGAGTACTTGAAATGCAGTAGCGTGGGCTTGGTGAGACAGAAACAAACGGTCATCGGTTTCATTACGGGAAAAGAAATGGAAAAAGGCAAAAGTATTTCGTATGATTTGTTACGTATTCGTTCAGAAGCACCTGCTTTTACTAGAGAATATTTGTTCACTCATTTTATTGAAACCTATCAACAGCAGGGCTATCAATTAATTGATATTGGGATGGCGCCGTTGGCTAACGTAGGGGAGAGCAAGTACTCTTTTTTAAAAGAACGCTTTGTTAATATTTTTTACAAGTATAGTTATCAAATTTATGCGTTTCAAGATACACGCAAGCGCAAAGAACAATATGTCACTAGTTGGCAACCACGTTATTTTGCTTATCCTAAGCGGACCAGTGTACTCTTTGCTTTTGTGCAACTTTCCTTGTTGATTACGAAAGGAAGACATCAAAGTGTTTCGCTTGTGGAAGAAGCAATGACTGAAATTTAAAAAAATCACGCGATGACTTAGCCATCGCGTGATTTTTTATTTGTCTTCTTTTTTACGGTTTCGTCTAGCAGGAATCAAGGTTACGTAGGCAACGAAACCACCAGTACATAGAACGAATAACACGATGCCAGGAATCAATCCTTCTGGTAAATAAGAGAACTGAATAGTATGGGTTCCAGCGCTGACAGGAACGCTTAGAAAGGCATCTTTAAAGGCTTTTGGGGTAACTTTTTTGCCATCAATTTTGACACGCCAACCTTTGTCATAAGGAATTGTAGTGACGAGTACTTGATCTTTGTCCGCGGTAAAGGTACCTGAAGCAGAGCGTTTGCCAGTGGTTAAATCAACGCCTTTTTCTTGCACGGCGGAAATGGCTTTTTCAAATGCATTGGTATTTAAGCCAACTACTTGCGGCTGAACAAAACTTACTGCTTTGGTTCCATAAAAACTTACTTTGAAGTTAACAGTTGTATCTTTTGGATAGTAGCCTAAATTATAATATTGGCCAGTAATGCCAATTTGTGATTGCTGACTCGAGCCGTTCACGGTGACCGTCGCAGTGGAACTTTCCAATTGAGCAAAATCCGTTGGGAATAAACTCAAATAAGCTTGCGTATTGGCGGGCACATTGACTGTATAAGAAATCTCTTTGGCTACGTTATGTTGTTTCTCCGTAAAAGTTACGCCAGCTGTATTTTGCGTAATTGTCACGTTATTTTGAAGCGTCATCGTTGGTTGATAAAAGGTAAAATACCGTTCATTGGTATTGGCTAAAGCATTTAGTAAATTTGTTTGACTACCTAAATTATCATTGAGAGGTTGCCGAACATTGTAAATCTCTTTGTCTGCTAAAAATCCTAACGGCAAAGCATTTTCGTTACGATAAAGCTGATATTTACCAGCAGCTGCTTGTCGCTCAAAGCCGAATTTCATTGGATTGTTTTCAGCAATATTGTATTTAATGCCCATCAAAGCATCCATTAACAAGGTATTATTTTGGTAACGAATATTTAAATTCGTGCCTCGTGAGCGGAAACCTAAGGCGTTTAGGTATGTTGAAGAATGTCGGTTCCGCACGGAAGAAAACATGCTAATGCCACTGTAGCCATAGTTAATGCCGTCATTGGCCGAAACACCATTTAAATTTTCCAAGCGGTAAAAGGTATCATTTTCTTTTTTTGTTTGATCGACTAGATTTTTTAAGTCAGGATAAGGTTCAGAATACAAACTACGTGATGCATAGTTCCAATCATCTAAAATACCAGTGACCATCGCCCGTGTATTAATGATTGCTTCACCAGAAACGAGCAGTAATAACAAAATCACTAAGTATTGCATAGGCGCTTTTTTCAATTGATAAAAAGCAATCCCGAAAAAGTATAATAGTAAAAAAGTTGCCGTTAATACGAAAGAGGTTAAAGTCACAAACGTATAACTAGTAGCACCTTTTGTGCCCATTGCAAGAGCAAAAATTGCTAAAAGAATCAAAATCAAGCCGCTTAAGACGCCGAGATCATCCTTTTCAAATTTTTCCCAACCATAACCAGCAAGCAAAATAACTAGGAATGAAAAGAGGAAACTATAGCGGAAAAGAAACATGTTCGGCGCATGCATACCGTGCCAGAATAAATTTAAGGGCGTGATGTAAAAGCTAGCAATCAATAGGACAAACAAACTACCAAAAAGTAGTTTGTTTTTCAATGGAACTTCTTTCGTAACGAAATAGAAGAGACAAAAAATCAAAGGCAACAACCCAATGTAAATAAAAGGAATGGACCCATATTTGGTTGTATCGTAAACGCCAATCATATTTTTCATAATAATATCTAAAAAGGCAGTCGCTTCTGTTTTAAAGGTTGTAATTTCAGAAAGAGTTTCACCATTGGTTCGTAAATCTAAGACAGCAGGTAAGACCATAATCATGGATGCTCCACCAGCTAAAAGAGAAGTAGTAAAATATGCAACGATTCGAGATTTATATCGTTGCCAGTCTGTAAACGTTCGTGCAAAATAGTACAGGAAGGAAAACAACCCAATCATAAAGCCAAAATAATAATTTGTAATGAAAAGCAAGAAATAACTGACAAACAATAATGTCGGTTTTCGTTGGTCCATTAAACGATGAATTCCTAAAATTACGAGTGGCAGATAAATAAAGGCATCCAGCCACATAATTAATTCTGAATGGGCCACAATGAAGGACATTAGCGCATAAGACACACTTAAAGTCACATGGGACCATTTAGGAATCTTAAAGGTTTGTTTTGCCAAGAACCAAAAACTCAAGCCAGCACTCCCAATTTTCAACAATGTTAGGAAATAGAGCGCATCAGGCATGTTTTGATTGTTAAAGAAAAAGACGAGCGGCGTAAATAAGCCACCAAGATAATAGGAAATTAAGGACAAGTAGTTTAGTCCCAAAGAAGCATTCCACGTATAGAAAAGACTTTGTTTTCCATGAAGAACATTGTTAAAGCTTGCGTGAAAATTTGAAAATTGAGAAAAGGCATCGCTGGCTAAAACACTGCGACTACTTCCTGGATAAATCCCAATACTCAAATAGATAATTGCCATAATTAAAAATGGAATGAAGAAACTGGCTAACATATAAGGCCAGTTGTTTTTTAAAAACTGCCTACTTTTATTTTTCATAAATAACCTCACCTGATTTTTCGAAAGTACCTATAGTTTATCATACTCTTTATTTGATGTACCAATAGAAGAAAAACTTTAAAATTTTATTAGGATCCTAAGGGTGGGGGGGGGAACGATTTTCCTACACTCAAGCTAGCTTTTAGCAAGAGATTAAAAGACTCTCAAACGGTTATATGAAGTCGATTTTCCAATCACCACATCAAAAGACGAATATTCTCCGAAAAATTGCTGAAAACTCCCTGTGGATAACTTTGTGCATAACTCTGTTGAAAACCACAAAAAAGCTTTTTATCTCGGTTTATCCACAAGGATAAGTTTTCGAGTTGCTAAAAAAAATAGACGCAAGTTCAGAAGTCCTGCTTGCTAAAAGTAAAGGAATCCCTAAAGTTGAAAGAAGATGAAAACGTTATTAAAACAACGTTTTCATCTTCTTTTTTCTAGAATTTACAAAGATTTAATGTCGAACAAATAAGCATTGTGGAAAAGTTTTTTGGAAAAAATAAGAAATTTCATCCACAAAGTTTTCTGTGGAGAATTTAAAAATGCTTGTCAAGCTTTTTTTGAAAAAATGTGGATAACTTTTTAAAGACAAGCTTTTTTCCATTTGCGAATTTGCGTTCGGAAACTAGTAAAAGGGGCAACGCTATTAATGTGAATCCATTTCCAAAGAGGCCATTGTGCTTTGGTGGTCGCCCAAGCCCGTTGTTGAGGTAAAAATAATTCGTCTTCGGAAAGCGAGTCAATCCAATGAAGTAATTTTTCTAAGATGTCTTGCAACGCAATCAGCTGACTTTCTAAACTCATTTGTCCATAGGTTTGATAAAATGATTGATAGAGAGCGCCCAGTTGATTCCATTTATAACCTTCAGCTGGCGTTTGAACGGTCAGACCACGTTGTTCTTGTTCTTCCCAAGAAAGCAGCAAGTTGAGCCAACCTAATTGATAGGCTAAGTTCTCTGAAGGTGTTTTAGCTACTGTTTCAATTCGGTGATCTTTAAGTGTTTCAGGAATTTCTGCAAATTCAGCTAAATATTTTTGTGAAGCTATTTGAATGGCCTCAATCAAGGCTTCTTTTGATTCATAGGTTCGCATTCTTCGGCTAACTTCCTTTCTTGGTAGGATCTGCTTGTTTTTCATGAGTAATTTGAGTGACTAAACCAAAAGGATCTTTCACAATCGCATAAAATGTTGCAAATTCATTTTCAATTGGTTCTTGGATAATACAGGATTCGGGATGGCACGTGAGTTTTTCAAAAATTGTTTTGGCAGAGTGACGGCTGTCGACGGTTAAGCTGAGGGTCAATTGTTCTGTGGGCGTGGTATTCATTCCTGCAAACAAAGGATTATCAGCTAGTTGTAATTGAAAAGTGTCCATTTGTAAAATCGAGTGAGAAAGCCAGTGTTCTTCGCCAGCGGGAATGGTCAAAGAAGGATTTAAACGCTCTTTAAATTCTTGATTAGTAATTTTAAAAAGAATATCACCAGCAAAGGCTTCTTGGTAAAACGTCAAGGCTTCCGTTGCTCGTCCATTTAAGACCATAAAAAGGGCAAATTGTGTGTTTTTCATTGTTTGAACCTCCTAAGATTGATAAGATAAGCATAACAATAAAAGGTGTCAAAAAGTGACACCGATGGAGGGAAAAATGAAAAAATCAGAACGTTTAAATCAGGAACTTTTTTTCTTGAGAACCCATCCTCAGTTTAATTTAAATCAGTTAATGAAAACTTTTGGGATTTCTAAAAGCACAGCTTTGCGGGATATTGAAGCTTTGGAAAATTTAGGCGTGCCGCTATATGTGGAGAATGGTCGTTATGGTGGCTATCGAGTTTTAAACAAACCGTTGTTGCCGCCGATTTATTTTAACGAAAATGAAGTGTTAGCAATCTTTTTTTCGTTACAATTACTGAAATTAGTCGCAGAGTCACCGTTTGGTCATTCCTATCAGCAAATTAAGCAAAAATTATTACATTCTTTAGATGAACCAACCCAATTTAAAATCAGTCAAATGAGTAAGGTCGTCTATTACGAAGGAATTGAACAAGTAGAAGCACCAGGCAATTTAGAGCAGCTGTTTCATTGTATTTTGGCGCAACAAGTAATTCAGTTTAACTATACCAGATATGAAGCAACAACGAAAAAAATCTTACCAACCCGGTTAACTATTTTAGAAGGGTATTGGTATTGTTCAGGCTATGATGTGACTAAAAAGGCTTGGCGTACTTACCGCTGTGATTTTATGGAGGCTATTCAGCAGTTAAACCAAACACTGGATTTTACGACTGAAGAACTGAAAGAATCGTATCGCCATCAACAAACGACGGCACGTACGATTCCATTTAAAGCAATCATTACAGAAAAAGGCAAAGAATTTTTTTATAAACATCGCTTTGACAATATTCAGTTGGAAGAAACGCCCACGCAGTGTTTTTTAGTTGGACAGATTCATCCAACAGAAACACAATTTTTAGCCAACTATTTTATGGGCTTTGGTGAAGAAGTGACAATTTTAGAGCCAGTCCAAGTGAAACAAGCATATGTAGAAAGTATAATGAGGATTCAAAAAAAATATCAAGAATAGATTGTGGGACTGTGAACAATCTCATGTGTAAAAATGCACATTGGAGAAGAGAAAGAAAAACCCTTGATCTTTAAATCAAGGGTTTTTCTTTCTAAGAACGTGCTTGCCCATTTCCATAAATAACATATTTTGTCGAAGTAAGCTCTGCTAGACCCATAGGTCCACGGGCATGTAATTTTTGCGTACTAATGCCGATTTCGGCGCCAAATCCAAATTCAAAACCGTCCGTGAAACGAGTTGAAGCATTCGCATAAACAGCGGCTGCATCCACTTGTTGTAAAAATTGTTGTGTGGCAAAGTAATTATCACTAATAATACTTTCAGAATGTTTTGTATTGTAGCGATTAATATGCTGGATGGCTTCGTCTAAAGAATCAACGACTTTCACTGCTAAGATAAAGTCGAGAAATTCCGTTTCCCAATCTTGTTCAGTCGCTGGAATGGCTTCTTCAAAAATTGCTGACGCACGTTCATCTGCCCGAAGTTCCACGTGAAACTCCTTCAAGGCTTTTTCAATTGTTGGTAAAAAGGCTTCAGCCACCTCTTGATGAATTAATAACGTTTCGGCGGCGTTACAGACAGAAGGACGTTGACATTTAGCATTGACAATAATTTCAGTTGCCATTGTTAACTGGGCGTCTTTGTCCACGTAAATATGACAATTGCCTGTGCCCGTTTCAATAACAGGAACAGTGGCTGTTGTCAAAACAGTTTTGATTAAGTTGGCGCCGCCACGCGGAATGAGGACATCCAAGTAGTCATTTAAGCGCATAAGTTGTTGGGCTGTTTCTCTAGAAGTATCATCAACAAATTGAATGAGATGGGGAGAAACGGCTTGTTGTATTAGCGCTTCTTGTAAAATTGTCACCAATATCTGATTGGAGTGAAACGCTTCTTTTCCGCCTCGAAGAATAACAGTATTTCCTGATTTGAAACAAAGGCTAGCGGCATCTGTTGTCACGTTTGGCCGCGATTCATAAATGATTCCAATAACACCTAAAGGCACGCGTTGTTGCCCAATTAACAGCCCCGCTTCATTGCGCCACATTTTATCTACTTCCCCAATTGGATCGGGTAAAGTAGCGACTTGGCGTATGCCCTCGGCCATCGCTGTGATCCGTTCTTCTGTTAAACGTAAGCGGTCTTGCATTGTTTCAGAAATTCCGTGGGTAGCGGCTTGCTCTAAATCTAATGCGTTTGCTTGTAAAATGCGGGGCGCATTGTCTTCAATGGCTGCGGCCATTTTGTTTAACAAAGTATTTTTTTGACGAGTATCCATCAAGCCTAGCGTATAAGAGGCTTCTTTAGCTTGTTGCCCTAGTTGCTTTAAATCAGTCACTTTCATGCCCTCCTTTAATAAATAACGTACCGATATCTTTTCCTTCTAAAATTTCAAAAATGATTTTTGGCTGCTTTCCGTTTGCTAAAATCATCGCCTGTTGATTAGCTAACACACGTTCAGCAGCTTTTAATTTACTAGACATCCCACCAGTGCCAAAGCGGCTCCCCTTACCACCGGCTAATTGGAACAAGTCTTCATTAATTTCATTGATTTCAGAAAATAACGTGGCTTCTTTGTTGACAGTAGGGTTGTCTGAAAAGAAACCATCAATATCTGATAACATAACTAACAAGTCAGCTTGAACAATTTGGCAGACAATGGCAGACAATTGATCGTTATCCCCGAACTTGGTTAAGTGATCCAATTCTTCAATTGCGACAGTATCATTTTCATTGACGATAGGAATAATATTCATTTTTAACAGTTGTTCAAAAGTATTGGTAACATTATTGCGACTTTCAGGATATTCAATAACATCACGAGTTAATAAAACTTGTGCCATTTGTTGGCTATAGGTTGAAAACCGCTGATTATAAATGTTCATTAATTCTGCTTGGCCGACTGCAGCGACTGCCTGTTGTTCGGGAATTGTCGTTGGGCGCACAGATAGATTTAATTTATTCAGTCCGACACCAATTGCGCCAGAAGAAACTAAAATAATTTCTTTGCCTTGGTTGCTTAAATCACTCAAAGTAAAGGCTAATTGATCAATTGCTTTTAAGTTAATATTGCCATTGGGATAAATCAGAGAACTGGTTCCGACTTTGATCACAATTCGTTTGGCCTGTTGGAGTTTGTTTCTCATAAGTGCCTCGTTTCTTTTTACAGTAAAATTTGACACTCATTATAACAAAATCAGCGGCTACTAGAAAGTGCTAAATAATGAATAGTAAAGAAAGTTTAATGAAAGTGTGAACTTTTTGAGGGAATCTTGGGACTTTTTGGGATTTGGTCTGTTTATTTTAAGAGAAGATGATAGACTAAAAGAAGGAAAATAAACAAAAATTCTCCTCTTTTTTGCGTAGTCTAGATTAACTGGGCTTTTAGAAATGAGAAACTTACTAAAAACAACCAGAGTATCAGAGATTATGGTAAAATAGGAGTAGTTTAGACAGTAGGGGAGAATGAATATGAAACAACGTGGTTTTGAGATTATTTCTAAGTATCAAGAAGAGGGCTTGAGTGTCCCACAACGAGCAACAAAAGGTGCCGCTGGGTATGATTTTCAAGCAGCCGAAACGGTCGTTGTACCAAGTCTTTGGAAGTTACAACAAGCTGGAGAAAATCCCAAACCAATTTTAGTTAAAACAGGAATTAAGGCGTATATGCCTGATTCTGAATATTTAGAATTGGTGAGTCGTTCTTCGAACCCGCTAAAACGGTTCCTACTTTTAGCGAATGGTGTCGGAGTCATTGACAGTGATTATTATAATAACGAGAATAACGAAGGACATATCATGTTCCAATTTTTAAACTTTGGATATGAAGATGTTGTCATTGAAAAAGGTGAACGAATTGGCCAAGGGATTTTTAAGCCGTTTTTATTAGCGGATGATGACCAAGTCGAGGCAGAAAGAACGGGCGGTTTTGGTTCGTCTGGACAAAAATAAAGCCCATTTTTTCAGTAGGCAACGTTATTCAAACCATTTAATAAATGTTAAAATAAACAACAGATAAGGAGATTCTACATGGCAAAAAAAGCAAAAGTTCAATTTGAATGTCAAAGCTGTGGGTATGTGTCTCCAAAATATCTCGGCCGCTGTCCTAATTGTGGACAATGGAATTCGATGGTGGAAGAGGTTATTCAAGATACTTCTGATCGTCGTGCTAGAGTAAGTTTGACTGGTAAAAAGACACAACCACAACGGCTATCTGAAGTCGTACCTAAAAAAGAGCCGCGTGTAAAAACTGAATTAGTGGAGCTGAATCGGGTTTTAGGTGGTGGCGTTGTCCCAGGTTCGTTAGTTTTAATCGGTGGCGATCCCGGAATTGGTAAGTCAACATTGCTTTTACAAGTATCGCAACAATTAGCAGCCACAGGTGGCACGGTTTTATATGTTTCTGGTGAAGAAAGTGCTGAGCAAATTAAATTACGAGCGGAGCGTTTAGGCACCGTCAACGAGACATTTTACTTATACGCAGAAACAGATATGCACGAAATATCACGAGCCATTGAAAAATTAGAACCAGATTATGTCATTATTGACTCGATTCAAACAATGACGCAGCCAGATGTTACCAGCGTTGCTGGTAGTGTCAGTCAAGTCCGAGAAACAACTGCCGAATTATTGAAACTGGCAAAAACGAATGGGATTGCCATTTTTATTGTCGGACACGTAACGAAGGAAGGGTCTATCGCAGGGCCACGGATGTTGGAACATATGGTAGACACGGTTCTTTATTTTGAAGGAGATAAGCATCACACCTTTAGAATCTTACGGGCTGTCAAAAATCGGTTTGGCTCAACGAATGAGATTGGTATTTTTGAAATGCAGACACATGGATTGGTTGAAGTTATGAATCCTTCTCAGGTCTTTTTAGAAGAACGTTTAGAAGGAGCCACCGGATCTTCAATTGTGGTAGCAATGGAAGGTTCACGCCCCATTTTGGTGGAAATCCAAGCGTTAGTTACCCCAACGATGTTTGGCAATGCCAAGCGAACGACCACCGGGTTGGACTTTAATCGCGTTTCTTTAATCATGGCGGTTTTAGAAAAACGGGCAGGCCTTTTGTTACAAAACCAGGATGCGTATCTAAAAGCGGCTGGTGGAGTCAAAATTAATGAACCAGCTATTGATTTAGCGTTAGCAATCAGTATTGCTTCTAGCTATAAAGAAAAAGGAACCTCATCTTCGGAATGTTTCATTGGTGAGATTGGTTTAACTGGTGAAATTCGCCGCGTGAATAGTATTGAACAACGAGTGCGTGAAGCGCAAAAACTAGGCTTTACAAAAGTCTATGTCCCTAAAAATAACCTTGGTGGCTGGGAAGCGCCTGAAGGGATTGAAATTATTGGCGTTTCAACAATTGGTGAAACGTTAAGAAAAGTTTTTAAATAATGAAAGTAGAAATAATCCGTTTAGGTTGTTGGTGGCGTATGATTTTTGTACGCCCCACAACACTAGACGTCTTTATTAAATAAACGAGGAGGATGGCTATATGCAAAAACGAATCATCACGTTGCTGATGATCATTGCTGGTGCAAGTTTAGGAATTTCTCTTTTCCCAATGGCTTGGGAAATGGCTAAGCAAGGCAATAACAGTTGGTTAAACAATAACTTTACGAACGGATTAATCGGTGCAATTATTTTCTTTATTTTATCTTTAGGGTTAGCAAAGTATATTGTTTCCGCTGTCAAAAAAATCGAAGCAGCTTTAAATGAAATGAGTTTAACCTATTTATTATTTGGAAGTATTGGTGCCATCATTGGTTTAACAATTGGTGTCATTATTTCCATTCCCATGTACAACTTACAAATTCCTGTCGTGAATAGTTTACTGCCAATTCTAGTTATGATTATTCTGGGTTACTTAGGTTTCCGAATGGGAACAACACGGATTGAGGAGTGGAAAAAAGTTTTTACACCTCGCCAAAAGAAAGCAAATACGGAAGACACCGAAGGACAAATGTTGGAACGTAAAGTGGAAGACAACTTCCATAAATACAAAATTTTAGACACTAGTGTCATCATTGATGGCAGAATCTACGATATCGCTAAAACAGGCTTTTTAGAAGGTGTTTTGCTCATCCCTAACTTTGTTTTATATGAATTACAATACATTGCTGATTCTGGAGACAGTTTAAAACGGGTGAGAGGTCGTCGTGGCTTAGATATTTTAAATGCTTTACAAAAAGAAGAAGGTATCTCCGTTGAGATGTATGACGGAGATTTCGAGGATATCTCTGAAGTAGACAGTAAATTAATCAAATTAGCAAAATTATTAGATGGCGTGGTTGTGACCAATGACTACAACTTAAACAAAGTCTCTGAATTTCAAAATGTGCCTGTTTTAAACATTAATGCTTTAGCTAATGCTGTGAAACCAGTGGTGATTCCAGGTGAAACGATGAATGTGATGGTTGTAAAAGCCGGAACAGAGCGTCAACAAGGGGTCGCTTACTTAGATGATGGCACAATGGTTGTGGTAGAAGATGGCCAGCATTACATGAATGAGCAAATCGAAGTGGTCGTTACAAGTGCTTTACAAACCGCAGCTGGGCGTATGATTTTTGCCAAACCGGCGCATGCGGGTCGCGGGATTAATGATCGCAAGGATAACCATCCTAAAAACGATAAAAATTAAGCAAAGTGAGGACTTAGTATGATTCGAATCGGTCAAGGTTTTGATGTTCATCAATTAGTTCCGCAACGACCTTTAATTATTGGTGGGGTTACTCTTCCTTATGAAAAAGGTCTGTTAGGTCACTCAGATGCCGATGTTTTAACACATGCAATTATTGATGCAATCCTTGGTGCCGCTGGTCTGGGTGATATTGGGCAACTGTTTCCCGAAACCGATCCGCAGTTCAAAAATGCGAATTCTGTAAACTTATTAAAAAAAGTAAATGAAAAAGTTGGGCGGTCGGGCTTTACTATTGGCAATATTGATTGTACAATTTTAGCGGAAGAGCCAAAGATGAGCCCATACTTGGCAGAGATGAAAAAGAATCTAGCCGCGAGTTGCCACTTAGCGGTCACACAAGTGAACATTAAGGCAACGACCATGGAAACGATGGGCTTTGTTGGTAAAAAAGAAGGAATCGGCGCAATTGCCGTTGCTTTATTGGAAAAATAACTGAAAACGACGTTAAACCGTCTGTTTTTAAAAAATGGAAAGAGGAATGAACATGACGAAAGTTCGTGTGCGTTACGCACCAAGTCCAACTGGACACTTGCACATTGGGAATGCAAGAACAGCATTATTTAACTACTTATTTGCCCGCCACAATGACGGAGAATTTATCATTCGTATCGAGGATACCGACCAAAAACGGAACATCGAAGACGGCGAGAAAAGTCAGTTGGAAAACTTAGCATGGTTAGGGATGGAATGGGATGAATCACCTGCTCATCCGGGAGAATATGGTCCATATCGTCAATCAGAACGTAAAGAAATTTACCAACCATTGATTGATCAATTATTAAGTAGCAATCGTGCGTATAAGTGTTATTGTACGCCAGAAGAATTAGAAGCAGAACGTGAAGCACAACAAGCTCGTGGGGAAATGCCTCACTACGCAGGCACTTGTGCGAATTTAACACCTTCTGAACAAGCAGCCAAAGAAGCGGCTGGTCTAGAACCAGTGATTCGTTTCCGTGTGCCACGTAATACAGAATACAAATTTGATGACATCGTGAAAGGTGAAATTACTTTTGAGTCAGATAACATTGGTGGCGATTTTGTCATCCAAAAACGCGATGGGATGCCAACGTATAACTTTGCCGTTGCAGTAGATGATCACTTAATGAAAATTTCTCACGTTTTACGTGGCGATGATCACATTGCGAACACACCAAAACAATTAATGATTTACGAAGCGTTTGAATGGACACCACCTGTCTTTGGCCATATGACCTTAATCATTAATTCAGAAACTGGCAAAAAATTGAGCAAACGTGATGAAACAATTTTACAATTTATTGAACAATACCGTGAATTAGGTTACTTACCAGAAGCCATGTTCAACTTTATTGCTTTACTAGGATGGTCTCCTGTTGGCGAAGAAGAAATCTTCTCACAAGAAGACTTGATTAAATTGTTTGATGAACAACGCTTAAGCAAGTCACCAGCGGCCTTTGATGCGAAAAAATTAGAATGGATTAACAATCAATACATGAAACAAATGGACTTGAGTGAACTAACAGATATGTGTATTCCTTATTTAGTCGCTGACGGTCGTGTTGAAGAAAATCCATCTCCTGAAAAAATCGAATGGTTAAAACAATTAGTTAGCTTGTATCAACCACAAATGAGTTATGCAGCTGAAATTGTGGAACTATCAAACTTGTTCTTTAATGAACATCCAGTTTTAGATGATGCTGCGAAAGAATTCTTGCAAGGAGAAACAGTGCCAACTGTGTTACAGGCGTTTAAAGAACAATTAGAAGCCTTGGACGTTTTCGATGTGCCAAGTATTAAAGCAGCGATTAAAGCCGTCCAAAAAGAAACCGGCGTTAAAGGCAAAAACTTGTTTATGCCAATTCGAATTGCTGTTTCTGGACAAATGCATGGTCCTGAATTAGGCGAAACCATCGAATTATTAGGCAAAGAAAAAGCATTAGATCATTTAAATAAAGTGTTATAAAAACACAAAGAATAGAAGAAGTAGACAATCAGATGGATTTCAGAGACGCTGTGGGTGGTGAGAACAGCGAGCATCTTTTGTCGAAATGCATCTATGAGTGGCTTTGGTGAAAAAAGTAACCGAAGACGTCGGCAGGCGTTAACTGTATCGAGGCAAGAGCTAGTTCTTGTGAAGAAAAGTGGAACCACGCATGGGCGTCTTTTAAGCAACGTTTTTTTGTTGCTTAAAAGACGTTTTTTATTTTTGTATAATAGAAAGGAGTTCACCCTATGAGTTGGTTGAAACGTAGCGTCGCAGCTGTTAAAAGAAACGATCCTGCAGCGCGGACCACACTAGAAGTTCTTTTAACGTATCCTGGCTTGCACGCCCTGTTTTGGCATCGCTTGTCTCATTTCTTATATAGGCATCAGTTGTTTTTGTTGGCGAAGATTCATGCACAATTTTGGCGTTTCATAACGGGCGTAGAAATTCATCCCGGGGCCACAATTGGTGCGGGGGTTTTTATCGATCACGGCATGGGCATTGTGATTGGGGAAACCGCGGAAATAGAAGAAGATGTTGTTTTGTTTCACGGAGTGACGTTAGGTGGGACCGGTCGTGATACGGGTAAACGCCATCCAACAGTGAAAAAAGGAGCGATGATTTCGGCACGAGCTCAAATTTTAGGGCCAGTTGTGATTGGTGAACGTTCAAAAATTGGGGCGGGTGCTGTTGTTATTTCAGACATCCCAGCAGATGCTACAGCTGTGGGTGTTCCTGCGAAAGTCGTTCGTCTAAATGGAAGAAAGGTGGAAAAAGGGCATGATTAAAATTTATAATACATTGACCAGAGAAAAAGAAGTATTTACGCCAATTGAGGCGCATAAAGTTCGGATGTATGTCTGCGGACCAACCGTGTATAATTATATCCATATCGGTAATGCGCGCAGTGCGATCGCCTTTGATACAATTCGTCGTTATTTTGAATATCGTGGGTATGAAGTGAATTATGTCTCGAATTTTACAGATGTCGATGATAAAATTATCAAGGCAGCTAAAGAATTGAAAATTACTGCGCCGGAAGTGGCGGAGCGTTTTATCAAAGCCTTTGAAGAAGACACGCAAGCATTGAATGTCCAACCAGCAACGTTACATCCTCGGGTGATGGACCACATGCCTGATATCTTAGCTTTCATCGAAGTTTTAATTGAAAAAGGTTTTGCTTATGAGGTCGCAGGTGATGTGTATTATCGCACCCGTAAATTCCCTAATTATGGTAAATTAAGCCATCAATCGATTGATGAATTAGAAGTGGGGGCAAGTCAACGAACTGGCGTTGAACAACAATTAAAAGAAGACCCATTGGATTTTGCTCTTTGGAAAAGTGCCAAAGAAGATGAAATTTCTTGGGATTCTCCTTGGGGGAAAGGACGTCCCGGCTGGCATATTGAATGCTCTGTCATGGCGACAAAACACTTGGGAGAGACGATTGATATTCATGGCGGTGGACAAGATTTAGAATTTCCACATCATGAGAATGAAATTGCACAGAGCGAAGCCAAAACAGGCCATACCTTTGCCAATTACTGGATGCATAACGGCTATGTCACAATTGGTGAAGACGATGAAAAAATGAGCAAATCCCTAGGTAACTTCATTACTGTTCATGAAATGATTCAAAAAGTGGATCCGCAAATTTTACGTTTCTTTATGTCCACCACCCAGTACCGTCGCCCGATTCGTTATAGCGAAAGCACTCTAAAAGAGGCAGCAGCCAATTATCAAAAATTGAAAAATGCGTTTGAAAATTTACGTTTTAGACAAGCAGATGCGGTCGCAAGTTTGCCAGAGGATGAACACTATTTGGCTCAATTAAACGAATTAGAACAACGTTTTATTACGGAAATGGACGATGATTTCAATGCAGCTAACGGGATTACGGTCGTTTATGAATTAGCGAAGATGATGAATCAGTACAGTGAACAAGCGACAGTTTCGGAACCAATTCTAGTGGCGATGGATAAGCTTTTCAGTGGCTGGTTAGCTATTTTTGGTTTATTCTTTAAAAACGAAGAATTAGTGGATGCACAAGTCGATGCGTTAATTGAAGAACGGAACCAAGCACGGAAAGACCGTGATTTTGCCCGAAGTGATGAAATCCGCGATTTATTAAAAGAACAAGGCATTGTTTTAGAAGATACTCCGCAAGGAACGAGATGGAGAAGAAGTGAATGAGAGATTACAAACAATTAAACGGTTTAGCTTTGGCCTATGTTGGCGATGCGATTTATGAAATTTACATTCGTGATTATTTAGTTTCCTTGGGACAAACGAAACCGAATGTTTTGCATCGCATGGCGACACACTACGTGTCAGCAAAAGCCCAAGCAAGCTTAATGCAAGCGATGTTAGCGGGAGAAATGCTAACGGAGGAAGAAGAAGTGATGTACAAACGCGGTCGGAATGCTAAAAGTCACACCTTTGCCAAAAATGCTGATGTGACGACTTATCGGGTAGCGACCGGTTTCGAATCCTTGATGGGTTATTTACATTTAACACAACAAAAAGAACGTTTAGAAGAATTAATTAACTGGTGTATCAAGAAAGTAGGTGAAACCAATGAAAAATGAAAAATCTCGTCCTTTTAAAAAAGGTAAGAAACGTCCAGAACGTTCAGACAAGCGTTCAAAAGAACGGAACCCACGACCAGCGACAGCAGGTGCTGATGGAACCTCAGAAGAGCTAGCAGATAACTTTGTCTTTGGTTTCCATGCCACTGTTGAGGCGTTGCAGCAAGGACGCGGAAATAAATTGTTTTTACAAGAAGATGCTCGTGGCGAGAAAATTGAGCAATTAAAACAAGCAGCGAAAGAACAGGCTGTTCCAGTCAAATGGGTGCCTAAAGCAAAATTAGATACGATGAGTGATCACGGCGTGCATCAAGGCATGGTTTTAGCAATCACAGCGTATCAATATTTAACTTTAGAAGAATTATTGGAACAAACAAAAGAAAAGACAGCAACACCATTTTTCCTAATTTTAGACAGTCTAGAGGACCCACATAACTTTGGCTCAATTTTGCGAACAGCTGATGCGACAGGCGTGGACGGTATTATCATTCCGAAACATCGTGCAGTGGGAATTACACCAACCGTAAGCAAAGCATCAACAGGGGCCGTGGAACATATTCCAGTGGCTCGTGTAACGAATCTAGCGCAAAGTATTGCAACGCTAAAAGAGAATCAATTTTGGATTTTTGGTACAGATATGTCTGGGACGGATTATCGTCGCTGGAATACACAAGGCGCAATTGCCTTAATCATCGGAAATGAAGGTCGTGGCATGAGTCAAGGTCTTCATAAAGAAGTGGATGAATTATTAACGATTCCAATGACTGGACACGTTCAAAGCTTAAACGCTGGTGTGGCTGCAGGCTTGCTAATGTATGAAGTCTATCGTGGCCGCAACCCATTATAGAAGAAGGCGATTGTATGAAAAAACAATTGTTAATCGTTGATGGCTATAATATGATTGGTGCTTGGCCAGAATTGGTCCAGTTGAAAAAGCAAGAGCGTTTAGAGGATGCGCGTGAACTGCTTCTTAGTCGTCTGTCCAATTACGCCAAATATGAAGGGTTGGAAATCATTGTGGTCTTTGATGCCCAATTAGTCCCAGGTATTCAGCAAACGTACAAAAAGTACCTTTTGACCGTGGTTTTCACCAAAGAAGATGAAACAGCAGATAGTTATATTGAACGTCTAGCTGGTGAAAAAAATGATCGTTTAACGCAAGTAACAGTCGCAACGAGTGATTTGGCTGAACAATGGGTGGTCTTTTCACAAGGTGCATTGCGGACTTCGGCCAATGAACTTTACAAAGCTGTCCAGAAAACAGAAAAGACGATTGCCATTCATGCAACGGATATCCATTTCCAGCAATTTCGTCGAAATTCTCCATGGAACGTGGAGCAGTTATCAAAACTTTCTGAGAAGCTAGAAGAATTGTCTCAAAAAAAAGATTAAACAAATGTTCGCTTAAGTCATAAATTTCTAACATGCTATGCTCTCCTAAATCATTCGATACGTTTATCGAAAAGGAGGGCTTTTTATGTTAGAACAGATTCAACAAGCATTAGCAGGAGACCAAGAACAATTTCAAGCCTTATATGGGCAATATCAGCCAGTGATTTATAAGTGCATGAAAAAATACTATTTAAAAGATTATGATACTGAAGACTGGCTTCAAGAAGGACGAATTGTCTTCTTTCGGACGTTAGAACGATTTGATTCAGAAAAACAAGCATCATTAGGAAAGTTTTTTAAACGAAATTTTGAAAATCACGTACATAGCTTAATTCGCCATCAATGCGCCTATAAGCGGCGAACAGATACCTTGTCTATTTCTCTGGAACAACGATTAGAAAGCGCTGGTGAAGAGTTAGTGGACTATTTAGGGACAGCGGCTACCGACCCATTAGGTCAATTAATGATTCAAGAAAAATTGGCAGCTTTTCCGACACGTCTTTCCTCGTTGGAACAACAAATTTTAAACGCATACTTAAAAGGCTACACGTTAGAAGAAATCGCTAAAGTACGTGGGGGAACTTTTTCAGCTGTCCGAAGTGCCTATGATCGTGCCAAAGCAAAAATGAAATATACATTAGAAAATGAATAAAAATTCGACAAAACAGCCGGTTTGTCGAGCAAAAGTAGTTGCAAACAGACTTCTAGTATGATAAACTTGAAATTTTTTAAAAAAAGTGATATAATGTTTCTCGAGGTGAATGCAATGCCAACAACGTTATCGTCAATTAAGAAAGATTTGGAAGGCCGTATCGGCAGTGAAATTATGTTAGTTGCTCAGACTGGAAGAAAGCGCCAAACAGAACGTAAAGGAATCTTAACGGAGACTTATCCATCTGTTTTTGTTGTTGACTTGGATCCAGACGAGAACTCATTTGAACGTGTATCTTATAGCTATTCAGATGTTTTAACACGCACCGTTGAAATCGAATTCATCGGTCAAGCCGTATAATTTAGAAAGTCCGCTTAGGAGTGAAGGAAGAGCCCTTCGTTCCTAAGCTCTTTTTAATTTCACCCATCTGTTGTCAGAGAAAGAGCAATCTTCGGTGTACTTCTTCATGGACATATGATAGAATCTAAAAGATTAAAATGTTGGTAGACAAAAGATTAAGGAAGGTGAATCAGGGAACCGATGGAAATAATCGAACGAGCTCCTGCGAAAATTAATCTTGGGTTAGATGTTCTGCATAAACGTGTGGATGGCTATCATGAAGTTGAATCTATTTTTGCAAGTGTAGATTTAGCCGATCATTTAACTTTTGAAAATCTAGAAGAAGACATCATTCGTATTGAAACGGACAGCTCTTTTTTACCCGTGGATCGACGGAATCATGTCTATCAAGCAGTTGACTTATTAAAGCGTACCTATAATATTCATAAAGGAATTAAAATATATATTGAAAAACGTATCCCCGTGGCAGCTGGTTTAGCAGGGGGGAGCAGTGACTGTGCCGCAGCATTACGAGGCTTGAACAAACTGTGGAATCTGGGGTTGACGATGGACGAACTCTGTGAAATTGGCAGCCAAATTGGTATGGATGTTCCTTATTGTTTAAGGGGCGGAACAGCCTTTGCAAACGGACGTGGGGAGAAAATTGAAGCATTACCGACCATGCCTCAATGTTGGATTGTGTTAGTTAAACCAAGAATTAGTGTATCTACTAGTACCGTTTTTAATGATTTAGCGGTAGATGAATTGCACCATCCAGATATTGCTGGACTAAGAATAGCTATTGAAAATGGTGATTATACTGGGATGACCCAAACGGTTGGCAATGCGTTGGAAAGTGTCACGATTGCCAGACATCCAATCGTGCAACAAATCAAGGATCGCATGCTGAAGTACGGCGCTGATGCAGCGTTGATGAGCGGCAGTGGACCGACAGTCTTTGCTTTATGTGAAAAGAAAACACGAGCACAACGGATTTATAATGGACTTAAAGGCTTTTGTGAAGAAGTTTATTTGGTTCGGACATTGAAATAAATAAAAACAACAGAGCGTGGAGCAAAAACCCAAAGTGATTTTTGTCCCACGCTCTGTTGTTTTTTTAAATTTATTCCTTGACGTCCCGTGATCCATTTGGTACATTATTCCTGGCAAATCGTAAATATTACGGTTTATAATAGGTAAATCGAAAAGAGGACAGAACATGACGAAAATCTACCGCCGTTTGATAATCGGCGTTACTTTAGCAATCAGTGCTTTTCTTTTAGCTAGCTGTGGGCAAACCACACAATCGCCAAAAGAGAAGAAAGAGCTCACGGTAATGACTACTTTTTATCCGATGTATGACTTCGCAAAACAAGTCGTTGGTGATGAGGGAGAGGTTGAGCTGTTGATTCCAGCTGGAACGGAACCACACGATTATGAACCAAGCGCAAAAGACTTAGCGAAAATTACTGATGCGGATGTCTTTGTTTATAATAGTAAAGAGCTAGAAACTTGGGTTCCGAATGTTATTGAAAACTTGGACACGAAAAAAGTTTCAATCGTGGAAGCCAGTCAATCCATTCAATTGATGCAAGGAACAGAAGAGGAAGAATCTGGCGAAGAAGGTCATGAAGGCCATAACCATTCCCACGAACTGGATCCGCATGTCTGGTTAGATCCCGTGTTAGCGCAAAAAGAAGTGACAGCGATTCGGGATGCGCTTATCAAAAAATATCCTGAGAAAAAAGCCGTATTTGAAAAAAATACCGCTGCTTATTTGGAAAAATTGACTGCGTTAGATAAGGAATACCAAGCTGCGTTTGCAGGCGCTAAAAATCGGACCTTTGTGACGCAACATGCTGCATTTGGCTATTTGGCGAAACAATATGGCTTGACCCAAGAACCGATTGCTGGGATTTCTCCAGACCAAGAACCTTCGCCAAGTCGTTTAGCCGAATTAAAAAAATATATTAAAACAAACAATGTTTCTGTGATCTATTTTGAAGCATCGGCTTCTACAAAAGTAGCCAAAACATTGGCAGACGAGACAGGCGTCGAATTAGCCGTATTGAATCCTTTAGAGAGTTTAACTCAAAAAGAACAAGAAGCAGGCGAGAACTACGTGTCTGTCATGAAAGAAAACCTCGCTGCTTTACAAAAAAGCATTCATTAATCTGGCAACAGAAAGGAGCCAACTTATGCATTATATTGAAGTCGAAAATTTAACCTTCTATTATGATGATGAACCTGTTTTAGAAGATGTTTCTTATTATGTTGATCCAGGGGAATTCGTTATTTTAACAGGAGAAAATGGCGCTGCCAAGTCAACGCTGATCAAAAGTACCTTAGGGTTATTAAAACCAACAAGTGGCAAAATTACGGTCGCTAAAAAAAATAGTGCTGGTGAAAAAATCAGCATTGGCTACATTCCACAACAAGTCGCTTCTTTCAATGCGGGCTTTCCTAGCACCGTCATTGAATTAGTACGTTCAGGTCGCTTTCCCAGAAATCGTTGGTTCAAACCGTTGACGAAAAAAGATCATCTTCATGTGGAAAAAGCTTTAAAATCAGTGGATATGTGGGAAATGCGCCACAAACGAATTGGCGAGCTTTCTGGAGGGCAAAAGCAACGAATTAGTTTAGCACGAGTGTTTGCGACCGATCCAGATTTGTTTATTTTAGATGAGCCAACAACAGGTATGGATGAACAATCGCGAAACGAATTTTATCAATTGTTGCAACACAGTGCGCATGAACATGGAAAAGCTATTTTGATGATTACGCATGATCATGAAGATATCAAAACCTATGTGGATCGTCAAATTCGTCTTGTCCGCAAAGAAGATTCGAAATGGCGTTGCTTCCATATGAGTGAAGAATCGTATACGTAAATTTTCCAATAAAACGTTATCTGGCTCGATAATAACGAAAGCCAAGGAACGGCTTAAAGAAATGTTGGAAAAATTTAAAAAATAAGCAGGAATTAAAAAATTAATTCGCTTAAACGTCGCTACAATGGTAGTGTTCATTTTAGCGGTAAGGAGTGAATCGTATGGCAGAAATGCTTTCTTATGCATTTATGCAAAAGGCCTTTTTAGCAGCACTGTTTATCTCAGTGATTGCCCCAATGCTCGGCGTCTTTCTAGTTATTCGCCGACAATCTTTAATGGCAGATACCCTTTCACATGTGTCATTAGCTGGTGTGGCACTAGGCTTCTTTTTTAATTGGAATCCTAATTTAATGACCTTAATTGTCGTGATTGTGGCTGCAATCATTCTAGAATATTTACGAATGATTTATAGCACCTATTCAGAAATTTCGATTGCTATTTTAATGTCAGGCGGTTTGGCTTTGGCGTTAGTTTTGATGAATTTAACAGGAGGCAATTCAGCTGCTAGTATTCAATCGTATTTATTTGGTTCCATCGTCACGATTACGTGGGATCAAGTGGTTATGTTGGCAATTTTATTCGTAGTTTTAGTTCTATTGTTTATGTTATTTAAACGTCCAATGTATGTTTTAACATTTGATGAAGATACTGCTCATGTTGATGGGCTACCTATTCATTGGATGTCGATGCTTTTTAATGTAATTACTGGTGTGGCGATTGCTGTGATGATTCCGATTGCGGGAGCCTTGTTAATTTCAGCAATTATGGTCTTACCAGCTGCAATAGGTATGCGAATTGGTAAAGGTTTTAACACGGTGATTATTATCAGTGTGTTTATGGGCTTGATTGGCATGCTAACAGGGTTGACTAGCTCGTATTATTTGGAAACACCACCGAGTGCAAGTATTACCCTAATTTTTATTGGTTTATTCTTATTAGTCAATATTTATCGCCGAGTGGTTGTTATGGTCCAACGAAAACAAAAAATGCAAAGAAACTAAGGAGAAAAACGAAAGTTTTTCTCTTTTATTTCTTTTTTTTAAAAGAAATGGCGAACTATTTTCAGTTATTTGAAAAAAATCCTCGAATTTTTCGGTTAAACCCCTTATAATAAGGAACGATAGAATGAAAAGGAGTGACGAATTTGAAAATTCGGAGAAGTGAACGATTAATCGATATGACCCAATATCTTTTAGATCATCCCCATACATTGGTTTCTTTGACATATTTTGCTGACCGATACCAATCTGCCAAGTCTTCCATTAGTGAAGATTTAGCAATTGTTAAAAAAACATTTAAAGAACGTGGAACAGGTATTTTAGAAACGATTCCGGGCGCTGCAGGCGGTGTCCGCTTTATCCCTGAAATTCCTTATGAGGAAGCGGAGCAGTTGATTATGGATTTGTGTGATCGTTTGTCAGAACAAGATCGCTTATTACCTGGGGGTTATGTTTATCTTTCAGATTTACTTGGGGAACCGAATTTATTAAGACAAGTGGGCCGGATTATTGCTTCTAAATATTTAGGCAAACAAATTGATGCGGTAATGACCGTTGCGACTAAAGGAGTGCCAATTGCGCAAGCTGTGTCTTATTACTTAAATGTTCCGTTTGTGATTGTTCGTCGCGATTCTAAGATTACTGAAGGTTCAACGGTGAGCGTGAACTATGTATCAGGGTCTTCAGAACGTATCGAAAAAATGGAACTTTCAAAACGCAGCTTAAAACGCGGATCAAAAGTTTTAGTCGTGGATGACTTCATGAAAGGCGGCGGCACCGTCAATGGTATGAAGAGTATGATTGAAGAATTTGAAGCAGAACTTGTGGGCATTACCGTTTTTGCTGAGTCAAAATTCAATGGCCGTCGTGCAATCGATGACTACACTTCGCTATTATATGTGGAAGATGTGGATACACAAACAAAAACGATTAGCGTAGTCCCAGGAAACTATTTCACAGAGAAATAATTTGAAAAAGAAACTGAAAATGGTCCATTCCATTTTCAGGTTCTTTTTTTCTGTTTTATTCCTTTAAAAAAAGATGAGAAAATAAATTGGTCTACCTTTTAAATGCCTTATTTTGTTGAAAAAGACAAAAGAGTAAGATAAACTAGAAAAGGTATAATGAGGACGATTTAGAAGAAAATCAAACAATTTAGTTAATTTGAGGTGGCAAACGTGGAAAATAGATACGCAATTATTTTAGCAGCTGGTAAAGGAACACGCATGAAATCTAAACTTTATAAAGTATTGCATCCAGTTGCTGGTAAACCAATGGTCGAACATATTTTAGATCAAGTAGAACAAACAGAACCAACAGAAATCGTGACGATCGTTGGACACGGGGCGGAAATGATTAAAAGCCATTTAGGCGAACGTAGTCAATATGCCTTACAAGCTGAACAATTGGGAACTGGGCATGCAGTCATGCAAGCACAAGAGTTATTAGGTGGTAAACAAGGAACAACATTAGTTATTACAGGGGATACGCCGTTATTAACTGCGGAAACCTTGAAAAATTTATTCGATTACCATCAAGGTAAGAATGCAAGTGCGACTATTTTAACAGCGCATGCGGAAGACCCAACAGGCTATGGTCGAATTATTCGTGATCATGTGGGCATTGTTGAACGAATCGTGGAACAAAAAGATGCCAGTGAAGAAGAAGCACGTGTTCAAGAAATTAATACAGGAACCTTCTGTTTTGATAATGAATCATTGTTTGAAGCGTTAGCGAAAACAGATACAAACAATACACAAGGGGAATACTATTTAACAGATATCATTGAAATTTTGAAAAAAGAAGGCAAAGCTGTCGCTGCTTACCAAATGGCAGACTTTGACGAAGCAATGGGTGTAAATGATCGTGTTGCTTTATCCACTGCTAATAAAATTATGCATCGTCGGTTAAATGAGATGCATATGCGAAATGGTGTTACATTTATTGATCCAGATACAACATATATTGATGAAGGCGTGGTAATTGGTTCAGACACAGTCATTGAAGCGGGAGTCACTATCAAAGGAAAAACAGTGATTGGCGAAGATTGCTTGATTGGCGCACATTCAGAAATCGTTGATAGTCATATCGGCAATCAAGTGGTTGTTAAACAGTCTGTGATTGAAGAAAGTGTGGTTCGCGAGGGGGCCGATGTGGGTCCGTATGCACATTTACGTCCTAAAGCAGATGTGGGGGTAAACGTACACATTGGTAACTTCGTGGAAGTAAAAAATGCAACAATCGATGAAGGCACAAAAGTGGGCCATTTAACATACGTTGGTGATGCAACATTAGGCAAAGATATTAATGTCGGTTGCGGCGTTGTTTTTGTTAATTATGATGGCAAAAATAAACACCAAACAATCGTGGGTGATCACGCGTTTATTGGCTCTGCAACGAACATTGTTGCACCAGTCACGATTGGTGATCATGCGGTGACTGCTGCTGGTTCAACCATCACAGAAGATGTCCCTTCAGAAGATTTGGCGATTGCACGTGCACGTCAAGTGAATAAAGAAGGCTATGCTAAAAAGTTACCTTATATGAAGGATTAAACTCAAATAAAAAAGAACGCTCTTTTGCTTAAGCAAAAGAGCGTTCTTTTTCCTCCTTAAAGACTAGACCAATTGCTTCTAGTATTTGTTTAGAGACGTCCAAGGACTAGACCAATGCTGTTTATTCGGTATTTTTAGTTATTTTTTTCAAAAAAATAGTTTTTGTTCCGCTTTTCCAATATAAAAAGACTTTCTTTTTTATAAAGTTCGTGTTTTAGTCAAAATTACTATTTTTTTCACAAACAAATCCGCTATATTGTCCAAAAATAAAAACAATTTACAGGAAAAACATCTTATTTTAACGGAATTTACTGTTTTTTATTTAACGGATATATTATGATAGGAAAAGAAGAGCAGCGTGATGGGGGAAGGCTCTTTTTGTTGTTTGTTACTTTGACAATTGTTTGTTGCAAATGGGTTGAAACACAAGGAGGAAATTTGTGAAAAAGTTGAGCTTTAAAAAAGTGAAGTGGAGCATGCATTTTTTAATGGCTGTTGCGTTGATAGCGCCAAGCGTTACTAGTACGGCATATGCAGTAGAAACAACGAGTCAACAAAGTTCAGAAGCAGTAACAAGTACCACCGATTCAAGTATAAAACAAGAACCAGTTATTACACAGGAAACAACAGACATCAAACAAGAAGCACCAAATCAGGCTACGAGTGACAGTGTCAAGCAGTCACAAAAAACCACGGCACCAACAGAGACGACGAATTTAGAAACGTCAACCGCTGAAAAAGAAGAAACGAGCACGCCGCAAAAAATAACAATTTTAGGTACGTCAGATGTTCATGGTCAATTATGGAATTGGTCTTATGAAGATGATAAAGAATTACCAGTCGGTTTGTCCCAAGTAAGTACAGTCGTCAACCAAGTCCGGGCGCAAAACCCAGCAGGCACCGTTTTAATTGATAATGGCGACAATATTCAAGGCACTATTTTAACAGATGACTTGTATAATAAAGCGCCTTTAGTGAATGAAAAGACCCATCCAATGATCACCGCCATGAATGTGATGAAGTATGATGCAATGGTTTTGGGAAATCATGAGTTTAATTTTGGTTTACCGTTAATCAAAAAAATTCAACAAGAAGCCACTTTTCCAATCTTGTCTGCGAATACCTACAATAAGGAAGATGGTCGTCGTTTTGTTGAAGGGACTACCACGAAGGAACTTGATTTTAATCAAGATGGGCTGCCAGATTTAAAAGTTGGGATTATCGGCTTAACAATCCCGCACATTCCTTTGTGGGATGGCCCTCGTGTTACTTCGCTTAATTTTTTACCTTTGAAAGAAGAAGCAGAAAAAGCAGTTGCTGAGTTGAAAACTAACGATCAGGCTGACATTATTGTTGCTTCGATTCATGCGGGACAACAAAATAGTGATCCGGCTGCCAGTGCCGACCAAGTAATTGAAAATGTCGCGGGGATTGATGCGTATATTCTAGGTCATGACCACCTTTCTTTTACCAAGCAAGGAGCAGCGCCGAATGGAAAAACTGTACCGGTAGGGGGACCGAAAGATACGGGGACAGAAGTTGTCAAAATTGATCTTTCAGTTGCTAAAAATGCCGATAAGTGGGAAGTGCAAGAAGGTACAGCAACGATTGTACCAACAACGAATGTTCCAGCAGATGAAGCAGTTAAGGCAGCGACAAAAGAATACCATGAAAAAACGCGAGCGTTTATTCAGGAGGAGATCGGCACAGCAACAGCTGATTTTTTACCAAAACAAGAAATTAAAGGAATTCCCGAAGCACAATTACAACCAACAGCGATGATTTCTTTAATTAATAACGTTCAAAAAGAAGTGACAGGTGCACAATTAAGTGCGGCAGCGCTGTTTAAATACGACAGTAAATTACCTGCGGGGAAGATTTCCTATGCTACGATTTTTGATATCTACAAATACCCAAATACCTTAGTGAGTGTTCCCATTAACGGTGAAAACTTACTGAAGTATTTAGAAAAACAAGGGGC
Source organism: Enterococcus sp. DIV0546 (assembly GCF_051712785.1). Taxonomy (NCBI): domain Bacteria; kingdom Bacillati; phylum Bacillota; class Bacilli; order Lactobacillales; family Enterococcaceae; genus Enterococcus; species Enterococcus sp. DIV0546. The sequence continues at coordinate 60,852 of NZ_JBIOPO010000001.1, forward strand.
GTACTATAACCAAACACAGCCAGATGATTTGACCATTAGTTTTAATCCAAACATTCGTGTATATAACTATGACATGATTTCTGGAGTGGACTACAAGATTGACATTTCAAAACCAGTGGGTGAACGAATTGTAGATGCGAAAATCGACGGCCAACCGTTGGATCTCCTGCCAAAGAATATACGATTGCTATGAATAATTATCGTTACGGCGGTTTAGCTAGCCAAGGGATTCAAGTAGGGGAACCTATTAAAAATTCTGATCCAGAAACCTTACGAGGAATGATTGTTGATTATATTAAGAAAAAAGGAACGCTTGATCCAGAACAAGAAATCGAACGAAATTGGTCAATTATTGGGACGAATTTTGATGAAAAATGGCGTGCCAAAGCAATCGAATTAGTGAATGACGGCACTCTTCAAATTCCGACTTCTCCTGATGGACGTACACCAAACGCCGCTGCTATTACGAAACAAGACGTCCGTAATGCGGGCTTTGATTTAGATAATGCATATACCATTATGCACACAAATGATGTTCATGGACGATTAGAAGCAGGGAAAGGCGAATTAGGTATGGCGCGTCTAAAAACCTTTAAAGACCAAGAAAACCCAACCTTGATGGTGGATGCAGGGGATGTTTTCCAAGGATTACCAATCTCCAATTTCTCCAAAGGCGCGGATATGGCCAAAGTAATGAATGAAGTTGGTTATGATGCCATGGCGGTGGGAAATCACGAGTTTGATTTTGGTTTAGAGATTGCACTAGGTTATAAAGATCAACTGAATTTTCCGATTTTATCTAGTAATACGTATTACAAAGATGGCAGTGGACGGGTTTTTGATCCGTATACAATCGTAGAAAAAGCCGGGAAAAAGTTTGCCATTGTAGGTGTGACGACCCCAGAAACAGCAACGAAAACACACCCGAAAAACGTGGAGAAGGTGACATTTAAAGACCCGATTCCAGAAGTAGAAGCAGTGATTAATGAAATTAAAGAGAAGTACGCGGATATTCAAGCTTTCGTGGTTACTGGGCATTTAGGCGTAGATGAAACGACGCCGCATATCTGGCGTGGTGATACGCTAGCAGAAACCCTTAGTCAAACATATCCTGAGTTAGATATCACTGTGATTGATGGCCATTCGCATACAGCCGTCGAAAGTGGCAAACGTTATGGCAAAGTGATCTATGCTCAAACAGGTAATTATTTAAATAATGTTGGAATTGTCACAGCACCAGAGAGTGAACCAACTAAGAAAACAGCAAAATTGATTTCAGCAGCAGAGTTGCTAGAATTGCCAGAAAACCCGGCAGTTAAAGCCATCGTTGATGAAGCACGAACGAATTTTAACGCTGAAAATGAAAAAGTAATTGTCGATTATATTCCATTCACATTGGATGGACAACGAGAAAATGTGCGCACACGAGAGACCAACTTAGGGAATTTGATTGGTGATGCGATTATGTCATATGGACAAGACGCGTTTAGTCAACCTGCTGATTTTGCAGTAACTAATGGTGGCGGCATTCGTGCTGATATTAAACAAGGGCCAATTAAAGTTGGGGATGTCATTGCTGTGTTACCTTTTGGCAATAGCATTGCGCAAATTCAAGTAACCGGCGCTCAAGTTAAAGAAATGTTTGAAATGTCTGTTCGTTCGATTCCACAAAAAGATGAGAATGGCACAATTTTACTAGATGATGCTGGCCAACCAAAACTTGGCGCAAATGGTGGTTTCCTACATGTTTCAAGCTCCATTCGTATCCACTATGATTCCACAAAACCAGGTACTCGCTTGGCTAGTGATGAAGGCAATGAAACAGGACAAACGATTGTCGGTAGTCGCGTATTAGGAATAGAAATTAAAAATCGGCAAACACAAAAGTTTGAACCATTGGATGAGAAGAAACAATACCGGATGGCTACCAATGATTTCTTAGCTGCTGGTGGTGATGGTTACGATATGCTAGGTGGTGAACGAGAAGAAGGGATTTCACTAGATGCTGTCTTGATTGAATACTTGAAAAGTGCAACCAGCTTGCGGTTGTATCGTGCAGCAACGACGATTGATTTAGCACAATATAAAGAACCATTCCCAGGCGAACGAATTGTTTCTATTTCGGAAGAAGCTTACAAAGAGTTAATCGGTGGAGGAGAGACGCCAAAACCAGATCCAACACCAGATCCAAAACCAGACCCGAAACCAGATCCAATACCAACACCAGAAACACCAGTAGCAACCAATAAACAAAACCAAGCGGGAGCAAGACAGAACAATCCATCCGTAACAGAGAAGAAAAAGTATGGCGGCTTTTTACCTAAAACGGGTACAGAAACAGAAACGCTTGCATTATATGGTTTACTGTTCGTTGGACTTTCTTCTTCTGGCTGGTATATTTATAAACGACGTAACAAAGCTAGTTAGTCATTTTTTAAGAACCGTCCTTCGGGATTGGTTCTTTTTTTATTTTAATGCTTGCCATTTGTTTTTAATTTTAGTATTATAAGAATATTCTAAAAATTAAAAAATGAAGAGTTTTTTCTGTGAAGGGAGAAAGGCATGAAAAGTAAACGTATAAAAGGACTTATCGGGTTAAGTTTAACAACGCTGTTAGTTTTAGCTGCTTGTGGTGGTGATGGGGGAGCTGGCGCCGAAAAAGCAAAGGGCGGATCAGAGAAAACTGCCGCTAAACAAGAATTTAAAGTAGTAGTTCAACAAGAAATGCCTTCTGCAGATTTATCTTTAGGAACAGATACAATTAGTTTTACGGCACTGAATAATGCGTATGAAGGAATTTATCGTTTAGATGATAAAAGCAAGCCGCAACCAGCAGGGGCTAAAGAAAAAGTGCAAGTCAGTGATGATGGTCTGACATACACAGTGAAACTAAGAGAAGAAGCAAAATGGTCCAATGGTGATCCTGTCACAGCTGCCGATTATGTTTTTAGTTGGCAACGTACAGCAGATCCTCAGACTGGCGCTGAGTATGCTTATTTTCTAGAAATGATTAAAAACGGTGCAGACATTGTAGCTGGTAAGAAACCAGTCTCTGAATTAGGCATTAAAGCAAACGGGGATTACGAGCTAGAAATTAAACTGGCAAAACCAACACCATATTTTGATTATTTACTGGCCTTTCCACTATTTTTCCCGCAACATCAAGCAACCGTAGAGAAATATGGCAAAGATTACGCTGCTTCCAGTGAAAAAGCAGTCTATAATGGTCCGTTTGTCTTAGCTAACTTTGAAGGGGCTGGCTCAGATACCAATTGGACTTTGGAAAAAAATGAAAACTATTGGGATAAAGACAATGTCAAATTAGATAAAATCAATTTTGATGTCGTCAAGGAGGCACCAACTGCCTTGAACTTATTCCAAGATGGTCAAGCAGACGATGTTATTTTAAGTGGCGAATTGGCCCAGCAAATGGCGAAGGATCCAGAATTGGTTATCGAAAAAGAAGCACGAACCAGCTATTTGGAATTTAATCAGCGAGATAAAAATTCACCGTATAATAATGTGAATTTACGCAAAGCAATTTCAGCAGCGATTGATCGCAACGCATTAGTAGATAAAATTTTAGGCGACGGCTCAGTAGTCGCTACCGGCTTAATTCCAGAAGGGATGTCGTATTCGCCGACAGATGACAAAGATTTTGCTGATGAAAATAAAAAAATTGTTGAATATAGCCCAGAAAAAGCAAAAGAATATTGGGCAAAAGCGAAGAAAGAATTGGGCATAACAACACTCAAAATGGATATTGTTGCCGATGATGTCGATTCTACGAAAAAGTTAGCGGAATATATTCAAGGTACGTTAAAGGATACTTTAGAGGGCATTGATGTAACAGTGAGCCCAGTGCCGTTTTCAGTTCGAATTGATCGAGGTAGTCGCGGCGATTTTGAGACAATCTTAGGTGGTTGGGCTGCGGATTACGCAGATCCAAGTAGTTTCTTAGACCTTTTTGTTACTGGTAATAACTATAATCGCGGGCGTTTTTCAAGTAAAGCCTACGATGAGTTGATTGAGGCTTCAGCTACAAGAGATGCTTCAGATCCTGAAAAACGTTGGGAAGACATGGTTAAGGCTGAGAAGTTATTGATTGGTGAAGAGACCGCTTTAGCACCACTTTATCAAAAGGCGACTGCCCATCTACGCAGTAAAGAAGTGAAAGGCGTCGTTGCCCATGGTGCTGGCGCACAATATGATTATAAGTGGACATATGTGACAGAAGAGTAGTTAAAAAGAGACACAGAATAGTCAAATCGACTGTTCTGTGTCTCTTTTAATTAAAATATTTCTGCTGTTCTTCTTTTAATTTTTCTGGGGTTACATCTTCACCAGTAGGATCATAAATAGTGACGCCCATTAATGTTTTATTGAATTGTTCACGAATGGTTCGCAAATATTCTTGTCGCAAATCGACACGAAGAGCTTGTTCTTCAGATGTTAAACCTTGTTCACGCTCTTTTTGTGCAAGCGTATTAATTCTTTTTAAAACCTCTAACATTTCTCATTTCCTTTCTATAATAATTCTTTTGCTAGGCGTTCAAACGATTGAAAGCGCGTTTGTTTGTCATAACCTGGGGTGATTAGCATTGCTTCTGTCAACCCTAGTTCTTCTTGTTGGTGGAAAAACTCCGCAACTTCTTGGCTACTACCAATGACAAAGCGTTGTTTATTTTGTTCTAAAACCAGTTTGTCCATTTCACTGTAAGGGAAAGCTAGGGCTTCTTCTGGCGATAAAAATTTATTAGGAAGCCCATGTTCGGTGGCAAAGATATAATGCTCGAAACTAGCCGCATGGTATTCTGCTTCTTCTTTCGTGTCGGCGGCAAAAGTGAAATACGCAGCGCTCACTTGCGGCTCTTGTTGTTCAATTACTGGTCGGAAATGCTTGTAATATGCTGACAATACTTCTTTGGGCAAATGTCCATGAATAAACTGAGCAAAGGAAAAATTAATGCCATATTCACCAGCTGAACGTGCGCTTTCTTTGCTAGCACCTAGTAACCAAGTTTGTGGTAATAGAACTTCCCGCGGAACAGCTGAAATTTTAGAATATAAATGATCTTCAGGAAATTCCTCTCTTAAAAAGAGTAAAATTTCAGGTAATTTATCAAATTGGTCTAGCTGTGGTGGCTGACCATTATTTAACGCTAACGTAGTCAAAGGGCTGCCGCCAGGCGAGCGGCCCATGCCTAAATCGATTCGATCAGGATATAAAGCTGCTAATGTTTTAAACGTTTCTGCGACTTTAAATGGCGCATAATGCATGGTCATGATGCCACCCGCGCCAACACGAATTTTTTCGGTGGCACTAGCAATATGTGCAACTAAAATTTCTGGCGTTGCACTGGCAAAGGCGTCTGAACCGTGATGTTCGGCATACCAAATTCTTGTGTAACCAAGTTTTTCCGCTAATTGAGCGAGCTCTTTGGCTTCTTGTAATGTGTCGCTTGCTGATTGATTTTTAGGAACCGTTAATTGATCTAAGATACTTAATTTCATGTATGTAGTCTCCTTTTTGGTTATTTTTTTGAAGCTACCGCTATTATTACGCAAGCATGTCAAAAAAAACAGTACGCACTTTTTAATTCCCTAGTGAGCGAAAAGTAACAAATAGATGTAGCCAAGGTCGATGATAAAAAATTCTCCGCTATGGCTTTTTGATGCTTTGTGTTAAAATGGAACATATGTACGCAATCAGCAATTGGAAAGGTGACAACATGTACGAATATATTATTGGAAAAGTAACGTTTGTTAGCCCATACTATATTGTCGTTGAAACAAATGGCATTGGCTATCAGATTTCAGTCGATAACCCGTATCGCTATTCAGGAAAAATGGATACGGATATTAAACTATATCTTCACCAAGTCGTGCGGGAAGATGCACAGCTATTATTTGGTTTTGGCAGTTTAGAAGAAAAACAATTGTTCTTAAAATTAATCAGTGTCTCTGGAATTGGCCCTAAAAGTGGTTTAGCTATCATGGCTTCTGTGGCTGATCATGGTGGTTTAATCAATGCAATTGAAGGGGAAGATGTTACATATTTAACGAAGTTCCCAGGTGTTGGCAAGAAAACAGCCCAACAAATGATTTTAGATTTAAAAGGAAAACTAGGCGAATTAGAGTCTTCCGAAGCAGCGGTTGCGGCCATGACCGCAACCGAAGTGGTGACAACAAGCAATCAAGCATTGGCAGAAGCGTTAGAAGCATTAAGTGCCCTAGGCTACAGTGACCGAGAGATTAAGCGTATCACTAAGCAATTGGAAGCGTTAGGTGAGACAACGACAGATGTTTATTTAAGCAATGCGTTAAAATTCATGATGAAACGCTAAGGAGGAATAACGATGACAGAAGAAGAACGGTTGCTTTCAGCTGCAAGTCAAGAAGCAGAAGCTTCAATTGAAAAATCGTTACGTCCACAATTTTTAGCACAATATATTGGTCAAGACAAAGTAAAACAAGAACTAACGATTTATATTGAAGCGGCGAAAAATCGGAATGAAGCGTTGGATCATACCCTTCTTTATGGTCCGCCAGGTTTAGGGAAAACGACAATGGCGATGGTCATCGCCAATGAAATGAATGTGAACATTCGTACCACAAGTGGACCAGCCATCGAACGGGCGGGAGATTTAGTCGCTATTTTGAACGAATTAGAGCCTGGCGATGTGTTATTTATCGATGAAATTCATCGTTTGCCGCGAGTTGTGGAAGAAATGCTGTATTCCGCAATGGAAGATTTTTACATTGATATCATGGTCGGTCAAGGAACCACGGCACATCCCGTTCATTTTCCGTTACCGCCTTTTACTTTAGTGGGCGCTACCACACGGGCAGGGATGCTTTCAGCGCCATTACGAGATCGTTTTGGGATTATTTCTCACATGGAGTATTATCAAGAGCAGGATTTAAAAGAAATCGTTCTTCGTTCCGCGGATATTTTTCAAACGGAGATTTTTGAGGAAGGTGCCTTTGAAATTGCGCGCCGCTCAAGAGGAACTCCCCGAATTGCTAATCGTTTGTTAAAACGTGTCCGTGATTTTGCCCAAGTCCAATCAGATGGCAAAATCGACCGAGCGATTGCAGACAAAGCGTTAACCTTACTGCAAGTGGACCATCAAGGCTTGGATTATGTCGATCAAAAATTGTTGAAAACAATGATTGATTTATACGGCGGCGGTCCAGTTGGTTTAAGTACCTTGTCTGTAAACATCGGTGAAGAAACCGAAACGGTGGAAGATATGTATGAACCCTATCTTATTCAAAAAGGTTTCATTAAACGAACACCGCGAGGACGAATTGCAACGCCATTTGCGTATGCACATTTTGGGTATGATTATTTAGAGGGTCGTAAAAATTAAAAATAAGTCAAAAGAAAGCAAGCCTTAACCGCTTGCTTTCTTTTGTTTCACGTGAAACGTTTGTTCTTATTTAGAAGAGTGGCATATTTCAGCTGTTGTAGGTATACTGTGTTTGTAATCGCTTTTAAATTGGAGGGATCAATGTTGAATAAAGAAATCAAAGGGGCATTAATTGTTTCTTGCCAAGCGTTGGCAGACGAACCGTTGCATAGTTCTTTTATCATGTCCAAGATGGCTTTGGCCGCTAAACAAGGAGGGGCTAAAGGTATTCGAGCAAATTCTGTGGTAGACATTCGAGCAATCCGGAAAGAGGTTGATTTACCAATCATTGGGATTATTAAACGAGATTATCCTGACGCAGAAGTATATATTACCGCAACTATGCGTGAGGTAGATGAGTTAATGGCTGTTCAGCCAGAAATTATCGCTCTCGATGCAACCCATTCGAAACGACCAAATGGCGAAACGTTAGCCACATTTTTCAAAAGAATAAAAGAAAAGTATCCTAACCAAGAATGGATGGCAGATTGTTCCACGCTGGAAGAGATGATTGAAGCGGCGGAGTTAGGTTTTGATTATATTGGCACAACGTTAGTCGGCTATACGCCGCAAAGTGAAAATCAGCGGATTGAACAAAATGATTTTGAACTGTTAAGAGAAGCAAAGAAGCATTTTACTACACCAATCATTGCAGAAGGAATGATTGATACGCCGGCAAAAGTCCAACGTGTTCTGGAGCTAGGTGCTTATAGCGTGGTGGTGGGATCTGTTATTACACGACCGCAAAAAATTACTGAAAAATTTGTAGAAGCTACGAAAATAAAACAGAATCAAGTATAAACTAAATACACTATCGATACACTCGTTATTTTTTGATAAATACACTTCGATACGGTCGCTTTTTTTCTAGAGAAAGCTGAATCTTTCAATAATGAAAAGGGATACACTCCGTTTGGCATAGTCCTTGCTGATAATAAATCAGTGTATAAAGCGCTATCATTTTTATAGGAGGGGTTTTATGAAGGGTTTATCAAAAAAGAAACGGGTGTCTACTTGGTTAGCGTTAGGAATCACCGTAGTCAGCTGTTTTGCGTTAAGCGGGGAAGTGCAAGCAAGTGTTGAAAGAACAAAAGTTGATGAATTTGCAAATGTTTTAGATGTGAGTGCATCACCAACCGAACGGACGAATGGCGTATACGATACCAATTATTTTAATAATTTTTCTGATTTAGGTGCATGGCATGGCTACTATTTACCTGAAAAAAGCAATAAAGAGCTACTGGGTGGTTTTGCAGGGCCATTGATTATTGCGGAAGAATATCCAGTAAACTTGGCGGCAAGTTTAAACAAATTAACGGTCAAAAATAAAAAAACGGGAGAAACCTATGATCTAAGCCAAAGCAACCGCATGGACCTGTCTTATTATCCTGGACGCCTAGAGCAAACCTATGAATTAGACGATCTAACGATTCATTTAGCTTTAATTTTTGTCAGCAATCGAACGGCGCTTATCCAAACGACACTTGAAAACACTGGTGAAGAGCCCTTGTCACTTGAAGCAAGCTGGACAGGTGCGGTCTTTGATAAAATTCAAGAGGGAACGGAAACCTTAGATATTGGTACTCGTTTAACTGCTAAAGACAATGATATTCAAGTGAATTTTGGTGAAGTCAGAGAAACGTGGAATTATTTTGCTACGAAAGACACAAAATATACGATTCATCATGCGGATAAAGTTTCAACAAAAATTGATAATCGGAATTATACAGCGACCGCTGAACCAATTGAATTGAAGCCTAAACAAACGTACAACACCTATACGACAGAAAGCTATACTTTTACAAAAGAAGAAGAGGCAAAGGAACAACAACAAGCACCCGAATATACCAAAAATGCGGCGCGCTATTTCAAAGAGAACAAGCAAAGATGGCAAGGATATCTAGATAAAACGTTTGATCAAAAGAAAACAGCAGAATTTCCTGAATATCAAAATGCGCTAGTCAAATCGATTGAAACGATTAATACCAATTGGCGAAGTGCGGCAGGTGCCTTTAAGCATGACGGGATTGTTCCGTCCATGTCTTATAAATGGTTTATTGGTATGTGGGCTTGGGATTCGTGGAAAGCGGATGTAGCAACGGCTGATTTTAATCCTGAGTTAGCTAAAAATAATATGCGGGCCTTGTTTGATTATCAAATTCAAAAAGATGATACCGTACGTCCACAAGATGCAGGAGCGATCATTGATGCTGTCTTTTACAATCAAGACAGTGCGCGTGGTGGTGAAGGTGGCAACTGGAATGAACGAAATTCTAAACCACCATTGGCTGCATGGGCAGTTTGGCATATTTATCAAGAAACCAAAGATAAGGAATTTTTAAAAGAAATGTATCCCAAACTTGTGGCTTATCATAATTGGTGGTATACCAACAGAGACCACAATAAAAATGGGATAGCAGAATATGGAAGCATGGTCAGTGATGCTCACTGGCAAAAAGACGACAAGGATCAAATCATTAAAGATAAAAATGGCCAACCTAAAGTGGATGATGATGCTGTTATTGAAGCAGCCGCGTGGGAAAGTGGCATGGATAACGCTACACGGTTTGACAAAGAAGGTGTGGGCAAAGGCGACGTGGGAGTTAAAGTTTTTGAAAACAAAAATAAAGGAAAAGTAGTGGGGTATTCGATTAATCAAGAATCAGTGGATTTGAATGCGTATCTCTACGCTGAAAAGGGCTATTTAGCTTCGATAGCAGAAGAACTAGGCAAAAAAGAGGACTATAAGAACTATCAAAAAGAAGCGAAGAAACTAAAAAAATATATTCAAGAAAATATGTTTGATGAAAAAACAGGCTTCTTCTATGACTTACAAATAAATGAAGACGGCTCGAAAACAAAATTGTTAGTCAATCGTGGCAAAGGAACAGAAGGCTGGTTGCCGCTCTGGGCAAAAGTAGCGACCAAAGAACAGGCGGCGGCAGTTAAGAAAAACATGATGAATCAAGAAATGTTCAATACCTTTATGCCATTCCCAACGGCATCCAAAGACAATGAAAAATTTGCTGCAACGAAATATTGGCGGGGACCAGTTTGGCTTGATCAAGCCTTGTTTGGTGTAGAAGCTCTTCAAAACTATGACTATACAAAAGAAGCAAAAGAAATGACACAAAAACTCTTCTTACATGCCGAAGGATTGATGGGAGAAGGACCTATTCATGAAAATTATGATCCACTGACAGGGAAGGGCCTAAGTACGAAAAACTTTAGTTGGTCAGCGGCAGCGTACTATTTACTGTATAAAAACACCTTATTAAGTAATAACCCCACAACGCAAACCGCTTTTGAAATAAAATAGAAAAACAGCTCTTGAGAAAATATCTCTCAAGAGCTGTTTTTTTTCTTCACTTGCTACAATCTGTTTCCCTCTGATTTAATTAAATGTAATTTATTTGTTTAAATAAATATATTCAATATAATTAAATAAAATACCTAAAAATAAACGATATGTACTTTTATTAAAAATGTTATTTAATAAAAATGAAATAGATATTCAATGAAATTGATTGTACAATGGTTAGTGAAGAGTGGGTTTAACGGAACCGAGTAATAAGAAATAAACTAATATTGAAACCAAACATTGCGACACCTCCTGCTCTAAGTTATGTTGAATTTCATTATAAGACAGATATCTTAGTTTCTTCAAGAACGAATTAGAAAAGTTTTTTTTAATTTATTGACGCCTAACAATTATAATGTGCAAAAAAATAATTCAAACAAATATATTATTCGATTATTTGATAATATTAAAGTTCGTAGAAATAATTTTTTAGAAAATAGTATATTTTATTTAATAAAAAAATAATACTTAATATTAACTTATTAATAGAAAGGAGCATATTATGGATGTGTTAGAGGCATTAAAGTATTTTAGAAAAAAGAAAAAAATTGCTCAGAAAGATGTTTTACCAAAAAAAGGGAAACAAACCTATCGAAGAATCGAAATTGGTGAAGCCAAGCTCAGTTACGAGGATTTAATGACAGCATTACAGTCACTTGGGATTACCTTTAATGAATTTTTTCATATGGTCTCTGAAACAAGAAGTACGGCTTCATCTAAAATTATGCATCAAATTGAATGTTGTCAAATGGGGTTGAACAATACAAGTGAAAAAAAGAACCTGATTCATTACTTTTATCAATTAGAGCGCAATCCCCAAAAAAACGCAGTAGAGATGTCTATTTATACAGATATTAAGCTAACTTTCAGTAATGATTGGGAGGAAATTCCAGAATTTGATGAAACTGATCGAATGGCAATTCTCGCACTTATCTCTAGCAAAAGCTACTATACATATTACGATTATCAAATGGTGACTAATACAGGGGCGTTATTTTCTGAAAACGAAGTCCTTCAGATTCTTGAGCAGATGTTTCCTGTCAAAGATGCTGAATTACGTGATACCCAAACATTAAATGTCGCCTATGGTTTTTACCTAAATATCATTACAGCGCAACTTTATAAGAAAAATTATGCGAAAGCCCGGGAATATTTAGCGCTAATGAGTGTTACCACGATTCCTGCCGAAATCTACTATATTCATTTTAACTTACGTTATTTAAAAAATCTTACGTATTATCTGTACACTGGCAAAATGAGATATTATAAAGAAGTAATCACCGTTATTGATATGATTGAAAGTTTTGGGGATGCACGTTTGGCGGAAGGCATGAAAAAAGAAATGCTTCAGCTGACGGCTGGTCGGACATTTAATTTAGATTATGGACAATTTCCTGTGAATATTGTCACTGAAAAATAAAAAGCACCCCCGCAAGGTCAAACTTGCGGGGGGTGCTGATGTTAAACAATAATGTTATCTCTAATCATATCTAAATCTTTAATCAAAATTTTGCGGTTACGTAGTTCAATTGCCCCTAACTCTTTTAGTTGCTGCATCATCCGGTTAACGCTACTAGCAGAAGTTATCCCGCAAAAATGCGCAATTTCTTCATTGGTCACCACGAAATCAATTAAAATACCTTCCTCTGTTTCTACGCCAAATGAATCGTACATTTCATAGATTTGTGTACAAACGGCCCCAAATTTGCCATTCATCAACATTTGCTGCATCTTTTTCATGGAATGCATTAAACGGTCCCGATAGTATTCTTTGACATACATTTGCAAGTCTTTACTATTATTGATATCCCGCCAAAATTGAACACGGTCGATTTGGTAAAGTTCTGCTTGTGGAGATTCGATGCGAATATTAAAAGGTGCATCAATAAATTCTGAATATTCATCACGTAGCAATGAAACAATTTCCAAATTGTTGATATAACGTAAATTAAATTCACGACCGTCTTTGGAAATAACGCTAGTTTTGATGATGCCACTTTTTAAAATATAGGCATAACGATCTTGCAGTCCTTCATAAGTTAAATAATTTTTCTTCTTTTTTACAACGACTCGAAAAGAATGTTCATCTAAGTAGTCTTGTAAAACATTTCTCATTGGCGGTAACTCCTCAATTATCTCTAAATATTTTTGTTTTTGCCTGTTGGGCTTCTTTCTTATTTAAGCGAATTGGACATCATATGTCAATAACAAATGTTGATAAAAAAGGTCAATTAAACGCTATTTTGAAAAATAAAATCAGCTTTTAGATAATTTTGCCAAAAATTTCGCTTAATGAGTATTAAAAATATTTTTTTTATTTTATGTGCTCAAATATTTTTCAAAAAGAAAAAATTGTATTAAGGTAATAGTAGAAAGGGAGGAGATTTAATGACAGAACCAAACTTAAAAGACCCAAGAAAGTTATTTTATAGTGATGGATTTCCGCAACAAGATCAAGAAACTCCCGCATTACAGGACAAAATGGTCCCTAAACCAGATTGTGGGGAAGACAGCTATGTCGGAAATCACAAATTAGAAAATCGTCGGGTATTAATTACAGGCGGTGATTCTGGGATTGGACGAGCTGCGGCGATTGCTTTTGCTCGTGAAGGCGCAGATATCGCCTTACATTTTTTCCCAGGTGAAGAAAAAGACGCCGAAGAAGTGGCGCACTATATACGAGAAGCTGGCCGAAAAGTCGTTCTTTTGCCAGCAGATTTAAGAGATAAACAGGCACCTGAAAAATTGGTTGCACAAGCTCATGAAGCATTAGGCGGCTTGGATACCCTTGTTTTAAATGCAGCTCAACAAATTTCCTGTGCCGCTATTGAAGAATTACCAATGGAACAAGTGATAGACACTTTCCATGTTAATATTATTGCGATGTTTGGCATTGTCAAAGCAGCAGTGCCTCACTTGCCTGCCGGAAGTAGCATTGTGACAACGACTTCCGTCCAAGCCTTTAATCCCAGTGAGCATTTGTTGGATTATGCAGCAACGAAGGCATCAATTGCCAACTTTACCGTTGGTTTAGCAAAACAACTGGCACCAAAAGGCATTCGGGTAAATGGCGTGGCTCCAGGACCAATCTGGACACCGTTACAGTTAGATCATGGACAACCAATTGAAGAGTTGCCAGAATTTGGGCAACATTCTTTACTGGAACGTGCGGGTCAGCCTGCTGAATTAGCCCCTGTTTATGTTTTCTTGGCGTCCAATGATGCAAGTTATGTTACGGCTCAAGTTTATGGCGTAACTGGTGGAGAAGCAATTAATCTTTAGGAGGGATGTTCCGTGAATAAAGTTGTTAAAATACTTTTGCTTTTAGGTTCACTGATTTTAATGGCATTATTTGGCGCGGTGGCCATCACCACTTGGTCAGCCGATACAGCTTGGCAACCACCAGATAATGTCCAATGGTTCTTGCAAGACAACGAGTACGCACGTCAAGCAATCTTTTGGGTAGCGCTGGTTTTACTAGGAATTATGCTCTTTCTATTTTTATTCATTCTTTTATTCCCAAGAAGAAAAGGCACGTTTGAATTAAAAGAAGAGCAAGGAAAGTTAGTGTTACACCGTAAAGCCATCGAAGGATTTGTACGCTCTAGCTTGCAAGACAGTGACTTTCTGGAAGCACCAACCATTCGTGTAAAGGCGACAAAACGGCGCATTAAGGTCAATGTCAAAGGCACACTGAAACGAACGGCAGATTTAATTGGACAAACAGAAGCTTGGTCAAAAACAATGGAAGAACGGCTTGCTCGTTTGGTGGGAACTGGTCACAAGATTACGATTGATGTTCATTTTGAAGATATTCAATCAATGAAACGACCACAACAACAGCAAACACAAGCACGTGTGGAGTAGGAGGGATGTACAATGGTTGAATGGATAAAACAATATGCCGTTCCGTTAATTGGTGGCCTAGTCGGCTTAGTTTTTGCAATCTTGTTTCTGTCAATCGGCTTCTTTAAAACATTGTTAGTAGTACTCCTGACAGGACTAGGTATTTGGCTAGGTTTGTATTTGGAACAGACAGGCATTGTCAAAAATTATTTTCATCATAAATAGGAGGTTTTGGCTATGGAAAATGCAAATGTATCGATTGTTAAAGGTGAGTTGACGTTTGAGGATAAAGTAATCCAAAAAATTATTGGCATTGCTTTGGAAGAAGTCGACGGTTTGTTAACTGTGGACGGCGGTTTTTTCTCGAATTTACGAGATAAAATGATTAATAGTGAAGATGTTACAACAGGCATTCACACCGAGGTCGGCAAAAAACAAGTCGCAGTGGATATGGACATTGTAGCCGAATACGGGAAAGATATCGAGACCATTTATGATCAAATGAAAGAGGTTATTACTCGCGAAGTCCAACAAATGACTCACTTGGAAGTAATCGAAGTCAATGTCAACGTAGTAGATATCAAAACACAAGCAGAGTACCAAGAAGAAAGTGAAACAGTCCAAGATAAACTTGGCAACGCCGCTGAAGCGACAGGTAGTTTTATGTCAAAACAAACCAACAAAGCCAAACATGCGGTAACTAAAGGCAAGACAAAAGTCAAAGAAAACACGGCACCTCGTGTTCAATAATTGGTTATTATTTTATTAAAAATAAAGCAATAATAGAAGAAACTAGGAGGAATGAACCATGAGTAACGAAAAATTCAATAATGTACCAAAACCAGCAGGAAACGGACCACACACACCAGAAGATCATGCAATCAAAGGTGAATTAACATTTGAAGATAAAGTCGTTCAAAAAATTATCGGTTTAGCCTTAGAAAATGTCGATGGTCTATTAACAGTCGATGGCGGCTTTTTCTCAAATATTGCTGAAAAATTAGTAAACACAGATAACGTCACAGCGGGTATTGATACCGAAGTTGGTAAAAAACAAGTCGCTGTTGATATGGATATCGTAGTAGAATACGGCAAAGATATTCAAGACATTTACGAAAAAATGAAAGAATTAATCAGCCGTGAAGTGAAAAAAATGACCCACTTAGATGTGATTGAAGTGAATGTTAACGTAGTTGATATCAAATCAAAAGAAGAATACGAAGAAGATAGCGAAACGGTTCAAGATAAAGTCACAGGCGCTGCCAAAAGTACCGGTGAATTTGCTTCTGAACAAACAGAAAAAGCAAAAAAAGCTGTGAATAAAGGAACAGAACAAGTCAAAGAAAATATGGAACCACGTGTAGAATAAACAGTTAAAGGGAGGAAACAATCATGGGCTTTATTTGGGCATTAATTGTCGGTGGTGTCATTGGGGCAATCGCTGGAGCAATTACTAAAAAAGGATCATCGATGGGTATTATTGCCAATATCATTGCAGGGTTAGTTGGTTCAACAATTGGTCAAGCCATTTTAGGCACATGGGGACCAAGCTTAGCTGGGATGGCTATTGTGCCATCGATTATCGGGGCAGTGATTTTAGTTGCCATCGTTTCATGGATTTTAGGACGAAAATAGAGAAAGTTTAAAAAAATAGGGCATAAGTCGTTTCGGCTTATGTCCTATTTTTCTTTTTCTATGTATGAGGAAGTTTCGTATGAAAAGTAAATTTTGAGCAATTAGCCAAGAGCTTATTTTAATTAAAATCATTAATCATTTTGGCTTTTCAACAAAAATCAACAACATTTGTTGAAGTTATTTGTAGATAACGTTTATCATTCACAAATTTACATTTTTTTGTAACGGATATCTCGTATAGTAATAACTGCAAATGAATTTCAGAAAATTTTTTGATAAGTCATCAAAGTGAGGGGATAGCGGTCTTTTATTGAAAAATAGCAACACAAAATAAACAGAACAAAAGAGAGAGGAATTCAAAGAATTATGACAGAACAAACACCAACAAAGCTTTTGAATAAAGGCTTTATCAGTATTACAGTGATTAATTTCATTGTCTATCTTGTTTATTATTTATTAATGGTTATTATTGCGGTGATTGCGCAAGATAGCTTACATGCTACTTTAGGTCAAGCGGGTCTGGCCTCAGGAATTTACATCATCGGGACATTGCTTGCACGACTTTTCATGGGAAAACTCCTTGAACTGATTGGGCGCAAACAAGTCTTACGTTATGGGGCTTTGTTTTATCTTTTAACGACTGTTGCGTATATGTATATGCCAAGTATGGGCATTCTTTATCTGGTCCGTTTTTTAAATGGGTTTGGTTACGGAACCGTTTCGACAGCGACCAACGCAATTGTTACCGCCTATATCCCTAAAAATAAAAAAGGGGAAGGGATCAATTATTATGGGTTGAGTACTAGTTTAGCAGCCGGCATTGGGCCATTTATTGGGATGTTATTGTTAAATGTTTCCAACTTCCATGTCATTATTAACTTTTCAATTATTTTAATTTTGTTAACAACCATTGCTTGCTTCATTTTCCCAGTGAAAAATATTGAGTTAACACCTGAACATCGTGAAGCTTTATCTAAATGGAATTTTGATAGTTTTGTTGAAAAGAAAGTTTTATTTATTACATTTATCGCCTTTTTAATGGGTCTTGCTTATTCAAGTGTCTTATCTTTCTTATCTTCTTATGTCAAAGTAATCGATTTAGTTGACGTCAGCACCTTCTTCTTTATCGTCTATGCAGTCGTGATTACCTTAACACGTCCATCGACAGGTCGGATTTTCGATGTCAAAGGTGAACGCTACGTCATGTATCCGAGCTACATTTTCTTAACACTAGGCTTATTCTTATTAAGTATGACTACGTCTGGTTGGATGTTATTAGTTTCAGGTGGGTTAATTGGCTTAGGTTATGGTACTTTCATGTCAAATGGCCAAGCGGTTTGTCTTCAAGAAAGCCCAAGTCCTCACCGTATCGGGATTGCTTTATCAACTTATTTCATCGGTTTAGACCTTGGATTAGGGGTTGGTCCGTACGTTTTAGGTGAATTACGTAACTTTATGTCATTCCAACAAATGTACTTCTTAGCAGGCTGTATCCCAATCGTTTGTACCATTTTATATATGGTCTTCCACAAAGCTAAAAATGATGCCAAAGATTTGTCTCTTGAAACGATTGAAGAGATTGAACACGGCTCCGAACTATAAATGAACAAGGAGTGATTTCAATGCCTAACGATGAACGGATTTTAAACGTTTTACAACAAACACTAACGGAAATTCAACGCATGAACACGCGTTTAGCTAAAATTGAAACAGAGTTAGCCGATGTCGATCAACATCACGCGACTTTGGATCATTACTTGCAAGAGCTAGAATTGGTGACAGAAAATAATAACGTCATGTAAAGTGAGTAGTTAGTAAATGAATGTTCTACGTTTCGGTATCACTAGAGTGGAACATTGAAAATTTTCGTAAAAAACGCCAAAAGGTAGCAGAAAAACTGCTACCTTTTGGCGTTTTTTGTAATTTAAAGAAAATAAGCAAGAAGAGCGTGGGACAAAAATCACTTTGGATTTTTGCTCCATGCTCAAAAACTGATAAACGGCGGGAACAGAAGCAACTCCTTCGGAAATAAGCCGAAATTCTCCAAAAATTAAAGAACAATTTTCGGAAATTCCTTCTTATTTCTCGGAGCTAAACACTTCTGTCCCGACCTCCTCTTGCTTATTTTTATCACTTAAAATGTTTCACGTGAAAACTTTTAAAAGTGGCGTGGACTTTGTTTGGTGACAATTTGTGTATTTAAATTTTCTAAGCTTTGCGCTAGTTCACCAATGCTAGCGGAAAAATCAACATAATAAGTAGGAATCGTTGATTTGACACTAACTTCTGAAAAGATATCTGTAATAATTACATCGAAAGGCTTTTCTGGTGAAGCGACAAAAATTAATTTTTTATCCACGGCTTTACTTAGCTTTTCATAAAGGGTATCTAAAATTAAATTACTTTGATTGGTCCTTACTAAGACACGAATCGGTGGTAAAGATTTCGTTTTCAGTGTACAAAAAAGAATGAACAAGCAGTCAACTAACAATTTTTCATTGCCCATCAATGTTGGAAGCATTTCAATTGTAAGGCGCTTCACATCTTTGTAGAGACTTGGATTTTTTTGAAGTGCTTCTTTTAAAAAGCTTTCTTGCACAAATGGATTGGCAATCGTAACAAAGGTCTTAAAAAAGACACTTAAATTTTGGATAGAAGTATATAGATAAAGATACTCGTGAAATGTCAATTTAATTTGATAAAAAGACGTTAGTTGATAAATGATCTCTTTAATGGGTGAGCCTAATAGCTGGACCATATGCATCCGTGCTGCAGGAATTTCCAAGACATCTTGTGTGGCGTAGCTGACACTAATCGTCAATAAGAAAAAGGCAAAAAGTCCTTCTTTTTGTATAAATTTTGTTGGAACTTGGTGTAAGGCTTCTTCTTTAAAAAACAATTCAAATTCACTCAGATTAACAAAGGGATTAACAATCGCTTCTTCCTCCACGAAAGTTTCTTTGATAAAAAAGCCCTCTTTCCAACGCGCTAAAATCACAGCAGAAAAAATTAAGTCTTTTGTAAAATCTTGTGTTGTATTGAAAGAAACAGAGTGTTTTAAACGTCGAAAGAGACTATGGACTTCTTTTTTAGTAATCGTGTGCAACGGCCAATCGCCTTCAGAGTAATTGTTCCAAAAAAGCATCATAAAGAAAATCCGGATATCTTTTTCTTTGCCCACCAACACATTGGTACGTTTTAAATTGATTTCAATCTGATATTTTTGGAGCCATTGGTTTAATTGTCCAATTTTTCGCGTAAAGGTTGATGAAGAAATTTCTAGGACTTTTTCAAAATGTTTGCTATCAATTGCATTATGATTAAAGGCGTAGGTCAACACTTGATATGCGAAACTTTTTTTGACAAAGTAAGGCATCAAGAACGATAGTTGGAAATAGGGTGCAAACCAAAATGTGATTTCTTTGACGTTTGCCGACAAAGAAAATAAGTTCTCCCAGCCGTTCTTTTCAATTTCTGTTTGGAGCAAAGCCACGGATTGTAGAATGGTATTTTGTTGCATTTTTAATTGAGTGGCTAAAGTAGAAATCGCCAATGTTTGCTCTTCTGCTTCACGACGTTCGAGTAACTCTTCTAAAAGAGCAAAACTTTTACGATAAGGTACATCAAGTAATCCTGTTAACATCCGATTCCCTCCAAACTGTTTTCCCCACGTAATTTGGCAAAATAAATTTTGCGAACTACTTGTTTTAGGTTATAGTATTCGTCTAAATAAGGAACGGGATGCCAATAAAAGGTTTTGCTGGCGTGAAAAAGCGGATTATTTTTGTCAGTAATGACTAGGTCAGGCACTTCTTGAATATGATTGACGAATTTCAAAGGAACATCGCAATAATTATTGATTTCCTTCGCTAACCAATTTTCTTGTATCTGATTAATAGATGAATGAAGTAAAATTTTAACAGGAATTTGTTTGTTTAATAAAACACTCCGAATAATTAAAAAAATGGTTTCTTTAAATAATGCATCTAGTGGGTGCTCTTTGTCAAAAGGCAAACGCTTTAAGAAATAGTTGGTTGTTCGCGAAACATTTGGGTATTGCTTTTCATACAAAGAGACGTTAGCAACCTCATAGCTCAATTCCTCTTCCACAGGGAAATGAATCAGTCGTTCACTGGCATTAGATAAATTAACCAACAAAAAGACCACTTCTATTGCGCTTAAATCCAACTGTAATTGCGTACATTTTTCAAAAATCCAGGTGACATGGGGACTTTCATCCATGCCCATAATCGCTAAGTTGGCAAAGTTGACCGTTTCTATTTGTTCAAGTGAATACATCGTTAATGTACTGAAAAAATCATAGTAGAAACGAATTTCAGCCCGCCATGTGTCGGGTTCTTTTTGTTCATTAATAAAACAATCATTCACTAATAATTGAAATTCTGAATAAGGAAAGGCTAAATTGATCGTAGCAATTTCAGGATAATCGCTGATTGTAAAATCAGATTGGTAACGGAGTAAACCTATGGACATAATTAATTTTAATTTGCGTAAATCGGTATATGTAAAGTAAGGATAACGGTTTTTGATGATTTCAATAAAATTCTGCAATTGCGCTTGATTGGTTTTAGATAAAAAAGGAACGAGAGAAGTTCCTGAAATGAAAAATAAGGAGTAAAAGAAACTACGAAAATCTTTCTCTTTGCCACAAATTTTTTCGCGCCTTTTTAAATTTAAATAACAATTAAATCTAGCTAAATAATTGTTTAAACGGTCACTGACTTGTTTAAAGATAGAAAAGTTAATGAAATGTTCTTCACAAAAATCTTTGGCTGAAGTGTAGCGTTTTAAAAGTAAATCCAGGGCTAACATATAGGTTAGTGACCCGCGGACAACAGCTTCTTTCATTAACTCAATCGGGATATTTTCATCGGCGACTAATTCTATGGACTGTTGATTATTAATGATGCGAATATGTACATTTTCATGTGTATTGACTCGAGAAATTAACAAAGTTAATTGATTCAATAAATTGTTGATATTGTAATGGGAAAATTCATATTTTCGTCGGAGTACTTGCATGGGGACTTTTTCTTTACTGTCATACAAGTATTCAATTAGGGAAAGTAACTGAATTTCCTGTTTGGTTAATAAGTTATGCATAATAACCACCTTTCTAATTGGTTATGATTGTTTGATTTTTCAGATAATACAGATAGGGCATTCTTTTTTAAATGACATTTGACAATTGCCAGTGAAAGAACTAGTTGTTCTTATGCTACTGTATCTATTCTTAAAAATCAAGAAGAACTGAATGTGTCAAATGGAAGAAAACATGGACAAAAAATGATAGAGCAAAAAATTATTAAGAAAAACAACCAGTTTATATAAAACATTTAAATAACAAAAATGATAATGTGAGTCTGTTGATTTTTTAGCTTAAATAGCTCATACAAATAGGCTTTTTTGTCTGGTTAGTTCTTATGAAAAAAATTTAAAAAAACGGTATAGTGGAAGGAGGAATAGTAAAAATAAGAAAGGATAAGGGCGTGTTTTCATAAAGATGAAAAGGGTTTCTGGGATTTCATCAACTTTTTCTATTTGGAGGAGAAGTTGTTGATAATTTTCGATGAAAAATCCCGTTATACTCTTCTTATTCTTATAGAAGAGTCTATAGGAAAAAGCAGAAAATGAATCCGCATTCGAAGTAAGAGTGCGTTTTGAGGAGATAAAAAGAAAAGGTGTGTTGGCTGTCTGTTTTAGCAAGGAAGAAAGACAACAGAAGAGCACTCACTTATTTGGTTTAAAATAAAAAATTGGTACGAAGTGAACGTTCTCTTCTATGTGTCGTTAGTAGAGGAAGGATGAAAGAAATGAGAAAGAATGGTCCAATGGTAAACCGTTGGCTCTACGGGTTGATGTGTTTGTTACTTGTTCTAAATTATGGCACACCACTCATGGCTTTGGCGGAAGATGTTAACAGCGATGGCCAGTTAACGTTAGGAGAAGTGAAGCAAACCAGCCAACAAGAAATGACCTTAGCGCTTCAAGGAAAAGCACAACCAGTAACACAAGAGGTTGTAGTGCATTATAGTGCCAATGTGTCAATCAAAGCTGCACATTGGGCAGCGCCCAATAATACGCGCAAGATTCAAGTGGATGACCAGAAGAAACAGATTCAAATTGAATTGAATCAGCAAGCGTTAGCAGATACGTTAGTCTTAACGTTGAACCCTACAGCTACAGAAGATGTGACGTTTTCTTATGGACAACAGCAACGAGCGTTGACGTTAAATACTGGTACTGATCCGACAGAATCAACGGCAATCACGAGTTCGCCAGCCGCATCAGCGAATGAAGGTTTAACAGAAGAAACATCTACAAACTCCTCTGTTCCTCGTTCGTCCGAAGAAACTGTCGCCAGCACGACAAAAGCGATAGAAAGTAAAACAACTGAATCGACGACTGTCAAACCGCGCGTAGCAGGACCAACAAATATCAGTAACTATTTTACAGGTGATGAAACAACGATTATCGATAATTTTGAAGATCCGATTTATTTAAATCCTGATGGCACACCAGCAACACCGCCGTATAAAGAAGATGTGACCATTCATTGGAACTTTAACTGGTCGATTCCAGAAGATGTGCGAGAACAAATGAAAGCAGGCGATTACTTCGAGTTTCAATTACCTGGCAATTTGAAACCTAATAAACCAGGTTCAGGTGATTTAGTTGATGCAGAAGGCAATGTCTATGGAACCTACACAATTAGTGAAGATGGTACGGTTCGTTTTACCTTTAATGAGCGAATCACGTCTGAAAGTGACATTCACGGGGACTTTTCTTTAGATACTCATTTGAATGATTCAGATGGGCGGGGCCCAGGAGATTGGGTGATTGATATTCCTACACAAGAAGATTTGCCGCCTGTAGTGATTCCAATTGTTCCAGATACCGAACAACAAATTGATAAACAAGGCCATTTTGATCGAACGCCCAATCCTAGTGCGATTACTTGGACGGTAGATATCAATCAAGCGATGAAAGATCAAACAAATCCAACTGTGACGGAAACATGGCCAACAGGGATACCTTTAAGTCCGTGAAAGTCTATGAGTTAGTGATGAATCTTGATGGAACAATTAAAGAAGTGGGTCGCGAACTTAGTCCAGATGAATATACCGTTGATAAAAATGGCAATGTGACGATTAAAGGTGACACCAACAAAGCGTATCGTCTTGAGTACCAAACGACGATTGACGAGGCGGTTATTCCAGATGGCGGCGGCGATGTGCCTTTTAAAAATCACGCGACGTTAACAAGTGATAATAATCCAAATGGGTTAGATGCTGAAGCAACTGTTACCGCCACATATGGCAAAATGTTAGACAAGCGCAATATAGATTACGACGAAGCCAATCAAGAATTCACTTGGGAAATTAACTACAACTATGGTGAACAAACCATTCCAAAAGACCAAGCAGTCATTACAGACACAATGGGCGATAATTTAACGTTTGAACCAGATTCTTTACATTTATATTCAGTGACGTTTGATGACAAAGGAAATGAAGTCGTTGGAGCAGAACTTGTGGAAGGAAAAGATTACAAAGTGGTAATCAACGGAGACGGTTCCTTTGCAATTGACTTTTTACATGATGTGAATGGCGCAGTCAAGATTGATTATAAAACCAAAGTTGATGGAATTGTCGAAGGCGATGTTGCCGTGAATAATCGTGTGGATGTCGGCACTGGTCAGCATTCAGAAGGTGATGGCACAGCCAGTCAACAAAATATTATTAAAAACACTGGTGCAGTTGATTATCAAAATTCAACGATTGGTTGGACGTTAGCTGTGAATCAAAATAATTATTTGATGGAAAATGCCGTGATTACGGACACATACGAACCAGTTCCTGGCTTAACCATGGTACCCAATTCGTTGGTTGTCAAAGATACAACCACTGGTGCTCAGTTGACGTTAGGTAAAGATTACATGGTAGAAATAACTCGTAATGCAGATGGTGAAACAGGCTTTAAGTTAAGTTTCATGGGGGCATATGCCAAAACAAGTGATGCCTTCCACATAACTTATACTACCTTTTTCGATGTTACCGAGTTAGACGCTAACAATCCAGCGTTGGACCATTACCGAAATACTGCTGCCATTGATTGGACGGATGAAGCAGGAAACAATCATCATTCAGAAGATAGTAAACCGTTTAAACCTTTACCTGCTTTTGATTTAAATGCGCAAAAAAGCGGTGTTTACAATGCCGTCACCAAAGAAATCACTTGGACGATTGCGGTTAATTTAAGTAATAATCGTTTAGTCGACGCCTTTTTGACGGATCCAATTTTAACCAATCAAACCTATTTGGCTGGGAGCTTGAAAGTCTATGAAGGCAATACAAAACCAGATGGTTCGGTTGAAAAAGTGAAACCAACGCAACCGTTGACGGATATCACAATGGAAGAACCAAGCGAGAAAAACCAAAATACTTGGCGTGTTGATTTTCCTAATGATAGTCGTACGTATGTGATTGAATTTAAGACGTCTGTTGATGAAAAAGTTATCGAAGGTTCGGCTAGCTATGACAATACCGCATCTTATACAAACCAAGGTTCTTCACGTGATGTGACAGGAAAAGTTTCTATTCAACATGGTGGCGAATCAGTGAAAAAAGGTGGCGAATACCACAAAGATGATCCAGATCATGTGTACTGGCATGTAATGATCAATGGCGCCCAATCGGTTTTAGACGATGTGGTTATTACTGATACACCCTCACCAAACCAAGTGCTAGATCCCGAGTCATTGGTGATTTACGGTACCAACGTAACAGAAGACGGAACTATTACGCCAGATAAATCTGTTATTTTAGAAGAAGGAAAAGATTACACACTGGAAGTTACCACCGATAATGAAACAGGACAACAAAAAATTGTCGTTAAAATGGCCCATATTGAAGCACCTTATTATATGGAATATCGTAGTTTAGTGACTTCTTCAGCGGCGGGGAGTACAGACACGGTATCCAACCAAGTGTCAATTACTGGAAATGGTTCAGAAGTCGTTCATGGGGATGACAATGGCGATGTGGTCGTTGACATTGATCACAGTGGCGGGCATGCCACAGGGACTAAAGGCAAAATTCAGCTGAAGAAAACAGCCATGGATGGGACGACTATTTTAGCAGGCGCCCATTTCCAAATTTGGGACCAAGCTAAAACACAAGTCCTACGTGAAGGTACAGTAGATGCCACCGGGGTTATCACATTTGGTGGGTTGCCGCAAGGGCAATACATTTTGGTGGAGACAAAAGCACCAGAAGGCTATACAGTTTCGGACGAATTAGCTAAAGGCCGAGTCATTACTATTGATGAAGAAACTTCAGCCGAAGGAGCACAACCAACCATTATTAAAAACGATGTCAGTAAAGTATTTTTAGAAAAAACAGATGAGAAGGGTAAAAAGTTAGTCAATGCTCGCTTTAAATTAGAGCATGCCGTAACCACGCCGTTTACTCATTGGGAAGAAGTTCCCCTTGCGCCGGATCGAACCAACGCGAATGGCCAGTTAGAGGTGGATAGTTTAAAACCGGGGCTTTATCAGTTCACAGAAATCGAAGCACCGACAGGCTATCTTTTAGACACGACACCCAAACGGTTCATTGTGACACAAAACACGAGCGGACAAATTCGTGATGTTCATGTTAAAATGCTTAATTACCAAGGTTCTGCTGAACTAATTAAAAAAGACCAAGCAGGCAATCCATTAGCAGGTGCTGAATTTTCAGTCCTTGATACCACAGGACAAGCGGTTCGAGAACACTTAGTTTCGGATGCAAACGGAAAAGTCACAGTGACGGATTTAGCCCCAGGAAAATATCAATTTGTGGAAACCAAAGCGCCAGCAGGGTACCTTTTAAACACTGAACCAAGTGCTTTCACGATTGCAGCAAGCGATCGGGGCAAACCAGCAACAGTTATAGCAACGGCTAACTTTGTTAACTATCAAGGCACGGCTAAATTAATCAAAAAAGATGTGAATGGACACTTATTAAGTGGTGCGACATTTAAAGTGCTTGATGCGAAGGGACAAACGATTCAAACAGGCTTGACGACAAATAATCAAGGGGAAATTGTTGCAGAGCACTTAGCCCCAGGAAAATATCGCTTTGTAGAAACCAAAGCGCCAACAGGCTATTTATTAAATACCACGCCAGTCCCATTTGAAATTGCTGAGAAAAATGCTGGTAAACCAGCGGTCGTTGTTGCTAGTGACAACTTTGTGAATTACAAAGGGGCTTTCCAAATCGTGAAAACGAATAGCGCAGACCAACCATTAGCAGGTGCTGTTTTTGAACTATATGATCACAATAAACAATCATTAGGGATTACAGCAACGAGTGGCAAAGATGGCAAAATTATCTTTAGAGACTTGGCGCCAGGTACCTATTATTACAAAGAAATCAAAGCACCAAAATTACCAGATGGCGCAGATTATATTATTTATCCTGAATTAGTAAAAGTAGAAATTCGTGGTGATTTCAAAGGCGACCCGGAGATCTTCCAATTAGGGGCCTTCGCCAATTTCAAAGGACGTGCCGTCTTTAAGAAAATTGATGCCAATGCGAACCCACTTCCAGGAACGATTTTTAAATTGTATCGAATAGAAAACGGGGAAAAAATCTTTGAAAGAGAAGTAACTGCTGAAAAAGATGGTTCATTGGCTATGGAGGATTTAGGCGCTGGTAGCTATGAATTAGATGAACTGGATGCAACGGATGGCTATATCGTCAATAAACAACCCATTTATTTTGTAGTGAAGAAGAATTCAAATGATAAACAACCACTAG
Organism: Enterococcus sp. DIV0546; assembly: GCF_051712785.1. Lineage (NCBI taxonomy): Bacteria > Bacillati > Bacillota > Bacilli > Lactobacillales > Enterococcaceae > Enterococcus > Enterococcus sp. DIV0546. The sequence goes on from NZ_JBIOPO010000001.1 coordinate 87,935, forward strand.
ATGAGTTAGAGTTTGTAAATTATCAAGCGGAAGTAACGGGACGTAAAGTCAACGAGCAAGGTCAAACCTTAGCGGGTGCAGTTTTTGCAATTTACAACGCCGATAATCAGAATCAGCCACAAGGTTCACCAATAACATTCTTGAATCGTGCAGGAGAGAAAGTTTCTGAAATAACAACGGACAAGACTGGCGAAATTTACGCTAAAGGGCTAAATGAAGGGCATTACGTTTTAGTGGAAACGAAAGCACCAACAGGCTATCTGTTAGACACAACGCCACATCCATTTGATGTAACCGCCCAATTAGGAAAAGAGCAGCCAATTGCTTTAGGCGATCTTATCAATTATCAAGGAACTGCTCAATTAACCAAAGAAAACGAAACAGGTGAAGCATTGGCAGGTGCGGTGTTTAAGGTCATTGATGAAACAGGGCAAACTGTAGCTGGACAAACCAATCTGATGTCTGACAAGCAAGGCAAAGTCATTGCGAAAAACTTAGCACCGGGAACGTATCGTTTTGTGGAGACACAAGCGCCAACTGGCTATCTTCTTAATGAAACGCCAAGCGCAAGCTTTACGATTGCCAAAGACAACCAAGGCAAACCAGCCACTGTGGTACTTAAAGCACCTTTTATTAATTACCAAGGTGCTGCCAAGCTGGTGAAAATTGATCAGCAAAAGAATGCCTTAGCAGGTGCTGAATTTAAAGTGACAGATGCAGAGACAGGGCAAACTGTCGCTCGTTCATTACGTTCTGACAACCAAGGGTTAGTTCAAGTGAAACACTTACAACCAGGAAAATATACCTTTGTGGAAACAAAAGCACCGGATGGTTACCAACTGTCTAAGCAAGCTGTCACATTCACTATTGCGGCAACAGCGAAAGACAAACCTGAACTCGTGGATGCGGGCACGTTTGTTAACAAGAAACAACCTGTATCCAAAAAAACAAAACCAAATCAGCCAACAACGAAACAAGCAGCTAGAGAGACAGGTTGGCTTGGTTTACCGAAAACCAACACACAAGTCAATTACTTCTTTGTCTTTATCGGCCTCCTGTTGGTCGGTTTGGCAAGTTGGCTCTTCTATAAAAAGAGCAAGAAATAAGCAAAAGCTATAAAAAAACAGGCCATCCGTCGAAAGGACGGATGGCCTATTTTTTTTCATCTTAAGCTAATCAACTGAACAAAAGTAGCTCCTTCTTATTGACATTCCCAGGTAAGCCTTCATCTCAGGTAAGCCTTCATCTCAGTTTAGCCTTTGAACAGAACTTACTGGGTTCTTGGAGATAACCGCTTGTGCCTCAGCCTTTGTTTTTCGATGCTATCTTTAGGTATTTTGGCTAAAATATTGTACACTTTACATGTGCAAGAAATTTAGTTAGAGATATGAGGATAGAATGATGAAAAAGATGATGGTTTTATACAACGAAACTTCAGGAAGTAGTGAAAGTAAAGAGATTGCAGAACGCTTTAAAAAAGCTGCAGAAGCGAAAGGGGAAGCGGTTATTTTGCAACCTTCCAATCCAGACATTGATCCTGAAGAAATGCGGAAAAATGCCAAAGAAAATCAAGTGGGTGTCTTGGTCGTCATTGGTGGTGACGGGACCATTCATCATGCCGTTCAAAATTTTAAAGACACCATTCGTGACTATCAAATAGGGATTATTCCAGGTGGAACAGTCAATAATTTTGCACGTGTGTTAAGTATTCCTTTGAAAGAAGAAGACGCCTTTGAGACCATTTTGGCAGGACAGACCACACCAGTTGACTTTGGGATGGTAAATCAAGATGTGATGATTTCGACCTTAACGATTGGACTATTAGCAGATACAGCAGCAAATGTGACCCAACAGGAGAAACAAAAATATGGTCCTTTAGCCTTTACAAAGCAATTTTTCCGCTTATTAATGAAAAAGAAAAAATACAAACTAAAAATTGATGGCGATGAAAGACGTTGGCATGGCAAAGCCCAATTATTAACGATGACCATGACGAATTCTGCTGGTGGCTTTACCAATTTCGATGCCAATGCTACGCCAGATGACGGCGAAGTCCACATTATCATTTTACCTAAGTTAGTTTTTTACAAGTTTGTCTATTATTTACCTAAAATTATCAGAGGACAATTAAATGAAATTCCTGGTGTCGTGTATTTCTCTGGGAGTCAATTTAAAATTAGTGGCGAAAAAGACAAGAAAGTCCAAACACGAACAGATGGCGACCCTACTGATGATTTACCGATTAAAGTAACGGTGGAAGCTGGGGGACTCAACGTGTTTGTTCCTGAAACGTCCACATCTACGAAAGAATAAAAGAAACAACTGTTATTTTTTCGTGGAATAGATTTCTCATTTTGTGTACAATAGAACAGAAGAGAGGCAGTTGAGTGAACAGTGAAATGGGATGAATATGTTGATATATTCGATACAGATGTCGTTTCTAAAATTATTATTTTAAGAAACTTGCCAATTAATGAAGGCTGGATTGACATCAATGAGTTAGCAGAAGAATTACAATTAAACAAAAAATCAGTCAAAAAATACGTAGAACTTCTAAAAGATGACATTACGTATTATGCTGTGGATAATGATGCTTCTTTGGCTTTTGAAAAGGGGCATGGCTATCGCTTGAACTTGGCGTCTAGCCAAGCGTTCCAGAAACTTTATACAGCAATTTTTCGGGATAGTTTAACTTATCAAGTAATGGAAGATTTATTCTGGGGTCGATTTAATGGAATTGTGCCAGCGACAGCAAAGTATCATACTAGTGATGCCACGATTCGGCGCTTGCTCAAAGGGTTTACAGAAATTTTAGCACCATTGGGTTTAGTAATTAATAAAAGTACTTGGAAAATTGAAGGCAATGAAGCGTATTTGCGCCATTTTGCTTACACTATTTTTATGGACTTAATCCGTGATACTTGGCCTTTTGACTATATACAAGAAACGGAAGTCGCACAAACCGTCCAAAAAATGATGGCTTTTTTCAACGTAGAAGTTGCGGAAACGGTGACACGCCGAGTTAAATATATGGTCGCTATCTCAAAAGTCCGTAGTGCGCAAGGCGCCGAATATCGACCTTCAGCCGAGCAAGAAACTTATTTAGAAGGTAATAAACATTACCAAGCCTTTATAGAAGAGATGACAGCTACAACCCTTTTCCTTAACAAAAACGATTTAACTTTTGTGTACTTTTTCTTGTTAGCCAATGACCAATTTTATCAAGATGAAGCCACTGCACAAGCAATTTTAGCGCATTTTGATGAGACTGAAGCACCTGTTTACATGTTGACTCATTTAGTCCAACATTTCTTATTAGAAGAAATACACATGACGCCGCAATTGGAGAAAATTCGTCCGCAAATTTTTTATTATTTGTTTGCTACACATTTATTTGCCGAACTTTACTATGTCCAAAATGTGAAAATGTACAATGTCTTTTGGAATAAAGTTAAAGAAAAATATCCGGTTCTTTTAGAAGAATTAAGCCAAGGCTTAAATCAACTTTACGAACAAACAGGCAATGAATTATTTACAAATAAAGAATTTTTGGCTCTGCGTTATTCTAGTGTTTTGGCGCTTTCCGATGATTTAATTCATCGCGAACAAAAAATTGTTTTAGGTTTAAAATCAGGCTTGCCAGTACTGGAAGAAGAACGGGTGAAACTTTCGATTGAAAATAATTTTCGTCGGTTCTATGCATTGGAAGTTTTACGATACAGTGAAGCAAGCAAAGAAGAATGGCAAAATATTGATTTACTATTAGTGACTTCTTTGACAGATGTGGAAACGGGTCATCCAGAGATATTTTTACTTTCAAGTGAGTTAACGTTTGAGCAATATAATCGTTTGAACCAAAAAATAGTAAAAATTAACGAGAAAAGAACCACGTCACTTTAATAAAAAATCAAAAAAATGGGCTTTTTTGATGCATATGTCCGATAAATTGTAAAAAAATTTTTCTAAAAAGTAAAAAAAGACAAGAAGAAAACGTCAATAAGTAGGTAATCAACACCTACTTATTGACGTTTTCTCGTTGTTTTTTAATAAATACTGCGTCAATTCTTCTGAAAATTATGTCAAAAAGGTACTTTTTTTGCTTTTTTTATCGTAAATAATAGATGATTAGCTATTGATAGTAAAGGAACTACTACTTTTTTTAACAGTCAGTTAAAAAATATTGAGGTTTCTCACAAGGATTTTTCTATATAATAGAAAGAGCAAGGGAAGAAAGGCGGGATAAAATGAAAAAACGGATGGAACAAATTGAAGAAATCTTAAGTTGTGAAGAAAATAGTGCCGGTGTTCGATTAAAGGAATTGGTTGAGGCCTTAGAATTAGAAGTCACAAATCAAAACTTGTTAAAGGTAACAAGTATCTTACATATGAATCCAAAATTCAAAAAAATTTATGCATACGAAGACAGTCGTGTTATTACGCTGTATCAACTTTTACAAAATAAGCCGTTAGAAGTAACGGAATGAAAAGAGGGAACTCCATGAAGAAAACAATGCTCATGCTTCTGTTTGGTTTATTAACAGTGGTTGGTCTACCAATGGTGACCGAAGCGGTTGAACCAGTTAACGCAACAGATACAACGATTTTTGGTACGCAAGCGATGGTGCCTAATAGTGCAGAAGATCAATCAGATAAGTTACAGACGTTGCTGAGTCAGACAGCAAAGGAAGGAAACGCATTATTTTTACCACAGGGAAGTTATGCTTTGTCAAAAGATATTACGATTTCTTCAAATTATCAGTTAATTGGCGATACAACAGGAGCCACTATTTTACATAACGTTACAGGTACACCGATTCAGCTAACAGACACAACGTACGGGACGAAAACCAATGTATGACTTCAAAATATTGCTTTTGACGGCATCAATGTGACCTTGAAATTGACGAATCAATTAACGCTAGCAAACAATATCTTTTATAATCCATTAAAAGGATTCGTGGTCAATTTAAATGCAGATATTGGCGTTAAGATTTCAGGCAATATTTTCATGCGAGACACAGCACACATGCAACCCAAGATTGATTTTAACCGAGCGATTTACATTGGTGGTTATTCAACACCAAGTCGTTTCCAGTATATGTCAGATGTAGACATCGTGGACAATCTATTTGGGTTAAAAGTGACAGAATTAGATGCAATTAAAAGTACCAGTCGTTCAGATTTAGCAGCGACTATTACACGTTTGCAAACAGCCATTGAAGCTGGTGCTATTTCAGTACCTAATGAACAAAACTATCTATCCACCGGGGTTAATTCTTTTAATATGCTGAAGGATGTAACTGTTCAACATAATTTTTTCTATTCACCTTATGATAATGAAGACTTGAATGGTCTGGTGGGAGATCATGCAATTTATTTCCGTGGTGCTCAAAACATCACGGTGGTGGGGAATCATTTACGTGGACTACAAAATGGTCCAGCTGGCGGATTTAAATTTAAATCAGGCCGTAATATTACGATTATGAATAATTATTTGCGAAATACAGGTCTCATTATGTATGGAACACCAGAGATTGGTTTGGCAGAAACACAAGCAGAGGGAGCTATTTCAGAATTATCCAACTGGCTAGTGGCTAATAACATTTTTGATTGGAAGTATTGGGACAATCAATATGCAATTGGAATGGAATACAATCGACATACAGGAAATAACAATGTGTTCAATGGTGTATTTATCAACAATCAGTTTGTTAACTACCACAATATTCCGCAAAACCGACGTCGGGAATTGTTAATCGCTAGTGGCGGTGGGTTCCGACCAGAAACGAGTTTTGTGAAAGACAATACTCGAGATGATGGCCTTAAAAACGGCCAATTATTGGTAGAAAATTGGACAGAGGCGGACTATCGCTTAATGCCAGCAACATGGGAATCATTAATTTCACCAACGCTTTATGAGCAATATAAAAATACGCCAATTCCGGTTAGAAATACTTTAGCAACCCCTGTGGCTACAACGATTGTGCAAGGACAATCGATCCGCAGCAACTGGTTGCTAATACAAATGACGCGGATGAAGCAGTCCCAGCCGCTAAAATCGTCAATCCAGAGGTCTTAAATGAAATCGGCCAACAAAAAGTGACTGTTCAATTAACTTATGAAACAGGTTCATTGGTAACAGTGAACGTACCGGTGACGGTAGAGGCTCCGGCAAAAAAGCTTGATTTGTCCCAACTACAAACCGTTTATGCTTCGATTGGTGAAGCAAACCAATATACGGTTTACTCTTGGCAGCTATTCACTGCCATTGGGCCTAAAACGATTGTTTCTTCCTATTATCAGCAGGCGACACAATTGTTAGCAGAAGGTCAGGAGAGTCAGGACAAAACCCAAGAGCAAGTGGATCAGTTAACAAGTAATTTGCAATCTGCAATGAAAGTATTAGTCAAAAAAGCCGATATCACGCTAGAGCGTACAGAAGCAGAAAATGAACTGGCAAGCGTTCATAAATTAGACGAATCTGTATATACCAAAGACTCTTGGCAAGCCATGCAAGAAGCCTTAATAGATACAACAACTGGCGAAGGAAGCTCTAAGCAGTTACAACAACTGCTTGCTTGGTCAGATGAAGAATTATTAGAGCCAACACTTGGTGGCTTTAAAACGCCTGCAGATGCACAAAAGCGTATTAACCAATTAACACAAACCATAAAAACGGCGTTACTTCTGTTAGTTGAAAAATCAACAGAGACAACTAGTAACACAAGCGAAAGCAGCACCTCAAGCACGACAAGTGAAAGCAGTAGTACCAGCGAAAGCAGCACCTCAAGCACGACAAGTGAAAGCAGTAGTACCAGCGAAAGCAGCACCTCAAGCACGCCAAGTGAAACAAGCAATACAAATGAAAGCAACACACCAAGTACAACCAGTAAAACCAGTAGTACCAGCGAAAGTAGTGCTTCAAGTACGACAAGTGAAACAAGCAATACAAATGAAAGCAACACACCAAGTACAACCAGTAAAACCAGTAGTACCAGCGAAAGTAGTACCTCAAGCACGACAAGTGAAAGCAGTAGTACCAGCGAAAGCAGCACCTCAAGCACGACAAGTGAAACCAGTAATACCAGCGAAAGCAGCACGCCAAGTACAACTAGCGAAACCAGTAATACCAGCGAAAGCAGCACCTCAAGTACGACAAGTGAGAGCAGTGGTACCAGCGAAAGTAGTACCTCAAGTACGACAAGTGAAACAAGCAATACAAATGAAAGCAACACACCAAGTACAACCAGTAAAACCAGTAGTACCAGCGAAAGTAGTGCTTCAAGTACGACCAGCGCAACCAACAGTACAAGTGAGAGTAGCACCCCAAGCACTTTAAACGAAAACAGTCAAAACAAAGGCCAGAATTCTGTCATTTACGCGGTAGAGTCTAATCAAGATCCTAATGACGCTCAAAGTAATTCAAAGCCCTCTGCCAAGGCTAGTCAAACAAAGGAATCAGTAGCAGAAAACCAAGCAACTAAACAGATACAGACAAATCAAGAATCGTCAGGAACAGTCAAAAAAGCGGATAATACGACCAAAATTGCCAAGAAAAAATTCCCCAAAACAGGGGAACAATCTTCAGCAGTTGTGAGCTTCCTAGGCCTAAGCTTTTTATCGTTAGCCATAGCAACCTATTGTTTTAAAGTGAAAAGATAACTCTTTAAAAACGGATAAGTAAACATCCTGAAACAAGAAATAGGACTTGTTTCAGGATGTTTTCATATAAAATTAAAAGAACTACAGTTTTTAGTGAAAAAATACACAAAAGTACTTGAATTTCTGTGATATAAGGGTAAAGTAAAGGAGGACAAAAAACAAAGGAAGTGAAATGTTTGTATACACCAGATGAAATTTTAAGTATTAGTATTGAAAATGGTCAGAAAAAAATTCAAAAGCCTTTGGTAGCAAAACTCATTTTAGGATTTATCGGCGGTGCCATGATTTCCCTCGGCTATTTGGCTTATGTGCGTGTTTCCGCCTCTATTCCAGCAGATTTAGCCAGTGTTCAAGCTTTAGTGGGAGCTGCGGTTTTCCCAATTGGTCTAATTGTTATTTTAATGGCTGGTGGTGAGTTAATCACAGGAAATATGATGGCGGTGAGTACGGCTTGGTTTGCTAAAAAGGTCTCTTTCAGAGAATTACTCGTGAACTGGGTCACAATTACATTGGCAAATATGGTTGGCGCCTTATTTGTTGCCTATTTTTTTGGTCATTATTTAGGTTTAACCAGTAGCGGTGCCTATTTAAATCAGGTTCTTTCTCTTGCAGAACATAAAGTTGCAGCAACTTGGCTTCAAGCAATTATTTCAGGTATTGGCTGTAACTGGTTCGTAGGTCTGGCCTTATGGCTTTGTTATGGTGCGAAAGATGCAGCGGGGAAACTATTAGGCATCTGGTTTCCAGTAATGATTTTTGTTGCAATTGGCTTTCAGCATAGTGTGGCGAATGCATTCATCATTCCAGCCGCAATTTTTGAAGGCGGCGTTCAGTGGGGAGACTTTTTCCGTAATTTTATTTTTGTTTATTTAGGTAATATCATTGGTGGTGCCATTTTTGTTTCTGGCTTTTACTATTTAAGCTATCGCAAACATTAAATCCATTTAGCAGATAAAAACCTGCACAAAGGCTAAATGCCTTTGTGCAGATTTTTTCTTTTTAAACAAAAAGGAAAACGGTTGAAAAATTATTGCTAGATTTTTAAAACAATGTTACATTAATGTTACAAAAAGATTTCTGGAGGTAACGAAAAATGAAAAAAATGGCTTTGTTCAGTATGTTAACGTTCAGTGTATTGTCTTTAAGTCTAGCAGGATGTGGAAACAAAAAAACAGCAAGCACAAATGATTCTAAGCCAAAGCAAGAAACAAAGAAAGCCACGCAGAAATCCTCTAGCCAACAAGAAATGAAAAGTAGTCATTCGTCTGTCACGGGTCAAAATTCTAATGTGACAGGGGAAAATCCGTCAGAAAATGCCACGCAGCCTTCTGCAGGAACTGATGAAACGAATGAAGTCCCTCAAAACCAAGCACCTGATACAAACATTACAATTACCAATGTTGTTTTCAATCCTGAAAGAAATGAAATTAATGGTACTACATTACCTAATGCAACCATTACAGCAACGGTAGTCGGTGATGCTTCTGCACAAGCAGGTGTTTTTTATGTGGATGCCAATGGCAATTTTACAGTAATTAGTCCCAGAGCGGGAGCGACTACTCAATTAATCGCAACCGTTGATCAACGGAATAGTGCACCTGTCCAAATTGATATTCCAAGTTCAGGACAAGAAGCAGCGCTTTCTTTTAGCAATATTACGATTGATCCGAAACAAGGGACAATTTCTGGTAAAACAGCACCTAATGCAACTATTTTAGTGTCACGTGCAGATGATGCGCGGGTGATTTTAGCAAGTTTTACTGCGGATGCCCAAGGGAATTTCACAGCCAGTAATTTAGTTCCCGGCACAAAAAATCGCTTAGATGTTACGTTAAATGGAGAAATAGGGACACCTTACTTGTTTGATTTACCAAATTAAAATAGAAGAGAAGTGATCAAAGCCACCAATGCTAGTTAGCGTTGGTGGCTTTGATGGTTTAAGCTTCTTCTTTTTTATGATTGCGGATATGTAAATAGATGGTATTTTTTGAAATACCTAATCGATCGGCAATCTTTATGACAGAATCTTTGAGATTAAAAATTCCTTGATCATATAAACGAATAACAATTTCTTTATTTTGATTCAAATGTGATACATTTGGATCGCTTTCTACTGCTTGTTTTACTTTTGTCAGTGAAGTAGTGATTAATTCGTCAATATTGTCAGAAAAATGTTCAGAATTTTTAAGCTCTTGGGACATATCATTTTGTTGTCCTGAAGGTAATAAGTCTTGCAAGTAATCAATTAATGGCATTTCTAAATGCATATTGATACAGATCAATCCAATAATACGATCATTTTCACCGATAACTGGAATGGTGGAAGATTTTAAAATAACCCCTTTTTGATTTTTATTGTAGTAGGGTTTCACAGCGTAATCATGTTCCGACTCTACTTGACTTAACATTTTTAACGCCATATCAGTAATGGGGGCACCTTCCTTGCGGTTACTGAAATGGCCATTGATGACTTTGATAGCTGAACTTTCCAAATTTTCTAAACTATGAAGAATGACTTCATGGGTACTACCAAAGAAGTTCCCTAATCCATCAAGCATTAAGGCATGTGAATGTAAGATTTGTTTATCTACTTCACTTAAACGTAAATATGACTCCAAGTGATATCCTCCCCTACACTGAAATTAATTTTAGTGTAATACTTTTTTAATGGAAAAGCAATAAGATTCTTTACGTTAAAAAAATACATTGACTAAACTTTTGTTTAGTCGTATACTCTGAATGTGGAATGAAATTTTTGTTACTCATTGTACTTTAGTTCATCGAAATGCTCGCTCATTCTTTCACTTGTTGAGCAATAAAAATTTTATTCAGGAGTACCATCCGTTATAAAAAAATATAGTTGGAGGCAAAGAAATGAAAACGTTATCAGGAATCTTGATGTTAGTCTTAGTTTTATGTGGCATGTCCCTATTCTCTTTTAAAGCACCGCGAGGGAAAAAATCTTTAAGTGCTTTGTCTGGTGCAGCTTGTGCCACCTTTCTACCAGAGGCATTTTTGCGGTATGCAGTAGGCGGCGTTTTTCATTTAGATTATGTGTCGCAAATTGGTGAAACTATGGGTAGTCTAGGTGGTTTAGCAGCTGGAGCTCTTGTGCCGCTGGCTTTCGGGATTAGTCCAGTTTTTTCAATTATTTTAGGTCTGTCATTGATTAAAGTCAGCTTGTTACCAGCTTTTATTACCGCGTATCTTTTATCTTTTGTTGTTGAGCAGATGCAAAAACGTATTCCAGAAGGGATTGACTTATTAGTCGTTATTTTAGTCATTCCAGTCGCTGCTTCGTTAGTTGCTGGTTTTATTCAACCCGTTGTATTAGGTGTCCTAGAAGTTATTGGGGGCACGATTTTAAGTGCAGTAGATGGCAATCCATATGTGATGGGCGCAATTTTAGGTGCTATTATCCCGATTGTTGGTATGACACCGTTAAGTTCAATGGTTTTAACTGCCTTGATTGGTTTGACTGGTGTACCAATGGCTGTCGGTGCGTTGACTTGTTACGGCAGTTCCATTGTCAATGCGGCGCTATTTAAAAAGTTAAAACTAGGCACAGCTTCAACCCCGTTAGCTGTGGCAATTGAGCCATTAACACAAGTCGATATCATCAGCTCCAATCCAATTCCTATTTACGCAACGAATTTATTTTCAGGAATGGTTAGTGGTATTGTAGTGACTTTCTTTGGCTTAAAAGTACCTGTGACAGGAATGGCAACGCCGTGGGCTGGTTTACTTGTGACATTAGGTAACAATGCCATTCAAACGACTTTACTAGCAGTAGCGATTATCACAGTGGTCAGTCTGATGTTTGGATTTTTAGGTGCGCTGGTCTTTAAACGTTACAGAATTGAAGCGGTGGATAATACACCAGAATTTGAAGGAACGACGGAAGTAACCAGTGAAAAAGAAAAAGAAGCAGTAAAAACCAAAGGAGGAGTTACGTATGAACACAGCTATGGCCATCAATAAACCTAAAAAAGTGAACAAAGTAATGAACTACAAAAGTTGTTTTGACATTATTGGTCCTATTATGATTGGTCCTTCTAGTTCGCATACAGCTGGGGCCTTAGCAATTGGCTTAGCGGCAAGAAAGTTATTCGGCGGAACGCCAGAAAAAATTGTGATTAAATACTATGAATCTTTTGCAGACACGCATAAAGGACATGGAACTGATTTTGCAATTATTGGCGGAATTCTTGGACTAGCAGCAGATGATGCCAACGTAACACAATCCATTGAACTTGCGGAAGAACAAGGAATTGAGATTCAATTTTTAGAAATGAGTGAAGAAAGTCCAGTGAAGCATGCTAATACAGCATGTGTGACACTCAGTGATGCAACGCACGAAATTCATTTAACAGGAATTTCTGTAGGTGGCGGCACTATCGAGGTGAAATACATTGAATTAGACGGTTTCAATGTCCAACTACATGGTCCTTTACCTATTTTGTTAGTCATTAATCAAGAAGAGCAGGCGATGCAAGCTTTTAAAGATACGTTACAAAAAAATAATATTCAAGTGAATGCGGTGTCTCGTTATGTGGAAGGGAATCAAATTTTATTCATCTTTGACTTAGATTCGGCACCAATTTCCTCGGTGAAAGAACAACTGTTTTCACTAGATGACACATCGAAAATAATCTTATTATGATAGGAGTTTGACATATGTACCTTTCGATTGAAGAATTTATCGATAAAGCTGAAAAAACAGGAAAAAAAATCTCTGATTTGATGATTGAGCAAGAAATGGAGCGTAGCCAAAAAAGCTATGAAGAAATTTGGACACAGATGGGTCAAAATTTGGATGTCATGGATGCTGCTGTCAAACGCTCGCAAGAAGGAGCGGGCGTTTTTTCTCCTACTGGGTTAACGGGCGGTGATGCGGCTCGTTTAAAAAAATACCGCGCAGCTGGCAAAACGTTATCAGGTGATTTAATGATGTCTGCAGTTCAAGCCGCACTAGGTACTAATGAAGTCAATGCAGCAATGGGCGTTGTTTGCGCAACGCCAACCGCTGGTGCAAGTGGCACCTTACCAGGGGTTTTAACAGCGATTAAAAATACCTTGAATTTAACGCGTGATCAACAAATTCGTTTCTTGTTTACCAGTTCTTTATTTGGAATGGTCACAGCCAACAATGCGATGATTGCTGGTGCTGTTGGTGGATGTCAAGCCGAAGTAGGCAGTGCTTCAGCGATGGCCGCCGCTGCAGCTGTTGAAGCGGCTGGCGGAACACCACGCCAATCTTCTGAAGCTTTTGCTATGGCTTTAGGGAATTTATTAGGTTTAGTTTGTGACCCAGTGGCTGGGTTAGTCGAAATTCCTTGTGTCAAACGAAATACAGTAGGTGCAGGCAATGCGTTAATCGCTGCAGATATGGCTTTAGCTGGAATTGTAAATAAAATACCAGCAGATGAAGTGGTGGAAGCCATGAATAAAGTTGGCCGTCAATTACCACGAGAATTGAGAGAAACGGGTTTAGGTGGCTTAGCTGGCACAGCGACTGGCCAACGAATGAAGAATGAAATTTTTGAAAAAGTAAAATTCACCATTGTTTAAAATTTAATCATGAAGAGGGAAATAAGATGCTGGATATGAAAAAAATTCGCCAAAATGTAGAAGTGGTACAGAAAAAGTTAAAAACACGTGGTGTGGACGAGGAAGTTTTATTACGCTTTTTGGCTTTAGATGAAGAACGGAGAGCGTTACTTGTTAAAGTTGAAGAACTGAAAAAACACCGTAATCAGGTATCAGGAGAAATTGCACAATTAAAGCGTGCACAAAAAGATGCTTCACAACAGTTGCTAAATATGCAAGAAGTTAGCGAGCAAATTAAAGTTTTAGACCAAGAAGTTGTTCATTTGCAAGAACAATGCACAGCCATTGCAGAACGTCTGCCTAACTTACCTCATGAGAGCGTGCCTGTTGGCGCAGACGAAGCCGCCAACGTAGAAGTTCGGCGGTGGAGTACGCCGAAAACTTTTTCATTTGAACCGAAACCACATTGGGAAATCGGTGAAGCCTTAGGAATTTTAGATTTTGAAAGAGGCGCGAAAGTATCTGGTAGCCGTTTTCTTTATTACAAAGGTTTAGGGGCTCGTTTAGAACGAGCGGTCTATAATTTTATGTTAGATCAACATGTTAATGAACATGGTTATACCGAGGTGATTCCTCCTTATTTGGTCAATAGCAAAGCAATGTTTGGCACTGGTCAATTTCCTAAGTTCAAAGAAGATGTCTTCCAAGTTGCAGAAAGTGATTTGACGCTGATCCCCACAGCGGAAGTCCCGTTAACTAACTACTATAATAATGAAATTTTAGATGCGCAAGAGTTACCGATTTATTTTACTGCTTTAAGTCCTTCTTTTCGCTCGGAAGCGGGTAGCGCAGGCCGTGATACCCGAGGATTAATTCGTTTACACCAGTTCCATAAAGTAGAAATGGTTAAATTTAGTGATGCAGAACACTCCTATGAAGAATTAGAAAAAATGACCAACAATGCTGGAGACATTTTAGAAAAATTGGGCCTCCCTTATCGAGTGATTACTCTTTCGACAGGTGACATGGGCTTCTCGGCAGCGAAAACCTATGATTTAGAAGTTTGGATTCCGGCACAGAAAACGTATCGAGAAATTAGTTCTTGTTCAAACTGTGAAGACTTCCAAGCACGTCGGGCGTTGATTCGTTATCGTGATAAAACGGGTCATGTTCAATATGCCCACACTCTTAATGGGTCAGGACTTGCTGTTGGTCGAACAGTGGCTGCCATTTTGGAAAATTATCAAAATGAAGATGGCACCGTAACGATTCCAGAAGTTCTACGTCCTTATATGGGCGGTTTAACGAAAATAGATTAAAAAAGAAGGTTGATGTCACAACATCAACCTTCTTTTTTAATTCGTTAAATCCGTTAACCAATGCCCAATTTCTTGAAAAACTGTTGCTTTTTCCGTTTCTAATAAAATTTCATGACGCAAAGTGGGAAATAGTCGTAACGTCACGTGCTGAAAACCTGCATGCTTTAATTGCTTTTGAATTTTCGCTGGACCCTTGCTGAAATCACCAACTGGGTCTTCAGCGCCACTAATGATTAAAATAGGCAATTCTTTTGGGATCGCTTGGTACCAATTCCTTTGATTGGCTCGTTTAACAAGTGAAAAAAGGGTAGCAAAACCATTATTGGTAAATACGAAGCCCATTAATGGGTCATTTTCATAGTCAGCCACATTGGCTTGATTTTTAGAAAGCCAATTAAAGGAACTTGCTTCAGGAAATTTTTTGCTAAAAGAACCAAAAGCCAGCTTATCAATGAACGGCGCTGGTTTTTTCGGCTGTTTCTCGGCCATTTTTTTAATAAAAGGCAATGCTGCGGTTAAAGGTAACGGACTTGTTCCAGTGCCCATGAAAATGACTCCTTGCATAGTCACAGGATAGTCTTGCAGATAGTTGCGCAAGGCGAAAGATCCCATGCTGTGACCCATCATAAAATAGGGCAATTGTGGATAGCGATTCACAGCCCATTGTTTCACTTGATGAATATCTGTAACGACATTTTCAGGCCCTTGTTCTCCAAAAAAACCATAGATCGGTGCGCTTGGTTGTACAGATTCGCCATGACCTAGATGATCATGCCCAATTACGGCAAACCCTAATTGATTTAAAAAACGAGCAAATTCATCATAACGTTGGATATGCTCTGCCATGCCGTGAATCAATTGAACTACGGCTTTGGGTGAAGGACAGGGCCAATGACGTACATTGAGCTGAGTTTGTTGATCGTTTGAAGTGAGTATGAATTGTTCAGTCATAAGAAACCCTTTCTTTCAATTTATTTAAATATTTAACAAAATTTATTTTTTCAGTTATTAATTTTGATTATAGTTGGTTTTTAAAAGATTCACAACCTTGCGTATTTTTTTATTACAAAATAAATTGTTATATTATAAAAATATTAATTTTTAGTGTGTACAAGATAAAAAACACGGTGTATAATTAGGTCTAAAAGAAAGCGCTTTTTTAAAAGGAGGATTTAAATGAAAAAAAGAGCAATTGTATTTTTACTATTTGGGACTTTTGTTGGTTGGTTAGTTAGGGAAGAGACTGTAAGTGCTGCGACTTTTGAGAGTATGAAAGAGCGTGTAGAAGCAGGTGAAGGTAGTATCTATAATCCTATATCAAATGAAGTGATGGGGCAAGAACGGTCTTTAGAATACATTGAGTTCATTGAAGAAGCAACGGAAGAATCTGTTAATCAAGAAGTACTTGAAGAGGTTCAAATAAAGGCTTTTAATGAAACTAAGTCTACTAATACAGAAACGATGGAAGCACTAGAAGTTCCCAAAGTATCTAATCTTGTCCGAGGAATGTCTCCTCCCCACAATAAGAGACCGATTTATTTAGATAACTTTCCTACACCGTATCAGTCTTCTCCATTTTCTGGAAGTGGTTGGAGATTTAGTGGACAAAGATTTTCGTTTCATAACGTACGAAGAAATCCTTATTTTGGTGTAAGAGCTTATCGTGATACATTTACATTTTTTGATGGAATGTATAACAGATTTGTACCTATTAGTAATAATTTTGTTTATTATTCATCAAGTTTTCGCGGTAGTCCTTTAATTGGTTATTTTGCTACTTGGAATCCAATTAATGGCAGCCGTTACTTTATTTACTAAATAATCTTAATTAGAAAAAAAGACGGTCTAGACTGTCTTTTTTTCTCTAATTAAAGTTTTATCAAAAAGTCATTCAAAGTATGAAACCTTTTTCCAAAAATAGATGTCTAATAAGTAAAGGAGGGGTTGAAGATTAAATGAGAGAGTCAGCTCATGTTCGCTTAGTTAAGAAAGCGAAAAAAGGCGATGCCCAAGCATTTATTCAGTTATGTGAGATGTATCAGGTTGTAACGTATAATTCTGCATATAAATTACTGAAAAATAACCAAGATGTTATTGATTGTTTACAAGAAACGGAAATACGTGCGTGGAAACAAATTAGAAAGTTGCGCAAGGAAGAGACATTTAATAGTTGGTTGTTTAGAATCATGATTAATTGCGCAAAGGATATCTTAAAAAAACGAATTGAAACAATTCAGTTAGAGGAAAGTTATTGGGTCACTGAAAAACAGACTATTGATACAATTGAGTTGAAAGAAGTATTCACAGAATTGCCTGATAGATATAAAATCCCATTGATTTTACACTATTATTCGGGGTTCAACATTCGTGAAATAGCCCAACAGCTAGATATGCCGGAAAATACGGTAAAAACAAGATTAGCACGTGGTCGTCAGCGTCTAAAAATTCTATTGGAAGGAGAATAATATGGACCAGAAGAATTTAACTACTATCTGTGAAGAGCAGGAGATTCCAGAAGAAGTAGAACAAGCTTTGAAGAGCAATAGAGCAAAGATTTTAAAGCATGAAATTAAACAAGAACGAATCGTTTCAAGTCTACAAAAAGGATGCTTTATAGTGCTGACAGCGGTAGCATCACTTACGTTATTTTTAAGTTTTAATCCACAAATGAATTTAGCTATTAAACAAGCATTCGGGATTAATGAAGATCCTGGTGTTAATGTAGCAGAAGAAAATCAGTTAGCCGCTGATTTACATTTAGTTAGCACATCCAATGATTTAGAAATCACACTAACTAAATTTGTCACGACAAAAACAAAGCTGGCTTTTGATTATCAATTTAAAATTACTGATGATAAATTGAAAAAATTATTGGAAAAAAATATTCAAGCCAAGGATAATCATCAGTTTATTGAACTTAGTTTGTATGCAAATGGTAGTGATGAAGATATTTATGGTGGGGTGTTCACAGAATCTACTTTTCGAGTTGAGGGAGAAATGTTTTATGGTTCAGTTATCTCAGTATTTACAAAAGATGTTATCCCTGAGGATGCAGAATTAACTTTGAAAATTAAACGATTTGATTGGCAAGATAAAGATGAATTTAATACGGCGATGGCCAATGCACCAGCGGAAGGTCTTGAAGCTTCTTTTACTGTAGATAATGCATTGGAATATGAAGGGGATTGGTCGTTTAACCTTACCTCTAAGCCGCTAACGGAAACAGCATCTCCGACTATTAGTAAAGTGACAAATGTTAAGGATGTTCAAGCAATCAGTGATGCTTTGCAAACCGATGTAACATTCACAGCACCATTAAGGGCAAACAGTCGACCAGCTGTGACCGTTTATAAAGATAGTGTGAAACAAGAGCAATTGATTGAATTAGAATCATATGACCCATTGACTGGAGAAATTAATTTTAGGTTTAGTTTGAGTGCTTTGGATAAATCAGGAGCCATTTACAAAATTCAGTTGAATGAAATTAACGCCTATGGAGAACCTTTATCTGAAATCGGGTCATTTGAATTACGTAATACCTAAGCGTAGTAAAGAAAGTGAGGACATAGTCAGAATGACTACGGCCTCACTTTTTAAAAATTAAGATAAGTGGCTAAATACTTTTGTTTTAGTTTTTTATTTATCTTTAATAAAAATAGCAATGATGTCAAAAAATAGTCGATTTCACTAAGTGACGAATTATGGGTGGTACAAATACTGCTGGAAATAGTTGTTAACTTCAAGGGCATCTTCTTTATTTTTTGAAAGAATTAAGATGGTATCATCCCCAGCGATGCAGCCCAAGATATGAGGGTTGTGGATACGTATGCGATCAATTAAAACCCCAATGGCTTGCCCGTTGCCAGGTAAGACGGTTAAAAGATTTGTGAACTCTATTTGTGTTAAAGAAACACCAGTTTCAATAATAATGTCAACAAGACGTTCTTCATCTGTTTTATATTTTGGACGAAGGGCAGAATTATTCAAGATACGATAATAGGCTTCTCCTTGACCATTGTCTACTTTGTTTAAATTCAGCTCACGAATGTCACGAGAAATAGTTGCTTGTGTGGTGTGAATATTTTCTTTTTCCAATAATGCTAGTAATTCACTTTGTGTATGGATTTCATTTTCTGTGACCAATCGCTTAATCATCGTTTGGCGTTTTAATCGGTTCATTACTTTCCTCCAGTTCAGTTAATCATGCAAAAAAACATCATTGCTGTTATTTAAAACGGTGCCAGTAATTCCCTAAAATCACTGTACAACGTTTTACTAAATTGTGCAAGTCTCACTTTTTTAAATGCGAAATATCCGACAAAATCAATGAGAACCTTTTAGCTAAACGACCCTTTTTCTATTCTAATAAGAGAGATTCTGCTAGTATTGCTTTGTAAATGTCTGGAGGAAGGGTGTTATTTGTGAATAAGCAAACACGCCAAAGTTTGATTAAAGAAATCATTCAAACAACTGTAATTCATAGTCAAAATGAGTTGTTAAGAGAATTAAAAAAGCGCGATATAAATGTCGCACAAGCAACGATTTCACGGGATTTATGGGAATTAAAAGTCGTCAAAGCATTAGATGAGTCTGGCGTGATGCGGTTAACGGTTTTTGAACAATTCACTTCTTTAGAAGAACGAAAAAAAGAACAGTTGATACAAGCAATTCGTGAGGTAGTGACCAAAGTTGAACGTGTCGCCTTTTTACTAGTGGTTCATACATTACCAGACAACGCAACATTGTTTTCAGCTGTACTTGATGAAGTGTCTTTGTGTGAAAAGAAATGTTCTGTCGCTGGCTTCGACACTGTTATTATTGTTTCATCATCCGAGGGAAAAGCACAAGAACTAGAGCAGTATTTTCAACAATTTATTCAGCCAACACCTTTGTCAAAAAGTAACGCATAAAAGGAAGGGAGCCAGAAGTCGTTTTGACTTCTGGCTCCCTTCCTTTTACCTCTATAAGATTATAACTTTATGAAATGCATGGAGAAATAATTTTTTTTGAATAAATGAATTTTTTTTTATTTAATTATGCATTATTTTTTTAGAATATCTATGAAAGCGCATTCTTTTAGGTTGAAAATATGCATAAGAAAGAATACCGTTGTATATTTGGTATTTTGTTTGGCAAATGGCTCACGTCCTAGGTTAATCAGGTCTGTTATTCTGTGTTTGTAATTAAGTTGAGGAGGTTATTTCACATGAGTCATCCAATTAATGTATTTTCTGAAATCGGGAAATTGAAAACAGTGATGTTACATCGTCCGGGTAAGGAATTAGAAAATTTAATGCCAGATTATCTGGAGAGACTGTTGTTTGATGATATTCCGTTTTTAGAAAAAGCACAAGCAGAACATGATGCATTTGCAGAGTTGTTACGATCAAAAGATATCGAAGTGGTCTATTTAGAGGACTTAGCTGCTGAAGCGTTGATTAATGAAGAGGTCCGCCGACAATTTATTGACCAATTCTTAGAAGAAGCCAATATTCGCAGTGAATCAGCAAAAGAAAAAGTTAGAGAGTTAATGTTAGAAATTGACGACAACGAAGAACTGATTCAAAAAGCGATTGCTGGCATTCAAAAACAAGAATTACCTAAATATGAGCAAGAATTTTTAACAGATATGGTTGAAGCGGATTATCCATTCATTATTGATCCAATGCCTAACTTATACTTCACACGTGATAACTTTGCGACAATGGGCCACGGGATTTCTTTAAATCATATGTATTCAGTAACTCGACAACGGGAAACTATTTTTGGGCAATACATTTTTGATTATCATCCTCGTTTTGCTGGAAAAGAGGTTCCTAGAGTCTATGATCGTTCAGAATCAACCAGAATTGAAGGTGGCGATGAATTAATTCTTTCAAAAGAAGTAGTGGCCATTGGGATTTCTCAAAGAACGGACGCCGCGTCAATTGAAAAAATTGCGAGAAATATTTTTGAACAAAAATTAGGGTTCAAAAATATCTTGGCTTTTGATATCGGTGAACATCGTAAATTCATGCATTTAGATACCGTTTTTACCATGATTGACTATGATAAATTTACGATTCATCCAGAAATCGAAGGCGGCTTGGTTGTTTACTCGATCACTGAAAAAGCAGATGGAGACATCCAAATTACAAAAGAAAAAGATACATTAGATAACATTTTATGCAAATACTTGCATTTAGACAATGTTCAACTAATCCGTTGCGGCGCTGGAAATTTAACAGCAGCAGCCCGTGAACAATGGAACGACGGCTCAAATACATTAGCAATTGCCCCTGGGGAAGTTGTTGTTTACGATCGGAATACGATTACGAATAAAGCGCTAGAAGAAGCAGGCGTGAAATTGAATTACATTCCAGGAAGTGAACTAGTACGTGGCCGTGGTGGCCCTCGTTGTATGAGTATGCCACTTTACCGTGAAGATCTTTAAAAAACACCCAAAAATAGGAGGAATCATCATGAATTCAGTATTTCAAGGACGTAGTTTATTAGCAGAAAAAGATTTTACAAGAGCAGAATTAGAGTATTTGGTAGACTTCAGTATTCACTTAAAAGAATTGAAGAAAAAAGGGATTCCACATCACTATTTAGAAGGAAAAAATATCGCTCTTTTATTTGAAAAAACTTCGACACGGACACGCTCTGCATTTACTACAGCAGCGATTGATTTAGGGGCACATCCTGAGTATTTAGGCGCCAACGATATTCAATTAGGTAAAAAAGAATCTGTTGAAGATACAGCGATTGTTTTAGGTAGTATGTTTGACGGGATTGAGTTCCGTGGGTTTAGTCAAGAAGTAGTGGAAGATTTAGCGAAATATTCTGGTGTTCCTGTTTGGAATGGTTTAACGGATCAATGGCATCCAACACAAATGATTGCGGACTTTATGACAGTGAAAGAAAACTTTGGTCGTTTAGAAGGAATCACTTTAGTATATGTCGGCGATGGCCGTAACAACATGGCAAACAGCTTGTTAGTGACAGGTGCTATTTTAGGCGTAAATGTTCGCATTTGTGCACCAAAAGAATTGTTCCCTTCTGATGAAGTCGTTAATTACGCAAAAGAATTTGCGAAAGAATCTGGTGCAGAATTAATGATTACAGACGACGTTGCTAAAGGTGTTAAAGGAGCCAACGTGTTATATACAGACGTTTGGGTGTCCATGGGTGAAGAAGATAAATTTGAAGAACGTGTCAATCTGTTGAAACCTTATCAAATTAATATGGCTATGTTAGAAAAAACCGAAAACATGGATGGCGATTTAATCGTATTACACTGTTTGCCAGCCTTTCATGATACGAAAACACAATACGGAGAAATGGTTGCTGAAAAATTCGGCATTACTGAAATGGAAATCACGGATGAAGTCTTCCGCAGTAAATATGGTCGTCAATTTGAAGAAGCAGAAAACAGAATGCATTCTATTAAAGCGATCATGGCAGCTACTTTAGGCAACTTATTCATTCCTCGTGTGTAGGAAGCAACTGAAAAAACATTGAAAAAAGAATAGTCGTTTCGCCCTTTAAGAGATTCTTTTGAAGGGCGGCCTATTCTTTATTATGATAGGAAAGAAGGATTTGTAATGGGGAAAAAAATGGTCGTTGCACTAGGCGGAAATGCCATCCTTTCAAATGATGCTAGCGCACACGCACAACAGCAAGCATTAGTTCAAACATCTGCCTATTTAGTTCATTTAATTAAACAAGGGCACCGGTTGATTGTTTCACATGGCAATGGTCCACAAGTCGGAAATCTATTATTGCAACAACAAGCAGCTGATTCTGAAAAAAATCCAGCGATGCCGCTAGATACGTGTGTTGCTATGACACAAGGAAGTATCGGCTACTGGTTGTCCAATGCGCTTAATCAAGAATTAAACAAAGCAGGAATCAAGAAACAAGTGGCTACTGTTTTAACACAGGTGGTCGTAGATCCAGCAGATGAGGCATTCAAAAATCCAACAAAACCGATCGGTCCATTTTTAACAGAAGCTGAAGCCAAAGAAGCAATGCAAGCAGGTGCTATTTTTAAAGAAGATGCAGGACGTGGCTGGCGCAAAGTCGTTCCAAGTCCTAAGCCAATTGATATCCACGAGGCTGAGACTATTAATACCTTAATAAAAAATGATATAATTACCATTTCATGTGGTGGTGGCGGCATCCCTGTCGTAGGACAAGAATTAAAAGGTGTCGAAGCAGTAATCGATAAAGATTTTGCTTCTGAAAAACTGGCAGAATTAGTGGATGCGGATGCACTAGTTATTTTAACTGGCGTGGATTATGTGTGCATTAATTATGGCAAACCAGATGAAAAACAATTAACCAATGTCACTGTAGCAGAGTTGGAAGAATACAAACAAGCGGGTCATTTTGCACCAGGTAGTATGTTACCGAAAATTGAAGCCGCCATTCAGTTTGTAGAAAGCCAACCCAATAAACAAGCAATTATCACTTCTTTGGAAAACTTAGGAAGTATGAGCGGCGATGAAATCGTAGGAACGGTTGTGACAAAATAAAGTATAGTATTTAGGAGAATTAAGATGATGATAGAGAAAATAATCACTAAAAATAATCAAGATTTTCAATACTTTTCTGAATCAGAACTAACAGAATTGCGCAACGAGAGTTTCGTTCGCTCCTATAAAAAAGGCCAAGTCCTTTTTTATCCAGGTGATCCGAGAAATCATTTGATTTTATTGGTTTCAGGTGTCATTAAAATTGAAAAAAATGATCGCAGTGGTAATTTTTCCTATCTGCATTTTATGAAAAAGCAGGCTCTTTTTCCGAGAATCGGACTGTTTCAAGATGAGGTTCATTACGACTCCGCGATTGCCTATACGGATATTGAGGTTGTGTTTGTGCCAGTTAAACTGTTTGAGCGTTTTCTCCAAAATAATCCCCAGCAATTGATTCATTGGATTCAAGAACAATCGGTCCTTTTAAAAGAAAGCATGATCAAAATCCAAAAAGGAACAACCAATGATGCATGTGAACGGATTGTGACATCACTGGCGATGTTATTAAATGATTTAGGAGAACGAATTGACAACAGAGAACGCGTTGCAATTACTTGTCCAATTACCATTAATGACATTGCACGAATGAGTGGAACTACGCGGGAAACAGCAAGCAGTGTTATGAAAAAATTAGTCCAAATGAACCGTATTAGCTACAGTCATAAATTCTTAACTTTTCTAGATACGCCATTCTTTATTGATCGATTGAGTAATTAATCATAGAGAAGGGAGATACAGGAAAGTAGGTTCCTGTATAAAAGGATATGGCAGAAAAAAAGAAGAAAAACAAAAAACAGCTTTCGTCTTTTAGTATTTTATTTATTATTTTAATTGTTTTAGGTATCGTAACGGTCTTGCTAAATGGCCAGCCATTTACCCCAAGAGAAATTGATGGCAAAATGGTTGACCACGTGGTAGGGGCCAAATTATCGGATATTATCATGGCTCCATTCAATGGGTTTAAAGATGCCATTGAAATTAATATTTTTATTTTAGTACTTGGCGGCTTTTTAAATATTGTGACACAAACTGGGGCTCTTGAAGCAGGGATTCAATCAGTCGTTAAAAAGTTAAAAGGGAACGAATTGAAAATCATTCCGATTTTAATGATTTTATTTTCTATTGGTGGTTCGACTTATGGAATGGCAGAAGAAACAATTCCTTTTTATGGTTTATTGAGTGCCACCATGGTCGCCGCTGGTTTTGATACGTTTGTCGCAGTGGGTACTGTGCTATTGGGTGCAGGATCAGGTGTTATCGGTTCAACGGTTAACCCTTTCTCCACAGGGGTAGCGATGGATGCGTTGCGAGGTATTGGCATTCAGCCGAATACAGGAATTATTTTAATTGTCGGTGCTATTTTGTGGGCGGCCTCTACTAGCTATTCTATTTTCATTGTGATGCGTTATGCGAAAAAAGTGAAGGCGGACAAAGGTTCAACAATTTTATCTTTACAAGAACAAGAGGATATGGAAAAAACGTATGGACAAGCAGCGTCGAAAGAAATGCCATTTACGAATCGTCATAAAAAAATCTTAATGGTATTCGCTTTCTGTTTTGTCGTTATGATTGTTTCCTTAATTCCATGGAACGACTTTGGAGTGACGATTTTCAAAGGCTGGACGTCTGTTTTAACAGGCAACAGTTTCGGTGACTGGTACTTTGGCGACTTAGCGATGTGGTTCTTCCTTTTAGGTATCATTGCTGCCTTGATTGGTCGCTTTACTGAAAAAGAAACCATTGAAGCATTTATCGACGGTGCCAAAGATATGTTATCCGTTGTTTTAATTATCGTAGTTGCTCGCGGGGCATCTGTTTTGATGTCTAAAACGTATTTAGATTCATTTATCCTTGATAAAGCGGCAGGCTTATTACAAGGACTCTCCCCAGTCTTATTTGTCATCGGTGCCTTTGTTTTATACTTAGGTTTATCTTTCCTAATTCCTTCAACTTCTGGTTTAGCGTACGTTTCTATTCCTGTAATGGGTGCGTTAGCTAAAAACATTGGTTTAAGTCCAGAAGTGATGGTTATGATTTTTGCTTCAGGTTGTGGCTTGATTAATTTGATCACGCCAACATCTGGTGTCGTAATGGGTGGTTTGGAAATTTCCAAAGTTCAATATGCCACTTGGACAAAATTCATGGCCAAACCAATGATTGTCTTAGGCTTAATTAACCTAATTATCTTAATTGGCGCGATGTTACTCTTTAGCTAATCAAAAATTTTTTATGTTAGGGCTTCGGCTTTCGGAAAAAAGAAGAAGCAATGAAACAACAGCGACTACCTAAAAGTAGTCGCTGTTGTTTCATTTTGATAATTGTTGAATTAACAATTTTGCGACAGCGCGGACAGAAAAAGGATTTTGCCCAGTGATTATACGGCCATCTTGATACGCAAATTCTTTATAGGGACGCTTTTTCGCAAAAGTAGCACCATGTTCTTTGGCAATTGTTTCGTTTAAGAAAGGAACAACTGCTTTTTTCATGGCTAAAATTTCTTCTGCAGTAGTGAAGCCAGTAATGGTTTTATCTGCAATCAAATAATTTCCTGACGCATCTTTGACATTTAAAAGACCAGCAATTCCGTGACAAACAGAAGTTAGGTATTTGCCCTGTTCGTAAAGGCTACGAGTGATTGCTTGCAACTGAGGATTATCAGGAAAGTCCCACATAACGCCATGGCCTCCTGTAAAGTAAATTGCTGCGTATTCATCTGGCTCAATTTCTTCAAGAGAGAGGGAATGTGCTAGCGCTCGTTCTTGAAAATCAGCACTTTCATAAACTGCCATAATGGATGAATCTACATATTTCATACTCCGGGGATCCAAAGGGACATAGCCTCCTTGGGGACTAACATAGTCAACTGAAAATCTTGCTTTGGTTACTTCTTCCACGAACTCCGTGGCTTCACCTAGCCAGAGGCCCGTTGGTTCTTCGGTGCCGTGATAACGGGAAACGTTTGTGAGGACCACGAGAATTTTTTTCATGCTTGCTTCCTCCCTGGCATAATCGACGTAATGTGGGTCAATAGTTGTTGGAGTTGCTCAATTTTGGTGGTATCGTGAGAAAGTGAGTAATAATTTTTAGTTCCTTCACTGCGACAATCAATTAATTTGGCTTGTTTCAAAATTTTTAAGTGGTGAGAAACAGCGGGGCGTGAGAGTTGTGTCGCCTCTGTTAACTCAGTGACACGACGGCCAACACAGGCCTGGTCTTCTAACAGTGCAATAATAATTGCTTGGCGTTTTTCATCACCCAATGCGATTAAAAAATCACTAAGCGCAGTAAATTCTGTTTGAATTTCTTCTAATTCTTTCATATTCTTTCGCCTCTTTGGTTCGTATTTTTAAACGATTAAACCATTTTTCGTGTTTTTTGTCAATAAAATACGCTGAGGGCTGAAACTTGACGTGGATCCCATTCTTCGTTAAGATACTAATTGATTAAAGGTTTAAACTTTTAAACCGATAAAAAGGATAGAAAGAGAGGAAAGATTCAATGATGAAAGCCGCTTTAATTCATAAATACGGACAAAAAGAATTAGCAATCGAGGAGGTGCCCTTACCCACCATTCATGACAATGATGTTTTGGTCAAAATTATCGCTGCCAGTATCAACCCGATTGATTTAAAAACAAAAGATGGCAAAGTAAAGATGCTTTTAAATTATCAAATGCCACTGATTTTAGGCAGTGATTTTGCTGGGATTGTTGTCTCTGTTGGAAAAAATGTTCAAAATTTTAGGCTGGGCGATGCCGTTTACGGGCGAGTACCCAAAAATCGCGTGGGAACTTTTGCTGAATATATTGCAGTGGATCAAGCGGCTGTAGCTATGAAGCCGAAAAATTTAACGTTTGAAGAAGCTGCGGCCATTCCGTTAGTCGGTTTGACAAGTTATCAAGCGCTACATGATATTATGAATGTGCAGCCAGGCCAGAAAGTCCTGATTCAAGCAGGTTCAGGAGGGATTGGAACCATTGCGATTCAATTAGCAAAACTAGCGGGCGCTTACGTTGCCACCACAACGAGTAGTAGAAATAAAGAATGGGTTCAAGCGTTGGGAGCAGATGAAGTGATTGACTATCGGACACAAAATTTTGAAGAAGTTTTATCCGACTATGATTATGTGTTTGATACAATGGGGGGGACAATCTTAGAAAAAGCTTTCTCAGTGGTTAAACCTCAGGGAAAAGTCGTTACATTGTCAGGCATTCCCAACGAACGTTTTGCTAAAGAGTATGGCTTACCTCTTTGGAAACAATGGGCCTTTAAAATGGCTACCCGCAAGATTCATCTATTGGAGCAAGCCACAGATGTTAGTTATCATTTTTTGTTTATGCGTCCAGATGGCGAACAATTAGCTTTACTCACTGAGTTCATTGAACAGGGAAAATTACAGCCGATAATTGACCGAGTCGTACCTTTTAGCCAAGTTCAAGAAGCAGTGGACTATTCACTGACAGGGCGAGCACAAGGGAAAATTGTTGTGAAAATCGCCGATGTTGATCACGACTAAGTAAAGGAGACTTGCAAGAAAAATAGGCCTGTTTTTCTTGCAAGTCTCAAAGTTTACCATTTAAACGCCGTCTAACAAAAGTGATTTTAGGCGGGAAAAGATTTTTATAGAAAATCCTCATTTTTCCAGTTTCTATTTTGCAAATTCGTTATTTTTTGTTATTCTATTGATGGTTGTGTATGCGCTTTCTTTTTAGGTGGATACACAAAAATGAACGGAGTGCAGAAAGGAATGGTGTTCAAAGTGGGGAACAATTTATCGACAAGAAAAGGAGAAAACAGAGAAACAATTGTCAGTTGGCTGGGTCTTTCGTTATTGGTTGGCTTGGCGTTTATCTTATTTAGTCTGTTTCATCAACCAATGATCAGCCAAGCCAATGAGCCGACCCAAGAGAAACATTTTATGGTTTATTATCGGGCTTGGCGTGACAAAACGATGCAAGGAGTTAATACAACATTGCCAGATGAAAATTGGCTAACGATGCACGATATTCCTTATGGTATTGACATTGTGAATGTCTTTAGTTATGTGCCAAAAGGACAAGAAGCACTTGCACAGCCATTTTATGATACGTTAAAAAATGAGTATGCGCCAGCATTACATGCACGAGGTGTTCGTTTAGTTCGTGGGATTGATTATAGCGAGCTATTAAAAGTTCCTTATGCAGGAACAACGCCTACAGAAGCAGAATTTGATGCTTATGCGAAAGAGTTGTTAACCAAATTTGTCGATGATTTAGGAATTGATGGGTTAGATATTGACATGGAAACTCGTCCAAGTGAAAAAGATATTGTTCTATCTAATGGTGTCATTCGTGCATTATCAAAATACATTGGACCGAAGTCGGGAACGGATCGTCCATTTTTGTATGATACCAATGCAGAATATTTACCACCTTTACAAGATGTCAGTGACTGTTTCGATTTTCTCGCGTATCAACAGTATGGTAGCGATGACCAACGCACGCAACGAGCATTAAATAATTTAAGTCCGGTTCTCAATGGGGAACGATTTGTTCCAGGATTAACTTTCCCAGAAGAGCAAGATCGCAACCGCTGGTATGACACAAAAGAGCCGTATATGGAAAGTAACATGTATAAAGTAGCTCGTTATTCTTATGAAAATAATTTAGGGGGCATGTTCCTCTATGCCTTAGATCGCGATGGTCGCACCTATAATGAAGACGATTTAAATCAGATAAAACCTTCTAATTTACTTTGGACAAAAACGGCCATTGCAGAGAGTAAAGGCGTTTCTCTTGCAGAGATGAAAGCGGCTGCGCAACACTATTTAAAACGAATTAGCTACGCCAACACAGACCTTGAAGCACAAAATAAAGCCGCAGAAGCAGTGACACAAGCAACGACGCTTTATGATGTGAATAAAGCTATTTTAGGTGGCGATTATGGACAAGGGATTTCAAATACCTATGATGCTGAATTAGAAAAAGGCCTGTTAGCCATTGACTTAACCACTTTATATCGTGCGTTGGATCAAGCAGTTACAGCCATTGAAAAGGCAGAAAGCTATACACCAGAAACGATTCAAGCACTACAAACAACAAAAGAGACAGTCGCAACAGAACTTGCGGGAAAAACGTATACAGCCGCGCAAGTGACTACTTGGCAAACGGAGGTCCAAACAGCTTTGGATAATTTAAAAGAGAAACAAACACAACCTTTAAAAAGTGTCTTTTCCATTGATGCGGGAAGAAAATATTTTTCCGTGGAGCAACTGGAAGAATTAGTGGCCAAAGCCAGTCAAAATGGGTACACAGATGTCCAATTAATTTTAGGAAATGATGGCTTACGGTTTATCTTGGATGATATGTCGGTCAATGTGAATGGTAAAAAATACAACCACAACCGGGTTTCAAAAGCAATCCAACGAGGCAACAACGCGTATTACAATGATCCTAATGGCAACGCGTTAACACAAAAAGAAATGGATCGGTTGTTGGCTTTTGCGAAAGCGCGCAACATCAACATCATTCCCGTGATTAACAGTCCAGGACATATGGATGCGTTGTTAGTGGCTATGGAAAAACTAGCGATTAAAAATCCCGCTTTTGATGGCTCAAAACGAACAGTAGACTTAGGGAACCAAAAGGCAGTGAATTTCACAAAGGCGATTATCAGTAAGTACGTGGCTTATTTTTCCGCGCATAGTGAAATTTTCAATTTTGGTGGCGATGAGTATGCAAATGATGTCGATACAGGCGGTTGGGCGAAACTGCAATCTTCTGGGCGCTACAAAGATTTTGTCGCTTATGCGAATGATTTAGCTAAAATAATTAAAGATGCGGGCATGCAGCCAATGAGCTTCAATGATGGCATTTATTACAACAGCGACGATTCTTTCGGTACATTTGACCCAGAGATTATTATTTCTTATTGGACAGCCGGTTGGAGCGGATATGACGTAGCCAAACCTGAGTACTTTGTTCAAAAAGGACACAAAATTTTTAATACCAATGATGCGTGGTATTGGGTCGCTGGCAATGTTGATTCTGGCATTTATCAATATGACGATGCTTTAGCAAATATGTCGAAAAAAGCATTTACAGATGTGCCAGCAGGTAGCCCAAATCTTCCAATTATTGGAAGTATTCAATGTGTTTGGTATGATGATCCTAGTCGTGACTATGATTTTGAACGAATTTATACGCTAATGGATACGTTCTCGGAAAATTATCGTGAGTATATGGTGGTTAAATAAAACTAGTTAAAGCTAACGAGTTATCTATAAAGACTGGCACGAATCAAGCTTGATTCGTGCCAGTCTTCTTTAACGGAAGAAGATTTGTTTGAGGGCCAACAATCAATTTAGGAATGCCTTATTGAAATGTTCCTGTTCTTATTGTAGACTGAAAGAAGTGGTGGTGGAAAGCTATCACCATTAATAGAAAAGCAGGAAAATAAAAAGGATCTTGTTGGAAGTTTAATGCTTGGAAATGTAAGCGGAATCATTTTTGTTGGAATGCTAAAAAAGGGAGTAGAGTTATGAGTAATGAAAATATCGTCTTAGCAAGAAATACAGAGCGTGCACCAAAGCATCCTCTCGCAGCCCAAACAGTCGCATTTTCCCACTATAATCATTTGTCAACACAGTTACCTATTGAGCCAACCTCTGGACAATTGGTAGAAGGTGGCATTCGGGCCCAAGCGACACAATGCTTGAAAAATATCCAAGCGGTTGTTGAAAGTATCAACCATGTGATGAGTGACATTGTCAGAATGACCATTTTTGTCAAAGATATGCGGGATGTTGCCGCAGTTGAGGAGGTCTATGCGGCCTTTTTTACCCATTATTATCCAGCTAAAACAGTGGTCGCCGTCGCAGATTTGCCGTTAGGCGCTTCTGTTCAAATGGAGGCACTTGTTTCAAATGGGGAAGGAACTATCCCTAATGCACCTCAAGCTGGGGATTTAATTAAATTAACAAATCAGACTGTTCAGGCACCAATTGACGCTCTAGCTAGTCAAACGGTCGCGTTTTCTCACTATAACAATCTGTCTGCACAATTGCCTATAGATCCTCAAACGGGCAGAGTTGTGGCTGGCTGTGTTAAAACGCAAACAAAACAATGTTTGAAAAACATAAAAGCCATTTTAACCAGTATTGATGTGCCTTTTGATGATATTGTGAAGGTCAATATTTATTTAAAAGATTTATCTAAGCTGGAAGCTGTCAATCAAGTATATGCCGCTTTTTTCCCAGATTCAGGAATTGCGCGCACGGTCAATTATATGCCAGTACGAACAGTGATTGCTGTTGCTGATTTACCAATGGGCGCGGCGGTGCAAGTAGAAGCGGTGGTTTCTCATGGGGATGGTACGCCACCACAAGCGATTGAAGATCGACATGGATTAATTATTGAAGCAAATAATACAGATCACGCACCGAAGTGTCCATTTTCGACACAAACTGTTGCTTTTTCTCATTACAACCATCTATCAGCTCAGCTACCATTGGACCCTAAAACAAATGCGTTAGTCGCTGGCGGAATCAAGGAACAAACGACGCAATGTTTAGAAAACATCAAAGCGATTATTGAAAGCGTGGATCACAGCTTAGCTGATCTGGTGAAAGTGAATATTTTTGTGAAAGAGATTGAAGAGCTGGCGGCAGTAGATGACGTCTACCAAACGTACTTCCCTGAAGGCACGCCTGCAAGAAGAGTGATTGGTGTGACGGATTTACCAAAAGGTGCTCAGATTCAAATCGAAGCGATTGCTGGGAACGCAGAAGGTACGCCACCAATTGGTTAAACAGTAGAAGAAACAAACGTCAGCTGGCTTCTGAAGCCAGCTGACGTTTTTAGTATTTAGATAAATCAGTAAAGTAAGCTAGTTGCCATTTTTGTGTTTTTTTGGCGGTTTGATTAAGGTTTTGGCACCAAGAAGGATAAAAACGGGCTGCCATTTTGCCTTTTTGTTGGTGCGTTTTGAGAATTTTTTGTTGGATTAAACATTCTTTCGGCAGAAGAAAGAGACCTTGCTTTTCTTGATCAGAAATGACAATTGCTAACATTTCAGGGGCTTCCGTTGCATCAAAGGCTTCGTTCTGATTTTGTTGATTTTTTTCCCAGAAGGCTACAAAATAGCCTTCTTTTTTCGGCGTTTTTTTGGCTAAGCGACTGCGGATAAGTTGTTGCGATTCATTAACTTGACATAAAAAGCCTTCATATTCGGCATTTTGTTTTTCTTCGGAAAGCAGGGTAATCGTGCCCACTGCTTTTTCAAGTATTGGCAATGAATTCATCATCTTCCTCCAAATTAAATAGAATAGTTGCGAGAAACAAAGGGGACTTCTTCACCATTTTCGAGCTTATTTAGATACAAAGCTAACATGAAAAAGTAACCTGAGAGTAAGTTGACTACATCATACAGCTGCGGATCAATTTTTTTACCCCCATAGTCCATGCGATAAAGTAAACGAACAATATCTTTGGCTTTGGCTCTTAAGATGTGTGCATAAGAGGAACAGATTGTGCCCATCGGTAAAACAAAAGGACGATTTTCTTCGTATGTCAGTTCATTCATAGCATTGACACGTTCCAAAAGCCAGGCTATTTCGTCCTCTGTGACTGTTAATTTTGTTCGGGTCGTTGGATTGACATGGTAGATTAACTCGCAAATTTTAGCTAGTTCTTCTGTTAGTGCAGGCTGTTCAGGGACGTCTAATTGTTGCACATATCCTCGTAGAAGACCTGTCATTGAGGCCAATTCATCAGTCATTAATTCAAAATCACATCGTAAATCTTCTGGTTTAGAAGATAGATACGGGTACGCTTCATACGGACTGCGGTACATTTTTTCCATTCAATTTCCCTACTTTCTAAAAATAAAAAGCCCTCAAAAAGAATGCACGAAAGCCAATCTTTTTGAGCGCCGTTGCTCGACTGTTCACAGTACACCATTGTACTTGCTAAGGTAATCATAGCCAAGAGTGAAGGGAGAGTCAAGGGGGAATCAAAGTTGGAGAAAGAAAATGAAGCTAAGAATTACTAGAAGTAAACCAATCAATAAACTGACAAGACCAGAAAGTTGACCTAATCGTTGTTGGGTAGAAGAAGGCTGGTCGGCAACTGTGAGCAAACTTGAGAAAAAGTTCATTTTTTTCACGAGTATTAAATACGCAACAACAAGCAAAAGAATACCCGAAAAAAGGTACGAAAGGGGCTCAGAAATAAATTTTTGGGCACGAAGTAAAAAAATTCCTATGAAGAGGACAACAAAACCATACTTAAGAAAAGTTTCTTTTGACATGTTGAAATCGCTTCCTTTTAATTGATGAATTTTATTAATAGTCACTATTCTTATGATTAAATTATAGGACTTTGAGGGCGGTGGAGCAAAGGAAAAATGGAGAATGGTGGGAGGAAAGTGTGACCAAACGGTGATCAATAAAAAAAACCGCTAGAAACACCTATAAAATAGGTTTTCTAGCGGGTTGATTGTTATTCCCACTTCACGTAAATCACATTACATAAACGTTGCTATAACAACATTTATCCTTATGTTTTTCCGTTTTGGTAGGGAAATGATAGGGTTATATTCTAACTGCCTGATTTCCACTAAAATTTGGTATTTTTGATTCCTTTTCAAAAGTAATTTGGATGTTTCCTGTCATTTGTTCAGCAATTCCCTCATCATTACGACTCCAGAGATGTGCGTAGTGTTTCACCGTAATTTCGGGGCTAGAATGAGCTAGCTGTTGAGATATGACTAGAATATCTGCATTGAACTCATTGATTAAGTAACTGACGTGAGAATGTCGTAATCCTTTTCCTTGGATAGGATGAACTTTTGCAAGTTTAGCATAGCGCTCAATAATACGTTGGACTGTTGAACGATATAAAGGTAAGTCTGTATAACTCAAAATAAATTGTTCAACGCCATGATTTTTCTGAACCTTTTTCCACTCTGTTAGCATTGAAACGGTATCATCATCTAATGAAATGATCCGCATACCGCTCTCCGTTTTAGTGTAGGGTTTGCGAATAAAATCGCTTTGGTTCTTCATGTCCAAAGTGTAGTGAACTCGTAACTTCTTTCGCTTTAGATCAACATCATTCCAGTTTAAAGCTAGACCTTCGCTGACACGAACACCAGTCATGTAGTACAGCCAAATCATTACGAAACACATATGTTCATAAAAATCATTCTTATAGACAACAGCTAGAACTTTTTCAAATTCCTTCTTTGTCCAATAGGCAACAACAGATTTTCCTTTAGGAATCGCTTTAGTTCTCATAGAAATATTTTCATTCAAGAACTGCAAAGTAACGGCGTAATTTAGCGATTTACGAAACATACCATACATCAATTAGCTGTATGTCTGAGAATAGCCACTTTGGGTTAACAGCCAGATGCGATAGTTCTCGCAGTCTAGTACAGTGATTTCTCGCAATTTCTTATCAGCAAAATGGTCAGCGATTTGTTTTAGACCACATTCTCGTGAAGACCAAGTACTTCGTTGCACAGATGATTGATAATGAGGAATAGGAATGTAAGATTGCTCCATAAATTCTTCATAGGTTAAATCATAGTTGGCAAAACCATTACTTTTTAGATATTCACTTTTAATACGCATGACTTCTTGGTGCGCTGATTTTGCTGAGTTAAACCGTTTCCCTAACTGGTCTTTTGTTCCTTTTTTCTGAATCCGTTTACCAGTGACTTTATCTAATCCAAGTTCAATTAGATACGAAAAACGCCCTTTAGCATCTTGATACACACAAGGATATTTTGTTTTCGCCATGGTTATTCCTCCAATTCAAGAGGAATACCGATAATTTCTTCAACTATATGCCGAGGTACAACCCCGACCCTTTTATTATTATAGTATGGATAACCTGCGTTTACCATCTTAATTTTAGCCTGCCGAATAATTGTCACCGATTGATTTGTTTTAAAGCCTAATTTTTCAAGGTCTGTTTTTGAAACCATATTTTTCTTATACATAGAATTTCCTTTAGGTTAAAAATCGCTAGCTGATTTTTAACACTGCTTTTTTGTAGCTAGCAGTTGCTATCATAGAAATAGGTGCGCATTTACTTCTTAACTTAATTATCTATGATTGATTTTCTCTTATCATACCTGAAAAAATGATACAATGACTGGTATAGCAAGCTTATTTAATTTTGGAGGTGAAGTTTAATGGATGAACAACAAAGAAAGATAATTGAAGAGCTAAAACAAACGTGGTATACGACAAATGAAGCAATAGAAGAATTGGCTGAAAATGGTAAAAAGATATCAGAGGCCTCTTTTTTACGTGCAATGTCAGAAGTGGATTTTGACAAAGAGGTTGGATTTGTCGGCAAGCCTAAAACTAAAAAAGAAAAAACAGGTGGTAGAGGAAGGCCGTCAACTTTATATAATCATGCAGCAGTTGAAGCAGTACGAACTTTTGCACTTTCTGATACGCATAAAAAGATTCAAGAAGAGCCAATCAATCTTTTTGTGAATGATGAATGGAAGAAAGAAATAAAGGTGTCCTTAGAAGGATATTTAACCAGTAATTATAAAGATGAAAAAATCGATGGTGCTGGGATCGCTGATATTACTGAATATGTAAATGAACTTGTAGATAAAGTTGTGATTAAAAACTACTATAGCTTAGTGGGTCAAAATAAATTGTTGGTTCATAGAAACAAGGAGTTAGAGCGTACAAAAGAACGACTAATTAAGGAATCTAGTGCAATAGAAGCGAGAGCAGGTGAGCTGCAACAGACTGCAAGCTTTATTAAGCAGCATAGTAAAAGTACAGATGATTTGTTGATTAATTGAACAGATGCTTATTTTGAGCAGTTGGTGGAGTTGAATAAGAGGTTGGATGAGATAGCTAGTAATTTGTAAGGAAATAGATAAACAGGATACCAACAAAATTAGTGTCAAATAATTTGTGATATAATTATGATAATTAGTTTTATGGAGGAGACGATGATTATAATGGGGAAATATAATAAGGCAGCTAACAGTTCTATGCTCTACGAAAAGCGTCAGGCTATGGAAAAAGAACTTTATGATCATAAACTATTTAAATTATCCAATGAGCAAGCGGCTGAAATCATCTTTAAAAAAATCGGTTCGGTACACAGATTAATTATGCTGGACGAGAATAAATTTAAGAAAATTCTAGGTTTAGATTTTCCTTCATTTGAACTTATTGATTTTTTTCAGTGCGCTCTCTTTGAAATATTTAAAGGTATAAATTTGATTAATAATGAAATAATAGATGAAAACGTATCAATTACAGTAGATGAATTTCTTCCTTTAATGGCATCTGCATACAAGCTATCCTTGTATAAAAAATATGAATCTTTTCATGCTAAAGATATTGTGAAACTGTCTATCAAAAAAAACGGTGATTTAAATTTCAATTATGTTAATGGAGACAGTGTGAAATACAATATTACATACGATGTTTTCTTTAAGAACCTTGAAACAAAAAGTATTATAGCTGACGTTAGTAGAAGTGAATTTATAGATTATCATGAAGCAATGGATATTACACATGAGAAGATGTTTCAAACTAATGCAGATATTCAATTTGATGGTTTTAATTTAGAAGATTATAAAGCATTTACAACGTTTTTAAATAGAATTGCGGTTGATGAACTAATGAATAATGTGATTATAGTTAACCAATCAGGATTTATAAACAAAAGCTTAGTAGAGTGGACAAACTTAATAACTGAGAATACTATTCTTAAGAAGCAAGTAGTTTCAAATATACTAGAATTTTTAACTTTTGACTTTTCAAATAGTCGCTCTGACATTTCACTTTCGTATTTTGTACCAATCAATAATCAGTTATTTTTTTTGCCTAGTTTTTTTATGTTACAAAGATTAGACTCAAATATATTTAGACTCTTAAATGTAAAAAATAGTAAAAAATTTTCGAGTGAACAAAAGAAATTTGAAAAGCAGCAAATTGAGTATCTGAAAAATAATTTACCAAAAAACGTTCTTATTGCCGAAGGAAAAAAAGCTCTTCCAGGAGTAGATTTGTTAGTTTATAATCCGTTTCAAGAGGATCTACAAGTGATTGAACTAAAGTTTAAAATCCCGATTGATAGCCCCCAAGAAATTATAAAGTTAGATAAAAGCAATATAAGTAAAGCATTGGAACAAAATATTAAAGCTAGGGAATTTATTTCAGCTAGTATTCTTGAAGAATGCTTTGGTGAAAGATTTTCTTGCAAAAAACCGAAAAAGATCAACTATTTCACTTTAACTAATTATTCAATAGGATTGGGTACAACAGTTAAATTGCCCTCCCCAATCCTATTAGTAGATCATTATCTAAAATGTATGAACACTGTAATGGGTAACAGTATGGTGAACTACGCTTTAGAAAATATTGATAAAGGACTTCCTAGGAAGATAAAAAATAAATACTCTAAAATATCTTTATTTGAAGAAACATTTATTTTTCCTGTCTATTTTGCTGAATTCATTAATATTAACGAGTTTATTAATGATTTTCTGATATAAAACAGAAGTGATATAGACCTATCCTTGATAGTGAATATACCACCTCTGTTTTTCATTTTATATGGGAGATAATTTGACTTTGTCAGCAGATATCAAATTTGTTTTTTCGCTTGCAAAAAGAAATTCTGTAGCTTTTCGCTTATTTTGTGCAGAATATAATAATTCGTATGTGCAAGCTTTGTTATCAAATTGATTATAAATATCTTGTATTTGAGGAGTGTAGTCGTAAGTTGTAATCCAATAGTACTGTTCTAGATTTGAAATTTTAATAGCTAATTTTTCATGATCTTTATGAGTGTAAAAATTCGTATATAAATTTTTACCTTGTATATAGTATGGTGGATCAAAGAAAATGAAGCTAGTCTCACAATCATATCTTTCTGGAATCCGGTCAATTAGCTGAACTGCATCTAATTGAAATAAATCTATTCTATCTTTTTTATCAGCAATCATACGTATCTTTTTTATTAATCCTGTCTTATTAAATCTGCAATCTAATTTGTAATTGCTGTTCTGTTGATAGCCACCAATTGGACCAGCATTTATAATTCCACTTCGATTTGTTCGGTTTAAAAATAATGTGGAAAAACCGTTTTCCAAGCTATTTCTGTAATTTTTATAATTGATATTTATATCTTTTTGCCTACGCCATTCTTCTATAGTAATTGGAGTTTGTTCAATCAAAGAAATAAGAGCATCTGTATGATGTAGAATTGAATACCATACTGAGTAAATTGACTTATCATAATCATTTATCACAACGCGTTCAACATCCTCGTTTAAGAGAAGTTCAACACCTATTCCAAAACCACCTGAGTATGCTTCAATATATGTTCCATTAATATTATTTAAATCCATAATAGATTTAACAAATCTATATAACTGAGTTTTTCCACCAGGATACCTAAGTGGAGACTTTGTGTGTGGCATATATAATTCACCTCTAATCTTCTATTTTTGTAAATCCATTTTTTGTCCTTATATCATTGACATGTTGTAAAAGATGTTTCAAAAAATCATTAAATAATTCTCTATTGTCATTCACGTAATAGGTAAGATACTTTTTAGCATCATTTTTATTAGCATCATACCAATTTTTAAAAGGTTTGATATCTTCATCTTTATAATTTTCTACATTCAGTGGTACTTTATATCGAGTAAAAGATTGTTTAAACATTTCTTTTTGCTTCTTGAATTTTTTGAAAAAAGCATTACTACCATCTAAAGTAAGTATATATTTTATGAGCTCTTTTTCAAAGGGTAAACCATCATAAAGAGAAGGAAGATTGAGAACGTGTGGAAATTTCCCAACTTTAACTGTTTGGCAGTCAATATCCGCATCAAGTACTACCATGGACATCGTTTCATTAAGAATATTGGGAAAGCTTTTACATAAATTTGTCAATAATGTGTAGCTAGTTCCAGGATTATCATCATTAACTACATGAGAAAAATTTATTTGTGAGAGAATCTTCTGTGTTTTTATAACTCTCTTTAGTAATAACTCGGCAACTTCATCTTCACAGAGGATTTTGACTTTAGCTAAATTACTGTTTTCGGTGTAATCAGATAGTGTCAATTCACTATAGGCTAAATTATAAGGAGGGTTCTCATAAATGCTTAAAATGTTATCTTCTTCAAACTGAGAAGCGATAAAATTTATGATTATCCTTTTATGTTCCAAACGTTCTTTTTGGGATAGATAGATATTTTGAATCAAAAAAAGCGAATGAGTATTTAAAATTATTTTAACTTTATATTTTCTTGACCAATCGAACAAAAAATTAAATAGATTCATTTGTGCAATTGGATGGAGGCTAGCTTCAAATTCATCAATAGCTAATATTCCAGTTAGACCATTGTATTTATTCTTTTTATTAGCGCTGAAAATTCTCATAAATGATACTAAAACATCAGCAAATGTACTTAAGTTATCTTCACCAGACGAAATTGAATTAACATCATAGTAAGAGTTTTCTGGACCATAAGGATTTTTGCTTATTCTACTGATATTAGTTGAGTATTTTTCAAAATTATCAAAATCCTCTCTTAATAGAACCTGTTGATAAAGGCTGCTAATGAATTTTTTTTCAGCCATGTCATATTCTATCGAAACAGACTTTATTTCGCCAGAATCTATTAAAGGGTAGAGTCTTTTCAAATTTATATAAACTGATGGAAGAGTAAAATATCCGTCACCTTGCTGTCTTCCACTTGGAACTAATCGGTGTCTGTCTTTTTTACTAGTTTTGGAATTTGGATTTCCAGGCTGGAAATATAAAGGAATAGGTTCCTTCAGTTTCAAATCTCCGTCTACATTTAATCGAATATGGTATATATAGTCATCTCTATCTTTTTCTGAAGACAGTTTGAAAACATCACTAAATTTTGTTTGCATCCGATTTCCATACAAGTCTTTGTGTTCAGTTCTGTATGGTTGAGCCAGCAATCCAAGGAGAGTGGATTTCATAGTACCATTTCTACCAGAAACAACAGTCATTTCCTGACCCAGATTGAGTTTTTGATTTTTAAAAAGAGGGAAATTTTCTATGTCGATTCCATAAATATCATTGATTGCCATATGTTTATTATCTATCAATCCATAATGCTTTTTATCAAAAAAATCTGTCATTGAAATTTCACTCTCCTGCACCTAGTTAATAAAATTTTAATCTATTTGTTGTGATTTAACTACCATAATTTGATTATATCATCTAACATAAGTTTCTGCGATGGTCATTTTCTAATTTGGATAAGCAAGCGTGGCTTGCCAAAATGATTCATGAATAAATAGAAAAGGAATGATGAATAATGGCAGTAACAACAGAAAAAACTCTAAAGAAGCAACTAACAACCTCTAATATGTTTAACAATCGAATAAGAACAACAAACTTTAATGAATTAAGTACCCAAGAGCTAGTTGAGCTTTCATTCAATTTAAAACCTTCACAATGGCTTTGATGAAACATACTGGAAAAATAAAGAGGAAAATATCCATAAATTGATAGACTATATATTTGATTACTATAAGCTTTTGGAAGAAGGTCAAAGAAAAGCCGAACGAAAGAGTTAAGGCGAAATGTTAATTACCAATACGAAATTGAATTATACAGCGAAGACACTCAAAGATGGCTCATAAACATTTTCACAAAATATGATGTTAAAATGAACCGACAAATAACTAAAATACTTGATAGTACGGATTTTTTTTTGTTAATCTCAGACACAAAGGATTGGGAAAGATTGTCATATGATTTGTATACAAAAATGACTGGCAAATACAAAATTTTGAGCGATTATCCATTTGAGTTGTTAGCTTTTGCTAAAGATTACTATAAAATATGTGACAAAAATTGTGGACTATCAATTTCGCAATACAAACTATCACAAAAATCCAAGAAGTTTATTAAAGATCTTTATTCAGATTACGGGATTAATCTAGTTGCATGGCTAAATTTTACTTGGAATATTTTTATAGTAGTGTGGTACTATGGCCGCCTTCTCATAGAATTATGATAGAAGAAGATGGAAAGAAAAAATATCAATATAATTTAAATGTGACTAGAAATGTCTTTAACATAGGCAGTGTACTAGATAAAATCTCTGAAGAAAATGGTGCTTCTGAGCAATTGAAAAAGAATAAAAAAGTATTAGTAGAGTTAATGAAAGAGATAAATGCTGTACACCATATGGATGAAAAAGAATTTTAAAATACAAAAAAATTCCCTGCCAAGAATCATCTTAGCAGGGTTTTATTTTGGTAGGGAAAATGGTAGGGAACCATATCATTTTCAATGAAAATCAAGCATTTCAAAAGTTGAAAAACGTTGATTTGTCGGTATTCCCCATTCATATTATGTTGGCTCTTTATTCCCACTCCACAGTTGCAGGTGGTTTTGAAGTAATATCGTACACGATACGGTTTACATGTG
This sequence comes from Enterococcus sp. DIV0546, assembly GCF_051712785.1. Lineage (NCBI taxonomy): Bacteria > Bacillati > Bacillota > Bacilli > Lactobacillales > Enterococcaceae > Enterococcus > Enterococcus sp. DIV0546. The sequence goes on from NZ_JBIOPO010000001.1 coordinate 129,439, forward strand.
CAACTTCGTTCACGATGCGCACAGAGATTTTTTGTAAAACATCCCAAGGGATACGGGCAAAGTCAGCGGTCATGCCATCGATAGAAGTCACAGCACGGATGCCGACTGTGTAATCGTAGGTACGGCCATCGCCCATAACGCCTACTGAGCGGATGCCAGGTAAGACAGTAAAGTACTGCCAAATGTCACGATCTAAGCCAGCTGCTGCGATTTCTTCACGTAGGATAGCATCTGAATCACGAACGATTTGTAATTTATCTTCTGTAATTTCACCAAGCACACGAATACCTAAGCCTGGTCCTGGGAATGGTTGGCGCCAAACGATTGCATCAGGCATGCCAAGTTCAGTTCCTAAGGCACGAACTTCGTCTTTGAATAATGTATTTAAAGGTTCAATTAATTCAAATTGCATGTCTTCAGGAAGCCCACCAACGTTGTGATGTGATTTAATTGTTTGCGCGGTTTCTGTACCAGATTCGATGACGTCTGTGTAAAGAGTTCCTTGTGCTAGGAATGAAACGCCTTCTTCCCCGGCAAGTTTAGTTGCTTCGTCATCAAAAACATACACAAATTCGTTACCGATGATTTTACGTTTTTGTTCAGGGTCAGAAACGCCTGCTAATTTGCTTAAGAAGCGTTCTTTCGCATCTACTTTAATAATGTTTAAGCCAAATTTACCGCCTAAACTTTCCATTACTTGTTCCGCTTCACCTTTACGTAATAATCCATGGTCAACGAAGATACAAGTTAATTGGTCGCCAATAGCTTTTTGTAAAAGCACACCGACAACGCTTGAGTCAACGCCACCTGATAAACCAAGTAAGACTTTTTTATCGCCTACTTGTTCACGGATTTTAGCGACTTCCATATCGATGAAGTTTTCCATGCTCCAGTCACCAGTACAGCCACAAACATCAAAAGCAAAGTGACGTAATAAGTCGTTACCATATTCTGAATGACGAACTTCTGGGTGAAATTGTACGCCGTAGAATTTGCGGTTGGCATCTTCGATAGAAGCGATTGGACAATCATTGCTTGTCCCAACTTTTTCGAATCCAGGAGCGATTTCTGTTACTAAATCACCGTGGCTCATCCAAACGGTTTGTTTCGCAGGTGTTCCTTGGAATAATGTCGCATCACCAAGGATTTCTAATTCTGCTTTTCCGTATTCCCGGTTTGCGGCAGGTTCTACTTTTCCGCCTAAGTTATGAGTCATTAATTGCATACCGTAGCAGATGCCAAGAATGGGAATTCCTAACTCATAAATTTCTGGATCAATGCTAAAAGCATCTTTGTCATACACGCTGTTTGGTCCACCTGAGAAGATGATTCCTTTAGGCGCGATTTTGCGAATTTCTTCTGCCGTAGTTCGGTGGCTTAATAACTCAGAGAATACGCCAAATTCACGAATACGACGAGTAATCAATTGGTTAAACTGACTACCAAAGTCTAAAACAATAATTTTTTCGACAGATGTCAAATCGGCAACGTTAGTCACGTCTATTACCCCTTATCCATTTAAATTTATCTAAAGAAAAGGCGGTTAAAAAGTGGTTCACTTTTGTTCCGTACTCTTCTTTGTCTAGCTATACTTATTAAAACATTTTACTCCTTGAAAGTCATGCATTCTGCTGAAAATTTTCAAGGATATTTCTACAAAAGATACAGGATATTTCTTAGCTCGTCAACCCTTAATATTTACGTAGATAGATTTGGTCAATCAAATGATTTTCCGTTTTATGCAAAATAATGTCCGCACGTCCGCGCGTTGGCAAGATATATTCCTCCAAGTTCGGCAAGTTCACGGTTTTCCAAACATTCCGTGCCATGGCGAAAGCATCTTCTCGTTTGCCAATTGCATATTGGTAATAATAATTATTAGGATCTAAGAAAGCCGTATCTAATAAGGCCCCAAAACGTTCTAAGTACCATTTTTCAATTAAGGCTGGATCGGCATCCACAAAAATAGAAAAATCAAAAAAATCACTCACATAAATTTGTTGATTGGCGGGTAACTGTAATGTGTTAATGCCTTCAACAATCAAAATATCTGGTTGTTGAATCAACTCATATTCGCCTTCGATAACATCGTAGACACTGTGAGAATAGACGGGTGCTTTAATTTCGTCTTTGCCGCTTTTGACTTCGTTTAAGAAATTAATTAGCTTCTCCATGTCATAACTTTCAGGAAACCCTTTTCGGTCCATAATTCCCTGTTCTTCTAACACTTTATTGGGATACAAAAATCCATCCGTTGTAATGAGTTGAACGTTTCTTCGTTTAAACGTTCGGGCCAGAATTCTTTGCAAAAGACGAGCGGTGGTGCTTTTACCAACGGCGACACTGCCGGCAATTCCAATGATGAATGGTGGTACAGAGACATATTCATGTAGGAATAATCCTTTGCTAAGTGTTAGTGATTCAAATTCTTTCATGTACAAATGAATAAGATGCGTTAAGGGTACATAAATTTCTTGTACATCTTTTAGTGAAATTTGGTCGTTCACACTTTTAATGTTATCCAATTCTGCTTCGGTTAACGGTGCTTTGCCGTCATGATAAAACCCATGCCATTCTTCTCTGGAAATTGGGTAGTAATTCATTTTATCGTCCATTGTTCCTCCACCAAACCCTGTTCAATCTTTGTACATTTTACCATAATTTCACAAGGGAAACACAGGATTTTACAAAAGAATTCCCTTCTTCGCCAATTTATGATGAAAATGGTATCATGAAAAGAGAAAACTGTTAGAAAAGAGGGGAAAAGCCATGAGAAAAATTGTATTATTTGGTGATAGCATTACTGCTGGTTATTTAGACGAAGCTGTCTCACCTGTTCTTGTTGACTTAGTAAAACGGGATATTGCTGCGATGGGTCTAGAAGAAGTGGCTGTCATTAATGCTGGAATGCCTGGCGATACAACAGAAGATGGTTTAAAACGATTAAATAAAGAAGTGCTAATTGAGAAACCTGATGAGGTGGTGATTTTCTTTGGCGCCAATGATGCGTCACTGGATCGAAATATAACAGTAGCCACGTTTAGAGAAAACCTTGAAACAATGATTCACGAAATTGGTTCAGAAAAGGTGATTTTAATTACGCCACCATATGCGGATAGTGGCAGACGTCCAGAACGTCCACAAACGTGTATCAAGGAATTGGTCAAGGTTGCACAAGAAGTCGGAGCGGCACATAACTTGCCAGTTATTGATTTGTATAAAGCGATGACTGTTTATCCTGGAACGGATGAATTTTTACAAGCGGATGGTTTGCATTTTTCACAAGTGGGCTATGAATTATTAGGTGCCTTGATTGTTCGAGAAATAAAAGGTAGACTAAAACCAAAACAAGCATAGATAGGAAGAACAAAATGGCGAATCATTATTATACAGAAAATCCAGAATTAGCACATGATTTAGAAAGCTGGTCTTTTCCATTACGTGGTCGAACCTTTCAGTTTACGACCGATAGTGGGGTCTTCTCAAGAGGAACAGTGGATTATGGTTCTCGTGTGTTGATTGATGCCTTTGAATGGGAAAATTTACCAGCAGGCCGTTTGTTAGATGTTGGTTGTGGCTATGGACCAATTGGGTTGTCCTTAGCAGCGGCGACTGGTCGACTGGTGGAAATGGTGGATGTCAACCAACGGGCGGTTGGGCTAGCTCAAATGAACGCCCAACGTAACCAAATTACTACTGTGGATATCCATTCTTCCAATGTGTATGAAACCTTAAACGAAACGACCTACGCGGCGATTGTTAGCAATCCGCCCATTCGTGCAGGCAAAAAAGTTGTCCATGGCATTTTAACAGGGGCTTTTCCGTTGTTGAAAGTTGGAGGCACACTAACGGTGGTTATTCAAAAGAAACAAGGTGCACCTAGTGCAGAAAAGAAAATGGCTGAAGTATTTGGTAATGTTGAAATTGTGACAAAAGACAAAGGCTATTATATTTTACGAAGTGTTAAAGAAGCAGAGTAAAAAAGAACCTCCACTTTAGTGGAGGTTCTTTTTTAGAATAGATATGCTTGATCAATTTTTTGGTTCAACAGTTTTTTTTCGTCTGGCGATAAAAAAGCACCTGCAAGCGCATTTTTAGTGAGTTGCTTCATTTCGTCATAACTTAATTGATACCAAGTGGCCAATTTCATGAATTCTTTCGTTAACGTAGTATCTGAAACAGTGCGATTATCGGTATTGATGCAGACGGCTAAGCCAGCCTCTATAAATTGTTGAAAAGGGTATTCAGCCAATGTTTTGACGGTGCCTGTTTGGAAGTTGCTAGTTGGACACATTTCTAAAAGAACCTTTTTTTCTTTTAAGAGCGCCAAGTATTCGGGTGTATCTTTCAAAGCAATACCGTGACCAATCCGAGTAGCACCTAAAGTGACAGCATCAGCGACATTTTTGCCACAGCCGCATTCCCCAGCGTGGAGTGTTAATGGAATTGACAATTGGTTGGCTAAAGCTAATACGTCTTCAAATGTGTATGGAGGGAAATCGACTTCATTGCCAGCTAAATCAAAGCCGACAACGCCTGTCTCTCTGAAATCATGCGCTAAGTGAACGATTTTTTCTATGGCTTGTTGTTGGTCATGCCGCATGCCGCATAACAGTGCATTGCTTTTTACACCAAAATCTTCTTCGCCTTGTTTTAAGCCAGTTAAAACAGCGGTCACGATTTCAGGTAACCGTAAGCCTTTTTCTGTATGTTGCGAAGGCGCAAAACGCACCTCTATGTAAGCCACGCCATCTTCGGCAGCTTGGCTAATCACGTCATACGCCGCTGCTTGCAAAGCTTCGGCCGTTTGTAGACAGGTTAGCACGAAGTCAAACCGAGTTAAATAATCATTCAAATCGGTGCATTTTTCAGGGGCAACCACTAACTCTTTCAAGGCTTGTTCGTCTTGGGGTAATGGAATGTTTTGTTTTTCAGCAATGGTGCGTAAAGTGGTTGGTCGAATCGACCCATCTAAGTGACAGTGCAGCTCGATTTTTGGTAATTGACGGACACGGGATTCTTCCATGAAAAAAATAGCCTCCATTTTCTTTTGTTTTTTAATCTTTTTAGTCTATTTCTTTTGTCTTTTTTTTGTTAAAATGTAAAAGATTCGATAAGTATTTTGAAGACTGTAACACGTCTACAAATGTCTGTCAATGCAAAAGGAGACGTTGGGAGGGGCGCGATGAAACTAACGATTAAAGAAATTGCTGATATGGCTGGTGTTTCTGTCACAACCGTCTCACAAATTCTGAATAATAAAGGGAGTCGTTTCAGTGAAAAAACCCGCAACAAGGTGTTGGCGGTAGTCGCTGAAAATCATTACAAGCCAGATTACTTTGCTTCGAATGTAATCAACCGTCATTCCAAAACCATTGGTATGATTGTGCCAGATGTGACGGATTTCTTTTTCTCAAAAGTGATTGAAGGTGTGGAAACATATTTAAATTCGTTAGGCTACATGATTTTGTTATGCAATTCAAAGCATGATTCCGAGCAAGCGATGCAATATGTTAGCGAGTTGATTCATCGGTCGGTGGATGGCATTATTTTTGCCACGCCGAATGTTTTGCCAGAAAATCATATTTTAAAAGACCGACGAGAACATCCGATTCCTGTCATTCTTGTCGATCGTGGGATTAATCCACGAGATAGTGGACGATTAATCGTTAAAGAGTACGAAGGTGCTTATCAAGCGGTCCATCATTTAATTCAACAAGGGCATCAGCATATTGGCATGTTGCGTGAAAGTGCCGGCTATTATCGTTTGACGGAACGAGTGACGGCGTATCAGCATGCGTTACAGGACAACAATTTACCTTTTCGTCCGCATTATGTTTGTGCTGGGGAATTGAACTTGCATGGCGGCTATGCTGCGGCGAAAGAAGTTTTGAAAAATGAAGAAATCACAGCAATTTTTTGTGGCAATGATGAAATGGCGATGGGAGCTTATCAAGCCATTGAAGAAGCGGGCAAGAAAATTCCTGACGATATTTCGGTGGTTGGCTTTGATGGCTTGGAAATTTCCGAATATTTGGTGCCGAGTTTAACAACCGTCTATCAGCCGAGTTTTGATATTGGCTATTATGCAGCAAAATTTTTGGTGGAAGCTATTGCAGATCCAACAGGGAAAGTTCCAAATAAAGTTTTTGATGCGACGTTTATTGCTAGAAAAAGCACAAAACCGATTTAAAAAACAGCTTAGAAATGGAATGTTCGTGTTGTTTGCGTTTTCACAAGAAAAAAATAATAGTAAACTGGTTTACTAAATGGTTTAAAGCTGAACGATTTTGTTGTATAATACATTATCGGGAAATCGGAGGGAACGAATTCATGAGAATGGTAGACATTATTGAAAAGAAACGTGACGGGCATCAACTAACAAGCGAAGAAATTCAATTTATTATCAACGGATACACAGATGGTTCAATTCCAGATTATCAGGTAAGTGCCTTTTTAATGGCTGTTTTTTACCAAGATATGACAGACGAAGAAATTACACAAATGACGTTAGCAATGGTCCATTCAGGCGAAATTGTGGATCTTTCTTCTATAGAAGGAATCAAAGTCGACAAGCATTCTACAGGTGGCGTAGGCGACACTACGACGCTTATTTTAGCGCCATTAGTTGCTAGTGTCGGGGTCAATGTAGCAAAAATGTCTGGTCGTGGCTTAGGCTACACGGGCGGTACGTTGGATAAATTAGAAGCGATTCCTGGTTTTAAAGTTGAATTGACAGAAGAACGTTTTATTCAATTGGTGAACGATACAAAAGTGGCAGTGATTGGTCAGTCAGGTGATCTAGCACCAGCAGACAAAAAACTTTATGCGTTACGTGATGTGACCGCCACTGTTGACTCAATTCCATTAATTGCAAGTTCCATTATGAGTAAAAAAATTGCCGCAGGGGCAGATGCGATTGTCTTAGACGTGACTACTGGTGAAGGGGCCTTTATGAAAGACCTAGCAAGTGCTCGTCGATTAGCGGAAACAATGGTTCGCATTGGAAAACTGGCAAATCGCCAAACGATGGCAGTAATTTCAGACATGTCACAACCTTTAGGGGAGGCCATCGGAAATAGTTTAGAAATCGTTGAAGCAATCGAGACCTTGCAAGGAAATGGGCCAGAAGATTTAGTGGAGATGTGCTATGTCTTAGGAAGTCAGATGGTCGTTTTAGCTAAAAAAGCCGAGACGTTAGACGAAGCACGGGCTTTATTAGAAGAAGCTTTAACAAGCGGTCGAGCGCTCGCAAAATTTAAAGAAATGATTGAAAATCAAGGCGGCGACAGTTCCGTTGTTGACCAGCCAGAAAAATTATTAACCGCGATTTATCAATTTGATTTACCTGCCAAAGAAACAGGCGTGGTACAAAAAATCGTTGCCAATGAAATTGGCGTTGCCGCAATGTTGCTGGGCGCTGGTCGTGCTACGAAAGAAGATACGATTGATTTTGCAGTTGGCTTGAAACTTCACAAAAAAGTGGGGAGCCCAGTTGAAAAAGGCGAATCATTATTGACCATTTACGCCAATCGTGAAGACGTGACAGAAGTTGAACAATTGCTTTATAAAAACATTGAAATTGGACCAACCGGCGAAGAGCCTATTTTGATTCACGATATTATTACGGAATAAAACAAAAAGAAAAGAGGAATTCTCATCATGGAATTAAACCGCATGATTGACCACACTATTTTGAAACCAGAAGCGACAGAAGCCGCTGTCCAAAAAATTATTGACGAAGCTAAAGAGTACAACTTCTTCTCTGTATGTATCAATCCTTGTTGGGTCGCTTTTGCTAGCGAGCAATTAGCAGATACCGACGTCGCTGTGTGTACCGTTATTGGCTTTCCTTTGGGGGCAAATACACCAGAAGTTAAAGCATACGAAGCAGCTGATGCAATTAAAAATGGTGCGAATGAAGTGGATATGGTGATTAATATTGGTGCATTAAAATCACAACAATACGATTACGTACGTCAAGACATTCAAGGCGTAGTAGATGCAGCCAAAGGAAAAGCGTTAGTCAAAGTGATTATTGAAACAGCATTATTAACAGACGAAGAAAAAGTTAAAGCTTGTGAATTAGCCAAAGAAGCAGGGGCCGATTTCGTTAAAACATCTACTGGCTTCTCAACAGGCGGCGCTAAAGTAGCAGACATTCGTTTAATGCGTGAGACAGTTGGTCCTGACATGGGCGTTAAGGCTTCTGGTGGCGTGCATAATGCAGAAGAAGCGTTAGCAATGATTGAAGCTGGGGCAACACGCATCGGTGCAAGTACGGGTGTAGCAATTGTTTCTGGCGCAACTGGCGAAGGGTATTAATTCGTATTTCAAATTAAACGAAGGTGTGGCGAAAAAGATGACAGTAAAACAAGAATGGCTTGATTGTGCCGTAGAAGCATTGGCACACGCCTATGTACCGTATTCTAACTTTCCTGTGGGCGCTTGCTTAGTGACTGCAGACGGGAAAATGTATCAAGGAGTCAACATTGAAAATGCCTCCTTTGGTTTAACAAATTGTGCAGAAAGAACGGCGATTTTTAAAGCCATTTCAGAAGATGAACGGACCTTCCAACATTTAGTTGTAGCAGGTAATACAGAGGCACCCATTTCTCCATGTGGCGCTTGTCGTCAAGTAATGGCTGAATTCTTTGATCCACAAATGCCGGTCACGCTAGTTGGTAAAGATGGCGCGACTAAAACAATGACAGTTGAGGCATTATTGCCCTATTCATTTACAGATAAAGATTTTTAAAAAAAGGACATAAGGTTTCGTTGGGCTCAAAGTAGATTTCAATAGCATAAATGCGAATGAAATAATAGATAAAATAGTAGGGGGCTTTTCGGAAAGTGAAACAAGCAAAATTTTTAGGTCTAGGATTGGCAGCAGTTGCCTTAACCATTGGGTTAGCTGCATGTGGCAGCAATAGCAAAAAGAACGCCAACACAAAAGGTGATCCACAACATAGTGTCGTAATGGTCACAGATACAGCCGGCATTGATGACAAATCTTTTAACCAATCTGCGTGGGAAGGAATGCAAGAGTGGGGCAAAGAGCACAAACTTCCAGAAGGACCTCAAGGGTATGCGTATATTCAATCAAATGAAGCATCTGATTATACATCAAACATTGACCAAGCCATTTCAAGTCAATTTAAAACGATTTTTGGCATTGGCTATTTACTAAAAAATGCAGTAGTAGATGCAGCGGACGCCAACCCAGAAACGAATTTCGTTCTAATCGACGATACAGTTAATGGGAAAAACAACGTCGCTTCTGCAACATTTAGAGATAATGAATCTGCGTATTTAGCAGGTGTGGCAGCAGCTAACACTACGAAAACCAACAAAGTAGGATTTATCGGCGGGGTTGAAGGACCTGTTATTGGCCGTTTCCAAGCTGGTTTTGAAAAAGGTGTAGCAGACGCTGGCAAAAAATTAGGCAAAGATATTCAAATTACGTCTACTTATGCAGGGACATTTGCAGACGCTTCAAAAGGACGGGCCTTAGCTTCTTCTATGTATCAAGCAGGTGCCGACATTATTTATCACGCAGCGGCGACTACAGGACAAGGAATCTTCCAAGAAGCCAAAGCGCTAAATGAAACAGGTTCAAAAGATAAAGTTTGGGTGATTGGTGTTGACCGTGACCAAAACGAAGACGGTAAATATACAACCAAAGATGGCAAGGATGATAACTTAACGTTAGCTTCAACCATTAAAGGTGTAAATATTGCTGTGAAAAAAATCTCTGATCTTGCATTAGAAGATAAATTCCCTGGCGGCGAACATTTAACTTATGGATTGAAAGATGGCGGTGTTGATTTAACAACAGAAGCCCTAAGCGATCAAGCCAAAACGGCAGTTAAAGAAGCCAAAGAACAAATCATCTCTGGTGACGTAAAAGTCCCAGACCAACCTTAGAAACAACTTAGTTGTTTAAATACATTAAACTATTTTTAGGAGGCTTTACAGAAATGAAAAAAGCAAAATTATTCGGTTTTAGTTTGATTGCATTAGGTTTATCAGTTTCACTTGCAGCATGTGGTGGTGGCAAAGGTAAAACCGCTGAAAGCGGCGGTGGCAAAGGGGATGCAGCGCATAGTGCTGTAATCATTACAGATACAGGCGGCGTGGATGACAAGTCGTTTAACCAATCTTCTTGGGAAGGATTGCAAGCTTGGGGTAAAGAACATGATTTACCAGAAGGTTCAAAAGGGTATGCATATATTCAATCGAATGATGCAGCTGACTATACAACGAATATTGACCAAGCGGTATCAAGTAAATTCAACACAATCTTTGGTATTGGCTACTTGCTAAAAGATGCAATTTCTTCTGCAGCAGATGCCAACCCTGATACAAACTTTGTTTTAATCGATGATCAAATCGATGGCAAAAAGAATGTCGTTTCTGCAACATTTAGAGATAATGAAGCAGCTTACTTAGCCGGTGTTGCTGCTGCAAACGAAACAAAAACGAACAAAGTCGGTTTTGTTGGTGGTGAAGAAGGGGTCGTAATTGACCGTTTCCAAGCTGGTTTTGAAAAAGGTGTGGCTGATGCTGCGAAAGAATTAGGTAAAGAAATTACTGTTGATACAAAATATGCGGCTTCATTTGCTGATCCTGCCAAAGGGAAAGCTTTAGCTGCTGCAATGTACCAAAACGGCGTTGATATCATCTTCCATGCTTCTGGTGCGACTGGACAAGGGGTCTTCCAAGAAGCAAAAGACTTGAATGAATCAGGTTCTGGCGACAAAGTTTGGGTAATCGGTGTTGACCGCGATCAAGATGCTGATGGCAAGTACAAAACAAAAGACGGCAAAGAAGACAACTTCACGTTAACTTCAACCCTTAAAGGTGTCGGCACAGCGGTTCAAGATATTGCCAACCGTGCGTTAGAAGACAAATTCCCTGGTGGCGAACATTTAGTTTATGGATTAAAAGATGGTGGCGTTGACTTAACAGACGGCTATTTAAACGACAAAACAAAAGAAGCTGTTAAAACAGCAAAAGATAAAGTAATCTCAGGTGACGTAAAAGTCCCAGAAAAACCAGAATAATTTAAGCTCCTAAATGAAAAAAGAAGGGCTCATTAGTGTTCCTTCTAAAAATGAAGTGGTCCTTGGCAGCGATGGCTGCCAAGGAAACCCTTTATGATGTTTGGATTTTTAACTAAATAGTTGAGGTTCTTCAACTACTTAGTTAAGGGTCAAAATTACCCTCTAAAGTATTGCCAATATAATTTTGTTAGGAAGTGAATAGACCTTGTCTCAAGAAGAAAACGTAATTGAGATGCGTAAAATCACCAAAGAATTTGGGACGTTCAAAGCCAACGACCAAATTGATTTACAAGTAAAACCTGGTGAAATCCACGCACTGCTAGGTGAAAATGGTGCAGGCAAGTCGACCTTGATGAATATCTTATCAGGGCTATTGGAACCGACCTCAGGTGAGATTTATATGAATGGCGAAAAAGTCAACATTACAAGTCCTACTGCAGCCAATCGTTTAGGAATCGGAATGGTCCATCAGCATTTTATGTTAGTTGAAGCCTTTACTGTGACTGAAAATATTATCTTAGGTAGTGAACCTACCCATGGCGGTATTTTAGACCGGAAAAAAGCGAAAAAAGAGATTGAAGAAGTGTCTAAGCAATACGGGTTGGATGTAAATCCCAATGCCTATATTCGCGATATTTCTGTGGGTATGCAACAACGGGTTGAAATTTTAAAGACCTTATATCGTGGTGCGAACGTTTTAATTTTTGACGAACCAACCGCAGTATTAACGCCACAAGAAATTGATGAATTAATGATTATTTTGAAAGAACTAACCGATGAAGGCAAATCGATCATTTTAATTACACATAAGTTAGATGAAATTAAAAAAGTGGCGGACCGTTGTACGGTTATTCGCCGGGGGCAAAGTATTGGCACCGTCAATGTGAAAGACGTTTCTTCGCAACAGTTAGCCGATATGATGGTGGGTCGTTCTGTTTCCTTCAAAACAGAGAAAAAACCAGCGCAACCGAAAGAAACAATTTTATCAATTAAAGATTTAGTAGTGAAAGAAAGCCGCGGCTTAGATGCAGTGAAAAATCTTAGCTTAGATGTCCGAGCAGGGGAAGTTGTTGGGATTGCGGGGATTGATGGCAATGGACAAACAGAATTAATCCAAGCCTTAGCAGGATTAACCAAAGTCGAAAACGGGTCCATTCATTTGAATGAAAAAGAGATTACTAATCGCAAACCTCGGGAAATTACGGAAATGGGTGTCGCCCACGTTCCTGAAGACCGACATAAATATGGCTTGGTATTAGAGATGACATTGGCTGAAAATATTGGCCTACAAACGTATTACCAAAAACCATACAGTTCAACAGGTATTTTAAACTATCGAATGATTAACAAACACGCCCGTGAATTAATTGAAGAATATGATGTACGGACTCCTAATGAACTAGTACCAGCTCGGGCGCTTTCAGGTGGGAATCAGCAAAAAGCGATTATTGCCCGAGAAGTGGACCGCGATCCAGATTTGTTGATTGTTTCTCAACCAACACGCGGTTTAGATGTCGGAGCTATTGAATACATTCATCGTCGACTAATTGAACAAAGAGATAAAAATAAAGCTGTTTTATTAGTAAGTTTTGAATTAGACGAAATTTTAAACGTTTCTGATCGTATCGCTGTTATTCATGCGGGGGAAATCGTCGGAATTGTTGATCCGAAAGAAACGACAGAAAATGAATTGGGCTTGTTAATGGCTGGCTACTCATTGGAAGAAGCCCGTGCTGAGTTATCAAAAGTAGAGGCAGGTGAAACTGTTGAATAATCGTTCTGAAAAAATAAGAAATATTTTAGTCCCTGTGTTATCTGTTATTATGGGTTTCCTCTTAGGGGCAATTATTATGGTTATCTTTGGCTATGACCCAGTGGCTGGGTATCAAGCGATGTTTGAAACAGCTTTCCAAGGAAAGAAAAGTATTGGTGAGATTTTTGTCACCGCAGCACCGTTGATTTTTACCGCTTTAGGATTCTCGGTGGCAAATTCGGCTGGATTCTTTAATATCGGGCTTTCTGGACAAGCCTTATGTGGTTGGGTGGCTAGTATTTGGGTCGCTTTATCCATGCCTGATGCACCCCGGATGATTGCGTTGCCGGTGGCGATTATTGTTGGGGCGGTTGCAGGAGCTTTAGCAGCAGCCATTCCAGGTTTCTTGCGTGCCTATTTTGGGACGAGTGAAGTTATTGTTACGATTATGTTGAATTATATTTTATTGTACACAGGAAATCATATTGCTAATAATGTCATGAAACCAAGTATTATGGCGAATAAAGGAATTACCAAAATGATTGGTGCGAATGCATCATTACGCTCACCGTTTTTAACAAGTATCAGTGATGGCTCTCGTTTGAACATCGGCATTTTCTTGGCCTTCATTTTCCTTATTCTTGTGTGGTTCTTGATGAAAAAAACAACGCTTGGTTTTGAAATTCGGTCGGTGGGGTTAAATCCATTTGCTTCTGAATATGCTGGAATGAGCAGCAAGCGAACGATTATTTTATCCATGATGATTTCAGGAACGCTGGCTGGTTTAGGTGGTGCGGTCCAAGGATTGGGGACTTTCCAAAACTTCTTTATTCAAAACACATCGTTGAGCATTGGGTTCGATGGTATGGCCGTGTCTCTATTAGGAGCAGGTAGCTCAATCGGGATTTTACTTTCCGCATTACTGTTTGGAATGTTAAAACTTGGTGGACAAGGAATGCCGTTGATAGCTGGTGTACCAACCGAATTAGTTGATGTTGTTATTGCAGCAATTATTTTCTTTGTGGGAATTAGTTATTTAATTCGTTTCTTGTTAGCAAAAGCGTCTGGTAGTAAAAAAGAAGTAGCGATTGTAGAAACAATTGAAGCGGCGCCAGACAAAAACAATCAAGAGGGGGGAGACATCTAATGGATTTAGCAACAATTTCCTCAATCATCACGCAAACATTAGTGTATGCAACTCCGCTCATCTTGACAGCATTAGGCGGAACGTTCTCAGAACGAAGTGGTGTGGTTAACGTTGGCTTGGAAGGTATTATGGTAATGGGCGCTTTCAGTTCGGTCGTTTTTAACTTGACGTTTGCTGATACATTTGGCGCGGCGACACCATGGATTGCTTGTTTAGTAGGAGGCGTTGTCGGGATTGTCTTTTCTCTCTTACATGCCGTTGCAACTATTAACTTACGAGCAGATCATATTATCAGTGGTACTGTCATTAACTTGATGGCACCGGCGCTAGGGGTTTTCCTAGTAAAAGTTATTTATCAAAAAGGACAAACAGATATGATTACACAATCATTTGGTTATTTTTCTTTCCCAGGATTGTCAAAAATTCCAGTGATTGGTGAACTATTCTTTGCAAAAACCTCTTTGCCAGCTTTCGTAGCAATTTTGATTGCGATTTTAGCTTGGTTTGTCATTTATAAAACACGTTTTGGCTTACGGTTACGTTCTGTGGGAGAACATCCACAAGCGGCAGATACATTGGGAATCAATGTCTATTTAATGCGTTATTCTGGCGTCTTGCTATCCGGCTTCTTAGGCGGTATGGGCGGAGCTGTCTTTGCTCAAAGTATTGCGGGTCGTTTTGGGATTACCACAATTGCAGGACAAGGGTTTATTTCAATGGCCGCAATGATCTTTGGTAAATGGAATCCACTTGGGGCAATGGGCGCAGCCTTATTCTTTGGCTTTGCACAAAACTTAAGTATTGCTGGGGAAAACTTACCAATTATTTCAGAAATTCCAAAAGTTTATCTACAAGCAGCGCCATACGTATTGACCATTTTAGTCCTAGTTGTGTTCTTCGGAAAATCATCGGGACCAAAAGCGAACGGGAAAAATTACGTCAAAACGAAATAAGAAAAGAAATAGGCCCTCCGTCAAAGCGACGGGGGCCATTTCTTTTCTTAGGATAATCAGTTGAACACAAGCGACATTAGGCACTGCTTCACTGCAAAAAAGCGAGTTGATAAAGATAACTTTACTTTTTTCTTTTGGCTGTTTTTTACAATTCGAAGGAAGTGTCGAAATTTTGAAAAAAACCAAACAGGTCTAGCAGCTTTTTTTCAAAAATCGTTGGTTTTTCTGCTATACTTTTGTTTGTAGTAAGCATAGGAAAAGTGGAGGACGTTCAATGAATAAAACACGTGTAGAAGCATTTAGTGATGCAGTCATTGCCATCATCATGACCATCATGATTTTAGAAATTAAGACTCCTCAAGTGGGTGTTTTGGCAGGTTTGATAGAAAATATCTCATATTTTTTATCGTTTATTGTCAGTTTTATTTTTATCTGTATCGCATGGTACAATCATCATTACATAATGTCCGTAACTCATTGGTTTTCTAAAAAAGCGTTTTGGGCAAATAATTTTTGGTTATTCTCCATGGCCTTCATTCCGGTAGCAACTGCTTGGGTGAGTGAATTTTGGTGGATGCGGGCACCCGTTTATTTTTATCTTGTTGTGTATACGGTTTGGGATTTTGCTTACTTCTTGCTAACAAGGATCATTTATGAAGACAATGCAGTGAAAGATCCACAGGGTGCAGCTAAGTTAAGAAAATCGAAATCTTATAGTAAGGCAACAAAAATCATTCATCTTTGTCTTTTCGCAATCGGATATATCGGCATTTATTTTTATCCGCCCATTGGCATTGGTGTGATTTTATCAGAAGCGGTTATCTGGTATTTAAATGTGCCAAAAGAGGGAGACCGCTTGGAGTGTTAAAAGTTTCGATTGTATAAAGAGTCGTGTTCTTTTTAAAGAGCAGGCTATTCGAAAAAAACAATAAAAAAGTTTCCTAATTACGGTGGGAGACTTTTTTTCTTTCCGTTTTTAAGCCCTGCTAAAATCGAAGGAATCATTGAAAATTTTAATGCTCTTTCAGGCAATAATAGCGGATTCATGGTATAATTGAAGAGCTGAGAATAAATAGATTATTCTGTTTGATTCTCGAGACTATTTAAAAGGCTAGCGTAAAATAATTGTCATTCTTGACGTATTTACGACCTTAGAGGAGGAAGCAAGTGTGTTTAAACGTGTTCATTTAATCGTACTAGATTCAGTCGGTATTGGTGAAGCACCAGATGCTGAAAAATTTGGAGATGTCGGCAGTGATACACTGGGTCATATTGCCAAAGAAGCGGGACTAACCATTCCTCATTTAGAAAAACTTGGATTGGGAACTATTGCTCCTTTAACAGGTGTCAAAGCAGTGGCAGACCACGATGGCTATGCCACCAAATTAGAAGAAATTTCTGTTGGAAAAGATACTATGACCGGTCACTGGGAAATTATGGGCTTGAACATCAAAAAACCTTTTCGAGTATTCCCAAACGGCTTTCCTGAAGAATTACTGAAACAAATTGAAGATTTTTCTGGGCGAAAAGTTGTTTGTAACAAACCATATAGCGGGACAGCAGTCATTGATGATTACGGCGAACATCAAATGAAAACTGGGGATCTAATCGTTTATACTTCAGCAGACCCTGTTTTACAAATTGCGGCGCATGAAGACATTATTCCATTAGAAGAATTGTATAAAATTTGTCAATATGTTCGTGACATTACGAAAGACGAACCTTATATGATTGGTCGGATTATCGCTCGCCCGTATGTTGGTGAACCAGGTAATTTCACTCGAACCAGTAACCGTCATGACTATGCTCTAGATCCTTTTGGCCATACTGTTTTAGATTCGTTGAAAGAAAACGGCAATGATGTGATCGCTGTTGGGAAAATTAACGACATCTTTAATGGACAAGGAATTACTGAAGCTATCCGCACGAAGAGCAATATGGATGGGGTGGATCAATTATTAACGGTCATGAACAAAGATTTTACAGGTTTAAGTTTTACTAACTTAGTGGATTTCGATGCGCTGTATGGCCACCGTCGTGATGTGAAGGGCTATGCAAAAGCCATCGAAGATTTTGATGGTCGTTTGCCAGAGATTATGGCAGCTATGGCCGAAGATGATTTGCTTTTAATTACAGCAGATCACGGGAATGACCCAACTTTCCCAGGAACAGACCATACACGTGAATATGTGCCTTTATTGGCTTATAGTAAAAAAATGACAAAACAAGGCAGCTTGCCACAAGGATTTTATTCAGATATTTCAGCAACGATTGCTGAAAACTTTGAAGTTCCTGCAACGGAAAACGGTCAAAGCTTTTTAAATCAATTACAATAATTCGAGGAGGCAACACATGACAACGTTAACGAACCATTTAAACGAAACAACTGAGTTTTTGAAAGAAAAAGGGGTGCAACAAGCAGACTTCGGTCTAATCTTAGGTTCTGGGTTAGGTGAATTAGCTAATGAAATAACCGATGCGATTGCTATTCCTTTCTCTGAAATTCCCCATTTTTCTGTTTCAACAGTCGTTGGACATGCTGGACAATTAGTTTACGGAACGCTTTCTGGAAAAAAAGTTTTGGCGATGCAAGGACGTTTTCATTATTATGAAGGACATTCGATGCAAACGGTCACTTATCCCGTTCGTGTGATGGCTGCTTTAGGCATTCATTCAATGATTGTAACCAACGCAGCTGGTGGCGTAAATGAAACATATACACCGGGGAATTTGATGTTAATCAATGACCACATTAATTTTACAGGCGATAATCCGTTAATTGGTGAAAATGATGAAGAAATCGGGCCGCGTTTTCCAGATATGAGTCATGCTTACACGCAAGAATATCGGGAAGTGGCAAAAAAAGTGGCTGCGGAACAAAATATTGATTTAAAAGAAGGCGTGTATATGGGCTTTTCTGGCCCGACATATGAAACGCCTGCAGAAATTCGGATGTCACGGACGATGGGTGCGGATGCAGTTGGCATGTCAACTGTTTCGGAGGTCATTGTAGCTGTGCATAGTGGCATGAAAGTACTAGGCATCTCTTGTATTACGAATTTAGCAGCTGGTATGCAAAGTAGTTTAAATCATGCAGAAGTAGTTGAAACAACTGAACGCGTTAAAGGACAATTCAAAGAGTTAGTGAAAGCAACACTAGCAGCTTTATAAAAAAGGAGTAAACCAGAATGAGTGTGCATATCGAAGCAAAACCAGGTGAAATTGCCGATAAAATTTTACTACCAGGGGATCCCCTCCGAGCAAAATATATTGCGGAAACTTTTTTGGAGAATCCTGTCTGCTATAATCAAGTTCGTGGGATGTTAGGTTACACAGGAACATATAAGGGACAGCGTGTTTCGGTCCAAGGAACAGGGATGGGGATGCCTTCAGCAGGTATTTATGCCCATGAGTTAATTAACTCTTATGATGTGAAGAAGTTGATTCGTGTTGGTACGTGTGGTTCTATTTCAGAAAAAGTCAACGTTCGTGAATTAGTTATCGCACAAGCAGCAGCGACGCCTTCTTCCGCGATTCGCAATGATTTTGCTAAATATGATTTTCCACAAATTGCGAGCTTTGATCTTTTACTCAAATCTTACGAAATTGCTAAAGCAAAAGGCTTTACTACCCATGTTGGTAACGTATTGTCGGATGATGTTTTTTACAAAGATAGCTTAGATGATGTCTTTCGTTTAGGTCGATACGGGGTATTAGCGATTGAAATGGAAGCGGCAATGTTATATTATTTAGCAGCAAAATTTGATGTAGAAGCATTGGCGATTATGACGGTGAGTGATAGCTTGGTGACAGGCGAAGAAACAACGGCAGAAGAACGCCAAACGACGTTTAATGAAATGATTGAAGTTGGTTTAGAAACGGCAATTGCTAATTAAAAAAATGCTTGGATGATTATTTTCATCCAAGCATTTTTTTTAATTTAAGAGCGCTTTTTTTACATCTTCAACAATTTGGGTATTCGCAATAGGTCCGTTGTATAACCAACTACTTTTTTTATCATAGGTATGAACTTGGTTGTTTTTCACAGCAGGTAAGTTCTTCCAAATTGCTTCTTGGAAAAGGGGTGCTGATTCATCACTGTTTACAAGGAAAATATGGTCTGCGTCAAGCTCAGCTAATTTTTCTAAAGAAACTTGATTCCAATCCGCAGTAGCATTTTTAGAAATTTCTTCCACTAATTTTGGAACTTGGAGGCCTAAGTCCTGATAGAGCACGGTTCCGCTTGAGCGATTATCGCTAACCATAAAGACTTGGTTGTTGGTTACCCATAAGACTGCCGCAGATTTGCCAGCATCTTTTTTGCCAAGGTCTTCTTGGACGCCTTTGGTTAAGGTATCATAATCTTCTAACACTTTTTTCGCTTGTTCTTTTTTATCTAAAACAGTGGCAATATCTTCCAATTGATCACGCCAGGTGACATTTTCGCCGTTTTTGACTACATAAGTTGGCGCAATTTTACTGTATTCTTTGTATTTACCACCTTCAACTAGAGCAGATGAACTGATTAATAATAAGTCAGGTTCAAATTTTAGAACCGCTTCATATGGCAAGTCATAGGAAATAGTGGGGACATCTTTCAATTCTTTCGCTAAATAATCTTGAATGCTGCCTTGTCCAACTGTCCATTGTGCCACTGGTTTTTCTCCTAGTGCAACTAGATAATCTTCTAAATAACTCGCAATAATCCGTTTGGGTTTCGCGGGGACGGTTACTTTATTGCCTAAGGTATCTGTTACTTCATGTGTTTTGTCAGCGTTGTTGGCTTCTTTATTCGTATTACCACAAGCTGCGAGTAAGAATGAACCAAGAAGAAGGGTGGTACCAATTAGGACCGTCTTTTTTAAAAGTTTCATTGTGTAACTCCTTTATTTTTAGTTGATAACGATTCTCATTATCAGTTAAAAACGACCGTTTGTCAATCATCGCTTGCTTTTTTGAGCAAATAAGTTGCATTTTTTAGATAATTCGTTTTTTTGATTGGAAGAAACATTGCTTTTTAAGGAAGGGTCTTTTATAATCAAGGAACAATGAGTGAGAACGATTCTCAATAAATGTAAAATAACGACAGAAAAATTAAAGAGGAATGGTTATGAATTATTTAGAGGCAGAGGACTTAACTACAGGATATGGTCGTCAAGTGATTAGTGAAGCGCTGAACTGTTCATTTGAAGCGGGAACTATTACAAGTATTATTGGACCAAATGGTTGTGGCAAATCGACCTTGTTAAAAACACTTGCGCGTATTTTGCCAGCTGAGAAAGGCAAGGTGTTCATTAAGAACCAAGAACTTCAACATTTTTCTTCAAAAGAAGTAGCGCAAGAACTAGCGATTTTATCACAAACGCCAGAAAATACAATCGATTTATCTGTTTTTGACCTCGTCTCTTTCGGGCGATATCCTTATCAATCGGGCTGGAAAAGTGTCACCACAGAAGATCAAGAGTACATACAATGGGCATTAGAATTAACAGGCTTAACTGAGTTAGCTAGAGAGTCTGTGGCAATTTTATCAGGTGGACAACGTCAACGGGTTTGGATTGCTATGGCGCTAGTGCAGGATACAGATATTTTAATTTTAGATGAACCGACCACCTATTTGGATCCAGCGCATCAGCTAGAAATTTTAAATGTGTTAAAACGAATTAATCAAGAACATCAGAAAACTATCGTGATGACGATTCATGATATTAATTTAGCTTCTCGTTTTTCTGATCGCGTGATTGCGATGAAAGAGGGAAAGATTATCAATGAGGGAACACCGCAAGAAGTGATTACTGTTACTGGCTTAGCAGATGTTTTCGCTATTCAAGCAGAAATTAGTTATCATAGTCAGACACAGCGGCCACTAGTGCTTTCTTATGAGTTGATGGAAATGGAGCTGGATGGATGAAAGGCATAAGCGGATTTTATAGACACCAATGGCAAGTGTTACTTGTCTGTCTTTTTTTGCTAATTGGGACAATGCTTCTGTCATTGATGTTTGGTGCGACGTCGGTTTCGATTCAAACGATTATTGATTCATTTACGCACTTCGATGCGACTAATCAAGCGCATCAAGTCATCCAAACGGTTCGGTTGCCGCGGATTTTAGGCGCCGCTTTTGTGGGAGCAAGTTTAGCGGTGAGTGGGGCGTTAGCGCAAGGGATTACACAAAATCCATTGGCAGATTCTGGCTTGCTGGGTATCAATGCTGGGGCTGGCTTGGGCTTAGCGCTTGTTTTTGCTTTCCTCCCTCAGGCGAGTTATTGGTGGCTTTTAGTTGTTTCTTTTCTTGGTGCCGGCGTGAGTGTGGCACTGATTTATTATCTTTCTAATCATTCAATTCGAGGAGCAAGCCCCATGCGTCTGACCTTAGTGGGAGCTGGTATTAGTGCCCTTTTTTTATCATTTAGTCAATTCTTAGCCATTCAGTTCAATTTGAGTCAAGAGTTAACGTTTTGGTTTCTTGGCGGTGTCAGCGTTATTTCTTGGGCACAATTAAAAATAGTCGTTCCTATCTTTCTGGGCGCATTTGCATTAGCAGTTCTGATTAGTCCGTCAGTGACTATTTTACGGTTTGGCGATGATGCAACAATTGGTTTAGGGCGAAATCCGCAGCGTATTCGGTTGTTTGCCAGTATAACGATTTTGCTTTTATCAGGATTGTCTGTGGCGCTGGTTGGCTCGGTCAGTTTTGTTGGTTTGGTGGTGCCTCATGTGATGCGAACAGTTTCTGGAGAAAATTACCGTCGCTTGATTCCGTTCTCGGCGTTAGGCGGTGCGCTCCTCGTTTTGGTGGCAGATTTAATCGCTCGAATGGTGAATCCGCCTTTTGAAACACCATTTGGGATTATCACGGCCTTAATTGGCATCCCATTCTTTCTTTATTTATTTCGTAAAGGAGGGCAACTAGGATGACACAGAAAAAAGTGTCCCGTTGGGTGTCTATCTTAATAGTTGGGATTATCCTAACTGCTTGTATCAGTTTAACGCAAGGGGAATTATCTGTTTCCTTCATGGATTTGAAAGCCCTTCTTTTGGGACAGGGAAGTCAGGCCAAACAACTGTTAGTTTGGGATTTTCGGTTACCACGGATTGTGCTAGCGGTCCTTGCGGGCGCAGCTTTAGGCTTAAGCGGCGCTATTCTTCAAGGGATTACTCGGAATCCGTTGGCAGATACTGGGATTTTAGGCATTAATGCGGGTGCGGGTTTGGCAGTGATTTTGTTTATTAGTTTTATTGAAACGACAAGTATCACGACGTTTGCACTTCCGCTCGTGGCCTTAGTTGGCGGCTTGCTAGCGGCTGTTGGGATTTTGGTAATTGCGTATCATCATCGTTTAGGATTGACGCCAGTTCGAATGGTCTTAGCGGGTGTCATTTTGAGTACGGGTATTTCAGCACTCACCTTATTAATTACATCAAAAATTGACACTGAAAAGTACCGTTTTGTTACAATGTGGCAAGCAGGCAGTATCTGGGGCAGTAATTGGTTCTTTGTGGGCGCTTTGTTGCCTTGGCTAGTCATTGGGTTCTTTTTTGCGATGAAGCGTCATCGTCTGTTGGATATTTTACAATTGGGGGACGAAACAGCTATTTCTGTAGGTATTGCTGTGAAAAAAGAACGAATCGTTTCGTTGCTGTTAGCGGTGATGTTGGCGGCATCAGCGATTTCCGTTACAGGGGGAATTAATTTTTTAGGTTTACTTGCGCCACATATTGCTCGCAAATGTGGTTTTACGCAACAAAAACAGGTATTGCCATTGGCGGCGTTGTTTGGGAGTTTACTTTTATTGTTTAGTGATACGATTGGTCGGCTATTGCCTGGCAATGGAGAAATGCCTGCAGGGATTATTGTTGCGATCATCGGTGCGCCTTATTTTCTTTATTTGTTAATCAAAACAAGCGATTCGTTATAAAAAAGAATCAAAAGCTGGGTCAATCGGTCGTTGTGAAAGCAACTGTCATTTGCTCGGCTTTTTTATTGGCGGATTTTTGAAAAAATAGTATGATAAATGCGTAAGAGCATTGAATGGAGGATGAAAGAATGGAAAACTTTAATTTTTATGTACCAACAGACATCCGTTTTGGGAAAGATCGTTTAGACGAATTACCTGCTGTGTTAGATCAATTTGGCAAAAATGTCTTACTTGTTTATGGTGGCGGTAGTATCAAACGTAATGGCTTGTACCAACAAATTACTGATTTGGCCCAAAAAAACGGGCATACACTGATTGAGTTGAGCGGTGTCGAACCAAACCCGCGCATTGAAACCGTTAGAAAAGGAATTGAGTTGTGTAAAGAAAACCAAGTCGATGTTATTTTAGCAGTTGGCGGTGGTTCAACCATTGATTGTTCCAAAGCAATAGCTGCGGGCTTTTATTCGGAAGAAGATATCTGGACAGTTATTGCAGCCAGAAAAGGGTATACTGGTCCTGCTTTACCAATCGTGACCATCTTGACTTTAGCAGCAACAGGTAGTGAAATGAACGCAGGTGCTGTCATTTCTAACTTAGAAACCAATCAAAAATTAGGCTTTGGTGGTCCGAATATGATTCCAAAAGTTTCGTTCTTGGATCCAACGAATACTTTTACGGTTCCTCAAAATCAAACAGCAGCTGGCTCAGCGGATATTTTCAGTCATTTGATTGAAAACTATTTTAGTATTTCGACAGGCACGGACGTCCAAGATTTTGTGTCAGAAGGCTTAATGCGAACGGTTATCAAAAATTGTCCTATTGCTTTAGAAAATCCAGAAGATTATGATGCACGTGCTAATTTAATGTGGGCAAGCAGTTTAGCCTTAAATGGGTTAACAGGGCGCGGCAAACAAGGTGTTTGGTCTTGTCACCCAATGGAACATGAATTAAGTGCGTTTTATGACATTACGCATGGGATTGGCTTAGCAATTTTAACGCCTCGTTGGATGAATTACGTTTTGTCTGAACAAACCGTAGGCAAATTTGCACAGTTTGCTCGAAATGTTTGGGGAATAGTCGAACAAGAGGAGGAAGTAGCAGCGAAAAAAGGTATTCAAGCATTGTATGATTACTTTGTGGCTTGTGGCATTCCAATGACATTACCAGAAGTTGGCATCGAAGCAGATAAATTTGAAGAAATGGCACAACAAGCTGTGGCCCATAGTGCAATTGCCGAAAAGGCTTATGTACCATTGGATGTAGCGGACATAGTAGCGATTTATAAAGATTGTTTAACCGAAAGTCAATTTATTTAATCCATAAAAAAGCGGTTTGCCTTGGCAAACCGCTTTTGTTAATAAGAAACAAGTTCTTATAAGTAGTATTTTTCTTTCACAGTTAAATCATCGTTTAATTCATAAACTAATGGTTTACCTGTTGGGATTTCAAGATCCATAATATCTTCATCAGAAATGCCTTCGATGTGTTTAGCTAAAGCACGTAATGAATTACCATGAGCCGCTACTAAGACAGTTTTGTTGTCTTTTAAAGCTGGCGCAATTTCATCTTGCCAGAATGGTAATGCACGTTCCAAAGTAACTTTCAAGTTTTCGCCACCAGGAATATCGCGTTGGTCTAACATTGCATAACGACGGTCGTTTGCTGCAGAACCTTCATCTGTTGCTTCCATTAATGGAGGAAGAGTATCGTAAGAACGACGCCAGATGTGGACTTGTTCGTCTCCGTATTTTTCAGCAGTTTCTTTTTTGTTTAGTCCTTGTAATTTACCATAGTGACGTTCGTTTAAGCGCCAAGATTTGATTTGAGGTACCCATAATTGATCTGAGTATTCTAGTAAATAGTTACAAGTTTTGATGGCACGAGTTAAAACAGAAGTATAAGCAACGTCGAATTCGATGCCTGCTTCTTTAATTTTACGGCCGCCTTCTTTTGCTTCTTCAACACCTTCAGGTGCTAAATCTACGTCAGCCCATCCAGTAAATTGGTTTAAGGCATTCCATTCGCTAAGTCCATGACGAGAAAAAACTAATTTTGGCATGTATAAGCTCTCCTTTGAGTTTAGTTTTCTGAAAATAAGATTTCCACGTTTATTGTACACCGTTTTGCGCAAGATTTCCAATGGAAAATAGTAAAAAAACGTGAAAGTTGCTGAAAAATTAGAGTGAAATCGAATCAAAAAAGAAGCCCCATCTGAAGGACTTCTTTTTTATTCTTAGGAATACAGCCGCTCGACATCTGTCTCAGGTAAATTGATGTACTTATAACAAGTGCCCACCGAAACGCCGCATTTATTAGAAATAAATTGGATGGTTTCTTTGTTTTCATAATATAATGCACGGATTTTGCGGACGGTACGTCCATCAATTTTTGGACGTCCACCTACTTTTCCGTTTTCACGAGCTTTGTGGAGCCCGACGAGTGTTCGTTCTTTAATTAGTGCACATTCCATCGCGGATAAGCTCTCCATTAATTGGAAATAGGCTTCACCTGTTGGAAGGTGAGTATCAATTCCTTCTGAAATGCTGACAAAATCAACTTGTTTTTCCTTTAACATTTTCATAAAGTCTGTTAATTGGCGGGTTGTTTTACCTAAATGGTGCAATTTACAAACAATAAGTGTATCCCCAGCAGAAAGAAGTTTTTCGACTTCGTCTAAGACACTGATCTCCGCTTGAGGATCAAATGTCTCTTGGAAAATATCATCACAACCAAACGATTGGAGAGTGGTTAGTTGATTTTTTAAATCGTCTTCAATAATAGTTGTGCGTGCATAACCAATTCGTTTCATATATTATCCTTCCTATATAAATAATCTTTTTTCACACATTCTTAACGTGCGGGAACATGTAAGGTTTTCGGTCCATCTTCATAACCGACGATTACCATAGAAACCATATTTAAAAATAAGCCGTGTTCAACGACGCCAACCAAGTTGTCTAAATAAGAACCTAAAGCTTCTGGATCTGTAATTTTTTCTAAATGCAAATCGATGATATGGTGGCCTCCATCTGTTATTAATGTTTCGCCAGCAGCGTTTAGACGAAGTGCTGGGTGATAGCCTTTTTCTTCAAATAAATGCACTAGTTGGCAGCTGCCATAAGGGACAACCTCAACAGGAAGTGGGAAAGCCCCTAAATCGTCCACCATTTTTGATTTATCCACAATCCAAATACATTTCTTTGAATAAGTGGCCACAATTTTTTCAAAAAGTAAGGCAGCGCCACCGCCTTTGATTCCTTGAAAATCAGCGCTGATTTCATCGGCGCCATCAATCGTAAGATCCACATACGGAACCTCATCAATACCCTTTAAAGGAATGCCCAAGGCTAAGGCTTGTTTCTCTGTTTCTTTTGAAGTAGTAACCCCTACGATTGACAATCCTTCTTCTTTTACGCGACGACCAATTTCGTCTACCATAAATTTTGCTGTTGAGCCAGTACCCAAACCGACAATCATGCCGTCTTCTACATATTTTGCAGCTTCGATTCCTACCATTTGTTTCAGATTCATCGCTGTTTTCCGCCCCCTTCAATAGTCAAAGATATTGTACCGTTATTTAACTAAAAAAGATAGAAAGTTTTTGAAAAAGTCATAAAAATTTTTAAAGGAAAAGTGCGTTTAAATAGAAGGAAAAGCTTTTTTTCGAAAGGCGAAAGAAGAGGGTTGACAGCTGATACTTATCGTGGTATCCTAACAAAGGTGCTTTATCTACAGGTTCCTTATAGGGACGTGCTGACTGTCTATCAAAGCATATTTGATAAAGAGTGCAGAGATTGCATTATTTTTTATCGCGAAAAAAGAACCACCTGGATGTGTGGAACTAGAAGCGAAGTAAGGAAGGAGGAGAACAAGGAATGCCTACAATTAACCAATTAGTACGTAAACCTCGTAAATCTAAAGTAGAAAAATCTGATTCACCAGCCTTAAACAAAGGATATAACAGTTTTAAGAAAACTCAAACAAACGTTAACTCTCCGCAAAAACGTGGAGTTTGTACACGTGTGGGTACGATGACACCTAAAAAACCGAACTCAGCTTTACGTAAATATGCCCGTGTTCGTTTGTCAAACTTAATCGAAGTTACAGCTTATATCCCAGGTATCGGTCACAACTTACAAGAACACAGCGTGGTATTATTACGTGGTGGACGTGTAAAAGACTTACCAGGGGTACGTTACCATATCGTTCGTGGTGCGCTTGATACTGCCGGTGTTAACGACCGTAAACAAAGCCGCTCTAAATACGGAACAAAACGTCCTAAAGCTTAATTATAATAAGACAATAACAACTTGAAAAATCATATTTCGGAAGGAGGAGTTACGGATGCCTCGTAAAGGTCCTGTTGCAAAACGTGATGTTTTACCAGATCCAATTTATAACTCAAAATTAGTAACTCGCTTAATCAACCGTGTAATGGTTGACGGTAAACGCGGGATTGCTGCTAACATTATCTATAATTCATTTGATATCATCAAAGAATCTACAGGTAACGATCCATTGGAAGTTTTTGAACAAGCAATGAAAAACGTTATGCCTGTTCTTGAAGTTAAAGCACGTCGTGTTGGGGGTTCTAACTACCAAGTACCAGTTGAAGTTCGTCCAGAACGTCGTACAACTTTAGGTTTACGTTGGGTAGTTAACTACGCACGTCTACGTGGTGAACACACAATGGAAGAACGTCTAGCGAAAGAAATCATGGATGCAGCTAACAACACTGGCGCTTCTGTTAAAAAACGCGAAGACACACACAAAATGGCAGACGCAAACCGCGCATTTGCTCATTATCGTTGGTAAGATCCTCTCTGTCTGTCGCGTAAAGTGGCAGCAGAAAGTCAATTTACAATCGATTTAAATAAAGAGAGGAGTAAACATACAAAATGGCAAGAGAATTTTCACTTGAAAAAACTCGTAACATTGGTATCATGGCCCACGTTGATGCTGGTAAAACAACAACTACTGAGCGTATCTTGTACTACACTGGTAAAATCCATAAAATCGGTGAAACCCATGAAGGTGCTTCACAAATGGACTGGATGGAACAAGAACAAGAACGTGGTATCACGATTACATCCGCTGCGACAACTGCACAGTGGAAAGGCTACCGTGTAAATATCATCGATACTCCAGGACACGTGGACTTCACAATTGAAGTACAACGTTCTCTACGCGTATTAGATGGTGCGGTAACAGTTCTTGACTCTCAATCAGGTGTAGAACCTCAAACAGAAACTGTTTGGCGTCAAGCGACTGAATATAAAGTTCCTCGTATTGTATTCTGTAACAAAATGGATAAAATCGGTGCGGACTTCTTCTATTCAGTAGAATCATTACATGATCGTTTACAAGCAAACGCTCATCCAATTCAAATTCCAATCGGAGCTGAAGAAGACTTCACTGGAATCATTGACTTGATTAAAATGAAAGCTGAAATCTACACAAATGATTTGGGAACAGATATTCAAGAAACTGATATTCCTGAAGATTATTTAGAAAAAGCGCAAGAATGGCGCGAAAAATTAGTTGAAGCTGTTGCTGAAACTGACGAAGACTTAATGATGAAATATCTTGAAGGTGAAGAAATCACTGAAGAAGAATTAGTCGCTGGTATCCGTCAAGCAACAATCAACGTTGAGTTCTTCCCTGTATTAGCTGGTTCAGCATTCAAGAATAAAGGGGTTCAATTAATGTTGGACGCTGTTCTTGATTACTTACCATCTCCATTAGATATCGATGCTATCAAAGGGATCGATACTAAAACAGACGAAGAAACAACTCGTCCAGCTGATGACGAAGCACCTTTCGCTTCATTAGCATTTAAAGTTATGACTGACCCATTCGTAGGTCGTTTAACTTTCTTCCGTGTTTATTCTGGTGTCCTTGAAAGTGGTTCATACGTATTGAACGCTTCAAAAGGCAAAAAAGAACGTATCGGTCGTATCCTACAAATGCACGCCAACACTCGTCAAGAAATTGACAAAGTGTACTCTGGTGATATCGCTGCTGCTGTTGGTCTAAAAGACACAACAACTGGTGATACATTATGTGCATTAGATGCACCAGTTATTCTTGAATCTATTGAATTCCCTGACCCAGTTATCCAAGTCGCTGTTGAACCTAAATCAAAAGCTGACCAAGATAAAATGGGCGTGGCTCTACAAAAACTTGCTGAAGAAGATCCATCATTCCGCGTTGAAACAAACGTTGAAACTGGTGAAACAGTTATCTCTGGTATGGGTGAATTGCACTTAGACGTTTTAGTAGACCGTATGAAACGTGAATTCAAAGTTGAAGCTAACGTAGGTGCTCCTCAAGTATCTTACCGCGAAACATTCCGTGCTGCGACTAAAGCAGAAGGTAAATTCGTTCGTCAGTCTGGTGGTAAAGGACAATACGGTCACGTATGGGTTGAATTTACACCAAATGAAGAAGGTAAAGGCTTCGAGTTTGAAAACGCAATTGTCGGTGGTGTGGTTCCTCGTGAATACATCCCAGCAGTTGAAAAAGGGTTAGAAGACTCTATGAACAACGGTGTTCTTGCTGGTTATCCATTAGTTGATATCAAAGCAAAACTTTACGATGGTTCATACCACGATGTCGATTCAAATGAAACGGCCTTCCGTGTAGCTGCTTCTATGGCATTGAAAGCTGCGGCTAAAAATGCAAACCCAGTTATTTTAGAACCAATGATGAAAGTTACAATTACTGTTCCTGAAGATTACTTAGGTGATATCATGGGACACGTAACAAGTCGTCGTGGACGTGTTGAAGGTATGGAAGCACACGGTAACTCTCAAATCGTTAATGCGATGGTACCTTTAGCTGAAATGTTTGGTTATGCTACAACATTACGTTCAGCAACACAAGGACGCGGTACATTTATGATGGTATTTGACCACTATGAAGACGTACCTAAGTCTGTTCAAGAAGAAATCATCAAGAAAAACGGCGGCAACGCATAATTTTCCTTGAGAATAAAAGGTTTGTTTTTAGAACTATCCTTTTTTCAAGATTTCGTGTAAAATAGCTTATGATGATCAGACGATTTTTAGTAACGTCTATCACATATAAAACAAACAATAAAATTTATATTTTTAGGAGGAACATTCAAAATGGCAAAAGAAAAATTTGACCGTTCTAAATCCCATGTTAACATTGGTACTATCGGACACGTTGACCATGGTAAAACTACATTAACAGCTGCAATTGCTACTGTATTATCAAAACACGGTGGCGGGGAAGCACAAAGCTACGATTCTATCGATAACGCTCCAGAAGAAAAAGAACGTGGAATCACAATCAACACTTCTCATATCGAATATGAAACTGAAACTCGTCACTATGCACACGTTGACTGCCCAGGACACGCGGACTACGTTAAAAACATGATCACTGGTGCTGCTCAAATGGACGGAGCTATCTTAGTAGTTTCTGCTGCTGATGGTCCTATGCCTCAAACACGTGAACATATCTTATTATCACGTAACGTTGGTGTACCATACATCGTTGTATTCTTAAACAAAATGGATATGGTTGATGACGAAGAATTATTAGAATTAGTAGAAATGGAAGTTCGTGACTTATTATCAGAATACGATTTCCCAGGCGATGATGTTCCAGTTATCGCAGGTTCTGCTTTGAAAGCTTTAGAAGGCGACGAGTCTTATGAAGAAAAAATCTTAGAATTAATGGCTGCAGTTGACGAATATATCCCAACTCCAGAACGTGATACTGACAAACCATTCATGATGCCAGTCGAAGACGTATTCTCAATCACTGGACGTGGTACTGTTGCTACAGGCCGTGTTGAACGTGGTGAAGTTCGCGTTGGTGACGAAGTTGAAATCGTTGGTATTAAAGACGAAACATCTAAAACAACTGTTACAGGTGTTGAAATGTTCCGTAAATTATTAGACTACGCTGAAGCAGGCGACAACATCGGTGCTTTATTACGTGGTGTAGCACGTGAAGATATCGAACGTGGACAAGTATTAGCTAAACCAGCTACAATCACTCCACACACAAAATTCAAAGCTGAAGTATACGTATTATCAAAAGAAGAAGGCGGACGTCACACTCCATTCTTCACTAACTACCGTCCTCAATTCTACTTCCGTACAACAGACGTTACTGGTGTTGTAGAATTGCCAGAAGGTACTGAAATGGTAATGCCTGGTGATAACGTTGCTATGGACGTTGAATTAATTCACCCAATCGCTATCGAAGACGGAACTCGTTTCTCTATTCGTGAAGGCGGACGTACTGTAGGTTCAGGCGTTGTTACTGAAATCGTTAAATAATTAACTTTTTAACTATAGCTTTAACCAGCGTAAAAAACTGGGGTATTCGGACGTAAGGCCAGAGAATTTATTCTCTGGTCTTTTTTTTGTTTAGAAATTGGCTGGCTAAAAAATAAGCCAATTGGCTGTTTTAGCAGACTTGTTTCTTCCGTATACTTGGAGAAAAAGGTTAGGTGATTTAATGGAAAAAGTATTGACGATTGCAGGCTCCGATTCAACTGGAGGGGCAGGGATTCAAGCAGATTTAAAAACATTTGAAGAGTATGGAGTTTTTGGGTTTTCAAGTTTAACCTCGATTGTGACGATGGATCCTACGACAGGCTGGTCGCATGAAGTGACTGAATTGCCAGAAACGCTCTTAGAAAAACAATTGATTTCGATTTTTGCAGGCGGTCCAGTAGCGGCCTTGAAAACAGGGATGATGGGCAATGAACAAAACATTAAAATGGCTAGCAAATACATTAAACAAGAGAAAATTCAAAAAGTCGTGATTGACCCAGTCATTGCTTGTAAGGGCACGGCACAAATTCTGCAACCAAAAAGTGTGGAAGGCCTAAAAAACGATTTACTGCCATTAGCATTAGTTGCTACGCCTAATTTAATTGAAGCGGGCATCTTATCTGGTTTAGGCGAAATTTCTTCCGTGGCGGAGATGGAAGAAGCGGCAAAACGAATTGTACAAATGGGAGCCGAACATGTCGTGGTTAAAGGGGGACATCGCTTAGCTGGTGAAAAAGCACTGGACTTGTTTTACGATGGTCACACCGCGCATCTTTTGGAAAATGAATTATATCCTACTGATTATAATCATGGTGCAGGTTGTACTTTTTCAGCGGCAATCACAGCTGGCTTGGCGAAAGGTTATTCGGTGTTAGAAGCAGTAACTTTAGCAAAAAAATTTGTAGCGGCGGCGATTAAACACGGTATTCAAGTTAATCCTTATGTGGGGCACGTATGGCATGGCGCATACACTTATGCGGAACAACGGATGCGTAAGAAAGAATAATATTTAGAACTAGAGGAGTCTGTCAAGGACTGGCTCTAGTTTTTTTGTGATAAAGAATAACAATAGTAGGTATTACGTTAAAAGAATGTTCAAATTTTTAAAAGAGGAGTAGAATAGAACTGTAATTGCAAAAAAAGAAGCGGAACATAGAAGGGGTATTAACTTTTCTGTGCTTCAGTTTAGAACGGACTGTGGTGTTTGTTTTGACGAACTACCGGAAAGCGACTTCTTTTTGTTTTGGCTTCAAATGGTATTTAATGGAGGGAATGCAATGTTAGAAAAAGAAACGTACAGTCAACTGTTTAAATGGTCTTTTTCAAAAAAGACACAAGTCACATACTGGGATGGTACCGTCAAAGAGTATGGGCAAGGGTCGGGGGATCCGGTTTTTAAAATTGTATTCAATGAAAAAATTCCTGTGAAGGATTTACTGAATAACGCTTCGTTAACTTTAGGGGAAGCCTACATGGATCGCAAAATTGAAATCGAAGGCGATATCCAAGCGCTGATTTATGATGTGTATAACCAAAAGGATAGCTTTTTACACAATGCTAAATTTATTAAATGGCTTCCTAAAGAAAGTCATTCAAAAAAACGCTCGCAAGAGGATATTCACAGCCATTACGATCTAGGAAATGATTTTTACAAAAAATGGCTTGACCAAACAATGACGTATTCGTGTGCCTATTTTAAAACGCCTGAAGATACATTAGAACAAGCGCAAGTGAATAAAGTTCATCATATTTTAGATAAATTGTTTATCAAAGAGGGCGACACTTTACTGGATATTGGCTGCGGCTGGGGCACGTTAATTTTAACTGCGGTGAAAGAATATGGAGCCAAAGCAACTGGGATTACATTAAGTGAAGAGCAATTTCATCATATTCGCCATATTATAGAAAAAGAAGGTCTACAAGATCGAATGACTGTCAAATTGATGGATTATCGTGATTTAAAAGGAGAGTCTTTTGACCATATTACGAGTGTCGGGATGTTTGAGCATGTCGGTGCAGAAAATCTACATGAATATTTTGACGTCGTTCAACGAAATTTAGCGCCTAAAGGTACGGCATTGATTCATGGGATCAGTCGCCAACAAGGCGGGGCTAAAAATGCTTGGATTAATCGTTATATTTTCCCAGGTGGCTATATTCCTGGTGTCACTGAGCTAGTCGGCCATATGACAGAAAACGACTTGCAAGTGATTGACTTGGAAAGTTTGCGCAGAGATTATCAATTGACGTTGGAACATTGGACAAAAAACTTCCATAATATAGAAGCAGAAATTGTTGACGAAAAAGGCGAGCGCTTCTATCGAATGTGGGACTTATATTTGCAAGCATGTGCAGCCTCATTCCAAGCAAGCAATATTGATGTTATTCAATATTTATTGGTTCATCCAGATAACAATGATATTCCAATGCGCCGGATTGGTTAATAGAATAAAAAAGAAAGAATTTGAGATTCTGGTAAAAAAGGAATCCCAAATTCTTTTTTTATAAAAATAGAATGAAAAGAATTGAAAAACAAAACAAATGCTTTTCAAAACAAGAAAAAAATCTTTCAAAAAAACGCAGAAAATCCTTGCTAACACTATCCTTTCATAGTATAATCAAAAAGGTGCTGTTTACAGGAGTGTAAAAAGCATTGGTAGATCAACGATTTGATTTGCCGGCTGTGAAGCGAGAGGTTGCGACACGCTCGGACGCTTTGCCATGAACGAGCATGCCGGATAAATTTTCGTGGAGCTATGTCTACTTTTAAAATAGGCGAAGGAGGGAACAAGATGGCAAAACAAAAAATTCGTATCCGTTTAAAAGCGTATGAACACCGTATTTTAGATCAATCAGCGGATAAAATTGTGGAAACAGCAAAAAGAACTGGAGCTGACGTATCAGGTCCGATTCCATTACCAACAGAACGCTCACTTTACACAGTTATTCGTGCGACTCATAAATACAAAGATTCTCGCGAACAATTCGAAATGCGTACTCACAAACGTCTAATTGACATTGTGAACCCAACACCAAAAACAGTTGACGCTCTAATGAAGCTTGACTTACCGTCTGGTGTTAATATTGAAATCAAACTATAAAATTAAGATGGAGGTGTACTCATGACCAAAGGAATCTTAGGGAAAAAAGTGGGAATGACACAAATCTTTACTGAGTCTGGTGAATTAATTCCAGTAACAGTAGTTGAAGCTACGCCAAACGTAGTTTTACAAGTAAAAACTGTTGAAACTGACGGATACGAAGCTATCCAAGTTGGTTACCAAGACAAACGTGAAGTTTTATCAAACAAACCTGCGAAAGGTCATGTTGCAAAAGCAAACACGGCTCCTAAGCGCTTCATTAAAGAATTCAAGAATGTTGAGCTAGGAGAATATGAAGTAGGTAAAGAAATCAAAGTAGATGTTTTCCAAGCAGGAGACGTTGTTGATGTTACAGGTACTACGAAAGGTAAAGGATTCCAAGGGGCAATCAAACGTCACGGCCAAAGCCGCGGACCTATGTCTCATGGTTCTCGTTATCACCGTCGTCCTGGGTCAATGGGTCCAGTAGCGCCTAACCGTGTATTTAAAAATAAACGACTAGCCGGCCGTATGGGTGGCGACCGCGTAACAATTCAAAACCTTGAAGTTGTTAAAGTGGACGTAGAAAGAAATGTTATCTTAATCAAAGGAAACATTCCTGGAGCGAAAAAATCTTTAATCACAATCAAATCAGCTGTGAAAGCTAAATAAGTGTAGGGAAAGGAGGAACTAAGGAATGCCGAATGTAGCATTATTCAAACAAGATGGAACTCAAAACGGTGAAATCACTTTAAATGAAGAAATCTTCGGAATCGAACCTAATGAAAGTGTTGTCTATGATGCAATCATCATGCAACGTGCTTCATTAAGACAAGGAACACACGCAGTTAAAAACCGTAGCGCTGTTCGTGGCGGTGGCCGCAAACCATGGCGTCAAAAAGGAACTGGTCGTGCTCGTCAAGGTTCAATCCGTTCACCACAATGGCGTGGAGGTGGCGTAGTCTTTGGACCAACACCGCGTTCATACAGCTACAAACTTCCTAAAAAAGTTCGTCGCTTAGCAATGAAATCTGTATTATCAGACAAAGTTGCTGAAAATAACTTGGTAGCAGTAGAAGGTTTAAGCTTCGATGCACCAAAAACAAAAGAATTCAAACAAGTTCTTGCTAACTTGTCTATCGATACTAAAGTATTAGTTGTTTTAGAAAATGGTAACGACTTTGCAGCTTTATCAGCTCGTAACTTACCAAACGTTTCTGTAGTAACTTCTGATAACGTTAGTGTGTTAGATGTTGTGTCAGCTAACAAAGTCTTGGCAACACAAACAGCTCTTACTCAAATTGAGGAGGTGCTTGCATAATGGAATTACTAGACGTAATCAAACGCCCAGTGATCACTGAAAAATCCATGTTAGCTATGGACGAAAAGAAATATACTTTCGAAGTGGACACTCGCGCAAACAAAACTTTAGTAAAACAAGCTGTTGAATCAGCATTCGATGTTAAAGTAGCAAACGTAAACATCTTAAACGTGCGTCCAAAATTCAAACGCATGGGTAAATATGCAGGTTATACAAAAAAACGTCGCAAAGCGATCGTTACATTAACTGAAGATTCAAAAGAAATTCAATTATTCGAAGCTGCTGAATAAGCAGTCCTGAACAATATCAACGTAGGAGGGAAATAAGACGTGGCGATTAAAAAGTACAAACCTACCACAAATGGCCGTCGTAACATGACAAGTTCTGATTTCGCTGAAATCACAACTTCAACACCAGAAAAATCATTGTTACAGCCATTAAAAAACAATGCCGGTCGTAACAACAACGGTCGCATTACGGTTCGTCACCAAGGTGGCGGTCACAAACGTCAATACCGTGTGATTGACTTCAAACGTAATAAAGATAACGTCGCAGCGGTTGTTAAAACGATCGAGTACGATCCAAACCGTTCTGCTAACATCGCGTTAGTTCATTACGAAGACGGGGTTAAGGCATACATCTTAGCACCAAAAGGATTAGAAGTAGGCATGCGCCTAGTATCTGGTCCAGAAGCAGATATTAAAGTAGGTAACGCATTACCATTGGAAAACATTCCAGTTGGTACAGTTATCCACAACATTGAAATGAAACCTGGTAAAGGTGGACAATTAATCCGTTCGGCTGGAACAAGCGCGCAAGTACTTGGTAAAGAAGGCAAATACGTATTAATCCGCTTAAACTCTGGCGAAGTTCGTATGATCTTAGCAACTTGCCGTGCAACAATCGGTTCAGTTGGTAACGAACAACACGAATTAATCAACATTGGTAAAGCTGGCCGCTCTCGTTGGATGCGTAAACGCCCAACTGTTCGTGGTAGCGTAATGAACCCTAACGATCACCCACACGGTGGTGGTGAAGGTAAAACACCAATTGGACGTAAAGCGCCAGTATCTCCATGGGGTCAACCAGCAATTGGATACAAAACACGTAATAAAAAAGCTAAATCAGACAAACTTATCGTTCGTCGTCGTACTAAATAATTTTTTTGACCATGTGTCGTACATTTTGAGAGGAGGTTCACCATGGGTCGTAGTTTAAAAAAAGGACCTTTCGTCGATGATCATTTGATGAAAAAGGTCGAAGCACAACAAGGTGCCGAAAAGAAAAAAGTAATTAAAACTTGGTCTCGCCGCTCTACAATTTTTCCATCATTCGTAGGTTTCACAATCGCTGTATATGATGGACGGAAACATGTCCCTGTTTACATTCAAGAAGACATGGTAGGACATAAATTAGGTGAATTTGCACCAACTAGAACTTATCGTGGCCACGTTGCTGACGATAAAAAAACTAAACGCTAATTTTGAGGGGAGGATATGCAAATGTCAGAACAAATTACATCAGCTAAAGCAACTGCAAAAACAGTTCGCACTTCACCTCGTAAAGCACGTTTAGTAATCGATCTTATCAGAGGGAAAAGCGTTGCGGATGCAATTTCAATCTTGAAATTCACACCGAACAAGTCTGCTGGAATCATTGAAAAAGTTTTAATGTCAGCAGTTGCTAACGCAGAAAACAACTTTGACTTAGACGTTGAAAGCTTAGTCGTATCTGAAGCATTTGTTAACGAAGGACCAACAATGAAACGTTTCCGTCCTCGTGCAAAAGGTTCAGCTTCACCAATCAACAAACGTACTAGTCACATCACAGTAGTTGTAACAGAGAAATAAGTCTCATGAAATAGGCTGTTTTCTTTATGAAAACAGAGCTTAAACATTTAAGAGGAGGGACAATCAGTGGGTCAAAAAGTACATCCAATTGGAATGCGTGTAGGCATCATCCGCGACTGGGATGCGAAATGGTATGCTGAAAAAGAGTATGCTGAATTCTTACACGAAGATTTAAGAATCCGTAAATTTATCGCAACAAAACTTGCTGATGCTGCTGTATCTACAATTGAAATCGAACGCGCTGCAAACCGTGTTAACATTTCAATTCACACAGCTAAACCAGGTATGGTTATCGGTAAAGGCGGATCTGAAGTCGAAAACCTAAGAAAAGAATTAAACAAATTAACTGGCAAACGAGTTCACATCAACATCGTTGAAATCAAAAAACCAGATTTAGATGCAAAATTAGTAGGCGAAGGAATTGCACGTCAATTAGAAAACCGTGTTGCTTTCCGTCGTGCTCAAAAACAAGCTATCCAACGCGCAATGCGTGCTGGCGCTAAAGGAATCAAAACTCAAGTATCAGGTCGTCTAAACGGTGCGGATATCGCTCGTTCAGAAGGATACTCTGAAGGAACTGTACCACTTCACACATTACGTGCGGACATTGATTACGCATGGGAAGAAGCGGACACTACTTACGGAAAACTAGGAGTTAAAGTGTGGATCTATCGTGGAGAAATTCTTCCAACGAAAAAAAACACTGAGAAAGGAGGGAAATAATCATGTTAGTACCTAAACGTGTAAAACACCGTCGTGAATTCCGCGGAAAAATGCGCGGTGAAGCTAAAGGCGGAAAAGAAGTAGCATTTGGTGAATGGGGTTTACAAGCAACTGAATCTCACTGGATTACTAACCGTCAAATCGAAGCAGCCCGTATTGCAATGACTCGTTACATGAAACGTGGCGGGAAAGTATGGATTAAAATTTTCCCTCACAAGTCTTACACAAGTAAAGCTATCGGCGTACGTATGGGTAAAGGTAAAGGGGCACCAGAAGGCTGGGTATCACCAGTTAAACGTGGTAAAATCATGTTTGAAATCGCAGGCGTTCCTGAAGAAGTAGCTCGTGAAGCTCTTCGTCTTGCATCTCACAAATTGCCGGTAAAAACTAAGATCGTAAAACGTGAGGAAATGGGTGGTGAATCGAATGAAGGTTAAAGAAATCAGAGAATTAACCACTGCCGAAATGCTAGATAAAGAAAAACAATTAAAAGAAGAATTGTTCAACTTAAGATTCCAATTAGCAACAGGTCAATTAGAAAACACTGCACGTATTAAAGAAGTACGTCAATCGATTGCACGCATCAAAACAGTATTGCGTGAACAAGCTAACTAATAGTGGAAGGAGGCCAAACGCGTATGACTGAAGAAAGAAATCAACGTAAAGTTTACCAAGGTCGCGTGGTATCAGACAAAATGGATAAAACAATCACAGTTGTCGTTGAAACAAAGAAAAACCACCCTATCTATGGCAAACGTATGAAATATTCTAAAAAATATAAAGCGCATGATGAAAACAACACAGCGAAAGTTGGAGACATCGTAAAAATCATGGAAACTCGTCCATTATCAGCTACAAAACGTTTCCGTTTACTAGAGGTAGTCGAAGAAGCAGTTATTATCTAATAAAACGAGAATT
The DNA here is from genome assembly GCF_051712785.1 of Enterococcus sp. DIV0546. Classification (NCBI taxonomy): domain Bacteria; kingdom Bacillati; phylum Bacillota; class Bacilli; order Lactobacillales; family Enterococcaceae; genus Enterococcus; species Enterococcus sp. DIV0546. The sequence continues at coordinate 168,487 of NZ_JBIOPO010000001.1, forward strand.
TCCTAATAGATTGAAGCACAAAATCTGAAAGGGGGATACACATCGTGATCCAACAAGAAAGTCGTTTAAGAGTCGCTGACAATTCTGGCGCACGTGAAATTTTAACGATCAAAGTCCTAGGCGGATCTGGTCGTAAAACTGCTAACATCGGTGACGTTATTGTTGCTACTGTCAAACAAGCAACGCCAGGTGGGGTTGTTAAAAAAGGTGAAGTAGTTAAAGCCGTTATCGTTCGTACAAAATCTGGCGCTCGTCGTGCTGACGGTTCTTACATCAAATTTGATGAAAATGCTGCGGTAATTATCCGTGACGATAAAAGCCCACGCGGAACACGTATCTTCGGACCAGTTGCACGTGAATTACGTGAAAACAACTTCATGAAGATCGTTTCTCTAGCACCAGAAGTATTATAATCTCGAGCCCACGTTAAAGGAGGTGCGAAACAGTAATGTTTGTTAAAAAAGGCGATAAAGTAAAAGTTATCACTGGTAAAGATAAAAACAAAGAAGGCGTTGTCTTAGCAGCGTTTCCTAAACAAGATAAAGTTATCGTTGAAGGTGTCAACGTCGTTAAAAAACACCAAAAACCAAACCAAGCAGCCCCACAAGGTGGAATCCTTGAAGTGGAAGCGCCAATTCATGTTTCTAATGTAATGGTGATTGATCCTTCAAACGGAGAAGCTACTAAAGTTGCGTTTAAAGAAGTCGACGGCAAAAAAGTCCGCGTTTCTAAAAAAACAGGTGAAGTTTTAGATAAATAAAAATTGCGGAAGGAGGGCTTACTGAATGAACCGCCTGAAAGAAAAATATATTAAAGAAGTAACACCATCATTGGTGGAAAAATTTAATTACAGCTCAGTTATGCAAACACCTAAAGTTGATAAAATCGTTATCAACATGGGTGTGGGTGATGCAGTATCAAATGCTAAAAACTTAGACAAAGCTGTTGAAGAATTAGCATTAATCACTGGTCAAAAACCACTTATCACAAAAGCTAAAAAATCTATCGCTGGATTCCGTTTACGTGAAGGAATGCCAATCGGTGCGAAAGTAACGCTACGCGGCGAAAGAATGTACGAATTTTTAGATAAATTAGTAACAGTTTCTTTACCTCGTGTACGTGACTTCCACGGTGTCAGCAAAAAAGCTTTCGATGGTCGTGGTAACTATACTTTAGGTATTAAAGAACAATTAATCTTCCCAGAAGTTGATTATGATTTAGTAGATAAAGTACGCGGTATGGACATCGTAATTGTTACAACAGCGAACACTGACGAAGAGTCTCGCGAATTGTTGGCACAATTAGGTATGCCATTCCAAAAATAATATAAGGAGGCGAACTACGTGGCTAAAAAATCAATGATTGCTAAAAACAAACGTCCTGCTAAACATTCAACACAAGCTTATACTCGTTGTGAACGTTGTGGACGTCCACATTCAGTTTATCGTAAATTTCATCTTTGCCGTATTTGCTTCCGCGAACTTGCCTATAAAGGTCAAATTCCCGGCGTGAAGAAAGCTAGCTGGTAAACAAGTAAACTCGCATAAAGGAGGTAAATAGTTCAATGGTCATGACAGATCCAATTGCAGATTTTCTAACTCGCATTCGTAATGCGAACATGGTTAAACATGAAACTTTAGAAGTACCTGCTTCAAAAATCAAACGTGATATCGCAGAAATCCTGAAACGTGAAGGATTTATCCGCGACGTAGAATACATCGAAGATGACAAACAAGGCGTAATCCGTGTTTTCCTAAAATATGGTAAAAACGAAGAACGTGTTATCACAAACTTAAAACGTATTTCTAAACCAGGTTTACGTGCATACGTAAAAGCTGACGAAGTACCAAAAGTATTAAACGGTCTAGGAATTGCAATCATCTCTACATCAGAGGGTGTAATTACTGACAAAGAAGCTAGAGCGAAAAATATCGGCGGCGAAGTAATCGCCTACGTATGGTAATTCTAAAAAATACACAAGGAGGTGTCTCTAAGTGAGCCGTATTGGTAATAAAGTTGTTGTTCTTCCTGCTGGTGTTGAAATCAAGCAAGACGGAAACAACATTACAGTTAAAGGACCTAAAGGTGAATTAACACGCGAATTTTCTTCTGATATCAAAATGAACATCGAAGGAAACGAAGTGACATTCACTCGTCCAAACGATTCAAAAGAAATGAAAACAATCCACGGAACAACTCGTGCAAACTTCAACAACATGGTTGTTGGTGTTTCTGAAGGTTTCCAAAAAGCACTTGAACTTATCGGGGTCGGATACCGTGCCCAAGTACAAGGCAACAAATTAACTTTAAACGTTGGTTATTCTCATCCTGTCGAAATGACAGCACCAGAAGGCGTAACATTTGAAGTACCTGCGAACACACAAGTTATCGTTAAAGGCATCAACAAAGAAGTTGTTGGTGAATTAGCTGCTAACATCCGTGGCGTTCGTCCTCCAGAACCTTATAAAGGCAAAGGGATTCGCTATGTTGGTGAATTTGTACGCCGTAAAGAAGGTAAAACTGGTAAATAATAACAGCTGTGTAGAAAACAGAAGTCAACAACAAGCAACTGTCATTTTATGGGATTTTTCCAATAAAATGCTTTTGTCTTGTCTGCCAGCTTCTCTTTTCCGTAATCTGCTGACTGCTTGAAATATTAGTAGTAAACATTAAATCAAAGAGGTGAAAATTGTGATTACAAAACCAGATAAAAACAAAACACGTCAAAAGAGACATCGTCGTGTACGTAACAAAATCTCTGGTACTGCTGAGTGCCCACGCTTGAACATTTTCCGTTCTAACAAAAACATCTACGCGCAAGTCATTGATGACGTAGCGGGTGTGACGCTAGCAAGTGCCTCTGCCTTGGATAAAGAAATTTCAGGTGGAACAAAAACAGAAACAGCTGCAGCTGTTGGTAAACTAGTTGCTGAACGTGCCGCTGAAAAAGGCATCAAAAAAGTAGTCTTCGACCGTGGTGGATACCTTTACCATGGCCGCGTGCAAGCTTTAGCTGAAGCTGCTCGTGAAAATGGACTAGAATTTTAGGAGAAGGAGGAACACCATTCATGGTTTATATTGATCCAAAACATTTGGAATTAGAAGACCGCGTTGTAGCGATCAACCGTGTAACAAAAGTTGTTAAAGGTGGACGTCGTTTACGTTTCGCAGCTTTAGTTGTTGTCGGTGACAAAAACGGACACGTTGGTTTCGGTACTGGTAAAGCACAAGAAGTACCTGAAGCTATCCGTAAAGCAATCGAAGACGCGAAGAAAAACTTAGTTGAAGTGCCTATGGTTGGTTCTACTATCCCGCACGAAGTAATTGGCGTATTCGGTGGCGGCCGTATCCTTATGAAACCTGCAGTAGAAGGTTCTGGGGTAGCTGCTGGTGGACCAGTTCGTGCCGTATTGGAATTAGCTGGTGTAGCAGATATTACATCTAAATCACTAGGTTCAAACACACCTATTAACGTTGTTCGCGCAACTGTTGAAGGTCTAAAACAATTAAAACGTGCCGAAGAAGTGGCAGCACTTCGCGGTAAATCTGTAGAAGAAATTATCGGTTAAGGAGGACAAAAATAATGGCTGAATTAAAAATTACTTTAAAACGCAGTGTTATCGGACGTCCTCAAAACCAACGTGCTACAGTTAAAGCGTTAGGTTTAGGTAAAGTGAATAGTACTGTTACAAAACCTGCCAATGAAGCAATCAAAGGTATGGTTAACACTATTTCACATTTAGTGGACGTAGAAGAAGTTTAAGATTTATAGATTTGTAATAGAAGATTGCTTAAGGAGGTGCCAAACCTATGAAACTTCATGAATTAAAACCTGCTGAGGGCTCACGCCAAGTACGTAACCGTGTTGGACGTGGTACTTCATCTGGTAATGGTAAAACAGCTGGCCGTGGACAAAAAGGGCAAAAAGCCCGTTCAGGCGGTGGTGTTCGTTTAGGATTTGAAGGGGGTCAAACTCCATTATTCCGTCGTTTACCAAAACGTGGGTTTACAAACATTAATCGTAAAGATTACGCTGTTGTGAACTTAGATACTTTAAACCGTTTTGAAGATGGAACAGAAGTAACTCCTGTTGTCCTAAAAGAAGCAGGAATCGTTAAAAACGAAAAAGCGGGAATCAAAGTTCTTGCAGATGGTGAGTTAACGAAAAAATTAACTGTGAAAGCAGCTAAATTCTCGAAATCAGCACAAGAAGCTATCGAAGCTGCTGGTGGTTCAATCGAGGTGATCTAATTGTTCAAGCTATTAAAGAACGCCTTTAAAGTCAAAGACATTAGATCAAAAATCTTATTTACAGTTTTAATCTTGTTTGTATTTCGCCTAGGTGCGCACATTACTGTGCCCGGGGTGAATGCAAAGGGATTGTCTGATTTAAGTAGCTTACCCTTTTTGAATATGTTGAATATGGTGAGTGGTAGTGCCATGCAAAACTTCTCTATCTTCTCGATGGGGGTTTCGCCATACATTACAGCCTCTATTATTATTCAACTATTGCAAATGGATATTGTACCTAGATTTGTAGAATGGTCAAAACAAGGGGAAGTTGGGCGTAAGAAATTAAATCAAGCAACAAGATATCTAACGATTGTCTTGGGTGTGGCTCAGTCAATGGGGATCACTGCTGGTTTTAATAGCTTAAGTCAAACTGGGATTGTCAACAATCCAACCTTAGGTACCTTTGTGATGATTGCAGTTATTTTAACTGCTGGGACGATGTTTGTGACTTGGATGGGTGAACAAATTACAGAAAAAGGAATCGGAAATGGTGTTTCAATGATTATCTTTGCCGGGATTATTTCTCGTTTGCCAGGAGCAGTCAAAGAAATCTATGAAGATTACTTCGTCAATATCGAGTCTTCTCGTATTTGGCAATCTGTTATTTTCATTGCAATCTTAGTTATTGCTATTTTGGTGATTGTTACAGTCGTAACGTTCTTCCAACAAGCAGAACGTAAGATTCCAATCCAATATACAAAACGTGTTTCTGGTGCACCAACAAGTAGTTATTTACCGTTAAAAGTAAATGCTGCTGGGGTTATTCCAGTTATCTTTGCCAGCTCGTTAATTGCAACACCAAATGCCATTTTACAAGCTTTCTCATCAAAATTCGCTGGTGAAAATTGGTATGACATTATGACAAAAATCTTTAGTTATAACACAGTTCCAGGGGCAATCATCTATACTGTCCTAATCGTTGCGTTTACGTTCTTCTATGCATTTGTTCAAGTAAACCCTGAGAAATTAGCGGAAAACTTACAAAAACAAGGAAGCTACATTCCAAGCGTGCGACCAGGTAAAGGTACAGAAGAATATGTATCTGGCGTGTTAATGAGATTAAGTGTTGTCGGCTCAATTTTCCTAGGACTTGTTGCTTTACTTCCAATCATTGCGCAAATGGTTTGGAACTTACCTCAATCAATCGGTTTAGGTGGAACAAGTTTACTAATCGTTATCGGGGTTGCATTAGAAACAACGAAACAATTAGAAGGATTAATGATGAAACGTCAATATGTCGGCTTTATCAATAAGTAAGAATCGAGTGTTGAGGTTTTACCTCAGCACCATTCTCACATATGGCTAGCTTCATAAGCCGGTCTTTAAAATTAGGAGGAGAATATATGAACCTCATTTTAATGGGATTACCTGGAGCAGGTAAAGGCACCCAAGCAGAAAAAATCATTGATACGTATGGCATTCCACATATTTCTACTGGAGATATGTTCCGTGCAGCAATGAAAAATGAAACTGCCTTGGGCCTAGAAGCGAAATCTTATATCGATAAAGGTGAACTGGTTCCTGACGAAGTAACAAACGGAATTGTTAAAGAACGCCTTGCTGAACCAGATACAGACAAAGGATTCCTATTAGATGGTTTCCCACGTACACTGGATCAAGCAAAAGCATTAGATACAATGCTTAAAGAATTAAACAAAAAAATTGATGCTGTCATTGACATCCATGTAGAAGAAGATGTATTAATCGAGCGTTTAGCTGGACGATTCATCTGTCGCACATGTGGCGCAACGTATCATAAATTATTCAACCCGCCAAAAGTTGAAGGCACTTGTGATCGCTGTGGCGGACATGAATTCTACCAAAGAGAAGATGATAAGCCCGAAACGGTTAAAAATCGTTTGGCAGTCAACATTGAAAGTAGCGCACCAATCTTAGCTTTCTATAAAGAACAAGGCTTGATGCATACAATCGATGGCAATCGCGAAATCGATACTGTTTTTTCTGATGTGAAAAAAATCATTGACGAAAACTAATTTCCAATTGCCCGCAGTTTAACCCTGTTGATGTATTCAGTTTCTCTTGCCAAAACATAACTAAATATGGTAGAATATATCAGTCCGACTTCTACAGTTTTGTGACATCAAAATGAATAACGAAGTTAGTTGAGAATTTCTAGGTGGGAGCTGGAGTTTCCGCCGTTTTATCGTGTGAAAACGCGAAACAAGTACAAGGAGGTACTGTGCGTGGCAAAAGAAGATATGATTGAAGTCGAAGGTACAGTCGTCGAAACTTTGCCGAATGCAATGTTTAAAGTCGAACTAGAAAATGGACACCAAGTTCTTGCTACTGTTTCAGGTAAAATCCGTATGCACTACATCCGTATCTTACCTGGTGACAAAGTAACAGTTGAATTATCACCGTATGATTTAACGCGTGGCCGTATTACTTATCGCTTTAAATAATTGTACTCCGTAAAACCACAGGAGGTATTATCATGAAAGTAAGACCATCAGTAAAACCAATGTGTGAACATTGTAAAGTAATTCGCCGTAAAGGACGTGTTATGGTTATTTGCCCAGCAAATCCAAAACATAAACAACGTCAAGGATAATTAGGAGGTGTAACGAATAATGGCTCGTATTGCAGGAGTAGACATCCCTCGTGACAAACGTGTAGTAGTTTCTCTTACTTACATTTATGGTATTGGTAACACTACAGCTAAAAAAGTTTTAGCAAACGTTGGCGTATCTGAAGATGTTCGTGTACGTGATTTAACAAACGAACAAACAGATGCGATTCGTGCGGAAATTGATAAGTTAAAAGTTGAAGGGGATCTTCGTCGTGAAGTGAACTTAAACATCAAACGCTTGATGGAAATCGGTTCATACCGTGGAATCCGTCACCGTCGTGGATTACCAACTCGTGGACAAAACACGAAAAATAATGCACGTACTCGTAAAGGCCCTACTAAAACAGTAGCAGGCAAGAAAAAATAATTCCTAAGTGAAGGAGGTTAGAACTTCATGGCAGCAAAAAAAGTTAGTCGTAAACGCCGTGTCAAAAAGAATATAGAATCAGGTGTAGCACATATCCATTCTACATTCAACAATACAATCGTAATGATTACTGATACACATGGTAATGCATTAGCATGGTCATCAGCAGGATCATTAGGCTTTAAAGGAAGCAAAAAATCAACTCCTTTTGCCGCTCAAATGGCTGCAGAAGCCGCAACTAAAGTGGCAATGGAACATGGACTTAAAACTGTAGACGTAACAGTTAAAGGACCTGGTTCTGGACGTGAAGCAGCAATTCGTTCATTACAAGCAACAGGTTTAGAAGTGACTGCAATTCGTGACGTGACTCCAGTTCCTCATAATGGATGCCGCCCTCCAAAACGCCGTCGTGTTTAATGAGCGCCACTCATTCTGAGTTTGAATTAGGAACGTCATTGAACAAGACACTTTTCGTTTTGAAAGGGGTATAGATAAGAATGATTGAATTTGAAAAACCAAGAATCGAAAAAATTGATGAAAATAGAGATTATGGTAAGTTCGTCGTTGAACCATTAGAACGCGGTTACGGAACTACTTTAGGTAACTCTCTACGTCGTATTTTATTGTCTTCTTTACCAGGAGCTGCAATTACGAATATTCAAATCGATGGTGTTTTACACGAATTCTCAACCATTCCAGGTGTACGAGAAGACGTAACACAAATTATTTTGAATATTAAAGGCTTAGCATTGAAATTATATGCTGAAGAAGAGAAAACCCTTGAGATCGATATTACAGGACCCGCTACCGTGACTGCCGGCGATATTATCGTGGACAGTGATGTTGAGATCCTAAATAAAGATTTAGTTATCTGTAGTGTTGCTGAAGGAGCTACTTTCCATGCTCGCTTAACAGTGAAACCTGGTCGTGGCTATGTTCAAGCAGACGAAAACAAAAAAGAAGATATGCCAATCGGTGTACTTCCAGTTGATTCCATCTACACACCCGTTCGTCGTGTTAACTATCAAGTAGAAAATACACGTGTTGGTCGTCGTGATGATTTCGACAAATTAACAATGGAAATATGGACAGATGGTTCAATCATTCCTCAAGAAGCACTAAGTTTAGCTGCGAAAATCATGACTGAGCATTTAGATATCTTTGTAAACCTTACTGACGAAGCGAAAAACGCTGAAATCATGGTGGAAAAAGAAGAAACTCAAAAAGAGAAAATGCTAGAAATGACGATTGAAGAACTTGATTTATCAGTTCGTTCATATAACTGTTTAAAACGTGCAGGCATTAATACTGTACAAGAACTTACAAACAAATCTGAACCAGAAATGATCAAAGTACGTAATTTAGGTCGTAAATCTCTTGAAGAAGTAAAACTTAAATTGCATGATCTAGGATTAGGATTACGTAAGGACGATTAAGACTTTTACGAAGTTTCCAGTCCTGCTTAACAGCAGTGGCTCGTGAGAACAGAAACGAAGGAGGGAACCCAACGTGAGTTACCGTAAATTAGGACGCACATCAAGCCAACGTAAAGCTATGCTACGTGATATTACAACTGATTTAATCATCAACGAACGCATCGTAACTACTGAAGCTCGTGCGAAAGAAGTACGTTCAACTGTAGAAAAAATGATTACTTTAGGTAAACGTGGAGATCTTCATGCACGTCGTCAAGCAGCTACTTTCGTTCGTAATGAAGTTGCTAGTGTTCGTGAAGAAGATGAGTCTATCGTTGTTGAATCAGCTTTACAAAAGCTATTTAACGATTTAGGACCTCGTTTCGCGGAACGCCAAGGTGGTTACACTCGTATCTTGAAGACAGAACCAAGACGCGGCGATGCAGCACCAATGGTAGTTATCGAATTTGTTAAATAATTAATAAACCGATCACTTTATAGATGTTTCTTTTAGAGTGTTATGATGTTGGAGGCGACTCCGAGTCTAGCTCTGCTTTCCCTGCTAAAGATGGCTTTAGCAGGGGAGCACTCATCATATAAAGGTGATTTTTTTTTGCTTTGGGAAAACGCTGTTTTCTCAAAGCTTTTTTGTTTCTTAAAAGCATTGCAGAAGCTTTTCCGGTTTGTTATACTGATTATTAATTGGAATTTTCAGATAATTAAACAATCTGAGTTAGTAGAAGGGGGAATTATATGTCGCAAATGTTTGCTTTTTCGTTGCTGATGGTTATTTTATACATTGGTGATGTAGTTTCTATCAAAACAAAAGCTTGGATTCCATCTGTTTTTGTTTGTGGTGTTTTATTTATTCTTGGTTATTGGACTATTTTTCCACAAAATATTGTGGAAGTGGCAGGGATTCCTACAGTGGTTGCCACTTTATTAATGTATCTGTTGATTACTAATATGGGCACTCTGCTCTCTGTTAAAGAATTGGTTAATCAATGGAAAACGATTGTGATTGCTTTGTCAGGTATTCTGGGCATTATTGCCTTGTTATTAGCTGTAGGGACTTTTGTTTTTGACTTAAAAACAGTTTTAGTTGCAATCCCGCCGTTAGTAGGAGGTTTAGTTTCTTCATTAGTAATGTCAGAAGCGGCTCAATCAGCTGGTTTAGCCTCACTTTCAGTTTTGGCAATTTTAATTTATGTCATTCAAGGGTTTGCTGGTTATCCCTTAACTTCAATTGTTCTAAAAAAAGAAGGAAAGCGGAAGCTTCAAGAATATCGAGCAGGGACATGGCAGCCGGTTCATGAACAAGAGGGGCAAGAAACAGGAGCAGAACCAGATGTGCCTAAACTATTTGAAAAAGTACCCAAACGATATCATACAGATTATTCACGAATTTTACGTTTAGCCTTAGTTGCCACACTCGCTTATTATGTTTCTGTGTGGACGGCACCGTTTGTGACGATTAGTCCTTTTGTGCTGTGTTTATGTTTTGGCGTGATTGCAACGTCTTTAGGCTTTTTAGAAAAGCAACCATTGCAGAAAGCAAATAGCTTTGGTTTTGCGATTTTAGGGTTAATGCTTTTTGTCTTTGATGGCTTAAAACAAGCCACACCTGAAATGTTGATGGATTTATTTTTACCAATGATTGGGATTATTGTGATTGGTGTTATCGGGATGTACATCTTTTCAGCAATTGTTGGTCGTGTATTAGGTGTGAGTAAAGAGATGGCATTCGCTGTTTCGTTGACAGCTTTATATGGCTTTCCAGCCGATTATATTATTACTAATGAAGTGATTCAATCATTGACAGAAGATGAACAAGAACAGGCGGCTTTAACGAGCCATTTAATGCCACCGATGTTAGTGGCAGGTTTCGTAACAGTTACCATTGTTTCGGTTATTTTAGCGGGTATTTTTTCAAGTATTTTATTAAGTTTGTAGAAACGGGGCGTAAGTATGAAAAAAATCAAAGCACTAGTCAAGCAGCATTCACAAGAAATGATTGCTTTTCGACGGGATTTACACCAACATCCAGAATTACAATTTGAAGAATTTCGAACGACAGAAAAAGTCGCGGCAGTTCTTGATCAATTAGGAATTACTTATCGCAAAACAGAACCGACGGGTTTAATTGCTGAAATTGTGGGCGGCAAACCAGGCCGAGTGGTTGCGCTGCGGGCGGATATGGATGCCTTACCTGTACAGGAATTAAATGAAGATTTAGCTTATAAATCTTTAGAAGCTGGCAAGATGCATGCATGTGGGCATGATTCCCATACCGCGATGTTAGTAACAGCGGCTAAAGTATTAAAAGAAATCCAGGAAGAACTTCAGGGAACAGTAAGGTTAATTTTTCAACCATCTGAAGAAAATGCGCAAGGTGCTAAAGCAATGGTTGCGCAAGGCGCAATGACCGGTGTTGATGATGTATTTGGCTTACATATCTGGTCACAAATGCCTGTAGGAACCGCTTCGTGTCGAGTGGGCTCAAGTTTCGCATCCGCAGATATTTTTTCTGCTGATTTTAAAGGCCAAGGTGGCCATGGTGCTATGCCAAACGCTTGTATTGATGCGGCAGTCATAGCTTCTTCTTTCGTGATGAATCTGCAAACGATTGTTTCTCGGGAGACAGATCCTTTAGATCCAGTAGTTGTCACGATTGGACGGATGGATGTGGGGACCCGTTTTAATGTGATTGCTGAGAATGCACGTTTAGAAGGAACGGTTCGTTGCTTTAGTGTAGCAACGCGTAATCGAGTAGAACAGGCGCTGCAACGCTATGCGGAACAAACAGCCGCTATTTACGGTGGGACGGCTTCGTTAGATTATCAATATGGAACGTTGCCAGTGATTAATGATGAGCAGGATGCCTTGTTTGCCCAAACACTAATTAAGGAAAATTTTGGTGAAGCGGCCTTAAGACAAGAAGAGCCGACAACCGGTGGTGAAGACTTCAGTTATTATACTGAACATGCTTCTGGTTGTTTTGCCTTAGTGGGAAGCGGTAATCCAGAGAAAGATACGGAATGGGCACATCACCATGGTCGTTTTAATATTGATGAAGATGCGATGGCAATGGGTGCTGAGTTATATGCCCAATATGCGTTTGAATATTTGAAGACACATTTTTAAAAGAAAATCAGTAACTTCTTGTTTTATGAGAACAAGAAGTTATTTTTATGAAAAATAGACCTGTCAAGACAGATAAGAGCTCCCATAATGACCGTTCTTTTGGTATAATAAAAAATAGTGTGAAGAATCAGAACAGATGATTGAAAAAACGCTACTTTTTTGGTAGTGTTAGAAAGAATAAATAGATTGAGGGAGTACGCGATGCAACCAATCATTGAACTAAATAATATCCAATTTAATTATCAACCAGAAGATGCTTCTCCCGCTTTAAAAGATGTGTCTTTTTCCATTCAACAAGGCGAATGGGTCGCTATTATTGGCCATAATGGTTCTGGTAAATCAACGTTAGCCAAAACGATCAATGGGCTGTTACTGCCAGCTGCTGGGACTATCAAAGTTGGCGGCAAAGAATTAAATGAAGCAAACGTCTGGGATATCCGGCGTATGGTAGGAATGGTCTTTCAGAATCCAGATAACCAATTTGTCGGTTCAACAGTCGAAGACGATGTGGCTTTTGGTTTAGAAAATCAAGGTATTCCGCGTGATGAAATGGTCGAACGTGTTCACGATGCATTAGAACGGGTTCGTATGTTAGATTTTGCCAAGCGAGAACCTGCTCGGCTATCTGGCGGCCAAAAACAACGAGTAGCTATCGCTGGTGTGGTTGCTTTGCGACCAGATATTATTATTTTAGACGAAGCGACAAGTATGTTAGATCCAGAAGGTCGTGCAGAAGTAATTGCTACCATTCAAAAGATTAAAGAAGAAAGCAATTTAACAGTTATTTCTATTACCCACGATATTGATGAAGCGGCTAATGCGAATCGTATTTTAGTGATGCGCCAAGGACAATTGACAAACGAGGGAACACCAGAAAAGATTTTTTCTGCAGGAGAAGCGCTTGTTGAAATGGGCTTGGATTTACCGTTTCCTGAAAAATTAAAAGTAGCTTTGAAAGAGAGTGGCGTTGTTGTGCCAACGAATTATTTAACAGAAGAAGGGATGGTGGATTGGTTATGGACATCCGTTTTAAACAAGTAGATTTTACTTACCAACCCAATACTCCTTTTGAGCAACGGGCATTATTCGATATTAATTTAACGATTCAAGACGGCTCTTATACAGCGATTGTCGGACATACTGGCAGTGGCAAATCAACGTTATTACAACATTTGAATGCTTTGGTGAAACCAACTAAAGGCCAAGTGACAATTGGAGAGCGTGTAATTACGCCAGAAACTGATAATAAGAATTTAAAACCAATTCGTAAAAAAGTTGGGATCGTTTTTCAATTTCCAGAAGCACAATTGTTTGAAGAAACAGTGGAGCGAGATATCGCTTTCGGACCGAAAAACTTTGGTGTTTCAGACGAAGAAGCGAAAAAATTAGCTAAGAAAATGCTTGATTTAGTCGGCTTAGATGAAAAATACTTACAACATTCTCCGTTTGAGTTATCAGGTGGTCAAATGCGCCGTGTCGCAATTGCTGGTGTGCTAGCGATGGAACCAGAAGTCTTAGTATTAGACGAACCGACTGCTGGTTTGGATCCTAAGGGTCGTAAAGAAATGATGGAGATGTTTAGTCGTCTGCATAAAGAACACAATATGACCATCGTTTTAGTGACACATTTGATGGATGATGTGGCTAATTACGCAGATCATGTGATTGTTTTAGAAAAAGGACAAATCGTCCGAGCGGGAGCACCACAAGAAGTGTTTCAAGAGACACAATGGCTGAAAGAAAAACAATTAGGCGTGCCAACTGCAGCCGAATTTGCTGAAAAATTAGTGGCAAAAGGCTTTTCTTTTGAGCAATTACCATTAACGGCCGATCAATTAGCCGATCAGCTTCTGAAAAAAATGCAGGAAGCAGGTGAGGCAAAATGATGAATAAATTGATTTTTGGGCGCTATATTCCAGGTGATTCTTTTATCCATCGTTTAGATCCGCGCGCAAAATTATTAGCTAGTTTTTATTTTATTGGAATTATCTTTTTAGCAAATAATTGGCAGAGTTATGTTTTAATAGCAGCCTTTACTGCTTTTGCTATTTCATTATCAAAAATCAGCGCCCGCTTCTTTATCCGCGGTGTTCGGCCATTATTATGGCTAATTCTGTTTACTGTGGCTCTTCAAACCTTGTTTACACAAGGGGGGGAAGTGTACTTTCAGTGGGGAATTATTTCCATTACCCAGTTTGGTGTGACGAATGGGCTATTTATTTTCTGTCGTTTTGTTTTAATTATTTTCATGTCAACGTTATTAACTTTAACGACGGCACCATTAGAGTTATCAGATGCAATTGAATATTTGTTACGCCCACTTCGTGTGGTGAAATTTCCAGTTCATGAAGTTTCATTGATGTTATCAATTGCCTTACGTTTTGTCCCAACATTAATGGATGAAACGGAAAAGATTATGAATGCCCAACGTGCCCGTGGTGTTGATTTTGGTGAAGGAAACTTACTTCAAAAAATGAAAGCTATTGTTCCACTTTTGATTCCGCTTTTCGTAAGTAGTTTTAATCGTGCGGAAGACTTAGCGACTGCTATGGAAGCAAGAGGTTATCAAGGTGGCGAAGGACGGACAAAATACCGCATTCTTCATTGGCACCTACGAGATACAATAGTAATGTTTGGCTTTGTCTTGTTAACCATTGGCTTATTTGTATTAAGAACTTAGAAAAGGTGAAGAAAAATTATGCCCCGCTATAAAGCAATCATTGCCTATGATGGCACTCATTTTCATGGCTTTCAAAAGCAGCCTAATGAGCGTACCGTTCAAGAAGAAATAGAAAAAACGTTAGCACGCATGAATAACGGACACTCCGTGACGGTTTTTGGTTCAGGACGAACAGATGCAGGTGTTCATGCAATGGGCCAAGTGATTCACTTTGATTATCCGCAGGAACGTCCGTTGGAAAAAATGCGCTTTGCGTTAGACACACAAACACCAGAAGACATTGCTGTGCGAAGCGTGGAACGTGTTTCAGAAGACTTTCATGCACGTTATCACGTGATCGAAAAAACCTATCAATTTAAAGTGGATATTGGCAAACCGCGAAGTCCATTTCGACGTTTTTATGCTAGTTATTTTCCGTATCCCATTGATCTCGAAAAAATCCAACAAGCTTTGCCTGATTTATTAGGCACCCATGATTTTACCTCTTTCTGTGCCTCAGGAAGTTCGGTAGAAGATAAAGTCCGAACCATTCATGAAGCCAGTGTTCATGTCAATGAAAAGGGGGATGAATTAACATTCACTTTTCGGGGCGATGGTTTCTTGTACAAAATGATTCGGATTTTAGTTGGTACGCTATTGAAAATCGGCAATGGGCGGCTGGAACCAACCGCGATTCCAGCAATTATCGCAGCCAAAGATCGAAATTTAGCAGGTCCGACTGCTCATCCAGAAGGATTGTATTTAGCAGAAGTGAAATATGAAAACTAAAAAGACGCAGACCTTACAAGAAAAGTGTAGTGACCCCAAAAAGTTAGACTTTTATAGAGTGGATTTTTCCACTCTATTTTTTATGCAGTTTTTTGATTGAATTGTCGAAATTCTACTGGGCTTTTCCAGTTAAGTTTTTCCTTGATTCGGTGATGATTGTAATAATAAATGTAGTTCTCAATTGCTTCTCTCAATTCATTTTGACTTTGATAGATTTTTCCATAGTACACTTCTTGTTTTAGGATACTGAAGAAATTCTCCATAGGAGAATTATCTAAACAGGTTCCTTTTCGAGACATACTTTGAAAGATATTGTTGTCCTTTAATGTTTGTATATAGACATTCATTTGATAAGCCCAGCCTTGATCAGAGTGAAAGGTGCGCCGATAGGGACAATCATTTGTTTGAGAAATTGCTTCTTTCAGACCTCCCATAACTGTTTTACCATTTGGTTGAGTAGAAAGGCTATAGCTTAGAATTTCACTATTATACATATCCATAAATGGATCTAAGTATAGTTTTTTCTGACGAAAGATGCCTGCGTTATCTGCTTCAAAGTACTTAAATTCAGTTGTATCAGTTGTAATTTTTTGATGAGGAACAGAAGTTTTAAATCGGCGACGAATCAAATTTTTAGCGATTTTACCAACGGTTCCTTTATAGGAATTATATTTTCTGGATTTCTTAGTAAAAGCTTTGACTTGTAACTTTAACTTTTGTATTAATCGCTGGACTTTCTTTTTATTCACTTGAAATCCACGTCGTTTCAATTCTTGGGTCATCCTTCTATAGCCATAATGTTGATGTTTTTTACGAATCGCTTGAATTTCTTCTTCAATGATTTGTGTTGAAGCTGTTCTGTCGAGGCGTTTTTGCCAGTACATGTAAGTAGATTTTGGAAACCTTAGGGTTTCCAAAATATCTTTTAATCGAAAGTGTCTTCGGAGACTGTGAATGATTCGTGCGATTCGTTCATTTTTTGTTCGTCCTCTAAACGCAGTCTCCTCAATTCTTTTAAATAGGCATTCTCAATTTTTAACATTCTATTTTCTTTTTCTAGTTTCTCTACTTGAGATCGTTCACTTGGTAGTGGTTGGGGTTCATTTCGTTTCTTTTTAGACATGGTAGGTGGACGTCCTTTCTGTTTAGAGAGTCCCTCTATACCAAACTTCTGATACGTTCTAAGCCAATTCGCAATCAATGATGGATTGTTCATTTTTAGAAGATTAGCTACTTCTTGATAGGACAACTCTGTTGTTAAATATAACTCTAACGCATCTAGCTTAAATTGAACAGAGTAATTCTTATTTTTTCGACTGCGAAGTAGGCCTTCTTCACCAAGTTCTTTATAGGCATTTATCCATTTGCTTATTTGAGAACTATCTTTAAACCCATACTTCTTTGCGAGAAACCTTAGACCTCCTTGACCAGATAAGTAGTCATGAACAAGTTTAAGTTTAAATTCAAAACTGTATTTTGCCATACAAAAAAACCTCCAAAAGTTAGATTTCTAGGTCTAACTTTTGGGGGTCGGCTCAAAGGTCTGTGTCTTTTTAGTTGCAAAATTTAGATGTATTTAACAGCTGTCCCGTAAGCCACGACAGATTGCATGTCTGTGCCAATTGTGCCAGAATCAAAACGCATCATCACAACGGCATCTGCACCTAATTTAGAGGCTTCTGCTTTTAAACGTTCGATTGCTTGGTCGCGTGCTTCTCGTTGCATATCAGTGTAACCTTTGATTTCACCGCCAACTACGCTTTTTAGTCCAGCACCTAAATCTTTAAACATATTTTTAGAACGTGTGGTTAACCCGAAAACTTCTCCAATAATTTCATATTCTTGACCGCTAATTCTCTCGGTTGTTGTAACTAACATGGGCAATTTCCTCCAGTACTTGTTGGTAACTTCAATTTACCATAGTCAAGAGTTTGGTACAACGAATATACATAAAAACGACACTAGAAAAGATGCGCTTCCGCATTTTTTCTAGTGTCGTTTTGGTAAGAATTAATCAAGAATAGGATCTTTTTTAGAAATCATGACCCAAACCCAACTAATTAGAAAAGCAACCGTTGCTGGAACGACCCAGCCCATGCCAATAGTGAACAATGGTAAGTATTGGCCGGCTTTTTCTAAAAGCGTTGTTACAAACGCCGTATCTTTGATAAAGGCAGGCGCGCTATTTAATGCATCTAAAACAGCAGCAATCAATGTGATATAGGTCGTTGCTTGATAGACTTCCCGTCGATGTTTGAAAATAGGACTGATGATTACCAAAAGCATTAAAGTAATCGCTAATGGATAAAGGAACATCAAGACTGGAACGGCAAATTGAATGATGTTGGTTAAGCCGACATTTGCAAAAATAGCTGGTAAAATAACAACAATTGCCAAGAATTTTTGATAGGAAACTTTCGGAAACATTTCTTCAAAAGTCTCAGAAAAGGCTGTGCTTAAGCCGATACCGGTTTTTAAACAAGCAAGAACTACGATAAAAGCCAGTAAAATACTCCCTGGTAGGCCTAAATAGTAATTGGCAATTTGGGCTAAGGCAATCCCGCCGTTTTCACTGATTGGAAAAGCCCCGATACTCATTGTTCCCATATAAGCAAGTAAGGTATAGATAATCCCCATCAATACAACACTGAAAGCACCTGATTTAATCATTCCTTTAGCGATATCTCCTGGTTTTTCGACGCCCATATTTCGTAAAGTGGAAACGACAACAATCCCAAAAGCTAATGAAGCTAAAGCATCCAACGTATTATAACCTTCTGTAAATCCTTTAAAAAAAGGACTTGAAATATAATTTTCACCAACAGCGGCACTGGCCACATGACCTAATGGTTTTACAAAGGCTAAAACAATCAAAATTCCTAGCAATGCTAAAAATAACGGATTTAAAAATTTACCCACATAATCTAAGATTTTACTTGGCTTTCTAGAGAAGAGCCAAACAGCTAAGAAAAATAATGCGGAAAAACCAGCAAGAACCAGCCATTGCAAGTCTTTAGGAACAAATGGTGCAAGACCAATCTCAAAAGAAGTAGTTGCTAACCTTGGTAAAGCAAAGAAAGGACCAATCGTTAAATATAATAGTAAGGTAAAAATAAGAGCATAACGACGATTAATCCGAGAAGCTAAGTCAAAAACACCTGAACTTTTAGAAACACCCATAGCAATGACACCAAGAAAAGGTAAGCCAATTCCAGTGGCTAAGAAGCCCAAGTTTGCTAAAAAGACGGAAGCCCCCGCTTCTTGTCCCATATGTACAGGGAAAATTAAATTTCCAGCACCGAAAAACAAACCGAATAACATTGAACCAACGTATAGATAATCACGCCAAACTAACTTTTTTTGCATAGATTCACACTCCTTAATATTGTCTTATTATTTAAAATAACAGAAGAAGAAACAGAGAGCAACCAGTTTTTATAGAAAACATTGGTTTTCTTATTTTTCTATGAAATAAGCATACTGATAATCATCACAATAGTGTCCATTTATATAAAATTCTTCTTTAAAATGTGCTTCCTGCACAAAATCATGTTTTTCATAGAATCGAATGGCTTCTTGATTGGTAGCCATTACTCGCAAACTCAGCTTATGAATCCCGCTTATCTGGGCCATCTCTTTGACATACGACAACAAAGAACCACCAATCCCTTGTCCTTGGAAATCTGGCGAAACGCCAATACTTAGTAGCCATTGCTTTTGATGAGCTGCTAACGAAGTGGGCGGATGGACTTCAATAAATCCAGCGAGTTGTTGTCCGCTGATGGCAACAAAAATCGTTTCATCTTTCATTTTTTCCTGATATGCCGTAAGCGAGAGTGGTTGTATCTCGGCAGGGGTATTCTTTTTTGTCCAAATGATTTGATCCAAGGCATGTAATGCGGGCCAATCTGCTTCGGCAACTAAGCGAATAGTGAGTGAGGTAGACAAGATAATAGGGCTCCTTTTTCTGAAATTTTAAAATATAAAAAGACTATAGCATTTATTGTCTGAAAATTCAAATACTTTTAAAACGAAAAGAAAAATGGCTGCACCTTTTCGAGAAAATCAAAATATGCTACCATAGCTACCAGAGGATAGATGGTAAAAAAGAATCTATCTAAATGGAGGGTATGTTTGTGAAAAAAATGGCAGTATATTGTGGCGCCAGTCTGGGGAATGAGCCAATCTATCAGCAAGCTGCAGTAGCGTTAGCCGCTTGGATGAAAGAAAATCACTATGATCTAGTTTATGGCGGTGGCAATGTTGGTCTAATGGGTACAGTGGCTGATACGCTTTTGGCAGAAGGTGGAGAGGTAATTGGTGTCATGCCCACTTTTTTAATGGAACGAGAGATTGCACATAATGGCATTACAAAGATGCATACAGTCAGTGATATGCATGCGCGTAAGAAAAAGATGATTGAATTGGCAGATGTATATTTAGCTTTACCCGGTGGGCCCGGCACGCTAGAAGAAATTAGCGAGGTGATCTCTTGGGGCCGGGTCGGTGAACATATGAATCCTTGTATTTTATACAACGTGAATGGTTACTATGATTTATTAGCTGCTTTTTTTGATAAAATGGTAGAAACTAGTTTCTTAACAGAAGCGGATCGAGCTAAAATTTTCATTTCAGATTCCTTAGAAGAAATTGGTGCATTTATTGATTCTTATGAACCGCCAATGATTCGTCAATACAAAAAATAACAAAAGAGGCAGTCACTCTAACCAGAATGACTGCCTCTTTTTTACTAGTTTTTCGTTAAAATCCGATGTAAGAACTCTTTTGTCCGAGCTTCTTTTGGATGGACAAAAATATCTTCAGCGGTCCCTTCTTCCGCAATGACACCTTTATCCATGAAAATAACACGATCGGATACGTCCCGCGCAAATTCCATTTCATGTGTTACAATCACCATTGTTAGCCCTGTATGGGCAAGATTTTTCATCGTTTTTAGCACTTCGCCAACCATTTCAGGATCCAATGCAGAAGTTGGTTCATCGAAAAGTAAAACATCTGGATCCATTGATAATGCTCGAGCAATGGCTACCCGTTGCTTTTGTCCACCAGATAATTGAGCAGGTTTGGCATCAATAAAACGAGCCATGCCAACTTTTTCTAAATTTTCTAAGGCAATTTTTTTGGCTTCTTCTTTGTTTCTTTTTAGGACAGTCATCTGACCAGAAGTACAGTTTTCTAAGACATTCATGTTATTAAATAAATTGAATGATTGGAAAACCATACCTAAATGGGTCCGATATTTGGGCAAACTATAACCACGTTCTAAAACATTTTTACCATTATAGATGATTTTGCCATCTGTTGGTTTTTCTAACAAATTAATACAACGTAGTAACGTTGATTTACCAGAACCAGAAGAACCGATAATGGTGACAACTTCTCCTTTATTGACGTTCATATTGATATCTTTTAATACTTCGTTTTCGCCAAAGCTTTTTCGTAAATGTTCAATTTCAATAATTGCACTCATTTATTTGCCTCCTAGCTTTCTTTTCCTTCTTCAGTTAATTCTTCTACTTTAACGTAAGCAGAAGGGCCATCCATTTTACGTTCCACAACACGTAAGATTCGTGTGATCACAAAAGTCATTACCAAGTACATGATGCCGACAATTGTAAAGGTTTGGAAGAACTGGAAGTTTGCGCCAGAAGCAGCATTCCCTTGGAAGAATAAATCTGCGACACCGATAACACTTAACACGGCCGTATCTTTGATATTAATGACAAATTCATTCCCTGTTGCAGGTAAAATATTACGTAATACTTGGGGAATAACGACTTTACGCATTGTTTGTCCATGGGTCATCCCAATCGCTTGTGCTGCCTCGAATTGTCCTTTATCCACTGCGAAAATACCTCCGCGAACAATTTCAGACATATAGGCACCAGTATTCACAGAAACGATAAATAGTGCGGCCACTGTTCGGTCTAAAGAGATGCCAAAAGCTAGAGCTAAACCATAGAAAATAACCATTGCTTGAACCATCATTGGTGTACCACGGAAAACTTCAATATAAATAGAAAGAATTAAATTTCCTAATTTTTGGAAGAAACGAGCGACTGGGTTTTCAGAATCTGGAATTGTACGGAAGACACCAATTAGTAAACCAAGGGTTGTTCCGACGACCGTCCCGATTAACGCGATAAATAGCGTTAAACCAGCACCACGTAAAAACATGTCGCCATATTGATTCCAAATATTTTTGAAATCGTTAATAAGTCCTGTTTTTTGTTCATCACTATCTGTTGCTGCAGGTTGATCCTTGATTGCTTGGTCCATAATTTTTGTCCGTTCATCTTGAGAAATACCTGCTAAAATTTTGTTTACTTTTTCAATGTCAGGATCGCCTTTACGCATGCCGACTGCTACTTGTGAGTCTTCAGCGCTAGCATCAAAGCCATTTTCTTTTGGAAATTCTAACATTTTTAATTCTTTATTGACACTAGTTGCTGTTATGCCTTCAGGGCGTTCACTAACATACCCATCAATCATGCCAGAAGCAAGTGCTGTTCGCATAGCTGAAAAGTTATCCATTGCTTGCTGTTTATTGACATTTGGAATTTGATCAATTAATCCGTAGTGGAATGTATTTAGTTGAGCTGTAATTTTAGCATCAGCTAAATCTTTCAAGCTTTTTGCATTAGCGTATTTGCCATCTTTTTTAACAATTACGACAAATTGTGATTCATAATAAGGGTTTGTAAAAGCAATTTCTTTTTTTCGTTCAGCGGTTGGGCTCATTCCGGCGATAATGGCATCAATTTTTCCAGATTGTAAGGCGGGCGCCAAGCCGTCCCATTTGGTTTGGACGATTACTAATTTACGACCTAAACCATCAGCAATTTTTTTAGAAATTTGAACATCATAGCCGCCTGCATAAGAGTTGCCTTGAATAGGCACTGCGCCATGTGCATCATTTTTCTGTGACCAGTTAAAAGGGGCGTATCCAGCTTCCATGCCGACACGAAATTCACCATTTTCCTCCGCCGAAGCGTTGGTTGTCATGCCAAGTAACGAAAATAGCGTGACAAGTAGTAGACTGAATGAAAAAACTTTTTTGTTCATCTTTTTCTCTCCTTTAAATTTCTTGTCTGATTGATCGTTTTGTCTTTTTTCAATCAACAAGCTTTGATAATCAGCTGAGCAAAAGCGATTCTGTCTTTTTAAAGGAGAATACTTCTGTCACAACCTATTTTTGAATACAAAAAAACAACCAAACAGATGTAAGGTTGCTAGGTAATGTCGAAAAAAATTCCTCAACGAAACATAGCACAACTTAGCATCACTACTAAGACAGTCCGCAAGCTCTTAACTTACGTCCCAACACACAACAGAAGAGGCTCCGTTATGCATTTCGGCGATTGATCCTAAACTTGCTTCCCAGTGTCCTCTCACTCCACAAGCGTAATAAAAACCGCGACCTCTACCTCTTTTTTGAGGCACTATTCAGTTATTAAATTCAGTTATTAATTTTAGGATAAATCCAGAAGAAAGTCAATATGTTCCAGCAAAGGAATTTATCAAGAGGACACAAACACCATGAAATTAGCGTAACATTTTCCCTACGAAATAGAAACTAATACGAAAAAAGCAACCATTCCTAAAGGAACAGTTGCTTTTTACTTAAGCTTTGACAGCTTTTGGTTCACGACCTAAAATAGCTTGAAGAACAGTCAATACACCTAAAGAAGCTAAAATTGTATAAATTAGACTTGAGTAAGTTAAGATACCGAAATCCCAAGTTTTGTAAACTAATAAAACAATTGCTAAGGCGATAATAGCGATAACGTTGAAGAACGCAAAAGCCCAAAGATTTCCGTTTTCTTTACGAGAAAGATAAAAAACAGAGAACCAAATGCTTAAAACGCCCCAAGCGATGCAGGCAATAATTGCAGCCCAATAAATAATAAATGCGACCATTGTTGTTTCACCTCACTTTTACTCATGCATATTTTACCACGAGTTGAGAAATTTGTCACAAACTCTTTCAAGATAAATCAATATATAGGTAAGAAGTTTTCAAAAAGTGGAAAAACTTTTGGTGCTAATGTTAAAATACGTTATAATATAGAAGATTAGGAGCTGAATCGATATGCAAAATATCACGCAAGCTGAGGCAATTCATTGGTTGGCAACCCAACAAAAAATCACATTTTTAACAGGTGCGGGTATCTCGACAGCCTCAGGTGTGCCAGATTATCGTTCCTTAAAAGGTGTCTATCAAGGAATCCAGCAACCGGAATACTTATTGAGCCGGACTTGCTTAAAAACAGAGCCAGAAAAGTTTTATCAATTCGTTAAAACGCTCTATCATCCAGACGCACAACCTAATATCATTCACCAGAAAATGGCCCAATTAGAGGAAATGAAACGGGGAAAAATTGTTTCACAAAATATTGATGGGCTTCATCGAAAAGCAGGTAGCCAAGAAGTGGTGGACTTTCACGGTAATTTATATGAATGTTATTGCCAAACTTGTGGTGCAACGGTTCCTTGGCAAGACTATTTGCTTAGTGATCGGCACGCAGACTGTCATGGACAAATCCGTCCAGCTATTACTTTGTATGAAGAAGGATTATCCGAAGAGGCAATCGAAAAAGCCATTCAGGCCGTTGCTTCTGCCGACTTAATCGTGATTGTCGGCACGAGTTTTCAAGTGCATCCATTTTGCGATTTGATACATTATAAACAACCAACGGCAGCTATTTTAGCCATTAATCAAACGCCGCTATTTTTACAACAACCTTATTATTTTTTAGAAGCGAAAGCCGAAACGATATTTGCAGAATTAACGATAAAGGAGTAACGGAATGGAAGAATTTAAATCAGAAAAAGAAAAAATGATCGCAGGTGCACTATATTTTGCCTCAGATCCTGAATTAGTGGCTGATCGCAAAAAAGCCCGTGAACAAATGGCGTTAATTAACCAACAACCAGACACTTATATTCGTCGTCAATTAATAGAAGAAACATTTGGAAAAGTGGGTGTCGGGACGTACATCGAACCGATGATTCAATTTGATTACGGCTACAACATTTCTGTGGGAAAAAATTTCTATGCCAATTTTAATAACGTTTTTTTAGATGTTTGTCCAATCGAAATTGGCGATAACTGTATGTTTGGCCCCAATGTGCAACTTTATACAGCCGAGCATCCATTACAAGCAGCCAAGCGTAATAGCGGAATGGAATCAGGGAAACGAATTATCATTGGCAACAATGTTTGGATTGGCGGTGGAGCGATTGTCCTTCCAGGCGTAACATTAGGCGATAATGTAGTGGTGGCAGCAGGTGCTGTTGTGACCAAATCGTTCCCAGAAAACTGTGTGATCGCAGGTAATCCAGCACGGATAATTAAAGAATTGACTGAAGATGACGCCCCAACAACTTCTTTAGAACAACAACGAGCAAAGATTAACCAAATCGATAAGGAACTGGTCCGTTTATTAGAACAGCGGATGGACGTCGTCGCAGAGATTGCTGCAGTGAAAAAGAAAGCAGGTCATGCAGTTTTTGATTCTGAAAGAGAACAACAAGTATTAGAAACTATTCTGAATCATGTTGAAAATGCCGAGTATGAAGAAACATTATCTGAGACTTTCCAGGGAATTATGGACGCCTCTAAACGTTTCCAAGAAAAACATTTAGGAGAGTGAGGCGAAGGTCGTGGATGGAGAAATCAGAAGAAGAGAGATTGTTAAAAGATTAAGAGAGACCGAAAAGCCAATTAGTGCCACTCGTTTTGCAAAAGCTTTTGATGTCAGTAGACAAATTATTGTAGGAGATGTCGCTCTATTACGGGCGACAGGGGTCGAAATTGTCGCAACAGCTCGAGGGTATATGTTGGAACAACCTTTAGAAGGAATTGAGCGGAAAATTGCTTGTCAACATACGCCTGAACAAACGAGAGAAGAATTGTCAGTCATTGTTGCCAAAGGTGGAGAAGTGGTAGATGTGAGTATTGCACATCCGCTTTATGGGGAATTAATCGGCAGTTTGCGCATTCAATCAGAGAAAGATATTGATAAATTTATGGACAAGTATCAAAAAGAGCATGCTACATTACTATCAGTTTTAACAGGAGGCGTCCATCTGCATACTATTCGCTGTGCAGACGAAGAAACTTTCCAAGAAATCAAAGAGGCGCTTCGAAAAAAAAGTATTTTGTTTGAAGGATAACGAGAAAAAGAGAGGACATTGATGTTTATTCAAGCCCTTTCTTTTTTTTCTTAGAAAATTACCAAAAAAAGATAGAATAATTTGTGAATTTTCTTCTATTTTTTTAACTTTTTGCTAGAAATTTTTTATGAAACAGTATACTATTAAAAAAGGAGCCATTTAAACAATAACTATGTCAATTATTATGTTGGTACATAAAAATAAATGGAGAAAAATAAAAAAGGAGAATGAGTATGAAAAAACAATTTGCCCTGTTCTCTACCTTATTACTTTTAGGTTCATCAATGCCAGTAGGTGCATTTGCAGAAGGTAATAACTTGGTAGCTGAAAATAGTTCTGTTGCAGAAACAACCGCAGAAGCAACAACTGCTGAAGCCACTGAAACGACAGCGACTAGTGAAACAACAGAAGCGACAGAAGAATCAACAACTGAAACAGAAAGTTCAACCGAATCAAGTGAATCTGCAACCACGGAGTCCACGGAAACGTCAGGAACCGAAACGACAGATTCCACAACTGATTCAACATCCACAAGTACGACAGAATCGACTACTGACTCCACCTCAACGAGTACAACAGAGTCAACCACAGATTCTACGTCAACAAGTACAACTGAATCAAGTACCACGCCGACGACTACACCAAGTTCTTCTAAAGAACAGCCAAAACCTGGCACGAGTACTTCTGAATCAAAACAGCCGGCGAAACCAGTGACACCAACAGCGCCAGCTGAAAAGCCAGTAGAACAACCAGCAGCGTCAACACCGCAGCCCGAAATAGTCCCACCAGTTACAAATGAAACGGTTGGGTTAGTGGAAGACGATGAGACGTTTACGGTCAGCAAAACGAAGAAGACAGAAGAGTTTATTCAAGAAATCGGTGAATCTGCTCGGAAAGTGGCCAAGGACAAAAACTTATATGCTAGTGTGATGATTGCTCAAGCAATTTTAGAAAGTGGCAGCGGCAATAGTAAATTAAGCCAGAAACCAAACTACAATTTGTTTGGTATTAAAGGCGATTACAAAGGTCAATCTGTTTCTTTTATTACCTATGAAGACAATGGTTTCGGTAACCTATACACAGTAGAAGCAAAATTCCGTCAATATCCAACGTATAAAGAATCAATGGAAGATTATGCGAAATTATTGAAAAATGGTTTAGATTCCAATAAAGATTTCTATCATGGTGTCTGGAAAACGGAAGCCAAATCATACAAAGAAGCGACACGTTTCCTAACAGGAAAATACGCAACGGACAAAGATTACCATAAGAAATTAAATGCGTTAATTAAAACATACGATTTAACTTATTATGATAAAGAAAAAGCAACCGTTGAACCAATGGAATCAAATTTCCCAGCCTATAATGGCAAAAACTATGACACCTTTAATAGTTATGCTTGGGGCAACTGTACACAATATGTCTACAACCGTATTACGCAATTAGGTAAACGTGTGGACTTAACAATGGGGAATGGTCAAGATTGGGGCGAAACAGGTCGTGCACGCGGGTACAAAGTAAGTCGTACACCAAAAGCAGGCGCAGCGGTTTCCTTCCCAGCTGGTGTTTTAGGCGCAGACAATACTTATGGTCATGTCGCATTTGTGGAAAAAGTCTTTAAAGATGGTAGCATCTTAATTTCTGAAATGAACGTGAAGGGATTAAACGTTGTTTCGACACGTACAATCTCAGCCGATGAAACACATTTAATGAACTATATCGTTCCAAAAGATAAATAAAAAAATCAGCTCTTTGTCAATAAGAACGAATGAGTTGGAAAAATCAAAGCTAGCACTGAAGAAGCAATTTTAATTCTTCAGTGCTAGCTTTTTTTGGCAAAAGTTCTCTCCAATAAAGTTTAATACATTCAGTTATTGCCAGGCGATTTCAGGTCGGGATGAGTTAGCAACAGTCGCCGATAGCTATATTTTTTTTAGGTAGAATCATTTACTTTTAGGTAGAAGATGTCTTATAATTGTAAGCGGATACAAAAATAAAAAAAGAGGTGGTTAAATGAGTAAAAAAGAAATAAATCAAGTAGTTGCCAGTAGCTATCAATTGTATATTAATGGAGAGTGGACAACAGGTAGTGGTAACAAAATGATTGCTAGTTACAATCCTAGTAATGGTGAAAAATTAGCAGAATTTGTTGATGCCACAAATGCAGATGTGGATCGAGCTGTAGAAGCAGCTCAAGAAGCGTTTCAGACATGGAAAGATGTTGACGTTGTAACAAGAAGCAATCTTTTATTGAAAATTGCTGATTTGATTGAAGAAAATCAAGAACATTTGGCTATGGTGGAGACTTTAGATAATGGAAAACCGCTTCGGGAAACGCAATCGATTGATGTTCCTGCCAGTGCAGACCATTTTCGGTATTTTGCTAGTGTGATTCGTGGAGAAGAAGGGTCTGTCAAAGAATTTGATAAGGATACGTTATCCATTGTTGTGAAAGAACCCATTGGTGTTGTGGGTCAAATTATTCCGTGGAATTTCCCCTTATTAATGGGTGCTTGGAAATTAGCGCCAGCGTTGGCAGCAGGTAATACGGTTGTGATTCATCCGTCCTCGAGCACATCATTAAGTTTGTTGGAATTGTTTAAGATTTTTGATCAAGTCTTGCCGAAAGGAGTAGTGAATTTAATCACCGGTCGTGGTTCTGATTCAGGAAATTATATGTTGGCACATCCAGGGTTTGATAAGCTAGCTTTTACAGGCTCAACAGAGGTGGGGTACACTGTCGCTAAAGCGGCGGCCGACCGCCTAATTCCAGCCACTTTAGAACTTGGCGGAAAATCAGCCAACATTATTTTTGAAGATGCCAATTGGGAACGTGCATTAGAAGGCGTGCAGTTAGGGATTTTATTCAATCAAGGGCAAGTTTGTTGTGCTGGGTCTCGTGTGTTCGTTCAGTCAGGTATTTATGATCAATTTGTAGAAGCTTTAAAGGAAAAATTTGAACAAGTGAACGTTGGTTTCCCGTGGGAAAAAGGTGTTGAAATGGGCGCTCAGATCAATGAGCATCAATTGGAAGAAATTTTAAAATATGTCGAAATTGGTGTGAAGGAAGGAGCTACACTGATTACTGGTGGGCAACGTTTAACAGAAAATGGGCTAGACAAGGGGGCATTTTTAGCACCTACGTTATTAGCGAATGGCACGAATACAATGTGCGTGGCCCAAGAAGAAATCTTTGGTCCTGTTGCAACAGTGATTAAATTTGAAACGGAAGAAGAAGTCATTCGTTTAGCTAATGATTCTGAATATGGTCTAGGTGGTGCCGTCTTTTCACAAGATATCAATGTAGCATTACGGGTTGCTCGTGGTGTACGGACAGGTCGGATGTGGGTCAACACATACAATCAATTGCCTGCGGGCGCGCCATTTGGCGGTTATAAAAAATCAGGAATTGGTCGAGAAACGCATAAATCAATGCTAGATGCTTATACGCAAATGAAAAATATTTACATTGTGACAAAAGAAGAAGCAGATGGACTGTATTAAGTAGTGTAGTGAATTTTAGATAATAAACTTATTTTTGGTTATTGTTATTTTTCGAGCTAAACAAAACAATAATTTTTTTTAAAAGTTGAGTGATGAGTAAAGTAAAACAGATTAAAAGTAAAGCCTGGTACAAAAATCACTTTGGATTTTTGTACCAGGCTTTAAAGCGGAGTAACAATAGTGGTCACTCTTGGTTGTTTTTAATTTTCGACTATTGTAGAAGGAGTTATTTTGCTTCTTCTGCTTCAAATTTAGCAAAAGCTGTTTCAATAACTTCTTTTAATGCAGAAGCAGAAGCTTCCATTTTTTCTTGTTCAGCATCTGTTAATGGAATTTCAATGACTTGTTTAACGCCTTGGCGGTTGATGATCGCTGGTGCACCGATATAAATATCGTTTTGACCATATTCACCTTCTAAATAAACAGATAATGGTAACACAGAGTTTTCATCGTTTAGGATAGCTTTAGTGATACGTGCTAGTGCAACCGCGATTCCATAGAAAGTAGCACCTTTTTTCTCGATGATTGTGTAAGCAGCGTCGCGTACGTTGAAGAATAAATTAACCATTGCTTCTTCATCAACGTCAGGATTATTTTTCACCCATTCGTAAATTTGTAAG
Organism: Enterococcus sp. DIV0546; assembly: GCF_051712785.1. Lineage (NCBI taxonomy): Bacteria > Bacillati > Bacillota > Bacilli > Lactobacillales > Enterococcaceae > Enterococcus > Enterococcus sp. DIV0546. Next base: position 198,068 of record NZ_JBIOPO010000001.1, read on the forward strand.
CCAGCGACATTCGCATGTGACCAAACTGGGAATTCTGTATCTCCGTGTTCCCCTAAGATGTAGGCATGGACATTTCGTGCATCAACGTCAACTAATTCGGCAATTGCTTGACGGAAACGAGCAGAATCTAGTGAAGTTCCTGAACCGATTACTCGTTCTTTCGGGAAGCCAGAGAATTTCCAAGTTGAATAAGTCAAAATATCGACTGGGTTTGCGGCAACTAAGAAGATACCGTTGAAACCAGAATCAACAATTGTTGTAACGATTTCTTTATTAATTTTCAAGTTTTTATGAACTAAGTCTAAACGAGTTTCGCCTGGTTTTTGAGGCGCGCCAGCTGTTAAGACAACTAAGTCTGCATCATGGCAATCGTCATAAGTAGCTGCATAGATTTTTTTAGGAGAAGTAAATGCTAATGCGTGAGATAAGTCCAACGCGTCTCCTTCAGTTTTTGGTACATTAATATCAATAATCCCAACTTCTTGAGCAATATTCTGAGTTACTAAAGCAAAGGCATAGCTAGAACCTACGGCACCGTCCCCGACTAAAATTACTTTTTGGTGATCTTTATTCCCTGCGGCTGCAGTCATGTGTACCATTCCTTCCTCTACATTCTTTTTCGTGAGCAACGAGTTTTTATTTCCTGTTGCTAAAGTGATAGTAACATGGTTTGTAAAAAATGTCACGAACTTTGATTGTAAAAATGATACAGTTTTCAGACCTGTTTCAAAATGGTAGCTCTTACATGTGCGTAATTTCACTATCTTACGCATATTTAAATTTCTAAAAAATTTTTTTACATCTTTCTTAATCTTCAAAGACTGCGAGTTTTTTTATTTCTATGGTATAATGAATAAAACTGGGTAGCGCATACGCTTCCCAGCCATTTTGTGTTGGCAAGCTTATAATCCAAGGAGAATGAAAGATGAAAGTAATCGTAGGACTGGGAAATCCCGGTAGTAAATACAAAGAAACAAAACACAACATTGGCTTTATTACGCTAGATGAAATTGCGTATCGGCAAAATGTTTCGTTTAATAATAGTAATTTTGAAGCAGATATTGCAGAGTTTTTTATAGGGACTGAGAAAGTATTGTTAGTGAAACCATTAACATTTATGAATGAATCAGGTCGCTCTGTTGGTCCGTTGTTGACCTACTTTGGGGTAGATGAGGAAGACTTGATTGTTATTTATGATGACTTAGACTTAGAGGTCGGTAAAATTCGTTTACGGCAAAAAGGTAGTGCTGGCGGCCACAATGGGATAAAAAGTCTGATTGCCCATTTAGGAACTAATGTCTTTCCTAGAATTAAAATTGGCATTGGTCGGCCCTCAAAAAATGATACAGTTATCCACCATGTACTAAGTACTTTTCCCAAAGAAACACACGAAGAGATGTTACTTGCTGTAAAAAAAGCAGCCGATGCCGCTTTATATGCATGCGAAGGACATACGTTTGTTGAAACAATGAATCAATTTAATGGAAAATAGCAGAAAGGAGGGCCCTTGTTTGAATATTATCGAACGAATTAGCCAAACAGAAATTGCTAAATCATGGCGCAGTCAACTAATGACAACAGGAACGCGCCAACTAATTACTGGGTTATCAGGCTCTGCTAAAACATTACTGATGGCAGGCGCTTTACAAAAGACGCATCAAAAAATTGTTATTGCGGTCCCAAACCTATACTATGCCAATCAATTAGTAGATGATTTTTTAAATATTTTACCTTCAGAACAAGTTCATCTATTTCCAGTAGATGAAGTGTTATCCGCCGAAATGGCCTTTTCTTCACCAGAAGCGCGCGCAGATCGAGTGAGTGCGTTAAATTTCCTGATGACAGCGAATGCAGGAATCGTGGTCGTACCAGTAGCTGGACTACGAAAATATTTGCCAACGAAAGAAACGTGGCAAAATGCGCAACTTCATTGGGAAATCGGGACAGAAGTAGAACCTGAAATCCTCGCGCAACGCTTAGTGTTAATGGGCTATGAACGCCAATCGATGGTCGGAAAGCCCGGCGAATTTAGTATTCGCGGAAGCATTGTTGATGTCTATCCGCTAAATGCCGAATACCCTGTTCGGGTGGAACTGTTTGATGTTGAAATTGACTCAATCCGTTATTTTGAAGCAGATACCCAACGTTCATTAGAAAATCTTGAAGAAGTAACGATTTCACCAATGACTGATTTAGTATTCTCAAAGGCAGATATGAATCATGGCATGACGAGGTTACAAGATGCTCTAGAAAAACGTTTAGCGACAGCTAAAGATCAAACGGAGACCGATTTTTTAGAAGAATATTTTGGTCAGTTGCTGTCTTCTTGGGAACAAGGGATTCCTACAGAAAATGCTCACTATTATACAGATTTTCTGTACCAACAAAAAACTACGCTGTTAGATTATTTACCAGAAAATAGTTTGCTTTTTGTGGATGATTATTCTCGTATGATGGAAACGGAGCGAGAAATCGCTAGAGAGGAAGCGGAATGGCAAACCCTGAAAATTGAAGAAATGCGCGTGTTTTCTGAACAAACTTTTGGCGTAGACTTTCATGATCAATTGCGAAAAACTGCACGAAATACGACCTTCTTTTCACTTTTTCAAAAGGGGATGGGGAATCTTCGTTTCCAAGAAGTCCATAATTTCCAATATCGTTCAATGCAACAATTCTTCGGTCAAATGCCGTTGCTAAAAGCGGAAGTGGACCGTTGGCAAAAGCAAAACCAAACGGTCGTTGTTTTTGTTCCTACGAAAGAACGGATTCAAAAAGTCGAAGAGCTATTTCAGGACTTTGACATACCTAGCGTAGTAAGCAATTGGGATCAGTTGTTAGATGGGCATGTCCAAATTGTCCAAGGGGCATTACAAACAGGGTTTGAATTACCTAAAAACAAGCTCGTGGCGATTACGGAAAAAGAAATTTTTCATACAACGACCAAAAAACGGGCACGTCGTCAAACAATCTCTAATGCGGAACGTTTGAAAAGTTATAGCGACTTAAAAACGGGCGATTATGTCGTTCATGCGAATCACGGGATTGGTAAATATATTGGTATGGAAACCTTAGAAGTTGATGGGGTCCATCAAGATTACATGACTATCTTGTACCAAAATGATGACAAGTTATTTATTCCAGTAACACAATTGAACTTGATTCAAAAGTTCGTTGCTTCCGAGTCTAAAACGCCGAAAATTAACAAGCTAGGCGGCAGTGAATGGACGAAAACTAAACGAAAAGTTGCTTCGAAAATTGAAGATATCGCGGATGATTTAATCTTACTTTATGCGACAAGAGAATCGGAAAAAGGCTATGCTTTTCCGCCAGATGATGCGTATCAAAAAGAATTTGAAGAGGCTTTTCCGTATTCTGAAACAGATGATCAATTACGTAGTGCCGCCGAAATTAAACACGACATGGAAAAATCTCGACCAATGGATCGTTTGTTAGTTGGCGATGTAGGGTTTGGTAAAACAGAAGTGGCTTTACGAGCGGCTTTCAAAGCTGTTAGCAACAATAAACAGGTTGCCTTTTTAGTGCCAACAACTATTTTAGCGCAACAACATTACGAAACGATTCAAGAGCGGTTTGAGGGCTTTCCTGTAGAAATTGGTTTATTAAGTCGTTTCCGCACGAAAAAACAGCAAAATGAAACAATTGAAAAAATTAAACATGGCCAAGTAGATATTGTGGTTGGTACCCATCGTTTATTGTCGCAAGATATTAATTTTAGTGATTTAGGCTTGTTGATTATTGATGAGGAACAACGGTTTGGAGTGAAACATAAAGAACGACTAAAACAATTGCGTTCACAAGTGGATGTCTTGACGTTAACAGCAACGCCAATCCCAAGGACCCTTCATATGTCGATGTTAGGTGTCCGTGATTTATCCGTCATCGAAACCCCACCAGAGAATCGTTATCCGATCCAAACGTATGTCATGGAAAATAATCCTGGGGCGATTCGGGAAGCGATTGAGCGAGAAATGGCCCGAGATGGTCAAGTCTTTTATTTATACAATCGAGTAGATACGATTGAACGAAAAGTTGAAGAGTTACAAGCACTAGTTCCAGATGCACGAATTGCGTATGCACATGGTCAAATGACAGAAGTACAACTGGAGAATACTTTGTTTGATTTTATTGAAGGACAATATGATATATTAGTCACTACAACGATTATTGAAACAGGAGTAGATATTCCTAATGCTAATACCTTGTTTGTAGAAAATGCGGACTACATGGGCTTATCTACGTTGTATCAATTACGTGGTCGTGTGGGGCGTAGCAATCGAGTGGCCTATGCTTATTTTATGTACGAACAGCAAAAAATCCTAAACGAAGTTAGTGAGAAACGTTTAGAAGCAATTAAAGACTTTACAGAATTAGGTTCTGGGTTCAAAATTGCGATGCGTGACCTTTCCATTCGAGGGGCCGGAAACCTTCTTGGTGCTCAACAACACGGCTTCATTGATTCGGTTGGGTTTGATATGTACTCACAGATGTTATCTGAGGCAGTTGCTCGTAAACAAGGGAAAAATATCCAAGACCAAAAAACGTCTGTTGAGATTGATTTGGGCATTGATGCTTATATTCCAGGAACGTACATTACAGACGAACGACAAAAAATTGAAATTTATAAACGGATTCGTCAATTAGAAAATATGGATATGTACGAAGAATTAGAAGCGGACTTGTTAGACCGCTTTGGAGAGTATCCTGACGAAGTGGCGCATTTATTAACCACTGGCCGTATCAAAATGGATGGCGACCGTGCCTTGTTAGAAAGTATTCGTAAACGCGACCAAAAAGTCAAGTTTGTGTTAAGTAAAATTGGCACAAAAACATACTCTGTGGAGCAGTTGTTTGAAGCGTTATCGGCCACCAGCTTAAAAGCGGATCTAGCAGTTGAGAAAGAACAAATGACTATTTCCTTGAAGTTGCCGAAAGATTGTAAAGAAGCTGTTTGGATTCAAGAAATTGCTGCTTTTACAACCGCATTGCGACAAGAAAAATACAAACATTCGCAAGAAACGGATTCCCTTTAAAAGGAGGCCTAGAAGATGGCACAAAAAGAAATGCAACGAATGATGCAAGGTGCCGTTGTGTTAACCGTTGCTTCCTTCATTGCAAAAGTGTTGAGTGCGTTTTATCGCGTTCCTTTTCAGAACTTTGTAGGGGATGAAGGATTTTACGTGTATCAGCAAGTTTATCCAATCTATGGGATTGCGATGACATTAGCATTGTCAGGCTTACCGCAATTTATTTCCAAAATTGTTGCTGAACAACCAGATATTCGGAGTCAAAAACAAGTGTTGCGCCAACTATATCCCTATGTGTTATGGTTAGCGATTGCTTGTTGGGCCTTCTTTTTCTTTGGTAGTCAAGAAATTGCTATTAGTATGGGGGATGCTGCACTCCAACCATTAATGGAAGTTGTTTCCTTTACCTTTTTACTCGTTCCAATTCTTTCCTTCTATCGTGGGAATTTTCAAGGTCATTTGTTGATGGTGCCTAGTGGTATTTCACAGGTGATGGAACAGTTTGTGCGTGTCGGGGTTATTCTAGTAGCTGCGTTGTCCTATCATTACTTTGGTGGCTCCATTTACCAAACGGGGACGGTGGCTATGAGTGGTGCGTTGGCTGGCGGTGTCTTAGCGGTACTTGTCTTATGGTACTACAATCGAAAAATTCTTAGTGGAAGTACGGAATACTTGCATCAATGGAAGATTATGCCTCAAACCACAGGACTATTTAAACGTTTAATGATTGAGGGTGGTTTGGTCTCTTTATATAGTGCTTTTCTGATTCTATTTCAATTAATTGATTCCTTTAAAGTAAAAAATGCCCTCATGCTTTTCGGGCTCTCTGATTTAGCTGCGAAAGTGGACAAAGGGGTCTATGATAGAGGACAACCACTAGTTCAATTAGGGTTGGTAATTGCTTTAGCTTTAAGCTCGACCTTTTTACCAGGTTTGACAAAATATTTTATGAAAAAAGACCGTCAACAATTTTTACAAGTTGCAAAAATCTTTTTGCGTCTTACCACAACCTTGGCATCGGCGGCTTCGATTGGTCTAATGATGTTATTGCCGTACATGAACTTTACACTTTTTAAAGATTATAAAGGCAACGATGTTTTAGGGGTGTATGTTTTATCCATCGCTTTTATGGCCATTATTCAGGCCTACCAAAGTATTGAACAAAGTCGCAATCGTTTTAAAGGTCCTTTAGTGGCAGCTGGTGTGGGCTTATTAGTGAAGTTACTGACAACGGGCTTTTTCACCATTCGTTGGGGAACATTAGGTGCTAGTTGGTCTACTATTCTTGGGTTACTAGCGACGTTATTCGTTTTAGTCCGACAATCGGATGCAGCGATTAATTGTTTTGTTCGAGAACGAAACTTTTTGAAAAAACTGTTGCTTAGTTTAGCAATCATGATGCTGTCATTACTGGTCTATCAAGGAATTATCTCCATCTTGTTCCAAGGTGTGCATCACCGAAGTCAAGCGTTTTTCGTTACAGTTATAGGTGTTGCAGTGGGTAGTACAGTTTTTATTAGCACCATCATTAAGTTAGAATTATTTACGATACGTGAATGGTTAAGTTTACCGTATGGCGCAAAAATTTTACGGATGAGACAAAAAAAATAAAAGAGGTGAATGTGATGCGGTTAGATAAATTTTTAAAAGTTTCTCGCATTATTAAAAGAAGAACAGTTGCCAAAGAAGTCGCTGATAAAGGTCGGATTCAAATCAACGGAGTCTTAGCCAAATCTTCTAGTACTGTGAAGATTGGTGACCTTGTCAAAATTCAATTTGGGAACAGAATTTTAGAAGTAGAAGTCCTGCAACTAAATGACTCTACGAAAAAAGAAGATGCCACAAAAATGTATGAGATAAAATCAGAAACACGTGTCTCTGAAGAATAAACAGGTGAGGATGGAGCGCTTGGCAAGTTCATTGAAAAGATGAATATTCCAAGCGCTTCATCCTTTCAGCGTTTTAATGAAACAGACGCGCCGCTTTTGAAAAAAATTAATAAATCAACCACTGTTATTTCAAAAGCAAAGAATATTTTAGAAAAAAGCTTGATTTTCTTTAACTTCTCTGAAATTAACATTAGACAAGGTTCTTAGATGTTGGTATAATAAAACGGACAATCCAAAGCGAGTGGAGCGAGACGATGGGAAAGAATGAAAAAAACTCGAAGAAAGTTGCGGCATTGGAAAATGACTACACGAAAGAACAGTATGTCGAATTCCAAAAACAACAGAAACAATTGATTTTTAGACGCAGACGCTTGGCAGCGATTTTTCTCGTGGCCTTCATTATTTTTGCCTTTTCTGGCATCCAATTGATGAAAGATTATCATCGCTTAGGTGCTTTCAAACAAGAACGAGCAGATGCAATTGCTGAATCCGTAGCAGTTGATAAGAAGGTCAAGGATCTAAAAAAAGACGTTGCTTTGTTAAAAGATGATGATTATGTGGCAAAATTAGCACGTAGCCGTTTCCTTCTCTCAAAAGAAGGCGAACAGATTTATCCCACACCAGAACAAATGAAAAAAACACAGACTTCTGGAGCGGAAGAAAGCAAGAGCAGTTCAGAAAAAAATAGTCAATCACAGTCTTCAACTGAAACAACTAAGTCTTCAGCTGAATAAACTGCAATTATAATTAGGGAAAAAATAGGAGGAACAATTTTTTTATGTCAATCGAAGTAGGAGCTAAATTGCCAGGAAAAGTGTCAGGGATTACTAACTTTGGTGCATTTATTGATTTAGGAGAAGGAAAAACTGGGTTAGTACACATCAGTGAAGTGTCTAATGGATTCGTTAAAGATATTCATGATGTATTAACAGTAGGTGACGAAGTAACAGTGAAAGTAACCTCAGTTGGTGACGACGGCAAAATTGGCTTATCGATCCGTAAAGCGCAAGAGCCAGCAGAAGGGCAACAACCAAAACGTGAATTTCAACGTCGTGAAAACAATTATGAGAATCGTGACCGTAATCCACGCGCAGGGGGCAAAAAGCCTTTCAATAAACCACAAGCAAATAACAATAACAATAAACAAGATTTTGACTCATTGATGAGCTCTTTCTTGAAAGATAGTGATGACCGTTTATCTTCATTAAAACGTAATACTGAAGGCAAACGTGGCGGACGTGGCGGACGTCGCGGCTAAGCACAAACAAATAGGGGGACTGGGGATAACGAATGGGTTATTTCTCGGTTCCTCTTTTATTCTAAGGAAGAAAGAAGGGCGAACAATGTTTTGGCAGTTTTATAAACGAGGAAAAGAACAAGGATTTTGGCAACCGCATCAAACAATCGTGGTCGCTGTTTCTGGTGGTGTAGACTCCATGGCCCTTTTGACGTTAATGGAACAGGTGGCAGAAAAAGAACAATTACAATTGGTTGTTGCACACGTCAATCATCAATTGCGAGAAGCGTCGGCACAGGAAGCGCAATATCTCGCTACCTATTGTCAGCAGCGAGAGCTAACGTATTATGAAACGCGTTGGGAAGACCCTGAAAAGCAACGGAATTTAGAAGCAAAAGCGCGCACATTTCGTTATGAATTTTTTAAAGAAGTCATGGAAATTGAAGGTGCGGCGGTCTTAATGACGGCACATCATCTAGACGATCAAGCGGAAACGATTTTAATGAAGCTGATTCGAGGAACGAATTTTTCCCATTCCGCGGGCATTAAAGAGAGACGGCCTTTTGCGACAGGGGAATTGATTCGTCCGTTACTTATTTATCCAAAAGAAGAATTGTATCAATTTGCACAGCGCCAAGCATTCGTTTATTTTGAGGACGAAACGAACCAAACCAATGAATATTTGAGAAATCGGCTCCGTAATCAGGTTTTGCCGCTATTAAAGCAGGAAAATCCGCAATTCTTAGATCAGATTGCTTCTTTTAGTAATGAACAACGTTTTGCTCAAGAATTTATTCAAGAACAAATTGAGCCTCAATTATCTGAAGCCGTAGAACCAACCAAACAAGGCTGGCGCATTCCTTTGAAGAGATTATTAAAAGAAACGCCTGCGTACCAGCACTTCTTTTTAACCGCGTTTTTCCAAAAAACATTAGTGCCATTAGGGGTTTCGTTAAACCAACGCCAGATGACACAAATTTTAAAAGTTTTGAATGATGAACGCCAACCGCAAGGCTCGGTTATGTTAGAACAGCAATGGCAACTAGCTAAAAGTTATGATTGGCTATGCTTAGAACAAAAACAGGTTGCACTGCGAGAAGAAGTTATACATTTATTAGTACCTGGCGCGGGGATTTATTTATCGGAAACCGAATGGCTAGGATTAATTGCGACAGACAAACCGTTTCCTCTTCCTGAAGAGATTAATCAATGGACGGGTCAGTTGTTAGCAATCCCGTTGACAACAGCCACACCTTTGACCGTTCGTCATCGCCAAAGTGGTGATCGGATTACATTAAAACCAGGGTTTACGAAAAAATTAAGCAGAGTTTTTATTGATCAAAAAGTGCCAAATGAAGCGAGAGAGAGTGCTTGGGTCATTACGGATGAGCAAGAGGAAATCATTTGGGTACCAAAATTTGCAAATTCCTATTTGAGTATTCCTTTAGAAACTGATAAAATACACTACAGACTCCTTTTTAAGACAAAGGAGTAATGCTGAAAGGAGCGCACTATGATAGAAAAAGATATTGAGAAAGTCCTAATCTCCAAAGAAGAAATTCTTGCGAAGTCTGCAGAGCTTGGCAAGCAACTGACAGAAGAATATCAAGGGAAAAATCCTTTAGTGGTCGGTATTTTAAAAGGTGCAGTACCATTTATGGCTGATTTGACTCGTGAAATCAATACTTATTTAGAATTGGACTTTATGGATGTATCTAGCTACGGCAACGCGACAGTTTCTTCAGGCGAAGTAAAAATTGTCAAAGACTTAGACACAAATGTCGAAGGTAGACATATTTTAATCGTAGAAGATATCATCGATAGTGGTCGTACATTAGCGTATTTAGTAGATTTGTTTAGATACCGTAAAGCTGCATCTGTGAAAATTGTTACCTTATTAGATAAACCAGAAGGCCGTGTAGTAGACATTAAAGCTGACTACGTAGGGTTTGATGTGCCCAATGAGTTTGTGGTCGGTTACGGATTAGACTATGCAGAAACGTACCGCAACTTGCCTTATATTGGCGTTTTAAAACCTGAAGTTTACGAATCAAATTAATATCTATCAAGGAATTAATTGTGTTACAATGTAAAGGTCAGGATTGATAAAAGAATAACATGAATTGTAATGATGAGCATAAGGAGGACAGGCATGAACAAAAAGAATAATGGCATGAAAAATGGTTTATACTACGTCTTAGTAGTACTTGCCATGGTCATGGTTGTCTATTTCATTTTTGGAAATAACAACCAACAATCGCCAGACATCGATTACTCAACCTTCCAACAACAATTGGAAGACGGAAAAGTCAAAGACATGACCATTCAACCAACCAATGGGGTTTACCGGATTGAAGGGCAGTATAAAGAAAAACAAGAAGTGAAAGACACAGGTGGTCTGTCATTGTGGGGCTCAACGCAAGCATCGTCAAAAGGCTTCACAACAACCGTTTTACCTAGTGATACAACCTTAGCTGGCATTCAAGATGCGGCACAAAATAACAAGGTGAAGCTAGTTGTCAAAGAACAATCAACAAGTGGTGCTTGGTTGTCACTGTTGTTTAGTTTCTTACCATTAGTGATTATTTTCTTCTTCTTCTACATGATGATGAGCCAACAAGGCGGTGGCGGTGGCGGTGGTGGCCGTGTGATGAACTTCGGTAAATCAAAAGCCAAAGAAGCCGATAAAAAAGCTAACCGTGTCCGCTTCTCAGATGTAGCTGGTGCGGAAGAAGAAAAACAAGAATTAGTTGAAGTAGTGGAATTCTTAAAAGATCCACGTCGTTTCGCTGAATTAGGCGCACGGATTCCTGCGGGCGTACTATTAGAAGGACCTCCAGGGACTGGTAAAACGTTACTTGCTAAAGCCGTAGCAGGTGAAGCAGGTGTGCCATTTTACTCAATCTCAGGTTCAGATTTCGTTGAAATGTTTGTCGGGGTCGGTGCTAGCCGTGTCCGGGATTTATTTGAAACAGCGAAGAAAAACGCGCCTGCGATTATCTTTATCGATGAAATCGATGCAGTTGGTCGTCAACGTGGTGCTGGTATGGGTGGCGGACACGACGAACGTGAACAAACCCTTAACCAATTATTAGTTGAGATGGATGGTTTTGATGGCAATGAAGGAGTTATCGTAATTGCTGCAACGAACCGTTCAGACGTGTTAGACCCAGCGTTGTTACGTCCAGGTCGTTTTGACCGCCAAATCTTGGTAGGACGTCCAGATGTCAAAGGTCGTGAAGCGATTTTACGTGTTCATGCGAAAAACAAACCGTTAGCTGATGACGTTGATTTGAAAGTTGTTGCACAACAAACACCAGGTTTTGCTGGTGCTGATTTAGAAAACGTCTTAAACGAAGCAGCCTTAGTTGCCGCTCGTCGTAACAAGAAAAAAATTGATGCTTCTGATGTGGATGAAGCCGAAGACCGCGTAATTGCTGGTCCAGCTAAAAAAGATCGCGTGATTAATAAAAAAGAACGCGAAATGGTGGCTTACCATGAAGCCGGACACACAATCGTTGGTTTAGTCTTAAGCCGTGCCCGTGTTGTCCATAAAGTAACAATTATCCCTCGTGGTCGCGCAGGCGGTTATATGATTGCTTTACCAAAAGAAGATCAATTCTTAATGACTAAAGAAGATATGTTTGAACAAATCGTTGGCTTACTTGGTGGACGTACAGCAGAAGAAATTATCTTTGGCGTTCAATCAACAGGGGCTTCAAATGACTTTGAACAAGCAACAGGGATTGCCCGTAGCATGGTAACGGAATATGGAATGAGCGACAAATTAGGACCTGTTCAATATGAAGGAAACCATCAAGTCTTTGTCGGTCGTGATTATGGTCAAACAAAAGCTTACTCAGAACAAGTGGCGTTTGAAATCGATCAGGAAGTTCGTCGTATCTTAATGGATGCTCATACGAAAGCGCATGAAATTATCGAAGCGCACCGTGAACAACATAAACTAATCGCTGAAAAACTATTAGAATATGAAACATTAGATGCAAAAGCAATCAAATCATTATTTGAAACAGGTAAAATGCCTGAAGGTGCTGACAGCGACTACCCTAGTGAAAAAGAAGCGCAAACATTCGAAGAAGCAAAACGTGCTTTAGAAGAAAAAGAAGCGCAAAAACAAGTTGAAGAAAAACAAGACTTTGAAGAAGCGAAAAAAGAATTACATGATGAAGCAGAAGAAGTCAAAGTAGAAAGCGAACAAACAGAAAAAGAAGTCCAATCTGAAGAGAAAAAAGATTCAGATTCCAATTCTGAATATGATCGCAATAACTACGAAGATCGTTATAAATAACCAATTAGTAGAAGGTGCAGTATTTGTCGAGTTGACGAATACTGCACCTTCTATAATATTAAGATATTCTATAGAAGGAAGATTATTTGGTTGAAAAAACACCTGATTCCTAGTATTATCTGACTAATGGACAAAAAAGCACCAAGAGAAGAGGAAAAAGAATGGAAGATTATTTAGTAAAAGCCCTTTGCTATAAAGGTTCAATACGAGCATATGCCATCAGTGCCACTGAAACTGTTAGTGAAGCGCAAAGAAGACATGATACATGGAGTTCTTCTACTGCAGCGTTAGGGCGCACATTGATTGGAGCTCTTTTACTAGGAGCGACTTTAAAAGGTGACGATAAATTAACTGTAAAAGTACAAGGAAATGGCCCAGCTGGCGCTATTATTGTCGATAGTAATGGCCGTGGAGAAACAAAAGGCTACATTAAAAATCCACATGTCAGCTTAAAGTTGAATGCAACAGGTAAAATTGATGTACGTGGTGCTGTCGGTAACGAAGGAATTTTCACAGTCATTAAAGATTTAGGATTAAAAGAAACCTTTTCTGGACAAACACCTATTGTTTCTGGTGAAATCGGTGAAGACTTTACATATTTTATGGCGGTCTCTGAACAAGTTCCTTCAGCTATCGGTTTAGGTGTATTGGTGGACACGGATGAATCGGTGAAAGCAGCCGGTGGTTTTATGATTCAAGTAATGCCAGGTGCCGATGAAAGTACCATTGATTTTATTGAACAGCGTCTAGCGGAAGTGCCCCCAATTTCACAATTACTAGAAAATGGAGAAACACCTGAACAAGTCTTGTATCGCTTATTGGGAGAAGACGAAGTAGAAATTTTAGAAAAAATGCCTGTACAATTTAAATGTGACTGTTCCAAAGAAAAATTTGCGACCGCTTTGATTGCCGTTGGGATCGATGAATTAAATGCGATGATTGATGAAGATCATGGAGCGGAAGCAGTTTGTCAATTCTGTAACAATAAATATCACTATAGTGAAGAAGAATTAATTGAACTTCGCGATGAAGCGATTCGCAATACGAAACAAAAGTAGGAGGAAAGACTATGTGGAAAATTGGAGACGTTGAAATCCCCAACCGTGTTGTCGTAGCTCCGATGGCGGGTATTAGTAACGCCGCTTTTCGTGTGACTGTAAAAGAATTTGGCGCAGGATTAGTCGTTTGTGAAATGATTAGTGATAAAGGAATTAAATTAAGAAACAAAAAAACCTTAGAAATGCTATATATTGATGAGCGGGAATATCCTTTAAGTGTACAAATTTTTGGTGGAGATAAAGAAACATTAGTGGAAGCTGCTAAGTTTGTGGAAGAAAATACGCAAGCGGCGATTATTGATATTAACATGGGTTGTCCTGTCAATAAAATAATTAAAGCTGAAGCTGGTGCGAAATGGTTGCTGGATCCGAATAAAGTGCATGAGATGGTTCACGCAGTCTCTTCGGCAGTTTCTTTGCCTGTCACTGTAAAAATGCGAACAGGCTGGGATGAAGATCATCTATATGCTGTAGACAACGCTTTGGCTGCCGAACAAGCAGGGGCTTCGGCAATTGCTATGCATGGTCGGACGCGTGTCCAAATGTACGAAGGGACAGCCAACTGGGACGTTTTAAAGGAAGTGAAAAAGCATTTAAGCATTCCTTTTATGGGAAATGGCGATGTCAAAACGCCTGAAGATGCTAAACGCATGTTAGAATATGTTGGAGCGGATGGTGTGATGATTGGTCGAGCTGCTTTGGGCAATCCTTGGATGATTCAACGGACGAAAGAATACTTGGAAACGGGCGAATTGATGCCTGAGCCTTCACCAGCTGAAAAAATCAATATTGCAAAAGTTCATTTACAACGATTAGTGGATTTAAAAGGTGAAAAAATTGCGGTCCGTGAGTTTCGCCAACATGCTTCTTACTATCTAAAAGGAATTTCGCGAGCAGCCAAAGTGAAAGTTGCGATTAACCAAGTTGAAACACAACAAGCAGTTGTCGATTTACTTGATGCCTTTGTAGAGAAGATTTCCAAAGTTGCTGTAACTACTATAGAAGAATAAAAAATTCAAGCCGAAAGTAAAATTCGGCTTGCTTTTTTTCGAATTACTGTGGCATTATTAGGATAGGTTAAAATCAAGAATGGAGGAACAACAGTGGCAGAAGAACAACAAGCGCATTTAGAGGATTTAAATGATCAAATGCTCGTGCGCCGCGAAAAAATGGAAGCTTTACGTGAAGAAGGGATTGATCCTTTCGGTAAACGTTTCGATCGCACTCATAATTCAGCAGAACTTCATGAACAATATGATAATCATACAAAAGAAGAACTTAGTGAAATGAATACAGAAGTCAGCGTTGCTGGACGTATGATGACAAAACGTGGTAAAGGAAAAGCTGGTTTCGCCCATTTGCAAGACCGTGAAGGCCAAATTCAAATTTATGTTCGGAAGGACCAAGTTGGAGATGAAGCCTATGAACTATTTAAACATGCTGACTTAGGCGACTTCTTTGGTGTGACAGGTCAAGTAATGAAAACCAATACGGGGGAAGTTACTGTTAAAGCTCAAACAATTACGTTATTAACTAAAGCTTTGCGTCCGTTGCCAGATAAATACCATGGATTAACGAATGTGGAACAACGCTATCGTCAACGCTATTTAGATTTAATCAGTAACAAAGAAAGCTTTGATCGCTTCATGAAACGCAGTCAAATTATTAGCGAAATCCGTCGTTATCTAGATGGCAATGGCTATGTCGAAGTAGAAACGCCTGTCTTGCATAACGAAGCAGGAGGAGCTGCTGCTCGTCCATTTATCACACACCATAATGCATTAGATATGGACTTATACTTACGCATTGCCCTAGAGTTACATTTAAAACGTTTAATTGTCGGTGGCATGGAAAAAGTCTATGAAATTGGTCGTGTCTTCCGTAATGAAGGCATCGATACCACTCATAACCCAGAATTTACAATGCTAGAAGCTTACACTGCTTATACTGATTATCAAGATGTGATGGATTTAACAGAGGGAATTATTCGTAATGCTGCGGAAAAAGTCTTAGGAACTACTGATATCACGTACGATGGTCAAGCTGTTGACTTAGGCAGTCCTTTCAAACGTCTACACATGGTAGATGCGGTCAAAGAACAAACGGGCGTAGATTTTTGGCAAGAGATGACGATAGAAGAAGCCCGTGCGTTAGCTAAAGAACATAATGTTGAAATTACAGATGCCATGACAGTCGGTCATATCATTAATGAATTTTTCGAAACATTTGTAGAAGATACATTGCAACAACCAACATTTATTTATGGTCACCCAGTAGCTGTTTCACCATTAGCGAAGAAAAATCCAGAAGATGGTCGTTTCACTGACCGCTTTGAACTATTTATTATCGGAAAAGAGTTTGCTAATGCATTTACAGAATTAAATGATCCAATTGACCAACGTGAACGTTTTGAAGAACAAGAAAAAGAACGGGAACAAGGAAATGATGAAGCACACGGAGTAGATGAAGATTTCATCGAAGCCTTAGAATATGGCTTGCCACCAACCGGAGGATTAGGTATTGGGATTGATCGACTAGTTATGTTATTAACCGATGCACAATCAATTCGTGATGTATTATTATTCCCAACAATGAGATAAAAAAAGATGCCTTAAGGGCATCTTTTTTTGTATTCGCAAAAAATTAAATAAAAAAAGAATAGAAAAACAATTGAAACCAATTCTTTTTTTCTAAAAAAATCGAAGATGAGTAATAAAAAGAATGGGTAATCTGATAAAAAAACGAACTTTATCTAATCGGATAAGAAAGAATAATCGGTATTGAAAAAAAGTTTAAAAAAAGTGAAAATAATGATTGACCAATGCTTGAAATCTTGGTATATTATTACATGTCGCAAGGCGAGTCACACAGCTGAGCGATTCAGAAATCAATAATTAAATAACAATTCTTGATTTCAAATCTCTCGAAAAAAGTTTGAAAAAACAACAAAAAAGTTGTTGACAAATAACAAACGAGATGATAAGATATAGAAGTTGTCACAACAGACAACAACGACCGAGCAAAACAACTTAAAAAAACTTTTTCAAAAAAGTTCTTGACATTCAAACGAAAGTTTGTTATGATATAAAAGTTGCTGCGAGGTAACGTAGACCTTTGAAAACTGAACAAAGAATAGACGAACCAAATGTGTAGGGCGTCTTGATTCAATTCAAGACAACAAACATTTTTAACAAGCAAGCAATATGCTAGCAAACAAATTGAGCTTAACAATCGCAAGATTGTTCTAACTTTTATTATGAGAGTTTGATC
Organism: Enterococcus sp. DIV0546; assembly: GCF_051712785.1. Lineage (NCBI taxonomy): Bacteria > Bacillati > Bacillota > Bacilli > Lactobacillales > Enterococcaceae > Enterococcus > Enterococcus sp. DIV0546. Next base: position 214,876 of record NZ_JBIOPO010000001.1, read on the forward strand.
CTGGCTCAGGACGAACGCTGGCGGCGTGCCTAATACATGCAAGTCGAACGCTTCTTTCCTCCCGAGTGCTTGCACTCAATTGGAAAGAGGAGTGGCGGACGGGTGAGTAACACGTGGGTAACCTACCCATCAGAGGGGGATAACACTTGGAAACAGGTGCTAATACCGCATAACAGTTTATGCCGCATGGCATAAGAGTGAAAGGCGCTTTCGGGTGTCGCTGATGGATGGACCCGCGGTGCATTAGCTAGTTGGTGAGGTAACGGCTCACCAAGGCCACGATGCATAGCCGACCTGAGAGGGTGATCGGCCACACTGGGACTGAGACACGGCCCAGACTCCTACGGGAGGCAGCAGTAGGGAATCTTCGGCAATGGACGAAAGTCTGACCGAGCAACGCCGCGTGAGTGAAGAAGGTTTTCGGATCGTAAAACTCTGTTGTTAGAGAAGAACAAGGACGTTAGTAACTGAACGTCCCCTGACGGTATCTAACCAGAAAGCCACGGCTAACTACGTGCCAGCAGCCGCGGTAATACGTAGGTGGCAAGCGTTGTCCGGATTTATTGGGCGTAAAGCGAGCGCAGGCGGTTTCTTAAGTCTGATGTGAAAGCCCCCGGCTCAACCGGGGAGGGTCATTGGAAACTGGGAGACTTGAGTGCAGAAGAGGAGAGTGGAATTCCATGTGTAGCGGTGAAATGCGTAGATATATGGAGGAACACCAGTGGCGAAGGCGGCTCTCTGGTCTGTAACTGACGCTGAGGCTCGAAAGCGTGGGGAGCAAACAGGATTAGATACCCTGGTAGTCCACGCCGTAAACGATGAGTGCTAAGTGTTGGAGGGTTTCCGCCCTTCAGTGCTGCAGCAAACGCATTAAGCACTCCGCCTGGGGAGTACGACCGCAAGGTTGAAACTCAAAGGAATTGACGGGGGCCCGCACAAGCGGTGGAGCATGTGGTTTAATTCGAAGCAACGCGAAGAACCTTACCAGGTCTTGACATCCTTTGACCACTCTAGAGATAGAGCTTTCCCTTCGGGGACAAAGTGACAGGTGGTGCATGGTTGTCGTCAGCTCGTGTCGTGAGATGTTGGGTTAAGTCCCGCAACGAGCGCAACCCTTATTGTTAGTTGCCATCATTTAGTTGGGCACTCTAGCGAGACTGCCGGTGACAAACCGGAGGAAGGTGGGGATGACGTCAAATCATCATGCCCCTTATGACCTGGGCTACACACGTGCTACAATGGGAAGTACAACGAGTCGCTAGACCGCGAGGTCATGCAAATCTCTTAAAGCTTCTCTCAGTTCGGATTGCAGGCTGCAACTCGCCTGCATGAAGCCGGAATCGCTAGTAATCGCGGATCAGCACGCCGCGGTGAATACGTTCCCGGGCCTTGTACACACCGCCCGTCACACCACGAGAGTTTGTAACACCCGAAGTCGGTGAGGTAACCTTTTTGGAGCCAGCCGCCTAAGGTGGGATAGATGATTGGGGTGAAGTCGTAACAAGGTAGCCGTATCGGAAGGTGCGGCTGGATCACCTCCTTTCTAAGGAATATTACGGAAATATACATTTCGTCTTTACTTTGTTCAGTTTTGAGAGGTCTACTCTCAAAACATTCGTTCATTGAAAACTGGATATTGAAGTAAAAAGAATCAAAACAAACCGAGAACACCGCGTTGAATGAGTTTTTTAATAAGTTCAATTGCTTATTTATTGATTAACCTTCTATCGCTAGAAGAAGTGATCAAGACCCAACCGCAAGGTTGATAAGGTTAAGTGAATAAGGGCGCACGGTGGATGCCTTGGCACTAGGAGCCGATGAAGGACGGGACTAACACCGATATGCTTTGGGGAGCTGTAAGTAAGCTATGATCCAGAGATTTCCGAATGGGGGAACCCAATATCTTTTATAGGATATTACTTTTCAGTGAATACATAGCTGATTAGAGGTAGACGCAGAGAACTGAAACATCTTAGTACCTGCAGGAAGAGAAAGAAAATTCGATTCCCTGAGTAGCGGCGAGCGAAACGGGAAGAGCCCAAACCAACAAGCTTGCTTGTTGGGGTTGTAGGACTCCGTTATGGTAGTCTGTTAGTATAGTTGAAGGATTTGGAAAATTCCGCTAAAGAGGGTGAAAGCCCCGTAGACGAAATGCTGACAACACCTAGGAGGATCCTGAGTACGGCGGAACACGAGAAATTCCGTCGGAATCCGCGGGGACCATCCCGCAAGGCTAAATACTCCCTAGTGACCGATAGTGAACCAGTACCGTGAGGGAAAGGTGAAAAGCACCCCGGAAGGGGAGTGAAATAGATCCTGAAACCGTGTGCCTACAACAAGTCAAAGCTCGTTAATGAGTGATGGCGTGCCTTTTGTAGAATGAACCGGCGAGTTACGATTGCATGCGAGGTTAAGTCGAAGAGACGGAGCCGCAGCGAAAGCGAGTCTGAATAGGGCGAATGAGTATGTAGTCGTAGACCCGAAACCATGTGATCTACCCATGTCCAGGTTGAAGGTGCGGTAAAACGCACTGGAGGACCGAACCCACGTACGTTGAAAAGTGCGGGGATGAGGTGTGGGTAGCGGAGAAATTCCAAACGAACTTGGAGATAGCTGGTTCTCTCC
>NZ_JBIOPO010000001.1:220000-832500 GCF_051712785.1 Enterococcus sp. DIV0546
CAAGGCGTGGGGGTTCAAGTCCCTTCACCCGCATATTTAGCCGGCTTAGCTCAGTTGGTAGAGCATCTGATTTGTAATCAGAGGGTCGAGGGTTCAAGTCCTTTAGCCGGCACCATTTTGCGGAAATAGCTCAGTGGTAGAGCACCACCTTGCCAAGGTGGGGGTCGCGGGTTCGAACCCCGTTTTCCGCTTAGCCAATTCATTACGCCGGGGTGGCGGAACTGGCAGACGCACAGGACTTAAAATCCTGCGGTGAGTGATCACCGTACCGGTTCGATTCCGGTCCTCGGCATTGTTTTATATTTAGCACCCATAGCTCAACTGGATAGAGTGTTTGACTACGAATCAAAAGGTTAGGGGTTCGACTCCCTTTGGGTGCATTAGTTATATACGGGAAGTAGCTCAGCTTGGTAGAGCACTTGGTTTGGGACCAAGGGGTCGCAGGTTCGAATCCTGTCTTCCCGATAATAATTTTCATGGGGCCTTAGCTCAGCTGGGAGAGCGCCTGCTTTGCACGCAGGAGGTCAGCGGTTCGATCCCGCTAGGCTCCATTCTTATTTTAATATAAGAGTTTCGCGGTGTAGCTCAGCTGGCTAGAGCGTCCGGTTCATACCCGGGAGGTCGGGGGTTCGATCCCCTCCGCCGCGATTATACATTTGGAAGAGCCTGGACCTTTAGCTCAGTTGGTTAGAGCAGACGGCTCATAACCGTCCGGTCGTAGGTTCGAGTCCTACAAGGTCCATTGTGACGTTGTTTATAGTTTTATTTTTATCATGGAGGATTACCCAAGTCCGGCTGAAGGGAACGGTCTTGAAAACCGTCAGGCGGGTAAAACCGTGCAAGGGTTCGAATCCCTTATCCTCCTTTCTTAGGAATTAAGTTTCCTTGGTCTAATTATCGCGGGGTGGAGCAGTCAGGTAGCTCGTCGGGCTCATAACCCGAAGGTCGTAGGTTCAAATCCTGCCCCCGCAATTGCTTTTGAATTCAAAAGCACATAAAAAGAAAAGTATGGTTTGGTAGTTCAGCTGGTTAGAATGCCTGCCTGTCACGCAGGAGGTCGCGGGTTCGAGTCCCGTCCAGACCGCCATGCGGGTGTAGTTTAGTGGTAAAACCACAGCCTTCCAAGCTGTTGTCGCGAGTTCGATTCTCGTCACCCGCTTTTCTTTTTGGGCCTATAGCTCAGCTGGTTAGAGCGCACGCCTGATAAGCGTGAGGTCGATGGTTCGAGTCCATTTAGGCCCATAATTTTATAAAATGGCCCGTTGGTCAAGCGGTTAAGACACCGCCCTTTCACGGCGGTAACACGGGTTCGAGTCCCGTACGGGTCATAGTTTTGTTACGGAGGATTACCCAAGTCCGGCTGAAGGGAACGGTCTTGAAAACCGTCAGGCGGGTAAAACCGTGCAAGGGTTCGAATCCCTTATCCTCCTTTCTTAGGAATTAAATTTCCTTAGTCTAATTATCGCGGGGTGGAGCAGTCAGGTAGCTCGTCGGGCTCATAACCCGAAGGTCGTAGGTTCAAATCCTGCCCCCGCAATTGCTTTTATTTTTTAAAGCATACATTTGCATAAAGCAAAAACGAATTGGTTTGGTAGTTCAGCTGGTTAGAATGCCTGCCTGTCACGCAGGAGGTCGCGGGTTCGAGTCCCGTCCAGACCGTTTTTGGCTCGGTAGCTCAGTTGGTAGAGCAATGGATTGAAGCTCCATGTGTCGGCAGTTCGATTCTGTCCCGCGCCATCCAAGAAAAATTTGCGGGTGTAGTTTAGTGGTAAAACCACAGCCTTCCAAGCTGTTGTCGCGAGTTCGATTCTCGTCACCCGCTTTTTTCTTATTTGGGGCCTATAGCTCAGCTGGTTAGAGCGCACGCCTGATAAGCGTGAGGTCGATGGTTCGAGTCCATTTAGGCCCATTTATTTCTTGGGGAAGTACTCAAGTGGCTGAAGAGGCGCCCCTGCTAAGGGTGTAGGTCGGGAAACCGGCGCGAGGGTTCAAATCCCTCCTTCTCCGTTTTTTCTTTTTAATGGCCCGTTGGTCAAGCGGTTAAGACACCGCCCTTTCACGGCGGTAACACGGGTTCGAGTCCCGTACGGGTCATAGTGAAGCATACAAACATTGTTTGTATGCTTTTTTTATTTTTATTACAAAAAAATGTCGTTGAAAGCGTTGACATTTGTTGTAAATATGTTATTCTTTGGATGTAGGGATAAGTAAATAGATGGATAGTGATTGTTTAAAGACAAGCTAAACCTAATTTTTTCATGAAGCGACATATGTGTCGTTCTTTTTGAAGAAATTGGGTTTTTCTTTTTTCAACGAAACACAAAGGAGGTGGGGCATTGATTATTCACAAAATTTTAAACAATAATGTGGTTATTACATTAGATGATGATAAACGAGAGCAAATTGTTATGGGCAAAGGAATTGCTTTTAAGAAACGCATTGGTGATTGGGTTCCTGATGAAAGTATCGATCAAGTTTTTTATTTAGCCAATCAAGAAACATCACTTAAGTTTCAAGAATTGTTAGGAAATATTCCTTTAGAGATGATGAAACTCTCGGATGACATTATTGTTTATGCAAAATCAACGTTGAAAAAGAGTTTGAATGATACCATTTATATTTCTCTGACGGATCATTTGTACACAGCTTTAGAAAGAAAAAAACAAGGAATTGCAATTAAGAATTTATTATTATGGGATATTAAACGTTTTTTTCCTGAAGAGTACGAAGTAGGAGTAAATGCTTTAAAAATGGTACAAAAGCGCGTAGGAATGGAATTGTCAACGGATGAGGCAGGTTTTATCGCATTGCACTTGGTGAATGCGGAGATGGAGGAAGAAGTCGGTAATATTTATGAATTGACAAAGTTGATGCAAGAGATTACAAATATCGTCAAATACTATTTTAAGGTAAGTTTTGATGAAGACTCTGTCTACTTTTATCGATTTAGCACACATTTAAAATTTTTCTGTTATCGCTTATTACACCAACGTGAAGTTGTCGAAAATGATGATGAAGAACTGTATGCGGTAATTAAAAAGAAATATCTCAACGCCTATCGTTGCGTGGAAAAGATCAGCTTGTATTTAAATGAGAACTATGACTATCAAGTTTCAAATGAAGAACGCTTGTACCTAACGATTCACATTGCACGAATTGTACAAACAACGGAACAATAAACGCACCACTTTGGATAGTGACATTCAGTTGGCTAAACCTTCAAATGAAAATAAATTTTTGGAGGAAAAAAAGATGGGAAAATATCATGAACTAGCAGAAAAAATTGTAAAAAATGTCGGTGGGCAAGAGAATATTAATAGTTTGACACATTGTATCACACGTCTTCGCTTCAAATTAAAAGATGAGAGTCAAGCGAATGATGATGTCTTAAAAAATATGGACGGTGTGGTAACTGTTATGAAAAGCGGTGGACAATACCAAGTCGTTATTGGGAACCATGTTCCAGCCGTTTACGAAGAAGTAGTTAGTATTGCAGGCTTGTCAGGAGAACGTGAAGAAGAAGCTTCCAGTGGGAATTTATTTGATCGCTTAATAGATATTTTAAGTGGTTGTTTCCAACCCTTTTTAGGGGCGTTAGCAGCGGCTGGGATGGTCAAAGGGTTAAATGCCTTATTGGTTTTCTTAAAGCTCTATACGGCTACGTCAGGGACTTATACCATGTTAAATGGGATTGGCGATGCAATTTTCTACTTTATGCCAGTTATTTTAGGTTATACAGCAGCTAAAAAATTCCGGTTGCATCCGATGGTAGGGATCGTGATTGGCGCAGCTTTATGTTACCCAACGATTCAAGGAAGTGCATTACAAACGGCCTTTGAAACAACAGCGGGTGCCGGAGCCGCAGCACCGTATAATTTATTCGGCTTACCTGCCTATAATACATTTATGGGGATCCCTTGGGTCGGTGCGAACTATACAAGTAGTGTCGTACCAATCATCTTCATTATTGCTTTTGCGGCACAAGTTCAAAAAGTGTTTAAACGGATTATTCCAGAAGTTGTTCAAACGTTCTTAGTACCGTTTTTCGTCTTGTTGATTGCCTTACCAATTGGTTTCTTAGTAATTGGGCCAATCGTTAGCATGCTAACAGATTTATTAAGCGCTGGCTTTACAGCATTAATGAGTTTCTCACCAGCTTTGTATGGTTTGATTCTTGGTTTCTTCTGGCAAGTCTTAGTTATTTTTGGTTTACATTGGAGCGTTGTGCCATTAGCTATTATGCAAGTGACACAAGAAGGTTCAAGCCAAGTATTAACGGGATCATTTGCAGCTAGTTTTGCGCAAACAGCGGTTGTTTTAGCGATGTTCTTCAAATTGAAAGATAAAAAGTTAAAAGCTTTGTGTCCGCCAGCAATTATCTCTGGTATTTTTGGTGTAACAGAGCCAGCAATTTATGGAATCACTTTACCAAAAAAATGGCCATTTATTTATTCAATGATTGGTGGCGCTGTCGGTGGTTTATATTTGATGATCAACAATGTGACAGCTTATACAATGGGTGGTTTAGGAATTTTTGGTGTGCTAAACTTTATCAATGGTGATGATGCAAGTGGGATGATCCAGTCCTTTATTGCAATTGCCATTGCAGCGGTCGTTGGTTTTGGTCTAACATTCTTCTTCTGGAAAGACAATACAGTTGAGGAAGAAGAAGTGATTATTGATAAAACAACGATTAAAAAAGAAAATATTACAAGTCCAGTCAAAGGACGAGTGTTATCTTTAAAAAATGCAGAGGATCCTGCTTTTGCAAATGGAGCTTTAGGAAATGGGGTCGTGATTGAACCAACGGAAGGTAAAGTGGTTGCACCCTTTGATGGAACGATTGTCACACTATTCCCAACAAAACACGCATTAGGTTTGATTTCAGATAACGGCACAGAATTATTGATTCATATTGGGATTGATACAGTTCAATTAGAAGGCGAAGGCTTTGAAGCTTTTGTAAAACAAGGTGACCGCGTGAAAAAAGGTCAAACATTAGTAACCTTTGATTTAGAAGGAATTAAAAAAGCTGGGTTTAGTACACAAATTCCAATCGTTGTGACGAATACAGCGGATTATTTAGATATTTTGGAAGTCGGCAGTAATGAAGTTTCAACAAGCGATGATTTGCTGACCGCTTTAATATAAAAAGATGTGGAGGAAGAGAATTTATGGCATTTAGAAAAGACTTTTTATGGGGTGGCGCAACAGCAGCCAATCAATGTGAAGGTGGCTATAACGAAGGCGGACGCGGTTTGGCAAACGTCGACTTAGCGCCAACTGGTCCAGATCGTTTTCCAGTAATCACTGGTGAAAAGAAAATGTTTAACTTTGATGAGGAACATTTCTATCCTGCACAAGAGGCGATTGATATGTATCATCGCTATAAAGAAGATATCGCCTTGTTTGGTGAAATGGGTTTTAAAACATACCGTTTATCCATTGCTTGGAGTCGAATTTTTCCAATGGGAGATGAAACAGAGCCGAATGAAGAAGGCTTGAAGTTCTATGAAGACTTATTCAAAGAATGTCATAAATATGGGATTGAGCCACTAGTAACGATTACACACTTTGACTGTCCAATGCACTTAGTGGAAGAATATGGCGCTTGGCGTAGTCGTAAGTTAGTAGGTTTCTATGAAAATCTTTGCCGTGTAATTTTCAACCGATATAAAGGATTAGTCAAGTATTGGTTAACATTTAACGAAATTAATATGATTTTACATGCACCATTTATGGGAGCAGGTCTATACTTTGAAGAAGGCGAAAACAAAGAACAAGTGAAATACCAAGCGGCCCATCATGAACTACTAGCAAGTGCAATTGCGACAAAAATTGCTCATGAGGTAGATCCTGAAAACCAAGTAGGTTGTATGTTAGCGGCTGGTTCCAACTACGCTTATACTTGCAAACCAGAAGATGTTTTCGCTGCTCGACAAGCAGATCGTGAAAATTATTTCTTTATTGATGTCCAATCACGCGGGGAATACCCTGCGTATGCTTTAAAAGAAATGGCCCGTAAAGGTATTCAAATTGAAATGGAAGAAGGCGACGAAGAATTTTTAAAAGAACATACGGTGGACTTCATTTCGTTCTCTTATTATTCTTCTCGTGTCACATCAACAGATCCAGAAATTAATGAACAAACAGCTGGTAACATCTTTGCCTCTGTGAAAAATCCTTATTTAAAAGCCAGTGAATGGGGTTGGCAAATTGATCCGCTTGGTTTGAGAATTACGATGAATGACTTATATGATCGTTATCAAAAACCACTATTCATTGTTGAAAATGGCTTAGGAGCGGTAGACACACCAGACGAAAATGGTTATGTAGTCGATGATTATCGTATCGATTATTTGGCGGCGCATATTCAAGCGATGAAAGATGCCGTTGAACAAGATGGTGTCGACTTGTTAGGCTATACGACTTGGGGCTGTATTGATTTAGTATCAGCTGGAACAGGTGAAATGAAAAAACGCTATGGCTTTATCTATGTGGATCGCGATAACGAAGGAAATGGTACGTTAAAACGAAGCAAGAAGAAATCGTTTGATTGGTACAAAAAAGTAATCGCAACAAATGGTGAAGATTTAAGTAATTAATAAAATTAGCAACTATTAAAGGGCGTTTGACGTTGGTAGAAAAAACAAGGACTCTTCTGCCAGCGTCAATTCCCTTGATGGTTTCTTTGTTATGCCTAAAAACAGAGGGAAAGAGGGATTTTATGGGATTTCCAGAAAATTTTTTATGGGGCGGCGCAACAGCTGCTAACCAATATGAAGGTGGCTATCTTTCAGGAGGCAAAGGTCTGAGTACATTAGATGCAATTACTGGTGGTAGTCAAACAGAACCGCGACGGATTACGTATTTAACTAAAGAAGGCCAAAAAGCTTCGTGTACGCGCGATCAAGCATTACCCGAAGGAGCGATTGGCTATATCGATGAAGAGTTATACTATCCTAGTCATGTAGCGACGGACTTTTACCATCATTACGAAGAAGATATCGCCTTATTTGCAGAAATGGGTTTCAAATGTTTTCGGCTGTCTATCGCCTGGAGCCGGATTTGCCCAAATGGAACAAAAGAGATTAATGAAGAAGGCTTAGCCTTTTATGATAAAGTTTTTGATACTTTGCTGCGCCATGGAATTGAGCCCGTTGTGACGATTAACCATTTTGATATTCCGATGTATTTGGCCGATGAATATGATGGTTGGAAAAATCGTGAAGTGATTGATTTCTTTGTTTTCTTTTGCGAAACCATTTTTACACGTTATCAGGATAAAGTGAAGTATTGGATGACTTTTAATGAAATTAATTTTTTAAGAAGTTGGACGCAAATTGGGATTCACAATAATGATAAACAAAGTAAATATCAAGCAGCGCATCATCTATTTGTAGCAAGTGCGAAAGCAGTTGAATTAGGACATTCCATCAATCCAGATTTCCAAATTGGTATGATGGTGGCTTATATTCCAAGTTATCCTTTGTCCTGCAAACCTGAGGACGTGATAGCAGCTGTTCAATTTAACCGAGAGCAAGAATTTTATATGGATGTCCAGGCTAAGGGCTATTATCCAGCGCATAAGCTCAAAGAATTTGAGCGTGAAGGAATGACAATTCAAATGGAGTCAGATGATTTAGCGATTATTCAAAAAGGAACAGTTGATTATATCGGGTTTAGTTATTATATGTCGACTGTTTCGACTGCTTATCCCGAAGAAGTAAAATATGTCGGAGGCAACCAAATGCCTGCGGTTAAAAATCCTTATTTGCAAGAATCTGAATGGGGCTGGGCTGTCGATCCTTTAGGGTTAAGAATTTCATTGTGTCAGTTGTCAGATCGTTACAATATGCCATTGTTTGTGGTTGAAAACGGGTTTGGCGCGGTGGATACATTGCAAGAGGATGGCTCGATTGTCGACGATTACCGCATTGATTATTTTAAACAACATATTGAAGCCATGAGAACCGCAATAGAAGAAGACGGGGTTAACTTAATTGGTTATACGCCATGGGGTTGTATTGACTTAGTTTCAGCAGGGACTGGCGAAATGAAAAAACGTTACGGCTTTATCTATGTAGACATGGATGACCAAGGTCAGGGAACCTTGAAACGAACTAAGAAAAAATCATTTAATTGGTACAAACAAGTTATCGCTAGTAATGGTGAAAACTTAACAACAGAGTAGAAGATGAGGGGAAATAAAAAATGAAAAAACGATTGACGATTGTGGGGATGCTTTTTCTGGCCATTTTAGTAATGGTTGGTTGTGGTAAAAATCAGCAAGCAACGACAAAAGAAAAAGAGACAAAACCTGAAGAACTAACTCTTTACATTGTGCGCCACGGAAAAACCATGTTAAATACGACGGACCGCGTACAAGGATGGTCAGATGCGGTCCTAACACCAGAAGGTGAAAAAGTTGTGACAGCAACTGGGATTGGACTGAAAGATGTTGCCTTTCAAAATGCATATAGTAGTGATAGTGGCCGCGCCTTGCAAACTGCTCAACTTATTTTAGATCAAAATAAAGCAGGCAAAGACCTTGAAGTCGTGCGTGACCCAGATTTACGTGAATTTAATTTTGGTAGCTATGAAGGTGATTTAAACAAGACAATGTGGCAGGATATTGCTGATGATCAAGGTGTTTCCTTAGAAGAATTTATGAAAAACATGACTCCTGAATCCTTTGCCAACAGTGTAGCTAAACTGGATCAACAGCGCGAGGAAAGCAAGAATAACTGGCCTGCAGAAGACTATGCTACAATTACCAAACGTTTGAAAAAAGGCTTAGATAAAATTGTTGCCACAGAATCAGCCAATCCCGGGAATGGCAATGTTTTAGTGGTCTCTCATGGCTTGAGTATTTCAGCGTTGTTAGCAACTTTATTTGATGATTTTAAAGTCCCAGAAGGCGGTTTGAAGAATGCTAGTGTCACAACAATTCATTACAAAAATGGCGAATATACTTTGGATAAAGTCAATGATGTCAGCTACTTAGAAGCAGGCGAAAAAGAATCAAAATAATCTAAGGAATCGAGAAACGGTCTAGTTAGGAGTTGGTGGAGCAAGAAAAGGGTTGCTCCATCAACTCCTATTGTTGTGTTCTTTTTTTATTAAAGGTAGAATCAGAAAGAAGAATTTTTTCATTGGGAGGTAATGAGATGAAAAATAGAACAAAATCACGTTGGAAAAAAATTGTCCTAGGAATCGGGCTTTTTTTAGCGGTATTAGTCATCGGTCTGACTATTTTTATTAAAAATAGTACGTATCAAGCAACCGATTCGGCCTTAAAAATAAGTCAAAGTGCCACGCAAGAAAAAAACTATGATTATTACACAAACGGGCAAAAAAATGATACAGCACTGATTTTTTATCCAGGTGCATTGGTTGTGCCCGCTAGTTATAGTGAATGGGCGCAAGAAGTTGCTACGAAAGGTTACGATGTCTATGTTGTTCATTTTCCTTTGAATTTAGCGGTTCTTGCACCAAATGCTGCAGAACAAATTATAAAGGATCATCCACAACAAAACTTCGTTTTGGCTGGGCATTCTCTGGGTGGTGTGATGGCTAGTCGTTTTGTAGCGGAAAATGAGCAACGAATCAAAGGCATGATTTATTTAGCCAGCTATCCTGACGAAAAAGGTGCACTAAACAAGCAAAATCTGCCGGTTCTGTCAATAACAGCCACAAACGATGGTGTTTTAAATTGGACTAGCTATCAAAAAGCCAAACAGTTTTTGCCAAAAGATACGCAGTATGTATCTATCGAAGGTGGGAATCATGCAGGGTTTGGTAATTACGGTGTCCAAAAAGGAGACAACAAAGCGACAATTTCTAACGAGCAACAGCAAACAGAAATCAGTCAGTTGATTGTAGCATGGCTACAATCACGCCCCAATAAATAATCCGATGAGCCGAAATGTTATTTTTTCGGCTCATTTTTACTGCGATAAACAGAGGGGGTTACGCCTGTTTCTTTTTTAAAAGTGGTGGCAAAATATGCTGCGGTTTGGAAGCCAACTTTTTTCGCGATTTGTTGAATCGTAAGGGGTGAATGGAGAAGCAATTCTTTGGCTTGCCTAATTCGGACACTTGTTAAATAAGCTAACGGGGTTTGTTTCGTCTGTTCCTTAAAGGTTCGCTGCAAATGAAAGGGACTACCGTGGCAGGCTTGCGCTAAATAGTCTAAACTTAATGGTTCCGCTGAATGCCGATCAATAAATTGCTTAATTTGAGCAACCCATTCCTCGTTAGGAACGACTTGCCCGGTTGGTTGACATCTTTTACATGGACGAAAACCAAGTGTTAAAGCTTCCTGAGCCGTTTTGAAAATCAGAACGTGGTTCTTATTGGGCACACGGGAAGGGCACGAAGGACGACAAAAAATTTTAGTTGTGGTCACACCATAAAAAAAATCACCATCAAATTGCGTATTATTATTTTGAATGGCTTCCCAACGTTTCTGAGTAAGTCGATACGTTATTTTCATTGTAAGCACACCTCCCATTTTCTTCATTGTAAAAGAATCCCTAATAAAAACAAGTAAAAAGTGATGGGAGCGCAAGATTTTGAAAGCCAAAAGAATTATAATGAAGATAAGAAAATACGAGAAAGAAGTGTAGAAATATGGCAAAAAAAATTTATTATGCGCAACAAGAATGGCAGAACGATCACTATTATCTTGGTGTGACAGATGCTGGACTAGCTTTTGTAGGTTCAGCCAATCAATCGATAGAAGAGCTGAAAAACTGGTACCCTCAAGCACAATTAGAAGCTTCTGAAAAGAAAACTGCGCCTTATAAAGAAGCACTAATAAGTTATCTTAACCAACACTCGACAACGTTTGCTTGCCCCATAGACATCGAAGGAACGCCCTTTCAAAAAGAAGTTTGGCAAGCGTTGCAAGAAATCCCTTATGGTGTGACAATGACCTATCAGGAAATTTCAGAAAAAATTGGGCGTCCACGTGCGGTTCGAGCAGTTGGCACAGCGATTGGGAAAAATCCTTTATTAATGGTCATTCCTTGCCATCGAGTCATCGGCAGCAAGGGACAATTAACCGGTTACCGTGGTGGTTTAGCAATGAAACAAGCATTATTAACATTTGAACAGTCTTAAAAGGAGGCGGCGATGAACAACTATCAATGGTATACAGAACAATGGGGAAAACCTACAAGAGAGGATGATTTGCTGTTTTTATTGTTGACGGTGGGTGTTTTTCAAGTTGGTTTAAGTTGGAAAGCAGCAGCAGGGAAAAAAGTAGCATTCATGAAAAATTTTTGCCAAATGAAGCCGGAAAAAGTTGCCGCGCTGTTGCCTGACGAAGTCGATCGAATAGTAGCTGATCCAGATATGATTCGCAATCGGCGCAAAATTGAAGCAACCATTAAAAATGCGCAAGCAATTTTAAAAGTACAAGAAGAATTTGGCAGTTTTGCCAATTATCTATGGCAATTTGTAAAAAACGTCCCCGTTTTATCTATTTATGAAGAAGCATACCAAGTCCCACGCACACAGCTTTTATCAGATAACGTAGCAAAAGACTTAAAAAAAAGAGGATTTTCTTTTGTAGGTCCGATTGTCACCAATATGTTTCTGAAAGCTAGCGGGATTATCCAAGTGGAAATTTTAAATCCAGAATAAAGGAGTGTTAGGATGTTTGAAAATGAATCTCTTAGTTTTGAAGAACAAACAATTATTCAAGCAGCAGAGCGTTATGTTCAACAAGAATTAGCCAACGAAGCAAGTGGCCATGACTGGTGGCATATTTATCGGGTGACACAATTAGCAAAAACAATTGCAGAGAAAGAACAAGCAAATTTATTTTTATGTATATTAACAGCATTGTTACATGATATTGGCGATGAAAAATTTAACGAAAGTGAAGAGGCTGGCTTACTAAAGGTGCAACAATGGTTGGAAGCAAATAACGTATCAACAGAGCAAACGAATCACATCCTTTCCATTATTGCTAATATGTCCTTTAAAGGAGGAAATACTGGGAAAACAGTTACTACATTAGAAGGAAAAGTGGTCCAGGATGCGGATCGATTAGATGCCATCGGTGCGATTGGAATTGCACGGGTGATGGCTTATTCGGGAAATAAAGGCCGTTTAATTCACGATCCTCACAAACAACCTCGTGAACAGTTAACCCAAGAAGAATACCGGAATGGGGAAGATACTGCTATTATGCATTTTTACGAGAAACTTTTAAAGTTAAAGGAACAAATGAATACAAATTATGGTCGCTTATTGGCGGAAAAGCGTCATCAATTTATGGAACTTTATCTGGAGGAATTTTATCAAGAGTGGGATGGACACCGATAAATGAGGGCCAACTAAAACAGTCAGTACATTTCTTTTTGAATTTTAAGAGAACTCTTTTTTACAAATACCTCAGAAGTGGTAAAATGATGGATGAATAAACGGGTGGTTTATCTTAGTTTTACGTTACATATAGGAGGTAATTATGGAGACAAAAAAATCGAGTGGCATGTTTGCAGTTATTGCCGCACTGATTGCGAATATTTTAGTAGCGATTAGTAAATTTGTTGGTTTTGCTTTAAGTGGTAGTACCGCTATGATGAATGAAAGTATCCACAGTGTCGTGGACTGTAGTAATCAGGTGTTATTACTTTTTGGGAATAAGCGCGCTTCTCGTGGGCAAAGTGCGTTACATCAATTTGGAGAAGGCCGTGCAAAATACTTTTTTAGTACAATTGTTGCAACGATGCTCTTTTTTGGTGGGGGCGCGTTAGGCGTAATGGAGGCTATTCAGAAGTTACTGCATCCCTCTCATGAAGTAGAAAATGTGGCTATTGTCATTGGTATTTTAATTTTTGGTTTGCTTGTGGAAGGTAGCTCTTTGCGTGTAGCGATGAAAGAAATCAAAGAATTGAATACAGAGAAGTTATCGCTCTTAAAATTTTTGCGAGAAAGTCGTCACAGTGAAATTTTAATTATTTTTACGGAAGACTTTTGTGCGGTTATTGGTTTGTGTTTAGCTTTGGTGGGAACCCTTTTAACAATGGTAACTGGGATTGCTGCATTTGATGCTATCAGTGGTTTACTGATTGGTTTACTATTAATGTGTGCAGCCATTTTCTTAGCGAAAGAATTTTATAGTTTGATTATAGGAGAAAGTGTGACCGCTACAGATTTAGCAAAAATTAAAACCGCATTTGATCGGGCGGATGTTGAAAAACTAATTGATGTAAAAACCGTTCATTTAGGCCCAACTGAAATTTTAGTAGCGGCAAAAATTGATGTGGTAGAACCAATGGAAGAAGATGCACCTGATGTTGTGAATGCGATTGAACGAGACATTCGCAGTAAAATGCCTGATAAAAAAATCTATATCTATATTGAAGTTGACGATTATGATGTGAATTACGTTCGTAAATAACAAATGAAAGAATAATTTTAAAAAATAATATGGGGGAAGAAACGATGCAAGAGGCAATTATAACAAGTACAGTAGATTTAACCAGTGGTGGTTGCAACGCCTGTGGTTTAGTGGAAGATACCGTCTACACATTAGCAATGAATGGAGTGGACATTCCGTTAGATGGCTTGACAGTTGCTCATCTAGTTTCTGCTGTTGTTGCCAGAAATGGATTTAAACAGGAGCTACAAATGGATATGCTAGATGACGAATATATCCTTTATCGAAAAGAAGACACAGCAGTAACCTTTAAAGAAGCGTACAATCATTTAAGCTACGATAACGGTTCTGAAAAAATCCAATCTAAAAATAAACTGGAAGATTTACCAGAACTTTTTGAACAAGTCAATCAAATTCTAACAACTGTTTTTGGAATTGAAACTGTCAATTTTATTATAGAATAAAGTAAAAAATAGAACAGAAATTGGACAATCAATGAGTGAAAGAGATTGTCCAATCTCTGTTTTTTAATGTATAAATAGAAAATAAAGACAAAAAATGATTAAGTTAAGTGAACGCCTTTATCGACATAAATGATGTCACCGACCACACCACTAGCTAGTTCACTGACTAAAAAGGCACAAGTGTTTCCGACTTCTTCAATGGTTACACCTGTTTTATCTGGTGTCCGCTCATTAGAAATACTAATCAATTGATCGTAGTCTTTTACACCAGTCACAGCCAATGTTTTAATCGCTCCTGCGGAGATTCCGTTGACACGAATTTTATCTGCAGCTAATTCAAAAGCTAAATATTTCACGGCAGTTTCTAAAGATGCTTTAGCAATCCCCATCATATTATAGTTAGGAATCGCACGTTCGGAACCTAAATACGTCAATGTGACAATTCCTGAACCAGGATTTAACAAAGGTTTCGCATAATGAGTGACTGCTAAAAGAGAGTAGCTACTAATATCTTGTGCTAATAGGAAACCATCACGAGTGATGTCACTAACATTTCCAGACAATTCTTCTTTTTTGGCAAAAGCAATCGCATGGACTAGTCCATCGATCGTGCCCACTTCATTTTTAATTGTTTCAAAGGCTGCTTGAATGGACGCATCAGAAGCAACATCGCACTCCACCAACAAATCATTTTCATCTGCTAATTTAACCACTTGCTTTTTCATGCGTTCGTTTTGATACGTATAAATAACATTGGCCCCTTGATCTTTTAATGCTTTTGCACAGCCCCAAGCAATACTTTTTTTGTTGGCAACACCCATTACGACGACATTCTTATTTTGTAAAAACATATAAAATCTCCTTTAATAAAAAATTTTTGTTGATAGAATAGGCTTTTCTTCATCAAAATGTAAAAGTTACATTTATTGAGTTGACGAATAAAATTTCAACTGGTATTATCTGTGTGAGAATGATAACAAAATCTTCTCAATTTTCTAATCTTGAAAAAAACAGACATTTTTCCTGATGTCTGAATTATTAACCAAAATACTTTGAAAGTCAAACTATTTTTCTTATTTTTTAAGAAAAAGTGCTGGAAACCGCATGAAATAATAGTTTGATAATCAAAATAAACTCGGAGGTACAGTATGAAAAGAGTGGTCATAACCGGCATGGGTGCCGTAACACCATTAGGCAATACCGTAAAAGAATTTTGGCATAATCTAGTGGATGGCAAGCTAGGAATTGGCAAAATTACTAAATTTGATTCTGAAGATACTGGGGTGGCTTTGGCTGGTGAAGTGAAAGAGTTTGACCCAAGTGCTGTTTTAGAACGCAAAGAGCAAAAAAGAATGGACTTATTTTCTCAATATGGCTTGGTCGCTGCTTTAGAAGCGTGGGAAATGAGTGGTTTAACAGAAGCAACGATTGACCCGACTCGTTTAGGTGTGATTGTCGGTAGTGGGATTGGCGGGATGACTACCTTACAAGACCAAGTACGGGTAATGGATAAAAAAGGCGCAAAACGCGTAACACCATTTTTCGTGCCCATGGTAATTGCTAATATGGCAGCGGGAAATATTTCGATTCGTCTAGGTGCAAAAGGACCTTCTCAAACTATCGTGACTGCTTGTGCTTCTGCGACGAATGCGATTGGTGAAGCTTTTCGCACGATTAAATATGGTTTAGCGGACATGATGGTAACTGGGGGGACAGAAGCCACAGTATGTGAAATTGGGATTGCAGGCTTTGCAGCATTGAATGCTTTAAATACAACAGAAGATGCGACTCGGGCTTCGATTCCTTTTGATAAAGAACGAAAAGGTTTTGTGATGGGTGAAGGCGCAGGAATGCTGGTTTTAGAAGAACTCGAGCATGCACAGAAACGTGGCGCAACTATCTACGGCGAAATTGTTGGATATGGCAGCAACTGTGATGCTAGCCACATGACCGCTCCTTTAAAAGACGGTAGTGGCGCGGCAGCTGCGATGGAAATGGCGATTGCAGAAGCAGGGATTACACCGGAACAAATTGGGTATATCAATGCTCATGGTACGTCAACCCCAGCGAATGACGCTGCGGAAACAACGGCCATCAAACGTGTCTTTGGTGAGCGAGCATCGCAAATTCCAATTTCAAGTACAAAGAGTATGACTGGACATTTATTGGGCGCGGCTGGCGGTATCGAAGCGATCGCTTGTGTGCAAACATTGCAAGAAGGAAAAGCTCATCCGACAGTAGGCTACCAAGTTGCTGATCCAGATTGTGATTTAGATTATGTCACAGAAGGTGCACGTGACATTACAGCGGACTATACAATTAGTAATTCGTTTGGCTTTGGTGGCCATAATGGTGTAATTTGCTTGAAGAAATGGGAGGAAAACTAGTATGAAAAAAGTAATGACTGCAACAGAAATTATGGAAATGATTCCTAATCGCTATCCGATTTGTTATATTGATTATGTGGATGAAATTATTCCAAATGAAAAGATTATTGCAACAAAAAATGTGACAATTAACGAAGAATTTTTCCAAGGACATTTCCCTGGAAATCCAACAATGCCAGGCGTTTTGATTATTGAAGCATTGGCACAAGTAGGTTCGATTTTAATCTTAAAAATGGATCAATTTGAAGGTGAAACAGCCTATATTGGCGGTATCAACAAAGCCAAATTCCGTCAAAAAGTGGTCCCTGGTGATGTCTTGAAATTACATTTTGAAATCGTCAAATTACGTGACTTTGTCGGCATCGGCAAAGCGACTGCTTACGTGGAAGATAAAAAGGTCTGCGAATGTGAATTGACGTTTATTGTGGGACGATAAAAAGATAATTAGAAAGAGCAAGCGGTGAATGAGCCGACCCCCAAAAGTTAGACCTAGAAATCTAACTTTTGGAGGTTTTTTTGTATGGCAAAATACAGTTTTGAATTTAAACTTAAACTTGTTCATGACTACTTATCTGGTCAAGGAGGTCTAAGGTTTCTCGCAAAGAAGTATGGGTTTAAAGATAGTTCTCAAATAAGCAAATGGATAAATGCCTATAAAGAACTTGGTGAAGAAGGCCTACTTCGCAGTCGAAAAAATAAGAATTACTCTGTTCAATTTAAGCTAGATGCGTTAGAGTTATATTTAACAACAGAGTTGTCCTATCAAGAAGTAGCTAATCTTCTAAAAATGAACAATCCATCATTGATTGCGAATTGGCTTAGAACGTATCAGAAGTTTGGTATAGAGGGACTCTCTAAACAGAAAGGACGTCCACCTACCATGTCTAAAAAGAAACGAAATGAACCCCAATCACTACCAAGTGAACGATCTCAAGTAGAGAAACTAGAAAAAGAAAATAGAATGTTAAAAATTGAGAATGCCTATTTAAAAGAATTGAGGAGACTGCGTTTAGAGGACGAACAAAAAATGAACGAATCGCACGAATCATTCACAGTCTCCGAAGACACTTTCGATTAAAAGATATTTTGGAAACCCTAAGGTTTCCAAAATCTACTTACATGTACTGGCAAAAACGCCTCGACAGAACAGCTTCAACACAAATCATTGAAGAAGAAATTCAAGCGATTCGTAAAAAACATCAACATTATGGCTATAGAAGGATGACCCAAGAATTGAAACGACGTGGATTTCAAGTGAATAAAAAGAAAGTCCAGCGATTAATACAAAAGTTAAAGTTACAAGTCAAAGCTTTTACTAAGAAATCCAGAAAATATAATTCCTATAAAGGAACCGTTGGTAAAATCGCTAAAAATTTGATTCGTCGCCGATTTAAAACTTCTGTTCCTCATCAAAAAATTACAACTGATACAACTGAATTTAAGTACTTTGAAGCAGATAACGCAGGCATCTTTCGTCAGAAAAAACTATACTTAGATCCATTTATGGATATGTATAATAGTGAAATTCTAAGCTATAGCCTTTCTACTCAACCAAATGGTAAAACAGTTATGGGAGGTCTGAAAGAAGCAATTTCTCAAACAAATGATTGTCCCTATCGGCGCACCTTTCACTCTGATCAAGGCTGGGCTTATCAAATGAATGTCTATATACAAACATTAAAGGACAACAATATCTTTCAAAGTATGTCTCGAAAAGGAACCTGTTTAGATAATTCTCCTATGGAGAATTTCTTCAGTATCCTAAAACAAGAAGTGTACTATGGAAAAATCTATCAAAGTCAAAATGAATTGAGAGAAGCAATTGAGAACTACATTTATTATTACAATCATCACCGAATCAAGGAAAAACTTAACTGGAAAAGCCCAGTAGAATTTCGACAATTCAATCAAAAAACTGCATAAAAAATAGAGTGGAAAAATCCACTCTATAAAAGTCTAACTTTTTGGGGTCACTACAGAAGGCTTGCTCTTTTTTTGTTCTGGTATGATAAAATTAATAAAAAAAGGTGCTGGAGGTAAATTATGTTGAAAAACTTACAACCTCAATTTTTTAAACAAACAGTTATCTATGGTTTGTTATTTGTCTTTTGGGGAACGCTTAACTATTTTTTTGAGAGTATTCCTAAAGGACTAAATCGTATAGTTTTCGGTATTTTGTCGTTTACTTATATTTTTTTGTATATGAAAAATAGAAAGAGTGTTTCAGGGAATAAAGGGGACTTGGCAATATGGATTTTAATTATTTCGGGATTTTTTGCATTGGTAGATGTTACTTATTATTTAAATATACGCGGCAAAATTACGCTATATTTCAGCTTAGTTTATATTTTATCAATAATTCTAATATTTATAGTATATGAACTAAAAAGTGACCCTAAGATTAAATTGAAAAATATTCTAAAAATAAGTGCTGTTGTGTATAGTTTAGGTTTTTTTGATAGAGATTGGTGGACTGTAATACCATTATTTACTGCTTTTGTTTTGTTATTTTACTCTAAAGAAGGAATAGATTACTTTGCTCAAGAAGAACTTACTGAAATAAAAATACCAAATTTTTTACAAAAAAAATGGAGAAGGACAAAATTTTTAATAGTCATATGGTCGGTAATGCTTTATAGTTCATTTGTTATTTCAGATATTTTAGAATCTTGTGGCTGGATTAATAAAATTAGTTTATATTTTTTTCCAGAAGACTCGCTAGAATTTTACAGAATCTGGTTTAGTAAAGGGTTAATACGTTTATGTATCTTAGGAATAATATATATTTTAGGAAAAAAATATCTGTTGAAATTTAAACCTGTAAACACATTAATAGAACTTTATAAAGAAGTGGCTAGAACAAATGAAACAGAGTTTAAAAGAAATACAAAAAAACACCAAATACAAAAAAATGCTCGTCGCAAATATAAATAACACTAACGCAAAAAAACATGCTATAATCATAAAAAGCTTACGTGAAGGTGGTAAGCTTATGAGTAAAACAATTTACAGGAGGGTTTTTCTTTTGGATATTTCAGTAGAGTTTTCGGGACATAAATTGGCGAATGTGTTAATGAACGCATCAGGCATCCATTGTATGACAATTAAGGAAATGGATGAGTTAGCGGCTTCTCAAGCAGGTGCTTTTGTCGCTAAGACGGCAACACCTAATCCTCGTCAGGGCAATGAGGAACCACGGTATTTTGATACACCATTAGGAAGTATTAACTCAATGGGCTTGCCTAATTTAGGGATTGATTATTATTTAGATTATCAGATTGCACGTCAAAAGGAATTTCCTGAGGAGTTACGCTTTTTATCTGTATCTGGTATGAATTATGAGGAAAATATCGCTATTTTAAAAAAAGTGCAAGAAAGTGAATACACAGGAGTGACAGAATTTAATTTGTCTTGTCCCAATTTGCCTGGTAAACCGCAAATTGCTTATGATTTTGAATTAACAGAAAAGCTTTTAACAGAAGTTTTCCAATTTTTTACTAAACCATTAGGTGTAAAATTACCCCCATTTTTTGATATTGCACATTTTGACGCAATGGCTGAAATTTTAAATAAATTCCCTTTAGTATACGTGAATAGTATTAATAGCATCGGTAATGGTTTATATATTGACAGTGACAAGGAAGAAGTGGTCATTAAACCAAAAGGAGGCTTCGGTGGACTGGGCGGCGAATATGTCAAACCGACAGCGTTAGCCAATGTTCGTGCGTTTGCGCAACGTTTGAAACCAGAAATCAAAATTATTGGAACGGGCGGTATTACATGTGGAAAAGATGTTTTTGAGCATCTTTTATGTGGTGCGACATTAGTACAAGTCGGCACACAATTGCATCAAGAAGGTCCACAAGTTTTTGAACGTCTAGCCAAAGAATTACAAGAAATCATGGCAGCAAAAGGTTATGAAAGTATTGAAGAATTTCGTGGGAAATTGAAAGAGATGTAACAAAAAAACCGTCAAGAAATTTTCTTGACGGTTTTTTGTTATTTCACAGCCTTAACATTTTCCATAAAGGCTTCCAAATATTCAGGTTGTGTTAATTGTTGGTTACAGGTGTCGCTATCATGGCAAATGTAATTGCCTTTTTTCGTGTAGGTTCCGTCGCCGCCTGATTTGGTGGTAGCTAGGAACATAGACACATTCGTGATTGTTTGACAGATGGAGCAAACACCTTTAACAATGGTGGGTGAAAGGGTGCCGTGGACGCCGATTAATTTATTTTCTCGATAAGCTAAGATAAATTTTTTCTGAGTCCCAGCGTCGTTCCAACCGACATAGGTATTGTTCCGTAAATCCATGTTTTCCCACTCAGGAATCTTTAACTTTTTCACTTTGCGAAAGACTTTCGTGACTTGTGGTGTTGAAGGTTCTTTAAAGGGCAACACGGTTTCTTTTAATTCGTCTAAATATTTTTCAGCACGCGCGCGTGTTAAACGACGATCCATCACTTTGTCCAACAAAATCGTAACAGCAGGGTGTTCTTCTGGAAATAACCCATTGATTTTTTCGGCACATAAGGCCTGGACAGTTTTGACAGTCGTAGCATCGTTAACAGACGTATAGGTATTTAGTAACACAGCGACTTGTTCTTTAATTATGTTAAATTGGTAAGGTTGAATAGTTGGGTTCATGATTTTAAATTCCTTTCAAATAGACCGAGTACATACGCTGAAAGGCAATTTGTCTCACCAACGTATGTTTAGTGACAGACAACCTCATGTGTTTTTGATAAAGATAGCGTTTGACGTATCATATCATCACCCCCTTTAATGATTGATTTTTTCTATGTAAAAAGTGAAAATAATTGATGAAAGCTTGGTAATTCTAACGCAATTCAAGAAAAAAGGCAAGTTAAACTCGTTTTATTTCCCAATTCATGTCTGGGGAGTGATAAACTTCTAAAAAAGATACGTGATTTCCTAGATTAATCCTAGGTTATTTGCTACAATAATGAAGAATTAACCAGAGAAAAGGAGAAATTACAATGATTGCAGCAAGCGATTTAAAAGCCGGTATGACTTTTGAGCAAGACGGCAAATTAATTAAAGTAATGGAAGCTAGCCACCACAAACCAGGTAAAGGTAACACAGTTATGCGTATGAAATTAAAAGATGTTCGTACGGGTTCTACAACAGATACAACAATGCGCCCAGATGAAAAAGTGAAAAAAGCGCACATCGATACAAAACCGGTTCAATATTTATACAGCCAAGATGATATGGCTATTTTCATGGATTTAGAAACATATGAACAATATGAAGTACCAACTGCTTTAATTGAAGAAGAATTAAAATATTTATTAGAAAATATGGAAGTAAAAATTCAATTTTATGGTGAAGAAGTCATTGGTTTAACTTTACCAACAACGGTAATCTTACGTGTTGCTGAAACACAACCTTCAATCAAAGGCGCAACAGTAACTGGTTCTGGTAAACCCGCTACAATGGAAACAGGATTAGTTGTTAACGTTCCAGATTTTGTTGAAGCAGACGAATTATTAGAAATCAATACTGCGGAAGGTACGTATTTAAAACGTGCTAAATAAGTAGCAGAAAAACAGAAGGCTAGCCTTCTGTTTTTTTTGGTCTATTAATTCTTTTACCTATAAGAAAACCATTGGTGTGATAGGAAATAGCAATCGTTAGAATCGTTGACACTAGAAAATGGGAAATGGTATAGTTTGGTCAACACATGACGAAGGAGGAAATCAACCATGACGAAAAAACAAGCTAGCCCTTTTTTAGAAACGGAAAGCTGTTGTTGTATGGTGCAAAATAGTGCAGCATACTCTTTTGTGATGGGGAAAACCTCCGTTATTTCTGAAAAATTGCCTAACACGATTCCTCTCTGAATCTAGACAACCAGAAATAAACAAAAAAGGTGCTGATGCGATCAGCACCTTTTTGTTTTATGTACATGTATTAGAAGGAGGAATTCGCTATGATTGTTCAGTCAATTTTAGACACAATCGGAGCAACACCATTATTTGAATTTACAAGTGAACAATATCCTATGCCAGAAGGCACTAAAATTTATGCGAAACTAGAATATTTGAATCCAGGTGGCAGTGTCAAAGATCGGCTTGGTGTGCATCTTCTCAAAGAGGCAATGAAAACGGGAAAGATAAATCAAGCCACAACAATTATTGAACCGACAGCTGGGAATACAGGGATTGGACTTGCATTAGCTGCCAGTCAACTGGGCCTCAAGACAATCTTTGTTGTGCCAGAAAAATTTAGTCAGGAAAAACAACAGCTGATGCAAGCGTTAGGTGCTAAAATTGTCCCTTCGCCAACAGAGCAAGGGATTGTCGGAGCGATAACTAGTGCCCAAGACTTAGCCAAGGAAATTCCTAATAGTTACGTGCCGTTACAATTTGAAAATCCGGATAATCCTGCTGCTTACTACGAAGGATTAGGACCTGAAATTGTTCAAGACCTAGGCGGGAAGATTACTAGCTTTGTCGCAGGTTTAGGCAGTGGTGGAACGTTTGCAGGTGTTGGCAGATATCTCAAAGAACAAAATAGTAAGACGCAATTATGGGGCGTGGAGCCAGAAGGTTCGATTTTAAATGGCGGACCTGCACACGGACATGAAATCGAAGGCATTGGTGTGGAGTTCGTGCCGCCTTTTCTTAAACAGATTCCTGTGGACGGCTTTTATACCATTTCAGACGAGGATGGTTTTTTCTGGGTCAAACAATTAGCCAAGAAAAGCGCTTTGTTGGTGGGAAGCTCCAGCGGCGCAGCATTTGCGGCGGCATTAAGAGAGGCGCGCCGCTTACCAGCAGGCAGCACAATTGTAACTATTTTTCCTGACGGTAGTGACCGTTATTTATCAAAAAATATTTATTCTTAGGAGGAAACCTTTTATGAAATTCAATACCAAATTAATTCATGGCGGCATTAGCAAAGACACAACAACAGGTGCAGTGAGTGTTCCTATTTATCAAACGTCAACCTTTGAACAAAATGGCGTGGGCCAGCCAAAAGAATATGAATATTCTCGTTCAGGTAATCCCACACGTCACGCGTTAGAAACCTTAATTGCTGAGTTAGAAGGTGGGAACCATGGCTTTGCGTTTAGTTCAGGCTTAGCTGGTATTCATGCAATCATTTCTATGTTTGGACCCGAAGATCATATTTTATTAGGTGACGATGTCTATGGGGGCAGTTTCCGTTTATTGGATAAAGTATTTGTAGCAAATGGGTTAAGCTACACGATTGTAAACGCCAGCGACTTATCAACAATTGAAGCCGCAATTCAGCCAAATACAAAAGCCTTGTTTTTGGAAACACCAAGTAATCCACTGTTAAAAATTACAGATATTGAAGCGGCAGCTAAGCTTGCTAAAAAACATCAGTTGTTAACTATTGTCGATAATACATTTGCGACGCCTTATTTTCAACGGCCGTTAGCGTTAGGTGCTGATATTGTGGTTCACAGCGGGACAAAATATTTAGGGGGCCATAGTGATGTAGTCTCTGGTTTAGTCGTAACGAATCATCCAGAAAGCGCAGAAAAGATTGCCTTTTTACAAAATGCGATTGGTGCTGTTTTAGGACCACATGATAGTTGGCTGGTCCAACGTAGTTTAAAAACATTAGGCGTCCGGATGGCAGCGCATGCCCAAAATGCTCAAAAAATCGCAGAATTTTTAGAAGCGCATCCAGCGGTAGCAACGGTGTATTATCCAGGACTAGCGAGTCATCCTGGTCACGAAATTGCACAAAAACAGATGTCGGGGTTTAGTGGTATGATTTCTTTTGAATTAGCCAAGGATGAGCAAGTCGTTCCTTTCGTAGAAGCGTTGGAAATTTTTACTTTAGCGGAAAGTTTAGGTGGCGTAGAAAGTTTAATTGAAGTACCTGCCATTATGACTCACGCATCTATTCCCAAAGAAAATCGTGAAGCTGTGGGAATTAAAGATGGACTCATTCGTTTATCTGTAGGAATTGAAGCAGTCGAAGATTTGTTGGCTGATTTAGAAAAGGGATTACAAGCATA
Organism: Enterococcus sp. DIV0546; assembly: GCF_051712785.1. NCBI lineage: Bacteria > Bacillati > Bacillota > Bacilli > Lactobacillales > Enterococcaceae > Enterococcus > Enterococcus sp. DIV0546. The sequence continues at coordinate 244,271 of NZ_JBIOPO010000001.1, forward strand.
AACAAAAGGCCCTCGTCTTTAGACGAAGGCCTTTTGTTTATAATTCTTCACCATTCGTAGCAATCACTTGTTGATACCAAGCAAACGATTTTTTCTTTCGCCGTTCCAACGTTCCGTGACCATCGTTGTCCTTATCTACATAAATGAAGCCATACCGTTTCTTCATTTCGCCTGTACTAGCACTCACTAAATCGATGAATCCCCAAGGTGTGTAGCCCATCAAATCAATGCCGTCATACGCAACGGCTTCTTTCATCATCTCAATATGTTCACGTAAATAAGCGATTCGGTAAGTGTCGTTAATCGTTCCGTCTGGTTCTAACTCATCAATAGCACCAAAGCCATTTTCGACAATAAAAAGTGGTAATTCATACCGATCATTGAACCAATTCATTGCATAGCGCAAGCCCATAGGATCGATTTGCCAGCCCCAATCAGATGTTGCTACATAAGGATTTCGCACCAAGTCTTTTGCTTCATTGTAGTCAAAAGTAGGGGCCTTTTCTGCACCTTTCACAGCAAACGACATGTAATAGCTAAAGCCAATATAATCAACACAGCCATTAGCCAAATCAGTTAAATCTTCTTCTGTGACATCTAATGAAATGTTTTTTCGTTTCAAATAGCATTGAATTGCACTTGGATAATGACCGCGGACATGAACATCGGTAAACCAATAACGTTTTTGCATTGCGCTAACACTCATCATCATATCCTCAGGATTACAAGAATAAGGATAAATAGGCACCATCGCAATCATACAGCCAATTTGGAAGTCGGGATTGATAGCGTGGCCAATTTTCACTGCACGTGCGCTAGCGACTAGTTCATAATGAGCAGCCTGATACATAATTGCTTCGCGGTCTTCTCCTTCCTGGTAAGCAATACCAGAGTTAGTAAAAGGTGCAAAATCTTCTTCATAATTGGCTTGGTTGTTAATTTCGTTAAAGGTCATCCAATATTTGACTTTTTTCTGGTAACGAGTGAAACAGACTTCAGCAAATTTGACAAAAAAATCAATGACCTGGCGATTGCGAAAGCCGCCATATTTTGTGACTAAATGATAAGGCATTTCAAAGTGAGACAGTGTCACGACTGGCTCAATGCCATTTTTCAAACACTCGTCAAAAAGTGCATCATAAAAACGAAGGCCTTCTTCATTGGGCGTTTCTTCATCTCCGTTAGGAAAAATTCGTGTCCAAGCAATAGAGGTTCGGAAACAATTTAAACCAAGTTCTTTGAATAGTTGAATATCTTCTTGATAGCGATGGTAAAAATCAATCGCTTCATGGTTAGGATAGTGTTCATCTGGTAAAACGCCTGCGGTAATTTTACGAGGGACGCCATGTGCACCGGCAGTCATTACATCCGCCACGCTCACCCCTTTACCGCCTTGGTCCCAGCCTCCTTCTAATTGATGAGCAGCAACAGCGCCGCCCCAAAGAAAATCATTTTTCAAAATTGACATATCGTTTCAGTCCTTTGTTCAAATTTTTATACGTTTTGTGCTTCGACTTTTTCAAGGGTTTCTTCAGTAATTGGTTGATTGGTTTCTTCTGCGTAATTAAGTGCATCCATTTTTTTAGCAAACGGTAAATAGATAAAGAAACTCATCGTCAGTACCACTACTTGAAGCAACGCGGCTTGCCAACCACCAACTAAAAGTCCAGAAATGATTGGAGGAGTAGTCCAGGGAACTTGTACCGCAGTAAAGAGAGGAACCAGTCCTGTGTACAAGGCAAAATATGTCACAACAGAAGAAACAATCGGTGTGATAATGAATGGCACAGCCATGATTGGGTTCATCACGATAGGTGTAGCAAAGACAATTGGCTCGTTAATATTGAAAACAGCTGGCCCAATTGAAAGCCGACCTAATTGCTTAAACTGAGCTGATTTGGCAAAGAAAACCATGAACACGACTAACCCGATTGTCATGCCCGCACCAGTGACCGTTAAAAATTGATCTAAAAATTGTTGTGTAACAATATGGCCACCATTAGCCAGTGTTAAGTCTTTTCCTGATTTCAAAATTTCGGTATTTTCTAAAGAGTTTGCTTGTAAAATAGGGCCCATGATACCGCCAACGATTGTTGACCCGTGAACACCGAAAAACCAAAAGAGGGGAATGACAAAACCTAATAGTAATGCGCCACCTAGTGAATCTGTGACTCCTTGAAGTGGTGATTGTAGCACTTCGTAAATAAAGTCAAAGAATGTCGTATTGAAGACTTTATCTAGAAGAATGAAAATTAGCATTGCACCAGTTACAATGACGCTGGCAGGAATTAACGCAGTAAAGGAATTGGCCACATTTTCTGGTACAGCTTCTGGTAATTTGATACGAATATCATGACGTAAAAACCAACTATATACAACGCCGACTAACAAACCAACAATAATAGCTGTAATCATCCCTTTGCCAGCTGTCCAATCTTTGTTGATGACATTGCCAACTACTGCGCCAGAAACCGCATCTTTGACTTCAGATGACATAAACAAAATGAAAACCACCATGGCAATCATGCCCGCTGGGAGGCCTTCAAATCCCTCGCTTTTTACATATGAGTAGGCAATACCGATGACCGCAAATAACGACATAATCGCAAAAGATGCCCCATATGCTTGATTGAAATAAACAGCCAGGCCACTTGCGTTAACCCATTCAGAAATAGCTGTAACTGGGAAATTCGCTAATAGAAGAAACACGGAACCAACAATGGTAAAAGGCATCGTGTAAAGCATCCCGTTCCGTAAGGCAGTAATTGCTTTGGTATTGACGAATTTTAGTACTGGAGGTAATAATTTCTCGTTAATCCATTCGTTCATAAAAATCTCTCCTTTGAAGAATAATATAAATGCAAATGTATCCGTTTACATATTTACTATATAAGGTTATTTGAAGAAAAAATAGACTTTTGCTTGAATGAGAAACATGTACCAAGAAAAAAAACAAAAAAGCTCATGCTGTTTTAGACAGCATGAGCTTTTGTGAAAAACAACTAGGAAGGTGTTTCATCTAGTTCCTTTAAAAGTTGACTTGCTTGATGAGCTAGGAGTTCAATTAAAGCAATGACAGGGATTTGAGTGGTTGTATTGACTGATTTATCTGCAAATGGAGAACGTTCGTCGGGCATATAATAGGAGATGTTGTAGTCAGCCAAGCGGGCAATAGTTGAATGTTGATTGTTGGTAATGCTTAGCACTTTGGCACCAGCTGTTTTAAAATCGGTCATTTGTTTAATAATTTCATTGGTTTCCCCAGATACAGACAGAATCAAGGCTAATGTATTTTCAAATCCGCGCTTGGGGATAGGCGTAAAGGGATCAGCAATACTGTAAGAATTGATATTTAAGTTGGCAAAATAACGACTGCCATAACTACCTAAAATTCCGCTAGTACCAATGCCAGTAAAGGCAACGTGACGTGCTTGAACAATCATTTGAATTGCTGGACGAAGCATTTCGTAATAGGTTTCTTGGTTTAATTTTTTCAAAAAAGCATCGACGTGAACTGTGGCATCATAAAAATTTTCAAACGTTTGTGTTTGTTTGGCTTCTTCTTTCACTGCATATTTTAATTCGGAAAAACCAGCATAGCCCATTTTGTTACAAAATCGTAGAATCGTTGAGGTGGAGACATGACAGGAAGTAGCCAGTTGGCGAATGGTCTGTTGAGGGATTTGGTGCAGGTGTTCCAATACATAATGGTAAACGAGCATTTCTAATTCATTCAAGGTCTGAACCTTCTCTAAATCAAACAAAGTAATCCTCCTTTATATAAAAACTGAATATGTTATTTTTTTGTGTAAATCAAATAAACCAATTCTTATTTTTCTTGAAAAAAATGTAAAATAACTCAATAAAAAGTTTCTTATTTCCTATTTTACAAAAAGTAGCCCAATTATCCTAGTTTTTCTCTTTTTTCTTTTAAAAATAACAATGCGCACCCCTAGAGTTTTTTGAGAAAACAAGCTAAAATAGATAAGAAGAGAAAAGGAGGCGTTGATGTGGCACGGGAAGTAATTTTATTTATTGCAGCGAGTATTGATGGTTTCATTGCGGACAAAGCGGGCGGTGTTGCTTGGTTAGAAGAGAATATTCGTGGCGATGAAGAAGATCGTAGTTACGATGAAATGTATGAAAAAATAGACACTGTGGTAATGGGGCGGACTACTTATGATCAAGTTACACAAGAATTGTCCCCAGATGTGTATTTTTATGAAGACAAGCATTCTTATATCATTACCTCTCATCCAGAACCATCAACTGCTTCAAGAACTTTTACCAAGGAAGATCCAGTCACATTAATTCGTCGTCTCAAAGAAGAAGACGGCGCGGGAATTTGGATTGTTGGAGGCCCAAAAGTGGTTCAACCGCTTTTGGCAGCTGATTTAATTGATACCTTCATTTTGACGACAATACCACTGTTTCTGGGTGAGGGCATTGCTCTATACGAGACAATGGCTCAATCAATCCCAGTTCGTTTAAAACAGGTTTATCAAAAAAATGAGTTGGTTTATTCGATTTATCAACGTGAAAACAAAAATTAAAAAATAATTATTCGGTTGGGCAAGTTGCTTTCAAGGTTTTGAGTTTCTCATAGGGCGAGAGGAACAAAGCAACAGTTGTCTAGCCGTTTGTGTTGTTTTTGATTGACAAAGAAATGGTAGAGGAGAAAAAAATGAAACATCAGATCAAAAGAAGGTTGTATATTTCACCTGTTCAAACAATTGTCTTAGGCTTTTTTCTATTAATTGTTGTAGGCACAATCTTATTAATGATGCCTTTTTCTGCACAAGCTGGACAAAAAACGCAATGGATTGATGCTTTTTTCGTGGCAACTTCCGCCGTCTGTGTTACAGGGCTTTCGCCTTTGAATACGGCGGAACATTGGAGTTCTATCGGGCAAGTTATTATTATGATTTTGATTGAATTAGGCGGCTTAGGCTTTTTAACCGTTGCCACGATTTTCTTTAGTTTGCTGCGGAAAAAAGCGTCACTAAGTGTACGGATGTTGTATCAAGAAGCGTTAAATGTTAGTGAAGTTTCCGGAGTTTTTCGTTTAATGAAATATATTATGAAGTTTGCGGCCATTATTCAATTACTTGGAGCCTTCTTGTTGTCCTTTCAATTTGTGCCAACATTTGGGTGGAAAAAAGGGATGTTTTTTAGTCTCTTCCATGCCGTTTCGGCATTTTGTAATGCTGGCTTTGATTTGCTAGGGGATAGTATGGTTCCTTATCAAAATTCGCCTTATCTTTTACTAGTCATTAGCTTTTTAATTATAGCTGGCGGCTTAGGATTTATTGTGTGGCGCGATATTTTTGCAATGATTAAAGGCTATAAAAATAAAATTAAGCACCGTGTTAGTATTCATACACGCCTTGCTTTAACGGTGACTGCCACTTTTTTAATATTAGGGACCGTTATTTTTTACATTTCAGAATATCGCCATTTTCCAGCTGACATGTCTTTTTGGCAGCGTCTTGTCAACAGTTGGTTCTTGTCGGTTACACCAAGAACGGCTGGCTTTTATTCGGTTGATTATTTGAAAATGAGTAATCCAGGCCTGATTGTCACGATTTTGTGGATGTTTATTGGTGGCACTTCAGGATCAACCGCTGGCGGCTTGAAAACCACTACGTTTGGTGTGTTATTTTTACAATTTCGTGCAATTTTTAAAGGGAAACAGCGAGTGGAATTCCATGAACGCACAATTCCTGAGCGAGTAGTGCTCCAAGCATTTACTTTGTTCTTCTTGGCAACTTTTTTATGTGTAACTGCTTCAGTTATTCTCTCGTTTACAGAAACATTACCTTTAAAAAACGGGATTGAGTATATCGTTTTTGAAGTGATTTCTGCATTTGGAACGGTCGGTTTAACAATGGGGTTAACACCAGATTTAACTGTTTTTGGTAAACTGGTGATTATTTTTCTAATGTTCGTCGGTCGTGTGGGTGTGTACACGGTGTTATTGTCATTAATTAAGAAAGGCTTGGAAAGTCAGTCGAAAGTTCAATATCCAAAAGAATCAGTGATGATTGGTTAATAGAGAAAGAGGGAAATAGAATGGAATTTTTAGGTATTTTATGTTTGATTTTAATTACAACGACTTTAGCAGGTGTTGCTTGTAAAAGAGTAGGAATTCCTGCAGTAATTGGGCAATTGCTAGTAGGGATTGTGTTAGGTCCAGCGATGTTAAATATTGTGCATCAAGATGTGTTTGTGCATGACTTTTCAGAAATTGGTGTCATTATGCTGATGTTTATTGCTGGAATGGAATGTGAATTGGAATTATTGAAAAAATATGCGAAACCTAGTGTCATGGTCGCTATTTTGGGCGTCGTTTTACCGGTTGGTTTTACTATGTTGATTGGTCAGCTGTTTGCTTTTTCTTGGAAAGAAGCTTTTTTCCTTGGGTTAGTTTTAGCAGCAACGTCGGTCAGCATTTCAGTAGAAGTATTAAGAGAGTTGAATGTTTTAAGTAGTAAAGAAGGTGCAACGATTCTTGGGGCTTCTGTCGTTGACGATATCGTGGTCGTGATTATTTTAAGTGTTGCTGTCGGCATGATTGGTGCAAGTACAGGCGGCAATACAGAAGTCAGCTTTATTGTTAAGTTAATTGAACAAGGCTTATTCTTTATTGGGATTTTCTTTTTGGTCCGCTTTATTGCTCCCTATTTACTACGTTTAAGTCAAAAAATGAACATTGGGTCGTCTGTTATTATCATGTCATTGATTATCTGTTTGGGCATGGCTTATTTGGCTGATTTAGTTGGTTTAAGTTCTGTCGTGGGTGCCTTTTTTGCAGGGATTGCTGTGGGACAAACGGATGCAAAAACAGAAATTGATTTCAATATTGAAGCTATTGGCTATGCCGTGTTTATTCCCGTCTTCTTTGCCAGCATTGGCTTATCAGTGACATTTAACACGTTAGGAAAAGATTTACCTTTTATTTTGGTAATGACGATTATGGCGATTTTAACGAAATTACTGGGCGGTGCCTGGGGAGCGAAAATGGTTGGTTTCTCCAATACAAGTTCTTTAATGGTCGGTGCTGGGATGGTTTCGCGTGGGGAAATGGCATTAATCATTGCGCAAATTGGCTACCAATCTAAATTACTTTCAGAAGCGTATTATACGAGCATGATTGTGGTAATTATCTTAACGACCTTAGTTGCACCGTTCTTATTGAAATACTTTGTTAAAAAACAAGAATCTGCGTTGCAATAAAAAAGATGAGCAGAAGTTGTTGACAAAAAAATAAAATAGCTATATGATGAGTTCAAGATAAACGACTACGTTTGTAGTCGATAACCTTGAACTCTTTTTTTATTGATGAAGGAGGAATTTAACGAGTATGGCAAAAGATAAATTAGCGACAATTACTGATGCAGAGTGGGAAGTCATGCGGGTTATTTGGACTCAAGGCAAGACCACGAGTCGTGAAGTGCATACACTTTTAAATGAGAAGAAAGAATGGAAATCAACGACCGTCAAGACGTTACTAAGTCGTTTAACAGATAAAGGGTTAGTTGGAACGGAGAAAGCAGGCAATAAATATATTTATTATCCGCTAGTAGAAGAACGTCGGAGCGTTGAAACGGTGGCAGACGAACTTTTAGCCAAGGTGTGCAGCCGTAAAGTTGGTTCCGTGGTAGAAACAATTTTAACAGAGAGTCAGTTGAGTTATGACGATTTGGATCGATTAGAGGAACTCTTGAAAGAGAAGCGCAAGACGGCGGTTGAATCCGTCCCTTGCAACTGTATTCCTGGTCAATGCCAATGTCATTTAATTTAAAAAAGGAGTGAAAAAAATGGAAAGTAAAACGTTTGATATTGAAGGGATGAGCTGTGCTTCCTGTGCCCAAACGATTGAAAAGGCTACGGCGAAGTTACCTGGGATGGCAAAGGCAAGTGTCAATTTAGCTACGGAAAAATTAAGTGTCACGTATGATCAGACGGAAGTCACAGAAGAAGAAATTAAGGAAGCTGTGTCAGATGCTGGTTACAAGGCGATTAGCCCAGCCCAGCAACGAACGTTTGCGATTGAAGGAATGAGTTGTGCTTCCTGTGCCCAAACGATTGAAAAAGCTGTGAACCAATTATCTGGTGTTCAACAAGCGATTGTTAATTTAGCCACGGAAAAACTGGTGGTTAGTTATGACGACCATCAAGTAACGAGTGCTGAAATTATCAAAGCAGTTACGGATGCAGGTTATCAGGCGACAGAAGAAGTCGCTGCCGGTGCAACAGCGGACCAAGATCGTGAAAAGAAACAAAAACATATTGCTGAGATGTGGCAACGTTTTTGGATCTCAGCGGTGTTTACAGTGCCCCTTCTTTATATTGCGATGGGACATATGGTAGGCTTACCATTGCCGGCTTTTTTGAATCCAATGACACATGCGACGACCTTTGCAATGGTTCAATTGATTTTGACGTTACCCGTTCTATATGTCGGCAGAGAATTTTTCACAGTTGGTTTTAAAGCATTATTTAAAGGGCATCCGAATATGTTTTCTTTGGTAGCTTTAGGAACCAGTGCTGCTTTTGTGTATAGTTTATATGGCACAGTCATGATATTTTTAGGAGACACAAGTTTTACAATGGCTCTTTATTATGAATCAGCGGGTGTTATTTTAACTTTAATTACATTAGGAAAATATTTCGAAGCTGTTTCAAAAGGGAAAACCTCAGATGCGATAAAAAAATTAATGGGTTTGGCGCCGAAAACTGCTCATATTTTACGTGGTGGCGCAGAAATTGAAGTGCCAGTTGATGCTGTTCAGTTGGATGACATTGTGATTGTTCGCCCAGGAGATAAAATCCCTGTTGATGGAGTGATTGTTTCAGGCAGTAGTTCTGTGGATGAAGCCATGTTAACGGGCGAAAGTTTGCCTGTTGAAAAGAAAGTCGGTGATGCAGTAATTGGTGCTAGCATCAATAAAAATGGCAGCTTTCAATTCAAGGCGACAAAAGTGGGAAAAGAGACGGCCCTTGCCCAAATCATTCAATTAGTGGAAGATGCGCAAGGCTCAAAAGCGCCGATTGCACAATTAGCTGATAAAATTTCGGGTGTTTTTGTCCCAATCGTTATTGGTTTGGCTATTCTTTCTGGCTTGGCTTGGTTCTTTTTAGGACAAGAGTCATGGATTTTCGCTTTGACAATTACCATTTCTGTGTTAGTGATTGCTTGTCCTTGTGCGCTCGGCTTGGCAACGCCGACTGCGATTATGGTGGGAACAGGTAAGGGCGCTGAAAATGGCGTTTTAATTAAAAGTGGGGATGCTTTAGAAACCACTCACAAAATTCAAACAATCGTGTTTGATAAAACAGGAACTATTACAGAAGGCAAACCGGTGGTTACAGATATTTTAGTTGCTGATTCAGCACTTTCAGAAGCTGAGTTACTAACATTAGCAGCTTCTGCAGAACAAGGATCAGAACATCCTCTAGGTGAAGCAATTGTGGGGGCGGCTAAAGAACGTCAATTGCCATTAGCAGAAGGAAGCGATTTTTCAGCGATTCCAGGTCACGGCATCCGTGTGACAGTCAACGAACGAGTCCTACTTTTGGGCAATATAAAATTAATGAAAGAAGAGGCCATCGAGCTATCAACGTTTGTTCAACAAGCGGATCGTTTGGCAGAAGAAGGGAAAACCCCAATGTTTGTGGCAAAAGATGGTTCGTTTGCGGGTATCATTGCGGTAGCAGATACTGTGAAGGATAGCAGTCAAACAGCCATTGCACGTTTGCATAAAATGGGGATCGAAGCCGTGATGATTACGGGAGACAACAAGCGTACTGCAGAGGCGATTGCGAAACAAGTAGGTATCGATCGTGTCTTAAGTGAAGTTTTACCAGAAGATAAAGCGTTAGAAGTGAAAAAACTACAAGCAGAAGGCAAAAAAGTTGCGATGGTGGGTGACGGGATTAATGATGCACCAGCACTTGCCCAAGCAGATGTGGGGATTGCTATTGGTTCAGGCACAGATGTTGCAATGGAATCGGCCGATATTGTGCTAATGCGTAGTGATTTAATGGATGTGCCTACAGCAGTTGAATTAAGTAAAGCGACCATCAAAAACATCAAAGAAAATCTTTTCTGGGCATTTGCCTATAATACATTAGGTATTCCAGTGGCTATGGGTGTGTTACACTTATTTGGTGGACCTTTGTTAAGTCCGATGATTGCAGCAGCAGCTATGAGTTTTAGTTCAGTCTCTGTCTTACTAAACGCCTTACGATTGAAAGGATTTAAACCTTCGACGGTGAAAAAAACTAGTGGAAGTCAAAAATAAAATTGAAAAGGATGAAGTGAAATGGAAAAAACAGTAAAAATTGATGGGATGAAATGTGATGGCTGTGTTCAAGCGGTCACTGAAAAATTTAGTGGAATTGACGGCGTAACGAATGTTGCGGTTCACTTGGCAGATCAAACAGCCGTTGTGACAGCAGATCGTGAAGTAAGCCAGGATGAACTGAATACCACGTTGGCAGATACAAAATTTAAGGTTGTCAGCGAATAACAAAAAAACAGGGCCTACCATCATGAGTAGGCCCTGGTTTTTTGTTATGGAAGCTTTGCTTTGATTTCCTGATAAATCTTAGTCGTTTCTTGACCCTCACGCGCAGTATAATAATAAACTTTTTCCCGCGTTTCTATTTTCAGAATCGGATGACTTTTTGTATAAATTAGTAAATAAGCAGGTTTTCCAGCGACTTTAAATTCTCCTGTTAAGTAACTATCTGTCGCAGCACCCATTGTGCGGATGCGTTCTTGAGGTAAGTCATCAATCAAAGAAACAGCAGTGATTTGGTTAAAAGGAATTGACCTTGTTTTTGCTAATGGGGCAGATAACTCAATTTGTTTATTTTCAATAGTTGCTTGAAAGGCATGACTAGAAAAATCATTTATAAACATCGGCACTGTGGCAAAGAACAGCACCGCAATCGTTAAAATGCCAGTAGCGGCTAGAATAATTTTCCCAGCAGGCCGTCCTAGGTTAATAGATAAATTCATACCAATGCGATCAGGAACCATGATTTTGGGGTCCTTTGGATTGATATAAATCCCATACCGCCAATATTGATCATCATCCCCATAGCGATAATCGCCAGCCTGTAAAACGAATTGATCTTGTTTTTTGCGCATTGAAAATAGGTAGTAGAAGAGAAAGCCTACATAAACAAACAAAAGAATAAAATAACAAAAAGTAAGAGCCATCGCAACCGTATAATCAATTACAATTGTGAAAGTTGGTAAAATGGTTAGCGGTGCAAAAACTAAGGCTGATAAAACCATTAAAACAGACCAATGATGACGAAATAAATCATTGATTTGCTGATTAATTTTTGAGTCACTAGTTAGCGGTTTGACAGGTAAGCGCGCAATAAAATAATAGCCGCCAATGAACAAACTTAACATCAAAACAGTAATTAAGAAAAGAATCCAGGAACCAATCGCCGTTTGCAAGGAATAAAAGCCCCCAGCAAAAGTAAGAATAATTGCAGGTAAAAACCACCAAAATGAAATAAGTTTCTGGTTTTTATTTAAAACTAATTGCGTATCGATTAAGAGAGGACGCTTAGGTAGCAACCAGCCGTTTTGCATTTTTAAAGCGGCCATTTTGCGAATATAAACGATTTGCAGATAGTAGCCACTGCCAATAAAACTAAATAAAAGTAACAGAAAAAGGAACAATAAAATCGAATCATAAGGAATAAATAACAAAGGCAAACTAAGAACACTAAAAACGGCTGCTAGTTGAACCAAGCGTTTTTTATAACGTTTCCGGATTGCTTGAACGCTGGGATCTTGTAGTTTATCTTCTGGTAAAGTGTTTTCCAAAATAATATTTTTGTGAGGATTTGCATAAATCCCCATAGTAAATGCCATAAAAAAAGCGACAGAAACTAGGATGAAATAAAAGAATACCGCCATTATAATGCACGCCCTTTCGAATCAAAATTTTGATAAATTTTCTGAATAAGTGCTTGGATTTCTGCTTCGGATTGCTGATGTAAAAAACTTTCAGCCAACAGAAGTTCTAAACGCTCATGCAATTGCTGTTGCCAAACAGCGGTAGCAGGTAACTTTGCGGCAATTTTGGTGCCGTTACGACGATCAGTCACAATATAACCTGATTGCTTTAACTTATTATAAGCTTTTGAAACAGTCATCATATTGACCCCGATTTCGTCCGCCAATTGTCGGATAGAAGGCAAACTTTCATTGGGAACCAGTTCACCTTTGGCAATGCCTACAATGATTTGATCAATGAGTTGCTGATAGATGGGCTGTTCGCTTTGTTCATCTATTTCTAAAAGCATCGAATCACTCCTGTCTTATTTGTGCTATCTGTATTATATATACTAATACAAAAAGAGTTGGAAAGCAAGGAATTTAGAGTAAATGGTTGTTTCTGTTTAAAGAGAAGCATATAATGAAGAAGAACGTAAAATGAAAGGACGATGAAAATATGACAGCAATTGAACCAAAATTAACAGAGAAATTCCATCAAGATTTCTTGAACAATAATAAACAAAATGCCTTACAACGTAGTGTAGTAAAAAATGGTATCAGCGCTTCAGGTGAATCTGTACAAGGAGCCGTGAATAACGTACCCGTCTTTTCAGTCGACTTAGCTACTGGAAAAGTGGCCAATCAAAAACAAAGCGGTCGCTGCTGGATGTTTGCGGCATTAAATACATTTAGACATAGAATGTTAAATGCGTTTCAATTAAAAGATTTTGAATTATCACAAAACTATACATTTTTCTGGGATAAATATGAAAAATCAAATTATTTCTATGAAAATATTATTGCAACAGCCGATCAACCGTTGACTAGTCGTAAAGTGGCCTTTTTATTAGCGACACCACAACAAGATGGTGGGCAATGGGATATGATCGTTTCAATTTTTGATAAATATGGCGTAGTGCCTAAAACGGCAATGCCTGAAAGCAGCAACAGTTCCAATTCACGTGATTTAAACAACTATTTAAATAAAAAATTACGCAAAGATGCAACAATTTTACGTAGTTTAATTGAAAAAGGCGCTTCTGCTGAAGAAGTCCAAAAAAACAAAGAAGCAATGTTACAAGAAATTTATAATTTCTTAGCAATCTCTTTAGGAACACCGCCAGAAACCTTTGATTTTGAATACCGTGACGAAGAAAAAAATTATCATTTGGATCAAAATCTAACACCGCAAACATTCTTTGAAAAATACGTTGGCGTTAATTTACATGATTATGTAAGTATTATTAATGCTCCTACAGAAGATAAACCCTTCAACAAAACATACACTGTTGAAATGTTAGGGAATGTTGTCGGCGGCAAAGAAGTTAAATATTTAAATGTAGAAATGGCTGCTTTCAAAAAATTAGCTGCTGCACAATTGGAACAAGGCGAATCTGTTTGGTTTGGTTGTGATGTCGGACAATCTTCAACACGTGACACAGGAATTATGGCATTAGACGTTTACGATATGAACGATCTTTTTGATATTGATTTTACGATGACTAAAGCAGAACGTTTAGACTTTGGTGAAAGCTTAATGACACACGCCATGGTTTTAACAGGTGTTGATATCGTTGATGGTCAAACAACAAAATGGAAAGTGGAAAATAGCTGGGGCGAAAAAGTCGGTGAAAATGGCTTCTTCGTTATGAGCGATGCGTGGATGGACGAATACACTTATCAAATCGTTGTGCACAAAGATTTATTAACTGATGAACAGAAAAAAGCTTGGGAACAAGCGCCAACTGTTTTGGCACCTTGGGATCCAATGGGAGCATTAGCATAAAACAGAAAAAGAAGGCCCTCGCCGTCATGGCGGGGCCTTCTTTTTACGTTGGGCGGCGAACTTCACGGATTTCGCCCAATGTTGTATAATCATTGCCTGCTAAACGAGCAATCGGTTGGAGTTTTTCAGGTAAAATGTACTGATGTTCTTCATCGAAAACGGCTGAATCAAAATAGAAATCGGTAATTTCTACAATGAATAAATCCGTAATAATTTGACCTTCATGGTTAGCAATAGGTACATATTGATGTAAGCGAGCTTCCATCCGAATCGGCGCGGCTTTGATTGCTGGAACAGCAACAGTCTGGCTGGCAATGGTTTCAATACCAAATGTGTCAATTTCACTGATCTCTGCTGCTAAAGGTGCCGAAGTCTGATTCATTTGAGTAAGAACGTCTTCGTTAACGAAATGGATGACAAGTTCTTTAGTAGCCAAGATATTTCGTGCCGTATCTTTAGGCGCTTTGTCTGGTCGTAAAATGGACAACGTTGCTAAAGGAATTTCAGCTGCCGCCGCATTAAAGAAACTAAAGGGAGCAGCGTTGACGACACCTGTAGCTGTATCTTGTGTTGTAACCCAAGCGATTGGCCGAGGAATAATACTTCCTGATAAAAATTTATACGCTGTTTTTGCAGATAACTCGTTACTATTGTAATGAATCATAGGAGCCTCCTAGAAAAAATACTAATTTCTTTGAACATTCGCATCTGAAGTATCGAAAGGACGCACAAATTCTTCAATCCCTGCCCGTTTTGGTTCTAAAAATGGCGGTAATGATAATTTTTCGCCAGCGTGTTCATAGGTTTCATCCTCTAAAAATCCAGGACCATCGGTTGCCAGTTCAAATAAAACATGTGTTGCTGCCAAGAAATATTCAGATTTAAAGTAAAAACGTTCCACAAAGCCAGAATTAGGAAATTCCAAACGATTAATTTTTTCAATCCAGAAACGAAGTGCTTCCTCATCGGCAACGCGCAAGGCTAAGTGATGGACATTGCCGTAGCCTTCTTGAGCCGCTGGCAAATCTTCCCGATGCTCTACGATGATGCTGGCACCATTCCCACCTTCGCCAACTTCAAATAAATGGAAACTACCTTCAGCATCAATCAATTTGAACCCTAAAACTTCAGTTAAAACTAGTTGCAGATGTTCGTAATTTTCGACAGTTACAAAGGCTGGTCCTAAGCCGATTAAAGCATGTTCACTAGGGACGTTAGATTTTTTCCAAGGCGTGCCGGCTGCAACACCTTGGTTCTTTTCATCAGAAATAAGTTGGTAACGTTGATTGTCAAAGTCTTCAAATTCTAAATACTTTTTACCAAAACGTTCTTGAATTTCTCCATGATCAATTGCATATTCATTAAAGCGTGATACCCAGTAATCCAAAGCAGCATCATCTTTTACACGAAAGGAAGTACGAGAAATTGTATTGGTTCCTTTGGTTCCTTTAGGTAAGCCTGGGAAGTCAAAGAAAGTCATATCTGTTCCGGGAGAGCCGGCATCATCAGCAAAAAATAAATGATATGTTTCAATATCGTCTTGGTTAACAGTCTTTTTAATTAAACGTAGACCTAAAATATCGGTGAAAAAGTGATAAATTTTTTCAGCACTTGAAGTCATGGCAGTGACGTGGTGTAAACCTAAAATTTGTGTATTCATAATAAAAATCCTCCTAAAAGAAAAATAATTTTTTAACTAATTAACTTACTAAAAGTAAGTTTAAATGATTAGTCCTAAAAATGCAAAAGAAATGTCTCGAATTCGAACTATTGTTTTTTAGTTGATTTTTTAAAAAAATAAGAATATAATGACCTGAGATATTTTAATACATAAACTTTCGTAAACATCGCCGGATGCTTGCGACTAAAGTGTTAATGAACAGTTCTTAGGCCATAGCTGAACTGTTTGTTGGCACTTTTTTTGTTTGGAAGGGAAGGAAAACAAGATGAGTAAAGCTTGGTTAAAAGTTATTTTTGGCGCTTTTTGTGAAGTGATTTGGGTCATTGGCATGAAGCATAGCACAACATGGTGGGAGATTTTAGGGACAGTAATCGCAATCTTTATCAGTTTTTATGCGCTGATTAAAGCAGGAGAGGAATTGCCAGTCGGCACAGCCTATGCTGTATTTGTCGGCTTAGGTAGTGCTGGAACTATTGTAACAGATCATTTTTTATTCCACACACCATTGGGCATAGGAAAAGTTCTTTTTCTGTTGCTGTTATTAATAGGTGTAATTGGCTTAAAAATGGTAACTGGAAATAAAGAGGAGGAAACAAGATGAGTTGGTTATACTTAGTTATTGCAGGCTGTTTTGAAATCTTTGGCGTAGGTTCAATTAAATTATTTACAACAAAAAAAGACTTACGTTCATTGTTAATTTTAATTCTAGCGTTTAGTGGTAGTTTCTTATTTTTATATTTAGGGATGAGACAATTACCGATGGGCGTTTCTTATGCAGTTTGGACAGGAATTGGTACAGCAGGAGGCGCTATTTTAGGAATGCTCTTAGGTGAATCAAAAGACCTACGACGGATATTTTTTATTTTTTTAATCATTGTTTCTGTGATTGGTTTAAAATTAATTGGTTAGACGGCGAGAGAACATTGTTTGGATTATTGAAAGACAGGTGAGTAAAATTTAAAAAGAGACAGAACCAAATGCGGTGTTCTGTCTCAAAATAGCTTTTATTTTACAAGGTTACTATAACGTGTCGCAAATTCATTGTTGTAGGACTTGCCGTTGACATCTTGACCAACGTCCCAATTTGCAGACCAAGTCATTAAGCCACGGATAGGATTACCGTCTTTTGCTAACTGATCAAAAGTTTTGGCTACAGGGGTAGCCTCAACGACATAGCCGCTACCAGCAGCATCCCGATTTGCTGGTAAACCAAGGACTAATTTATCGTTTGGTATCTGTAGATAGCCGCGCGTGCCATGGATTAATGAATCAGACATATAATAGAGGAACTCGTATTTTAGAGCATCGTTGCTTTGAGCAACCCAAGTCATAATTTCATCAACCCAGACACCGTCGCCGCCTTGGTTATATAATTGTGGGGCAATGTAATCATAATAACCATTTAGGGAAGTAATGTATGTTTCATAAGCGGCACCAGGTTTTAAATAAGGGAATTCTGGTGCCATCGTAATGATGAAATTTTTTCCTTGTGCTCGATAATGGTCTTTGACTATTTTCAACGCAGCAGGGATGACGGTTTGGTTGTCGCCAGCAGTAATCGCCAATTGCTCTAAGTCAATGTCTAAACCATCAAAGCCGTATGTTTCCACTTGACGAATGATTTCATTCGCAAAGGCTTGTTCATCGCCTTTGACTAATTGGATATGTGCATCTGCTCCACCAAGTGCCAATAAAACTGCGCGACCTTGACTATTTAATTGTGCGACTTCTTGTCGGAAGGCAGTGTCCGTTTGGTTATAAGGCTTGAACGTAGGAATCCGTGTCAGACCATCGCTTTTCATGAAGGAAACCGGGACGACATTGTAGGCTTGATTTACTTCTGAAAGGTTCAGTGATGCTGATGTTCCTTGTTTGTAACCATCGCGTCCTTTTGAGGCCCAGTTATGCCAATATCCAACCAACACTTTTTTGCCAGAGATATCTACCATCGTATCCGCAGCATCTGCAGAAGCTTGAGTAGGCGTTAACCACAAGCCAACTGTAACGGTTGAAAGAAGGAGAAAAGCAGGAATTATTTTTTTTAACTTCATTTTTTGAGAACTCCTTTAATTTAGTTTAAGATGTGAGTGTTTTTACTGAATATTCACATCAATCGCTTGGTAAAAGGCGTTCACCGTATCACCAATGCCCCAAACAGCGTAAATGACATGATAACCTTTGCGGTCTGTCGGAATATTAATTGTTTGTTTAACAACTTTATTAGGAACTTCTTGTTTACCGTCAATTGAAGCAATTTTGTCGAAGTTTTTAATGTCTAATGGTTGATTGGGATTCCAGCCATTTTTAGTAATATAGTAATCCCAAGAAGCAGTTCTATGTTGGGCAGTTAAGTTCCAAGTGATGTCAAGGGGACCTGTTGTAATGTTTGTTTTGTGCCAACGAGTAGCTGTTTGTTCATCCAAAGGTTCAAAACCTGAGACACCTGCACTGGCTAATTTACCAGTAATAAACGTATTTTTGGGCGCTTCGATACTTTGAGGTTCCCATTGTGCACGACCAACATTTGTATTTAAGTTACCACCAGCAGAACTACCAAAGAAAGCACGACTTCCAGGACTTGCTACGTAACCATGAGCCTCTGAAACAGTAGGGGCCAATGCAGCGCCACCTAAAACAAAACTAAAAGCCAGGACGATTGTTAATAAACTCTTTTTCATGAAAAAACCTCCTAAAAAATTATTTTGTATACGCTTACAGATAGGAATATAACATAATAATCTTTCGGATACAAATAATAAGAAATGTTATTTTTAAAAATAAAAAAATATTTTTAAAGTAATATTAAGAACGTTTTTAAATAATATAAATAATAGTGTTTTTCAAAGTTTTGTTAATTTTTCATTCGGAATCGCAATTGAAGAAATCACGTGGTATACTTTTAAGAAGAAACAATGACACGAAAGTAGCCATTGGAAAAAGGAGATTATTTCGTGGGAAAAAAACATACATCCTCTTATGAAGTTGCCTACTATGACGGCGATTTTACTGGTGCAATGAAGATACCGGCTTTGTTAGCGGTTGTCATTAAAGTATCAGAAGAACAAACAGAATTACTAGGAAGAGATGCGGCTTATGTCGCTCAATTTGGTCTAGGCTGGGTCATCACCAATTATGAAATAGAGATTCACCGCTTACCAAAAGTTGGTGAAAAAGTAGCAATTACAACGCAAGCTATGAGTTATAACAAGTATTTTTGTTATCGTAACTTTTGGGTTCATGATGAAGAAGGCAATGAATGTGTCTTTGTGAAATCAACCTTTGTCTTAATGGATCAAAAAAATCGGAAAATCAGTAGTGTGCTACCAGAAATTATTGCACCTTTTGATTCTGAAAAAATCACTAAAATTTATCGCCATGAAAAAATTGAAAAGGTCACAGAGGGGAACTTTTTACCTTATCGTGTGCGTTTTTTTGATATTGATGGCAATCAACATGTTAATAATGCGATTTACTTTAATTGGTTATTGGATGTGTTAGGGTATGACTTTTTAACAACGCATCAACCGAAAAAAATTCTTGTGAAATTTGATAAAGAAGTAGAATATGGGCAAGAAGTCGAAAGTCATTACGAAATTGTCGAACAAGAAAATCAGTTGAAAACGCGCCATGAGATTCGGATTGATGGTCAAACCTATTGTGAAGCGAATATCGATTGGACCAACTAAGTTGAGATAACGGTTTAGAAAAATAAAAAGTTACGCAGAGGAGGAAGGACATGATTCGCTTAGGGTTAACATCTTTTAGTGAACACGACTATTTAACTGGAAAAAAACGGGCCACGCTTTATGAATATGCCAGTCATTTACCGCTAGTTGAAATGGACACGGCGTATTACGGGATTCCTCCCAAAGAACGAGTAGCTGAATGGGTCAAAGCAGTTCCCGAAAACTTTCGCTTTGTCATGAAAGTTTATAGTGGAATCAGTTGTCAAGGTGAGTGGCAGACCTATTATGCAAGTGAAGAAGAAATGATCACCGCCTTTTTAGAAAGTATGGCCCCATTAATTGAAAGTAAAAAATTATTTGCCTTTCTGGTACAATTTTCAGGAACATTTGGTTGTACGAAAGAAAATGTCGCTTACTTGCAAAAAATTCGTCACTGGTTTAAAGACCTACCCATCGCCATTGAATTACGAAATAATTCATGGTATCAACCAAACTTTGTAAAACAAATGTTGCAATTTATGAAAGAAAATCAATTTTCCCTTGTGATTGTAGATGAACCGCAGATTCCTACGAATCCAGTGCCCTTTTATCCGTATGTAACGAATCCTAATCTCGTGCTCTTCCGGTTTCACGGACGTAATGCGGCTGGCTGGTTAGCCAATGATGCAGAGTGGCGTAAAAAAAGAACCCTCTATCATTATAATACGCAGGAAATCGCTGATTTAAGCGAAGCTGTTTTAAAAATGTCGCAAGAAGCTAAAGAAGTGGGCGTAATTTTTAATAATAATTCTGGCGGCGATGCTGCAGAAAACGCCCTACAGATGCAAAAAGTCTTGAATTTGAGTTACGATGATTTGAATCCAAAACAATTAGATTTATTTTGAGAAAGAAGGTAGCTGAATGTCTGAAAAGCAATCCCCTTATGAAATGGCTTGTGCATTCCACGAGGTTTTTAATCCAGAACAACCAGAGCAACCAACTGCTTTTTCGCCAGAGCTAGCCAGTCGACGAGCAGAGTTTAAAGTCGAAGAACTTGTGGAATTTTTATATAGTGCAGCTAATAATGACCAAGTGCTTTTTCAACAATTGGTCGACGGATTAAAAAAATCTGTCGATAAAGCAGAGCAGAAAGTCTTGGCGAAAGGCAAACCAGTATCTGATCCTTTAGTGGAGGAAGTGGATGCACTAGTCGATTTATTGTATTTTACTTATGGTTCGTTTTGCTTAATGGGCGTCAATCCAACAAAAATTATTGAAATCGTTCATCAAGCCAATATGGGGAAATTATTTCCAGATGGGCAGCCACATTATGATCCGGAAACAAATAAAGTATTAAAACCTGAAAATTGGGAACAAGATTTTGCGCCAGAAGCTAAAATTAAAGCGGAAATTCAACGCCAATTGAAAATTACTGAAACCAATGAAAAAGACGAATGAGTTTTCTCATTCGTCTTTTTCATTAATCATGGAAGAACGTCCGATATAAGGCTTTGATGGCTTTTTCCTCTTGTTCTTTCTTGATACCAAACATAATACTTACTTCCGAAGATCCTTGGTTAATCATTTCTAAGTTGATTTTTTCTTTGGCTAACGCCATTGTACTTTCAGCAGTAACCCCAATTCGTTGGCGCATGCCTTCCCCGACAATCATAATCATGGAAAGGTGATGCGTGATGCGTAACTCATCAGGCGCTAAAACTTCTTGGAGTTGGGCCATCAGTCGATTTTCAATTTCAGTTGTTAACTGGTCTTCTCTTAAAACAATCGTGATGTCATCAATTCCTGAGGGCATATGCTCATAGCTTAAGGCTAATTTTTCTAGTACTTCTAAAAGCCGTCGCCCAAAACCTAACTCTCTATTCATTAAATACTTACTAATGTAAATACTTGCGAACCCTTGATCACTAGCAATTCCTACAACAGGGGCATGCTTCACTTTGCGAGAAGTGGTAATTAGGGTGCCAGGATGATGTGGGTTGTTAGTATTTTTGATAACGACTGGAATATTTGCGCGATAGGCAGGCATTAAGGCTTCGTCGTGGAGGACGGCAAATCCTGCATAAGCTAACTCCCGCATTTCTCTGTAGGTCAATTCTTGAATCGTTTGAGGCTGTTCAATAATTCCAGGATGGGCGACATAAATTCCGTCCACATCGGTAAAGTTTTCATACAAATCTGCTTGAACACCTGCGGCAACAATGGACCCTGTGATATCGGAACCGCCACGAGAAAAAGTACAAATTTCGCCTGCTTCTGTATAACCAAAGAAACCTGGAATAACCAAGATTTGTTGAGTCTCACGATAGGCACTAATTTTCTCTAAAGCTTTTGGTAAAATACGGGCATTGCCTGGCTCAGGTGTCACTAGGAGACCCAATTCTTTCGGACTAATGTAGCGAGCATCTAAGCCATTCTGATTGAAAAAACTGGCAACAACTTTTGCATTATTGTCCTCGCCGCTAGCTAAAAAATAGTCAAATAAAAAAGCATTGTTTTCTTTTGGTAAAGTGGCTAATTGGCGAATCGAAATAGCAATATCAGCTAAAACTGCTTTATCCAAGTGTAATTCATCAAAAAGATCTTCATAACGACGAATGATGGCAGAGATTGTCGATTCAATTTCCTCATTATTTAAGTAGCGCTGATAGTATTGAATCAATAAATCAGTCACTTTAATATCTTGCGGGGTTCGCTTTCCAGGAGCGGATACAACGACAAACGTTCGGCGCGGCTCTTCCTTGACGATTTGTAAGACTTTCTGTAACTGTGGTGCTGATGCTAGCGAGCTACCGCCGAATTTAACTACGTTCACGTTTATCACTCCTGTTTTTAATTATTTTCTCATTTGTAGATTAGTAAAAGGATACCGAAAAACATTTAGAAAAGCAACCACTTATTTTCAGAAAGTTAGGAAATCATGAAAATATTTGTTCTTCATTTTTCCTTAAAATTTTGTTAAACTGTAAAGATATGAGTCGTAACGAAGGAGTTAAATAGTATGACAGAATCCAAAACTGCCATTATTTTTGATATGGACGGTGTCCTAGTAGATAGCGAAGCTTATTATTATGAGCGACGTAAAGCATTTTTAGCGGAATTTGATTTGACCATTGAGGGCCTAACCTTGCCAGAATTAGTCGGTGCGGATATGCGTTCATTATGGCAAAAGATTGAACAAGTCAACAAAAAAGAGCTAGATATTGCTTTTTTAAATGAACAATACATAGCCTATAAAAAAGCGCATCCGATAGATTATTTAGCTGTGCTTGATGAAAATGCGAAACGTGTTTTACAATTTTTAAAAAGACAAGGCTATAAAATCGGATTAGCTTCTTCTTCCACAAAAGACGCAATTGAAGAGGTTTTGACAGTGGGGCAATTAAGTAGTTATTTTGATGCGGTCGTGAGTGGGGAAGATTTCGAAGAAAGTAAACCGGCGCCGGATATTTATCTGCACACGTTACAAGAATTAGCTGTTGCGCCACAGGAATGTATAGCCATTGAAGATTCAGAAAAAGGCATTGCCTCTGCCAAAGAAGCTGGGCTAGAAGTTTGGGCTATGCGCGATGAACACTTTGGGATGGATCAAAGTCAAGCGGATGCCTTCTTAACACAACTAAGTGATATTTGTAAAAAAATTAGTGAAAATCGGATCGATGAAAGCAGTGAATCAACCCCTTCGTAAGAAGATCGCGGGTTTTCTTAAAAAAGTTTGTTATAACTAGTGAATGAATATACAGTTTGTGCTATAATTTTCTATAGGTATTTCTGCAAGAATGCCCTTTTTCAAGGGTCAGGAACAATAGATAACCGTGTGAAGAGAACAAACAACCTTTCTTTTATTATAGAAAAATTATCGGAGGAGCCAAAATGAAGAATAATTGGATTATCATTTTAGTACTAGTAATCGTTATTATTGCTGCGGTGCTATACTTAATTGGTTATTTTATGCGCAAAAAAAATCAAGAACAATTAGATGAATTAGAAGTTCGTAAAGAAGCCCTGTTTGACTTGCCAGTCTTTGAAGAAATCGATGACATTAAAAAAATGCATCTAGTTGGACAGAGTCAAAATAGTTTCCGTGAATGGAATCAACGTTGGGTAGAACTATCGACGCGTTCTTTCGCCGAACTAGAGAGTCAAATTTATGAAGTCGAAAATCAAAATGAAATTTTCCGTTTCATGAAAGCGAAGAAAGCAGTCGTGGAAGCGAATGAAACGATGACCGAAATGGAAGCCGAAGTGGAAGTCATTCGTAATGGCTTGAAAGAATTACGTGAAAGTGAAGAGCGCAATTCATTAGAAGTTCAAAAAGCTTTGGATGTCTATGAAGAATTAAGTAAATCACTAAAAGATGATAAAGCTAGCTTTGGTCCAGCTTACTCCGAAATCCAAAAACAATTAAGAAACGTCGAAATTGAATTCACACAATTTGTCACACTAAATACATCGGGGGACCCAATCGAGGCTCGAGAAGTCCTAGAAGATGCGGAACGTCATACGTATGAATTGGAAGACTTAATGAAACGGATTCCACCAATGTATGAAGAATTAAATGAAACTTTCCCAGATCAATTAAAAGAAATCGAAGAAGGCTACAACCAATTATTAGCTGACGATTATGTGTTCCCTGAACAAAACTTTGCTGAAGAAATTCAACATGCGAAAAAACGTGTCGAGAATTCAATGGCTGATTTAGAGAAAACAGAGATTGCTGCAGTAGAGGTCGCAAATCGCGACACAGCAACGGCGATTGATGCATTATATGAAGTGATGGAACGTGAAATTGAAGCGAAGAAATATGTCGTAACCAATCAAAAAATTATTGACGATTATATTTCTCATTCCTTAAAAAATAACCGTCAATTAATGATTGAATTGGACCATGTATCACAAAGCTACACCTTAAACAACAACGAGCTAGGACGTAGTCGTGGCTTCCAAACGGAAATTGAAGAAATTATCCGCCGTCAAAAAGACTTGGAACCTCGAATGAAAGAACATACCGTTCCTTACTCTGAAATTCAAGCGTTCTATAAAGAATGCTATAAGATTTTAGATGATATTGAAAATCAACAATTAGAAATTGATGCTTCATTGAAAGAACTAAGAAAAGGCGAAAAAGTCGCCCAAGAAAAAGTCGACGAATACGAATTCCGTTTACGGAGTATCAAACGGTATGTTGAAAAGCAACGATTACCAGGTTTGTCTGCTGATTACTTAGAATTTTTCTATGTGGCAACAGATCGAATTGAAGATTTAAGCCGAGCCTTAAATAAAATGCGCATTAACATGGATGAAATCAATCGTTTGTGTGACTTATGCGAAGATGATTTAGAGTTATTAGATAAGAAAACAAAAGATTTAGTCAATGCAGCAGCTCTGACAGAACAAATGATGCAATATGCAAACCGCTATCGTCATACTCACGAAAACGTCCGAGCGGCTTTAGATAAAAGTATGTATTTATTCTCGACAGAATTCCGTTATCAAGATGCATTAGATGAAATTGGAACGGCATTGGAAGCTGTTGAGCCAGGAGCGTTCAAACGAATCGAAGATTTTTATTTTAAAAATATCAATAACCCTAATCTAACAGCAATTTAATTAAACAATCACTAAACAGAGGTTTGTCGACAGACAAGCCTCTGTTTTTATGGCGTGGTGGTGACTTGAAGTGATACTTTAGAAAGTATATAATGGGAAAGAATTTTAAAAAAGAAGGGTGACAAATGATTTATTTTGATAATAGTGCAACTACACCGATTTACCCCCAGGCTTTAGATACATATGTAAAAACCAGTCAGCGGATTATTGGCAATCCGTCTAGTCTGCATGACTTAGGCAGCCAAGCGAATCGGCTCTTACAACAAGCACGGAAGCAGATTGCGGAGCTAATCAATGTTTCAGCAAATGAAATCTATTTTACAAGTGGCGGAACTGAAGGAGATAACTGGGTTTTAAAAGGAACGGCAATCGAAAAACGAGAATTTGGTAATCACATCATTATTTCTGCAGTGGAACATCCAGCAGTTACAGAAACAGCGGAACAATTAGTCGAACTAGGTTTTGAACTTTCTTATGCGCCAGTGGATAAAGAAGGTCGTGTGAAAGTCGAGGAATTACAGAAATTAATTAGAAAAGAAACGATTTTGGTTTCTGTTATGGCAGTCAACAATGAAGTGGGAACGATTCAACCAATTAAAGAAATCAGCGAGGTTTTAGCGGAGTTTCCTAAAATTCATTTTCATGTAGACGCGGTTCAAGCAATTGGGAAAGTTAATTACTCAGAGTGGTTAACGGATCGGGTGGATTTTGCAACGTTTTCTGCACATAAATTTCATGGACCACGAGGCATTGGTTTTATGTATTGGAAACAAGGAAAACGTTTAGCGCCGCTTTTAACAGGAGGCGGGCAAGAAAACAACCAACGCAGTGGGACAGAAAACGTACCAGCAATTGTGGCAATGGCCAAAGCGTTGCGTTTGCATTTAGAGAACGAACAACAACGGCCGCAACATGTGGCGACATTACGGAGTTATTTATTAAAGGCGCTAGAAGAATTTCAAAATGTGACTGTTTTTTCACAAGATAATGAACATTTTGCGCCACACATTTTATGTTTTGCTTTGAAAGGGATCCGCGGCGAAGTGCTAGTCCATGCATTGGAAGAAAAACAGATTTATATTTCGACTACGAGTGCTTGTTCTAGCCGGAAAAAAATGGCTAGCAGCACCTTATATGCCATGCATGTGCCAGGGGAATTAGCGACTTCCGCTGTGCGCATTAGTTTAGATGAAAGCAATACAATGGCAGAGATTGAACAATTTATGATTGTTTTCAACCAACTTTATCAAAAATTTTCTCGTGTAAATTAATAAAAAAATAAGTCGGAGCCTATTTCTAGGCTCTGACTTATTTTTTTGCTTTCTTTATCGATTGAAGCGGTAGCCACTTCCCCAGAGTGTTTCAATCGGAGAATCAGAGAGATTGGCTTTTTTTAATTTTTCCCGAATCCGTTTAATGTGAACAACGACAGTCGAAACCTCAGTATCTAAGGCATCAAACCCCCAGACACTTTCAAAAAGTTCTTCTTTATTCCACACACGGTTAGGATGTTCCATCAAGAAAACCAATAATTTGTATTCTTTGCTTGTAAAAATAACTTCATTTTCTAAAACAAACACTTTGTGGGCGGCAGTGTCGACAGCGATTTCATTGATTTTTAGTAATTGTGGTGGTTGTTCTGCTTTGCTTAGCAATTGATAACGGTTCATATGGGCTTTTGCTCGAGCGACTAATTCATTGGGGCTAAACGGCTTGATTATATAATCATCAGCACCTAAGCCAAGCCCACGAATTTTATCAATATCTTCTTTTTTAGCCGAAACAATCATGATCGGCGTTTGCTTTTTTTTCCGAATTGCACGACAGATTTCAAAACCATCCATAGTTGGCAGCATCACATCTAAAATAATTAAATCAAAGGGCTCATTTAAAGCTGCTTCCAATCCTTTTTTTCCATCATGTTCGATTGTGACAGTCATATCATTAATTTCTAAATAATCTTTTTGCAAATCAGCAATGCTTGGATCATCTTCAATAATTAATACATGTGGTTTCATTTTTCATCCTCCAACAACGGCAGCGTAATTATCACGTTGGTGCCGTCTCCTTTTTTACTTGTGACAGTGATTGTTCCCTGATGATAGTCAATAATTTGTTTGACAATACTTAATCCCAAGCCGCTTCCTTTAACTGTTGGGGTTCGAGATTTGTCTACACGATAGAAACGTTCGAATAAATAAGGTAATTCTTTTTTATCGATACCAATGCCGTTATCTGCAATGGTTAAAACTAAATCTGTTTGATTATGCGTTAAAGAAATCGTAAAGGCCAGTTGCTCTTTATTTGGATCCGCAAATTTAATGCTATTTTGAATTAGATTGGTAATCACGCGATTCATCTGCGTTGGATCCATTTGAACGTATAAAGCTTCGGTGGGAAGTACAGAAGTGATCACGAGTTCTTGTTCCAAACGGTATTCTTCAAGAATATGTGCAATAAAACGAGTGAAATTGGTCTTTTCCATTGTAAAGACAGCACGGTCTAGGTCTAATTTAGAATACAAAAATAATTCTTCAATTAAATCATTGAGGCCTAAACTTTTTTCATGAATGACCGTTAAATAGCGCTGTTTTTTTTCTTCAGTATTGGCAACGCCATCCATCAAACCTTCAACGTAACCAATAATAGAAGTAATTGGTGTTTTTAAGTCATGAGAAATATTTGCAATTAATTCTTTCCGATTAGCTTCATATTTTTCGCGTTCCGCATTGGCTTCTTCTAAATCTTGCCACATTTGTTCAAAACTAAGTTGGAGCTGTTTGACTTCTGTTGAGACGGTTTGGTGGCTAGTTGGTGTAAATGGATTTTCTTTTTGGGCATCCTTACCCAATGTTTTAGTCGCTTTTTCTAATGCTTCTAATGGCTCGATAGTGGTTTTGGTTAAGCGCTTATTAATGAGCCAAGCTGCCGCAATTGCTACAAGGATAATTAACAAAATCATCCAGATAATCCAGCGTGTGAAGAATTCAAAAAGGCTGCTTTCGCGTTTCAAGACAATAAAGCTCCCGTTAGAACCATCTAAATAATGAAAATCGGATTTGACATAATGATATAGACGCCCTGCATTATCCAGTGTGCCAGTTGGCATAATATTATTCATTTCGTAGTTTGGAATATGTACAGACAAAGATTTTTCTACTAAATTATCCGAATAATAAGGAAACCGTGCATTCTTTCGAATAATCACACTTAATCCTTTTGCCTCAATTGTTTGAATCGTTTCCTTTAATTCTTTACTTAAAGGCGTATCTAGTAATTTCGGTGACTTTTTAAACAATTGATCTAAGGCCAAATAACTTTCTTCTTCGTTAGCGGTCAATGGTCGTTGCTTATTCATCATTCGGTAAGCTTGGGGCAAACTGGGGACAGTTCCTAATGTGATGTAAGAAGCTAAGGATAAAACAGCTAAAACAGAGGCTAAAGTAATAATGATGGCACTAATATAAGAAATAAAAAAGCGGCGTTTAATGGTCAAAAGCGTCCCTCCTAGTGGTTTTAATCTATTTCTTACTTATAGTGTATTACAAGTGAACAAAAAAAAGCTAGTATTGTTATTAACTTTTTTTCATTTGTTTATAATTTGTTCATTTTTCGGCAAGTAGGAGTTTATAAGGCTTTGCTATTCTAGGTATATCAAAAAGAAAAAAGGGGATTACCAACTATGAAAAAGAAAAAAGTTTTTAGTACGATTACCTTATTAACCTTTAGTACGTTGTTGATTGCAGGCTGTGCTGGCGGAGCCAACTCTGCAACAGATAAATCAAGTGCAGCTAGCTCAAGCACTGCAGTCTCTAGTTCAGCAGAACCAGCTAAAGAGCAATCAAAAGGACAAGAATTAACAGAAATTTTATCCAGTACTGATTGGCAAGGCACAAAAGTTTACGACAAAAATAATAATGATTTAACAGCAGAAAATGCTAATTTTATTGGTTTAGCAAAATATGATGGTGAAACAGGTTTTTATGAATTTTTCGACAAAGAAACAGGTGAAACCCGTGGCGATGAAGGCACATTCTTTGTGACAGACGATGGCGAAAAGCGTATCTTAATTTCGGATACACAAAACTATCAAGCGGTGGTCGATTTAACGGAAGTGACGAAAGATAAATTTACCTATAAGCGAATGGGTAAAGATAAAGACGGGAAAGATGTAGAAGTCTTTGTAGAACATATCCCTTATTCTGACGAGAAATTAACCTTTACGAATGGCCGTAAAGATTTAGAAACAGAAACTGGCAAGATTGTTACCAGTGAACCTGGGGATGACATTTTAGGGGCTACATTATGGAATGGCACGAAAGTTTTAGATGAAGACGGTAACGATGTTACTGAAGCAAATAAAATGTTTATTAGTTTAGCGAAATTTGATAATAAAACAAGTAAATATGAATTCTTTGATTTAGAAACGGGTAAAACCCGTGGAGATTTTGGTTACTTCCAAGTAATTGATAATAACAAAATCCGGGCCCACGTTTCAATTGGTGACAATAAATATGGAGCTGCGTTAGAATTAACAGAATTAAATGATAAACGTTTTACGTATACACGAATGGGTAAAGACAACAATGGCAAAGAAATTAAAGTCTTTGTAGAACATGAACCATATGAAGGAGACTTTACGCCAGACTTCACGTTCTAATTAGTCAATCACGAGTGGATGAAGCGGTCAAAAGGAAGTAAAGGATTCTTTTGACCGCTTCATTTTTAACAAAAAAATAGTTTATAGTTGTTTTTAATCGTTTATAAATTGTTCATTTTTCTGACAGTGGTAGTTTAGAATCGTTTGTTAAGATAGGTTTATCAAAGAAAAGGAGCGATGCTTTATGAAAAAGAAAGTATTAAGTTCGATTACTTTAGTAACATTAAGTACGTTACTTATAGCAGGTTATGCAAGTCCAGCATTTGCAGGTCATGCAGCCAATCCAAATAGTGCTACAGCAAATTTAGGCAAACATCAAAACAATGGCCAAACAAGAGGCGACAAGGCGACTAAGATTTTATCTGGCACGGACTGGCAAGGAACCCGAGTTTATGATGCTGCAGGTAATGATTTAACGGCAGAAAATGCTAATTTTATTGGTTTAGCAAAATATGATGGTGAAACCGGTTTTTATGAGTTTTTCGACAAAAATACTGGGGAAACCCGTGGTGACGAAGGAACATTTTTTGTGACAGGTGATGGCACAAAACGAATTTTAATTTCGCGGACACAAAATTATCAAGCCGTAGTGGATTTAACCGAAGTGAGTAAAGACAAATTTACTTACAAGCGTTTAGGGAAAGATAAACTGGGGAATGATGTTGAAGTTTACGTGGAACACATCCCTTATCACGGGAAAAAATTAGCTTTTACAAATGGACGTGAAGCATTAACCAATCAAACTGGCAAAATTGTGACAAATAAATCAGGGGATAAAATTTTAGGAACAACCTTGTGGAATGGCACAAAAGTCGTAGATAAAAACGGTAATGATGTGACAGCGGCCAATCAAAATTTCATTAGTTTAGCGAAATTTGATCCAAACACAAGTAAATATGAATTTTTCAATTTACAAACAGGTGAAACCCGCGGCGACTTTGGGTACTTCCAAGTGGTGGACAATAACAAGATTCGGGCCCATGTATCTATAGGGACGAATCGTTACGGCGCGGCGCTAGAATTAACGGAACTAAACAATAATCGATTTACGTATACTCGAATGGGTAAAGATAATGCTGGTAATGATATTCAAGTGTTTGTAGAACATGAACCTTACCAAGGCACATATCATCCAGCCTTTACTTTCTAAAAGTCTCTTGTCTTCTCTCTTATTTAACAAAAGAACGTCCCCCAACGTTCTTTTGTTTTCTCTTCTTCTATAAATAAATTGTTATTAGTTACAATTAAACATTATTATTAAGATAATTATAATGATTATTATTTAATAATTTGTTCATATTATGGACAGGTGGAGTTAATAACTACTTGCTATCCTTAAATTATCAAAAGGAAAGGGAGTAGTAGCTTATGAAGAAAAAAATGGTGGGGACAATTACATTATTGGCCCTAAGTGCAATGTTAGTTGGTGGAGTAGGGAGTTCTGTCACAGCACAGGCATATGCGCCTGTAGCAATGGCTAATCCCAATAATTTAGGAGATTTACCTGAGTATTTACGCTCGGTTGGTATTCGGCAAGATGAAATGTTATCGGAAAAAGATTGGGCAGGTCAACGTGTCTATGATAAAAATGGGACCGACTTAACCGCTGAAAATCAGGATTTATTGCATGCAATCAAGTTTGATGCAACCACTAGTTTCTATGAATTTTTTGATAAAGAGACTGGAGAATCCACAGGAGATGAAGGAACCTTCTTTATGACTGCTGGTATTACGGATGTTTCTCGTCTGGTACTTATCTCGGAAACGAAAAATTATCAAGGCGTTTATCGTCTGAAAACCTTGTACCAAGATACCTTTACGTATAGCCAAACAGGGAAAGACAAAGCAGGAAATGATGTGGAAGTTTTTGTAGAAAATAAAGCAACCTCAGGACCAGTCTATGGCCGTCCACAACCTTTCCCAAATAATCGTCCGAGAACATTGGAATTTACGAATGGTCGCCGTGCCATGACAGAACAAACAGGCCAGATTGATGTAAATCGACAAGGGGATGAAATTATTGGTAAAACTTCCTTTGATGGGACACCGCAACTTCTTTGGAATGGCACAAAAGTAGTGGATAAAGATGGCAATGACGTAACTTCGGCCAACCAAAACTTTATCAGCTTAGCGAAATTTGACCAAGATAGCAGCAAATATGAATTTTTCAATTTACAAACTGGTGAAACTCGTGGCGACTATGGCTACTTTAAAGTAGGAAATCAAAATAAATTCCGTGCCCATGTGTCCATTGGAACCAATCGCTATGGCGCTGTCTTAGAATTAACAGAATTGAATGATAATCGTTTTACGTACACACGAATGGGTAAAGATAACGAAGGAAACGATATCCAAGTCTATGTGGAACATGAACCATACCAAGGAACTTTTAATCCTGAATTTACCTTTTAAGAACAAAACATACGAATGGAAACCAAAAAAAGTTTCGACTTCTTTTGGTTTCTCTCTTTTTAAAATAGAAAAACAGAGAAAGCGTTTTAATCGACAAATAAAAAAAGATTCGTTAGATTAGAACCACTGGAGAAAAATCTCATATTTCTCTCGAGGAAAGGAAGTTGAGCACAATGAACAAAAAAATTTTAATGGGGCTATTAAGTGTCATGACCATTCCATTACTTGCTGCGTGTCAAGGAGGAGAAACACCCTCCGCAGCGTCAAAAAATAGTCAAACGGTGACTACTCAAAGTAGTGCAAAAACTGAAAGCACCAGTACAACCCGTTCGGTGGCTCAAACAACATCAAAAGAGGAAGTGAAAGAACCGATGAAGACCTATGAAGTGGGTGCGCTTTTAGAAGCAGCCAATCAACGAGATACGAAGAAGGTCAAGGAAATTTTACAAGATACTACTTATCAAGTGGATGAAGTCGACACAGAAGGCAACACACCGCTCAATATCGCTGTGCACAATAATGACATTGAGATTGCAAAAGCGTTGATTGATCGGGGTGCCGATATTAATCTGCAAAACAGCATTAGTGATAGTCCCTATCTTTATGCGGGAGCGCAAGGACGTACGGAAATTTTAGCGTATATGTTAAAAAATGCGACCCCAGATTTAAATAAGCATAACCGTTACGGTGGCAATGCGTTAATTCCGGCAGCTGAAAAAGGACATATTGACAATGTGAAGCTCTTGTTAGAAGATGGACGAGAAGACATAGATTTCCAAAATGACTTTGGCTATACAGCATTGATTGAGGCAGTGGGGTTACGTGAAGGGAACCAACTTTACCAAGATATTGTAAAATTGTTAATGGAAAATGGTGCGGATCAATCCATTAAAGACAATTCTGGTCGAACAGCAATGGACTATGCCAATCAAAAAGGTTATACGGAAATTAGTAAAATTTTAGCACAGTACAACTAAGTATTGTGTCCTTTCGGGAAGGAATAAATACAGGTAGGAGTGAAGGAAAGCATGAATTATTGGTTAAAAAATGTTCGAATTGAAACAGGGTATCAAAAAGAAGGTGACTGGTTATCTGGGACAGTAACCAAAGAAGTGGCAATTGAAGTAACAGATGGAGTATTTACGAAAATCATCCCCAATGAAGAATTGGTAGAAGAACCTGGGTTGACAATTATTGATGGGCACCATCAATTGATTTTACCAGGTTTGATTGAAAAACATTGTCACTTTGATAAAAGTAAACTAGGCGTTCCGTGGTATCCGGTGACGCCAGCGAAGTCAATTGTGGAACGTGTCGAAGCAGAAATCCCTTATTTAGATAGTTTAGAACTTTCTTTAACAGAACGCGCCAACCATTTAATTGACTTAGAATTACCACATGGCGCGACAGCCTTCAGAACACATGTCGACGTGGAACCGATGACAGACTTACGTTATTTTGATGAAGTCCAAGCATTGGCCCAAACGAAACCATTTGCGGTAGAAATTGTCGTCTTTCCACAGCACGGCTTACTGCGTTCAGATTCCGTTGAATTAGTTGATCAAGCATTGGCAAAAGGCGCCGATTTTATTGGTGGCGTGGATCCTTATTCACTAGATGGTGATTACAAAAAATCATTGGCTGAAACATTCCGCTTAGCAGATAAACATGGTGTCGGTGTGGATATTCATTTACATGACCGTCACGAAGCTGGGACAACAACGATTAAAGAAATTATCCGTTTAACGAAAGAATATGGCCTACAAGACAAAGTATTTATCAGCCATGCCTTCGGGTTAAATGATTTCATTGGTGAAGAACGTGCCGAAGTTTATGATGCTTTAGCAGCAGAAAAAATTCATATTAATTCCAGCGTGCCAATCACACCTAATACGATTCCGCCAATTATGGAATTGTTACGTCATGGAGTCAATGTCCATCTTGGTTGTGACAATATCTACGATTGCTGGTCTCCCTATGGTGATGGTTCATTACAAGAAAAATTGGCTCGTTTAGGTGAACTTTTT
The DNA here is from genome assembly GCF_051712785.1 of Enterococcus sp. DIV0546. Lineage (NCBI taxonomy): Bacteria > Bacillati > Bacillota > Bacilli > Lactobacillales > Enterococcaceae > Enterococcus > Enterococcus sp. DIV0546. The sequence goes on from NZ_JBIOPO010000001.1 coordinate 278,161, forward strand.
AATGTGAAAGATCAAGATGCTTTAACCCAATTATTGGGCTTAGTGACAGATGGTGTCACAACTTTAGACGAACAAGGGCAAGCAAATTGGCCGCAAGTTGGTGCTGAAGCAACTTACTTACTCACTGAAGCAGAATGTGCGGCGGCTTTTGTCGCTCGTCAGACACCGGTGGAAATCAGTGTGGTAAAAGGAACCACACTTTATCAAAAATAGTAAATATCCACCCGCATAGCGGGTGGCTCTTTAATAGCCCTAGAAGGGCTCGCTACCTGCTGCTCCCTTTAAGGGAGCTTTTTTTAGAGACCGCCAACCGCTACCATTCTATTCTTATCTAGTTGTTACTTCCTAAATGGATCTTTATACTCTCTTTTGTTTATACTATCCCTTACTCGATCTTCTGCTTCTTGTTCTCGTATATACTTTGCTATCGTTTTTTGGTTCAGTCCTACAGTGCTCACATAATAACCTTTTGACCAAAAGGATCGATTTCCATAATTGTATTTTAAATTCGCATGACGTTCATGAATGATTACCGCACTTCTTCCTTTTAAGAAACCCATAAAACCTGATACACTCAACTTCGGTGGAATTCTTACCAACATATGGATATGGTCGGGCATTGCATGCGCTTCAATGATTTCGACTTCTTTCATCTCACACAATTTCCTTAGTATTTTCCCTATATCTCGCCTCAATTGACCATAGATTACTTTTCTTCTATATTTTGGTGTAAACACAAGATGATACTTACAATTCCAACGAGTATGTGCTAAACTTTTATCGTCGTTCGACATTCAAAAACTCCTTTCGATTTGATAACGGTTGGTAGCCTTTATCTATTATATCGAAAGGAGTTTTTATCGCTAAAGCTCTGGCCTCCACGCGCAGTACGCGTGGTTTTTTTGTCGAAATCTCTTTAGAGATTTCAACTGACTAAAGTCATTAACAAAAAGAAGCGAGATTTCTCGCTTCTTTTTTTATTATGCTTATCGCTCCTTCAACCAGCTATCCAATTGCTCAAATAAAGTGATGACCGAAGGATCTTTGGTTTGTTTTAAAAAATCATGTTCTAAATAGTAAACCGCTTTAAAGGTACTCTTAGGAATGGTCCGTCCGATTTTTTTGCTATAGCGGAACGGCACTTCTTCGTCTGAACTGCTAGCTGTACTGAAACAAGGTGGAAAAGTTTTTAATGTTTCGTCTGACAGTGCGTAAGCAGACCAGTCCCCATTTTCTGGTAATCCGTAAAAGTGCGGCAATAGCGCTTGCTGAATACTGTAATGATACAGCAGATAGCGAGAAAGAAAAGGATCATCCCAAACAGGCTTTGTTTGGTCGATAGCAGCTATTTCTTTAGCGGAAATGGCTTGCTTTAATAATTTCCGTGGCTCTTTAATAAATTCTAAATCTGTATAGCCGTAAAAATTGACTAAAAATTGTGGCCTCAAATTTAATGTTTGTAATTGTTTGGTTAACTGTAACATTAAATAACTGCCAGCGGAACGCCCGCACAAACCAAAGGACTGGTTTTGAATAATCTCTTCGTTTAGCAATTGGAAGGTTTCTGTTAGCGTCCCTAAGATGTGATCGATTTTTGTATTTGGAGCCAACAAATAGTCCAGCGCTAAAACGGTATAGCCATTGTTTGTAAACAGCTCCTTCAGTTCTTCTGGTAAATCACTTTTGGTTCCATAAATCATCCCGCCACCATGTAAATAGACGACATAGTTCGTTGGTTCAGTCGTAGTGGGGTAGATAGTAACTGTTGCGCCATTAGCGAGTGTTTGATTGTTTTTCAAGTGCACGTCTCCTCATCTTTATAATGTATGTGGCAATTTCATAATTTAACAATTGCAAGGGATTGGCTAAGTCAATATCAAGAAGTTGTTCCACTTTGTTTAAACGATAACGAATCGTTTTTGAATGAAGGAACATCGCTTCAGAGGTCTGTTTATAGTTGCGATTATTTTGGAAAAAACTGTACAAGGTTTCAAACAAATCGTAGTTATTTTCGGCTAATTGATAAAGTGCGCGAGGAATTAATTCGTCTAAATTTTCCAATTGGTCTTCGCGGATAAAATTTTTAAATACCCCAATATCGGCTAAGGTTACAATTGGTCCGTTATAAAAAGTTTCATTAAAGCGCAGAATGTCCAGACATTCAATCAATAGCTCTTTAATCCCTTCTCGTGATTTTAAACTGCTGACGGCAACGGTAAGCGTGTCGTTTTCTTCTAAAAGTTCAGCTAATAAACGGCTTAATTGCAGCTTTGTAATTTTTCCATCACTTTCATTGAAGTTAAAAAGGACCGCCGAATAATTTAGCTGATCGAAGAAGATGGATTTCACACGCAGGGTACGAAGTAAGGCAATAATTCGTTCTTTCATGAGTTGTGTATTGGTGTCTTTGGTAGAAAAAGCAATCGCTTGGTAAGAATCTAGCTCTTGCATTTGCACTTCACGAAGCAAACTGTTTAGCTCGTCAGGATTTTGCGGTGTATTTTGTAAAATAGCATCCGCTAAGTTGTTCAAACGAGTATACCGTTCTTTTTTTAACAAATTTTCGGTATTGAATTTTTCTTGTAAGACATCAATCGCATTTTCGATAATCACTAAATCCGTTTCTTTAACCTTTTCATCTTGTAAATAAACCAGAAGTAAACAATTAGTGGAATAACTATTGAAAATAGAAACTTCTAGTGCCAACTGTTTTTTGGGGTTGGCATGAGAATAAAGTGTTAAAAGAGAGTAATCATTTTTAGTGAACTCACTGTTTTTTAGTTTTTCTCTTGAGAGCACAATCGCATCATGGGGTAAGTCGCCATCGCTAATTTCCAGATGTTTATCCAACATTTTTAAAGCGAAGGGTAATTTAATGATGTCATAAAATTCTTGCATAATCGTCTCAACCGTTGGGTAGTGGCGCTCTAATTTGGTGAAACGTTGGCGCACATCGTAATACGTACGTAAGACATGCGACTGATAATTCAACAAAGGCTCGTAAATCGTAAATAGAATTTTTTCATAGCTAATGTCTTGTGTGATTTTAATTAAAGGAATTTCATAATTGAAACATAATTCGATAAACCACTCTGGAATCATTTTGATGAATCGATCTGTTTTCAAAATTAAGCCGCTGATGCCAATTCGGCGCATCTTTACGAAAAAATTTTCCAACTCTTTTTCGGGTAGATCATGCAATGCGTAGAAAGAAGTCAAAATTAACTGATTCTTTCTACTCCAGTTCTCGATATCAATCGCTTCTAAGACCATTGCCGAGTCAACTTCATTGTCTAAACCAATCTCTTTCGTCAAAATTTTACCTTTTTTTAAGTCACCTATCGATAATAACTCTCTTAATTTCATCGTTTTCTCCTTTTTTCCTCTTATGGATAAAAATTATACCATTTTTTTAGAATTATGTCCGATGAAAACACTTTCTCGTTTCGATACAATAGCATTGTAAGGAATAGATAGGAGGATGAACAATGTTACACACAGTAATTTTGAAAAACAATTACCAAGACTCTATCAACTTAATGTTATTGACCAATAAAATCAATGCATTAGATGGTGTAACCATGAGTCAAATCATGATGGGAACAGATGCCAACAAAGACATCCTTAACAACACGAACTTGTTAACGGATGAGGCCAATAGTGCATCTGCAAACGACATGATGATTGTGGTTGACAGTGAAAAAGAAAACATCATGGAAGAAGTTATGCCAGCGATTGATGAATTCTTAGATGATTTATCAGCAAAGGGAACTAGTGAAGAAGCACAAGCAGCAACTTCTTGGTCAGAAGCGTTTGATCTTTTACCAGAGGCGAATGTAGCGCTATTCAGTATTCCTGGTGAATATGGTGCGCCAGAAATGGAACGTGCCTTAAAAAATGATTTACACGTGTTCTCTTTCACGGATAATGTGTCAATTGAAGATGAAGTACGTTTGAAAAAATTAGCGCATGAAAAAGGCTTACTAATGATGGGCCCTGACTGTGGAACTGGTATTATCTCAAGTATTCCAATCGCCTTTACAAATGTTGTTTCTCCAGGAAACATTGGCGTTGTTGGTGCTTCAGGAACAGGGATTCAAGAAGTTACAACGATTATTGACCGCTTAGGTGGCGGAGTTGTTCACGCCATTGGTACTGGTGGTCGTGACCTAAGCGACAAAGTAGGCGCTATCACAGTGAAAGATGCTATTGTGGCTTTAGAAAATCACGAACCAACCGATGTGATTACAGTTATTTCTAAACCACCTGCAAAAGAAGTTCGTGATGAAGTGGTTGAATTATTACAAAGCATTTCAAAACCAGTCGTTGCGATTTTCTTAGGAGAAAAACCAACAAGTCACGAAGGCAAAGTTTATCTAGCTCATACATTAGAAGAAACAGCTAAAATTGCTGTTGATTTAGCAAATGATGTGGCCGTGAAGAAAAATTACTTTGAAGCATTAGCAAAACCAGCTGTACCAACATTACCAGAAGATAAAGTTGTAAAAGGCTTATATTCAGGTGGTACATTAGCTTCTGAAGCAGGTATGTTAATTTCTGAAGCTTTAGACCTTGGCGGTTTAGTGAAAGCAGAAGGCTATGTCTTGAAATCTCACGGTTATGAAGTCATTGACTTAGGCGATGATATGTATACACAAGGTCGTCCGCACCCAATGATTGACCCAGATGTTCGTATCGAAAAAATTCGTGAATACGCACAAGATGAAAAAACGGGGATTATCTTATTCGATGTGGTGTTAGGCTACGGTGCTCATGAAGACATGGTTGGTGCATTATTACCAGCAATTGAAGAAGCGCGTGCCACAGCTAAAGAAGCCGGACGTGATCTTTACTTTGTTGCAACTGTTTGTGGGACGACGAAAGATCCGCAAAATTACCAATCGTCGGTTGATCGTTTGAAAGAAGGCGGCGTTTTAGTTGCAGAAAGCAATGCTAAAGCTGTTCAATTAGCTCTATTGCTAAAAGGAATCGAAATTTCAGAAGACGATAAAGAAGTGGTTGCTTACAACGGACCAACTGTCGATGTACCAAAACCAGGCGAAAAAGTAATGGAACTATTAACAACCAAACCAAGAATCATTAACGTTGGGTTGCAAAGCTTTACAGAATCAATCGTTGATTACGGTGGCGAAACTGTTCAATTTAACTGGCGTCCGCGTGCCAACGGCAATAAAAAAATGATTAAAATTTTGGATGCTTTGGAAGATTACAGTGAACAAATCGAAGCTGAAAATCACAAAGTAACAGACAAAATTAAAAATGCACAACCATTCTTAGTAGATGTGGTACCTGCGAAATCAGTGATTCCAGAATTAAATGATGATGCACAAAAAACATTACTTCATGCTGGACCACCAATCCAATGGTCTGAAATGACTGGACCAATGAAAGGTGCTTGTATCGGAGCTGCATTATTCGAACGTTGGGCAGACAATGAAGAAGATGCTTTGAAGATTTTTGAAGCTGGCGAAGTACGTTTCATTCCTTGTCACCATGTAAAAGCAGTTGGACCAATGGGCGGTATTACTTCTGGTAATATGCCAGTCTTTGTTGTAGAAAATCGCTTAGAAGGTAACGAAGCATACTGTATCTTGAATGAAGGTATCGGTAAAGTATTGCGTTTTGGTGCTTATTCACAAGAAGTGGTTGATCGTTTAGATTGGATTAAAGATGTTTTAGGACCAACTATTGCGAAAGCCTTGAAACTTTCTGAAGAAGGCTTGAACTTAAACGTATTGATTGCGCGCTCTATTACAATGGGTGACGAGTTCCACCAAAGAAATATTGCCGCATCTTTGAACTTCTTAAAAGAATTGTCTCCATTAATTATCAAAACAGATATTCCAGAAGATCAAAAATACGAAGTAATCAAATTCTTAGCTGACACAGATCAATTCTTCTTAAATGTCATGATGGCAACTGGAAAAGCAATTGTTGATGGTGCCCGTAAAGATACCAACGGAACGATTGTCACAACGATGACTCGTAACGGCGTGAACTTTGGGGTCCGGATTGCAGAAACAGGCGATCAATGGCATACCGCACCAGTAAATACACCAAAAGGTCTTTACTTCACTGGTTTCAGCGAAGAAGACGGAAATCCTGATGTCGGGGATAGTGCAATTACTGAAACAGTAGGCGTTGGAGCAATGGCTATGGTAGCTGCACCTGGCGTAACACGGTTTGTTGGTGCAGGTGGCTTTGAAGATGCGTTAGCAACCTCAAATGAAATGGCAAAAATCTGTGAAGGACACAACCCAACATTCTCAATTCCAACTTGGGATTTCCAAGGAACTTGTTTAGGAATTGATATCCGTAAAGTGGTGGAATTAGGAATTACACCAATTATCAATACAGGGATTGCACACAAAAATGCCGGTGTTGGTCAAATTGGTGCAGGGACAGTTAGAGCACCTCTAGGCTGTTTTGAAAAAGCCCTAGAAGCGTATGCTGAGAAACTAGGCATTACGGTTGAATAACCAACTAGTCATTAGTGACTACATTTTTCCTATCCACCAATATGGCAAGATGGGAACCATTCACAGTGTTTTTGAACGTTCATTTAATCTGAAAGTCCAGGATCAATTAATCAATGTTGCAAACTTCCATAATTATTTATCAAGCTTTGGTATGTTTTTGCCAGATCAATTGTTTCAAGAAATCTTTCCGTATGTACAACAAGGTAATAAAGTCAAAATCACAGAAAATCAGTTGACCTTTTACAGTACAGTCGGCGTGAAAACGATCCAACTCACACCTGCCGAGGTCGTTTCTTTAAACATTACTCATTTCAAGTTAGAAAAAGACCAATTACGCTTGTTGCGAGACCGCTTATTAGCGAGAAACTTAGAACGTAGAATTGGCCTGCCTTTAGACGAACGAGCAAAGCATATTTTCAAAAAAATGAGCCAAAAACAAAAAGTTTGGACACTATCGGAATGGCAAGAAGTAACGAATTATCTGATTGGTCGGGGCAAAGGGTTAACCCCGAGTGGTGATGACATTTTAGTAGCGTATCAAACAATTCTGTTCATACTTGCTGATGAAAGAGCTTCGGCGTTAGCCGCTACTCTTTCGGCAGCAAATTTATCCACAACAGATGTTAGTAAAGGCTATATTGCAAGCTCGGCTAAAGGATATGTAAATTCATTGTTGTATCAGTTACTCTTGGATTTGGAGAACCATCGGGATAATAGAGTTGACGAAAATATTGACAGAATTATACAAATCGGACATTCCTCTGGTAAAGATATGTCATTTGGAATGTTACTAGCTTTACAATCTGTAGAGTTAGATGAGAAGTGAGGAGAAGACATGGAGAATAGTAAAAAAAATCAAGCAGTGCAAGTGAGCAATAGTTACTGGATTAAAGTCGTAGCCATTTTCTTCGTAGGCTGGATTTTAATGTACGCAACACGAACTATTTTTAATCCAGTGATGGGGGTCATTGGAGAACAATTTGGTCTAAGTAACACACAACTTGGTTTAGCCAATAGTATCTTCTTTCTAACCTATGCTGTTGCACAGATTCCTTTTGGGATGATTGGCGATAAAATTGGGCGGAAATTAGTCATTGCTGTTGGGTTTATCGTTCTTGCTATTTCTACTTATTTTAGTGGATTAGCGACAACCTTTGTTATGTTTTTAGTCATTCGTGCAATTGCTGGTATTGGTCAAGGCGCTTACTATGGCCCGCAATATGCGCTATCGACAGAAGCGATTCCAGCAAGTAAACGGACCATCGGTAATGCCATCATCAATAGTGGGATGGCCTTCGGTACATCAGGTGGGTACTTACTTTCAAGTAAGTTGGTTTTAGAAAATGGTGAACATTGGAGCAAACCATTCTTTATCATGGCGATTCCAACGTTTATCGTAGGAATTCTTTTCTATACAATTTTGAAAGAAAAAGTGATTCGTCCTGGCGAAGAAGCCGCACGAGCAGCTGCTGAAGAAGGACCGCAAGAAAAGATCTCATTAAAAGAAATTTTCTCAAATCGTAATTTATTAGCCGCATTTATTTTATGTTTCACAAGTATTTATGCAAACTTTGTTATTATTACTTGGTTGCCACAATTTTTAATTGCTGAACGTGGCTTTACAGGAGCGAGCGTTGGTTTTATTTCATCACTTGTACCATGGGCCTCTATTCCAGGCGCCTTAATCTTTGCTCGTTTGAATGATAAAACAGGTGCGACGAAAAAATTAGTCTTTACATTAGTACCTTTAGCAATCCTATCTGTCTTTGCGATTGCTTTTGTAACAAATCGGACATTGTTAATTTCTGTTTTAATTCTTTATGGGTTAACAGGGAAATTAGCGTTAGATCCAATTATGGTGACTTTTGTTACCAAACATGCACCAAAAGCGGCCTTAGGAACAACGTTAAGTGCCTATAATTTTATCGGGATGTCAGGGTCAATCCTAGCACCGTATGTCACAGGATATTTAGCAGATACAGCAGGCTCAATGCAAGTTGGCTTCTATCTTTCTTGTGTACTATTAGTTATTGGTTTACTAGCTTTTGCTTTCTTAGCTAAAGATGAGAGTAAACCGAAATTAGGTTAATTATCCCTTCGATAATGACTGAAACAATCAAAATGAGCAAGACAAAATCTTTCATTTCGTAAACAAATTATTTCTTATCCGTCGATACTGAAAAGATTTTGTCTTTGCTTTACTAAAAAGGAGCGAATCAATCAATGAGTTTAAACGTAATTGCCCTAGGTGGGAATGCTATTTTAGATACGGATCCAACAGATGAAGGCCAAAAAGCCGTCGTTAATCACGCGGCCAAATATATTGCAGAATTTGTTGCTAAAGGGGAACAAGTCATTGTCTGTCACGGAAACGGACCACAAGTAGGGAATTTGCTTTTACAACAAAAAGCAGGCGAAAGTGAAAAAAATCCAGCGTTGAAATTGGATACTTGTGTTGCGATGACACAAGGAAGCATCGGTTACTGGTTACAAAATGCTTTAACTAATGAGTTTGAAAAACGTAACATTGCTAAACCAGTTATCTCTGTAGTTACACAAGTGCGTGTGGACAAAGAAGATCCTTCGTTTAAAAAACCATCAAAACCAATTGGTCCATTCTATACAAAAGAAGAAGCTGACGCGGAAGCAGCCAAAGATGGCTCTACGTATGTGGAAGATGCTGGCCGTGGCTACCGAAAAGTTGTTCCATCACCAATGCCTAAAGAAATTGTTGAAAAAGAGGCGGTTCGTGCTTTAGTAGAGGCGGACGTTTTAACTATCTGTTCTGGTGGCGGGGGCATTCCGGTCGTAGCAGAAGACGGACAATACGTAGGTGTGGAAGCGGTTAACGACAAAGATTTCTCTGCACGTGTTTTAGCTGAAAACGTTGATGCAGACCGTTTGATTATTTTGACAGGCGTTGATAACATCTACATTAATTACAATCAACCAGATCAAAAAGCATTAGAACAAATCAGTGTAGCCGAAGCAGAAGAATACATTAAAGAAGGTCACTTTGCTGCTGGTAGTATGCTACCAAAAATCGAAGCTGCCTTAGACTTCGTAAAAGGTGATGACAAACGGAAAGCAATCATTACTTCTATCGAAAACTTAGAAAACATCGATAAAGAAGCAGGAACTGTGATCAGTCAAAAGGGGTAGTTTACCATGAAAAAACCGTCCATGATCACCCAAATTGCAATTGCTGTTGTCGTAGGAATCCTCGTAGGACTCTTGATTCCTGCTAGCGGCAATTACTTGAAAATAGTTGGAGATGTCTTTTTGCGACTGATGCAAATGGCTATTCCTATCTTGATCTTAGGGCAAATTGTCCAAGCAGTTGGCAGTATTAATCCAAAAGAATTAACGAGCCTTGGGGGTAGAACAATCGCTGTTTTCGGGATTTCCTCCTTAGCTGCCGCTTTATGGGGCGTCCTAATGGCAGTCATTTTTAATCCAGGATACGGTGTTAAAATGACTGGCTTCCAAGATGCTTCTATTAAAGCGCAAGAAATCTCAATCACTGATACGATTTTAAATTTCGTTCCGAAAAATATTTTTGATTCACTGACTCAAGGATCGATTATTCAAATTATTGTCTTTGCATTATTTTTTGGTTTAGCACTGAATAAATACTTACAAAGCCATCCAGAGACACAACTCTTCCAAATAATTGTGGACTTTAATGAAGTTATCATTACAGTCATTCGATACGTCATGTATCTAGCACCTCTGGGGATTTTTGCTTTAATTGCTTCAACAATTAGTCACTTAGGCCTTCAAATTATTTTACCGTTAGTGAAGTATCTATTGGTCTATGGATTAGGAACTATTTTATTTTTGGGCATCTGGATTTTGGTTATCACATTGTACTGTAAAGTAAGTCCACTACGTTTAATTACAAACATGAAAAATATGTCTGTGATGGCCTTGGCGACAACTTCTTCAGCAATTACTTTACCAGTAGCTTTGGAAGAAACAGAAACAAAATTAGGTTTAAGTAAGCGAATTACTAACTTAGTGTTGCCGTTAGGTATGTCATTAAACAGTAACGGTTCAGCGATGCATATGGCTTTTACTGTAATGACTATCGCGCAGATGTATCAGCTAGAGTTTGATATTACGAAAATGATTTACTTAGCAATTACAGCAACGTTTGTCTCACTAGCAAACGCAGTTGTTCCCGGTGCGGGCTTAGTCTCACTGGCAGTGATTGTTCCGCAAATGGGTTTACCCATTGAGAGTATTGCAATTTTTGCAGGCGTCGAATGGTTTGTTGGCATGTTACGAACAATTTTAAATGTCAATTCAGATGTTTACTCTGCTATTCTAGTTGCAAAATCAGTGGATGAAATTGACTATACTGTCTTTAACAGTAGCAATAAGTAGTGAAAAAAGGGGAGGAAATGCAAGGACGAAGAAGAAAATCACTTGTTTTCTTTCCCTTTTTTAAGATTAATGATAAAGGAGCAAGCGCAATGGAAGAAATGGTTGTCGTTACACCGGAAAAATTAGAAAAGCTGATGAAACAAAAATTAGAAGCTGCTGGTTTACATTCTGAACATGCCGAAGAAGTTGCTCGACATTTAACTTTTGCAGATGCTAGCGGTATTCATTCACACGGGGCGGTTCGTATGGATTATTATGCGGAACGGATTGCAAAAGGCGGGATCACGATTGACCCCGAATTATCATTTGAAAAAACTGGACCGTCCACTGCCATTTTTCATGGCGATAATGGCGTGGGTCAATTTGTTTGTAACGAAGCATTAGCTGCTGCAGTTGATCTAGCCAAAGAATCAGGGTTAGCGTATGTTGGCGTTTCTCAAACGAGTCATAGCGGGACGTTATCGTATTATGTTAAAAAAGCAGCGGAACAAGGCATGGTTGCTCTTTCGATGTGTCAATCTGATCCAATGGTGGTACCGTTTGGTGGTACAAGCAATTATTTTGGAACAAATCCAATCGCTTTTGCAGCACCTAGAGCAGGTCATGAACCAGTCGTGTTTGATATGGCTACGACAGTACAGGCTTGGGGAAAAATTTTAGATGCACGTTCAAGAGATGTTGAAATTCCCGACACATGGGCAGTAGACGAAAAAGGCCAGCCAACGACTGATCCTTATGAAGTACGAGGTTTATTGCCGATTTCAGGACCAAAAGGATATGGACTAATGATGATGGTCGATGTCTTAGCTGGTTCGTTGTTAGGCTTACCTTTTGGCAAACATGTCAGCTCCATGTATGCGGATTTAACGGAGAAACGGAATCTGGGTCAGATGTTTTTAGTCATTGATCCAAGCCGCTTTACAGATTCTGAACGATTTAAAGAAAATATTAATCAAATGGTGGAAGAACTTCATAGTGTGCCTACAGCAGAAGGGTTTCAACAAGTTTACTATCCAGGAGAAATTGGTCAGCTAAACTATCAAAAAGCCATGTCAGAAGGCATTGAAATTCCACAAAGTATTTATGATTATTTAGTTAGTGAGATTGTACATTACGATAAATATGGCGGGCAAGGTGCCTTTGCCAAATAATGAGGAGCGCAGAGAGTATTCGCTACTGCGTTGCTCTCGCCTTCTTTCTATTGGAGGAAAGTAAGATGAAAAAATCGTCAAAAGTAGCACTTATTTTTGCATTCTTAGTTAGTATTTTTGTGCCAGTTGCGGCCTTTGCTGATGAGATTGGGGATGTAGTTGCCCCGACAGGAATCATGGCATTAGTTGTGATTATTCCATTGATTGTTGTTTTGGTTCTATTGTTTATGAAAGTCGATATGATTATCGCTGGTTTAATTGGTGGCGTCTTAGCGATGCTGATTGGTGGCATTGGACTAGAAGAAGCGAATAAACAGATGTTGGAAGCTATCCCAATGATGTTAGGAATTACCGTTCCCATCATTAATTCAGCTGTTGCGATGGCGGTCTTTAAAGCAGGTAGTTATTCAGCTGCATTAACTTTAGCCAAACGAGGCACAAAAGGAAAAGTCGAGTATGTTTCAGCTTTTATTGTTATCTTATTAGCCGCAGCCACATATATGTCAGGAATTGGTGGCGGAAGTGCGATGGTTATTGCGCCATTGGCCTTTGCTGCAGTTGGCGTTGTTCCTGAATTAATTGCAGCAATGTCTTTAGCTGCTGCGGTATCATTTACAACATCACCCGCTTCATTAGAATCAAGTATTGTTTCAAAATTAGGCGATATCAGTGTCGGTTCATATGTTTCAACCATGCGACCTTACTGGTTATTCTTCGTAGCATTAGCGATTGTTTTAGCCTTTTGGGGAACGAAACATAGAAATGTTGGCTTTAAAGAGTCGGCAGATGATGAATTTGATAAAAAGAGCAATGGTGAATTATTTAAAATTACCTTGCCAGCCATTTTCTTATTGTTTGCTGTAATTTTTGGACCAATTGTGAATGATTTAATTGGTTTTGCCTTCTTTACGCCACTTGTATACATGATTTTAACATTAGTTTTAATTTTCTTATGTACAGATTTCTCAATGAACAAATCTGTCGAAGCGATGGTAGATGGGTCTACATATATTTTGACTCGTTTATTCCAAGTAGGGATTTTCTTAGCCTTTATTAATGTTATTGCACAAACAGGAACGTTTGCTGTAATCGCAGGTGTTGCTGAAAATGCACCAGCCTTTATTGTCGTGCCAGTTGCCATTTTAACAGGGATTTTAATTGGGATTCCAGCTGGGGCCTACGTAGGTTCTGTTTTAACTTTAGTGCTACCAGTTGCTGTATCGTTGAACTTCCCGCCGTTAGCATTAGGTTTTGTAGCAATGGGTGTTGGTTTAGGTAGTCAAATGAGTTTCGTTAATATTACTATGCAAGCTTTATCTTCAGGCTTCCAAATTCCAATTTTGGATGTAGTTAAAGGAAACGTGAAATGGTTAAGTATTGCCTCTGTACTATTATTAGTTATCGGTTTAATCTTTGGATAAAAAACAATTTAGGGAGTGGAAAACATGGATTTATTAATTAAACAAGTTCGTCTTCAAGACGGTGAAGCATTACAAGATGTAGCTATTAAAGAAGGAAAAATCATTGAAATCGCCCCAGTTATTACTGGCGATGCCAAAGAAGTCATCGAAGCAGATGGTCGTGTTTTAATCCCAGGTTTTGTAGAAAGCCATTTACATTTGGACAAGGCATTAATCGCTGATCGTAAACCAAATAAATCAGGTACGTTGAAAGAAGCGATTGAAGTAACCGCAGAATTAAAACCAACATTTACCGAAGAAGACATTTACGACCGTGCTAAACGTGCCTTAGAAATGTTAATCGTTCATGGAACCACGGCGTTAAGAACGCATGCAGAATTTGACCCAGCGCAAGGTTTTACTGGCTTCAAAACAATTATGCGTTTGAAAGAAGAATACAAAGAGTTAATTGACATGCAAGTAGTGGCGTTTCCGCAAGAAGGAATTTTTAAAGCCCCTGGAACAGAACAAATGATGTATGAAGCAATGGATATGGGCGCAGACGTTGTCGGCGGTATTCCTTATAATGATGCACCAGCGAAAGAACATATTGATTTAGTGTTTGAAATTGCTAAAAAATATGATAAAGATGTAGATTTACACCAAGATTTTGCCGATGAAGCTGATGATATGAGTATTGAATATTTATGTGAAAAAACCATCGCTGAAGGCTACCAAGGACGTGTTTCAGTGGGCCACTTAACGGCATTGCACGCCTTACCTGAAGCGGAATTGGCGCCTATCATTGCAAAAATGGCGGAAGCGAATATTAGCGTGATGGCTTTACCAGCAACGGATTTACATTTAGGGGCTCGCGGTGATCAGTACAATGTTCGACGTGCGGTTACGCCAATCCGTAAATTACGCGATGGTGGCGTGAATGTCTGTATTGCTACAAATAATATTCGCAATGCTTTTACACCATATGGCACAGGGGGTATTGTTCAAACAGCGATGCTAGCCATTCCTGTTGGGCACCTAGGTGGAGCGGATGACTTAAAAACAGTGCTACCAATGGTAACAACAAGTCCTGCTCGTGCGATGGGACTAGAAGGATACGGTGTCGCAGTTGGGAATAAAGCAGATTTAGTCCTATTAGACACAAAAGTGGTTGAACATGCGATTATTGATATTCCAGAACGGTTATATGTTATTAAAAACGGCCGTGTTACAGTCAAGACAGACAAAAAAGTCGAAATCATTCGTTAAGAAAAAAACAAAAAGCTCAAAAGGTTAGTTTGCGCAACTAACTTTTTGAGCTTTTTTTGATAAAGGTAAAGCTAGGAAGGTGAAAATATGATTAATTTATCCTGTTTTAGCTATGATTCTCTATTGAAAAGTTTATTTTCAGTTTATTTTTGGTCGATTTTCCTTGATATATATAGAATCTTCAGGAAATGCTCCTGTCTGTTTAAAATTCGGAATTTCAGAAATTATTCTTTTTTGCTAAACTAGTTATAACTGGTTAGTAAAAAGAAGTATTGGACGAATAGCGCTGAAACAAGTGAATGATCCAAAGTATAAAGAAAAATGAAACCGATACCACAAGACAAGACTGTTGCTGAAAATGGTAAGTGATCATTCTGCTAAGTTTAGTGTCTTAATGTTTAGTTAACTAAGAATTGTTGGATTGTTCTTTAGAAAGAAGGGACAATATGAAGCGAAGTAAATGGAAAGAATTGATAGTAACGGGCATCTGCCATATATTAGTATTCCCCATACTAATACAGACAACTGTTTTTGCAGAAACATTACCAAGTACAAAACAAGTAAGAGAAGGAACCAATCATTCATTAACAGCAGAAAAAGCCGAAAGTGAACAACCACAGACAAAGGATAAACTACATGATGAAGAACCACTAGCATTGCCAAAAAGTGAGTTAATCGATAATGGGGCTAATGTTACAAGTCAAACGATTAGAGAAAGAATTGAGACGCCTAACCTAACTTATCGTTATGGATTTATTAATGAAGAGGGGCAGCCAGTAAACGCCAATGAGATCCTTCTACAGTATCATAGTTGGCAAGGCAATTCCCCAAATGGCATAAATGTGTGGGAAGGTGAAAGTCAACCAGTGACAGCATCTACAGTGGCTAATTTAAAAGAAGTGGTAATTCCAAGTGAGAAAGTAGCCGTCTATTCCGACATGTCAACGGTGCTTGCAGCGAGTAATCAAACATTTTTTTTACCAAGATATTATACTTCTTTAAGCTTATACAATAAGAAAGGGGAAATTGATCCCAATTATCCGCTGCCAACTATTTCCGACGCATCAGGAAACCAATATCCAACAACAATTTCGCAATTTGAATTGGAAAAAATGTCTGCACAACAATATAGTCAGAAAACAGGAGTAACGTTTAACATTAGCGAGAGCCAAAAACTAATCGTTCCTTTGTACAACCAAGTGAAGGTTGATTCATCGAATCAATCTGGGCTATTGAATTACTTTAAATTTTCAGGGCCGGTTTATTATCATGTTACCAATCGCATAGTGACAGAACATTTTGTGGATACTCAAGGGAAACCAATCCCTCCACCACCGGGGTTTAGACAAGGAAAGCAAACGCTTATTGAGCGTGACCCTTACGCCTTTAAACAGAAAGGTCTTTTGCCAAGTAGCTATGAAATTGACTCAAAAACGTATCAATTTCAAGGATGGTATAAAGGGAAAACGAAACCTGAAAATTTAGAAAAAAGCGTAACGCCCAGTTATGATATTACCTATGACGACAATGATGATTTAACTGTTGTCTATAAGGAGATACCTCAAAAAAATTATACATTTGAGGATGTCAATGGTGTTGAAATTGCACCACCATCTGATTTTATTCAGGATCACCAACAACCAATAACTACGGATGGCTTTCGCTATTTAGCTGGAAAAAAACTGCCACAACAATACAGCGTTAACGGTAAAACTTATTTATATCAAGGTTGGTATCAAGATAAAACAAAACAAGAGAGCTTAGAAAAAACGAAGCGACCCATAAACTCCCCTGTTTTTAATGAAATGAACGCTATTACAGCAGTGTATAAGGAAATAACTGCAAAAGCTGAAATGCAAATAGAAGGACTAGTCAAAGTCATGCCAAGTGGTTATATACAAATTTGGCAGATTATGCTTACAAATGTGGGAGAAGTACCGTTAAAAAAAATAAACTTAAAGCCAGCAATTGGTTGGTCACCAGGTCTAGCTCGGCCAATCCAAGTCACGATTCGTGTTGGATCTGAACCAAACAAAATTGTTCCTATTACTGATGAAAATTGGCGAGTTGGCATTGCTTTAAATACGGAAGTGCCTATTGGTCAGACAGCAACTATTATGATGACAACAATTGCTACAGGTGAACCAGACCAAGTGTTACAAGCGGCTGTTGAAATGAATGGAAATTTTTCTGCTGTTCACGCAGCTGATACTGTCAGAATCCAACCTAAAAATCAAGAAATTGTGGCACCAGATGAGGAAGGTTTTATCAGCACACCAACTTTTGATTTTGGTAAAGTCGCCATTTCTAGCAACACGCAGCAACATGGTTTAAAGCAAGCAGCAGATTATTATGAAAATGGTCAGGAAAATCCATATTTACGTTTGAAAAAATCACAACCCAATTGGGCACTAACTGCAGAACTATCCCCCTTTGAAGGAAGAGTGGATCAACTATCATCAATGACAAAGTTATTGTTAGGAACAACCAATGTTTCAGGTTTTATTCAGTACAATCAACCAACGGAAACTAAAGTTGCTCTTGGCAAAACAACCGCTATTCAATTAGTTGCCAACGGTGTAGCTAGCCATATTGTTGCCAATGGTCAGTTTGACGAAAGTGATGTTTATCAATTTGATTTTTCTTTTGATCAAATCAAATTAGAAATTCCAGCAAATCAAGGTAGAAAAGATCAAACTTATCAAGCAATGGTGACTTGGAATTTAGTGACAGGCCCATAAGTCCATAAAAAATAAGTTGAATAGTTTGATCAAAAACATTGCATAGAAATAATAAAAGGCGGCTCAACGAAGCGGCCTTTTTCTTGATTCATTACCAAAATATAACGAATTTTGTAACAAAAAAGTTTGCTAAAAAGAAGGAAAAATGATTAATTTTACGAAAAAAAGCATATATCGACAAAAAAGAAGCAAAATTTGAATAAAAAAAGAAAAAATATGAAAAAAAATCGAAGAATTGTTTAACAATTGAAAACACATGAAAACCAGTCATGACAAGGCATAAAAGCCTTACAAAAGGTAAGTTTACCTATTATGGAGAAAGAACGAGTGATCTGAAATGTTTTTGTAACATTTCTATTGCTTAATTGAAATATGGGTGTGGTAGAATGTTTTTGTCGTAAGAAAAGATTAAGATATTTTAAATAAACTTTAGAAATTAATTCGGAGGAATGACAAGTGAAGAAACGTCTATTTGCATCAGTATTACTATGTTCATTAACGCTATCAGCAATTGCTACCCCAAGCATCGCTTTGGCGGACAATGTTGATAAAAAAATTGAAGAAAAAAATCAAGAAATTTCATCATTAAAAGCAAAACAAGGGGATTTAGCTTCACAAGTATCTTCTTTAGAAGCAGAAGTATCTTCAGTATTTGATGAAAGCATGGCTTTACGTGAACAAAAGCAAACACTAAAAGCAAAGTCAGAACAATTACAACAAGAAATTACAAACTTGAATCAACGTATTGAAAAACGTAACGAAGCAATCAAAAATCAAGCACGTGATGTTCAAGTTAATGGACAAAGCACAACAATGCTAGATGCAGTTTTAGATGCGGACTCAGTTGCAGATGCAATCAGCCGTGTTCAAGCTGTTTCAACAATCGTAAGTGCCAACAACGACTTAATGCAACAACAAAAAGAAGACAAACAAGCGGTTGTTGATAAAAAAGCTGAAAACGAGAAAAAAGTGAAACAACTTGAAGCAACAGAAGCTGAATTAGAAACAAAACGTCAAGATTTACTTTCTAAACAATCTGAATTAAATGTAATGAAAGCTTCATTAGCATTAGAACAATCATCAGCTGAAAGTTCTAAAGCTGGCTTAGAAAAACAAAAAGCAGCTGCTGAAGCAGAGCAAGCACGCTTAGCTGCTGAACAAAAAGCTGCAGCTGAAAAAGCTAAACAAGCTGCTGCAAAACCAGTTCAAGCTAAAGCTGAAGTAAAAGCAGAAGCACCAGTTGCCTCTTCTTCAACAACAGAAGCGCAAGCGCCAGCAAGCTCAAGCTCAGCAACTGAATCAAGCACGCAACAAACAACTGAAACAACTACACCAAGTACAGATAATAGTGCAACAGAAAATACTGGTTCTTCTTCATCAGAACAACCAACAACACCAAGTGGTAATGGAAGTAATGGTGGCCAAACTGGTGGTGGAACAGTTACACCAACACCAGAACCAGAACCAACACCAGAACCAGAGCAACCAACACCAGCGCCTTCTGCTGATCCAACAATCAATGCATTGAACGTTCTACGTCAATCATTAGGTTTACGTCCAGTAGTATGGGATGCAGGGTTAGCAGCTTCTGCAACTGCTCGTGCAGCACAAGTTGAAGCAGGTGGCATTCCAAATGATCACTGGTCTCGTGGAGATGAAGTTATCGCAATTATGTGGGCGCCAGGTAACTCAGTAATCATGGCATGGTACAATGAAACAGGCATGGTAACAGCTTCAGGTAGCGGTCACCGTGATTGGGAAATTAACCCAGGTATTACACGTGTCGGTTTTGGTTACTCAGGTAGCACAATCGTAGGACACTCTGCCTAATCAGCAATGATAAAAATAGACGTAAGCAGCTTCTGAAAAGAAGCTGCTTTTTTCGTTACTATTTCATCCGCTTCCGTTGACAAATTTGCTAAACGTGGTATTCTAATTATAATCTAATAATTTCCGTTGAATAGGAAAGTAAATGCAAGACAGCTGGTAGAGAGACTTTGGTTGGTGAAAAAAGTTAGATGTCTGTATCGAAAAATGGCCTAGGAGGAATTTTTGTCGAAACGTAGGCAAAAACGTAATGTCTTTCGTTAACAAGACCGCTGATTATGATTGTCAGTTGAAGGGAAAGAGTCATCTTTCCGAAAAAAGGTGGTACCGCGATAATAATCGCCCTTTTACTAGTTACGGCTAGTAAAAGGGCGATTTTTTATAAATAAAAATAGGAAAGAGTGAGGCAAATGAGTAGTCAGATTCCTTTTACAGTTGATCATGTGGGAAGTTTTTTACGTCCAGAAACAATTAAGAAAGCACGGAAAAAGGTCCAAGCAGGTGCTTTATCTCAAGCAGAGCTACGTCTTATTGAAGATGAAGAAATCAAAGCATTAGTAGCAAAACAAAAAGCTGGCGGCTTACGGGGAATCACAGATGGTGAATTTCGTCGCGGTTTTTGGCATATTGATTTCTTAGAAGGATTAAATGGTGTGACAGGCTATATCCCAGAAACGGGGTATAACCAAACCTTTCATGGGAAAGCAGCTCCGGCCTATAATATCCGCGTAGTGGATAAAATATCTTTTCCTACGCAACATCCATTTTTAGAGGACTTTTCATTTTTAAAAGAGGTGGTGGAAGTTGGTGATGGCACGGTAGCCAAAGCAACGATCCCTAGTCCGACCATGATTTTACGTCAAGAAATTTTATCTAACGATGGCACCTCGCGCATTCAAACAATTTATCCAGAGATTGGTGCTTTTTATAAGGATTTAGCACAAACATATAAAGACGCAATTGCGGCCTTTTACGAGATAGGTTGCCGTTATTTGCAATTTGATGATACAAATTGGGCGTTTCTAGCGGATCAGACAAAACAAGAAGAATTACGAGCAAAAGGAATACAGCCAGAAGAAATTGCACAAGTGTGTACCACGATTATTAATGAAGCCTTAGCTGGCAAGCCAGAAGATTTAACTGTAACCACGCACATTTGCCGTGGGAACCATGCTTCGTCTTGGTTATTTTCAGGTGGTTATGAACCGATAGCAAAAGAATTATTTGCTACGAATTATGATGGTTTCTTCTTGGAATATGACTCAGATCGTGCAGGGGACTTTTCACCATTAAGACATTGGCAAAATAATGGCAGCAAAGTCGTTTTAGGTTTAGTTACTTCTAAGTTTCCTGAATTAGAAGAGACTGAACAAGTGAAAGCACGAATTGAAGAAGCCCAACAGTTTGTTCCTTTAGAAAACTTAAGTATTAGTCCGCAATGCGGTTTTGCTTCGACGGAAGAAGGAAATCGTTTGACGGAGAAAGAACAATGGCGCAAAGTTCAATTACTTCAAGAAATTGCTAGAGAAGTATGGTAAAAAAACTGGGGCATAAGTCTAAACGGCTTATGTCCCAGTTTTTTCATTGTATTATTTTAAATATTGATCTTTAGTAAAATTCGTGTGTTCATACTCGCCGTTGTCACCATAAAAGCGGTTATAGCGTTGTTTGAATTTGCGGAATAAATAAATGACTGTCACTTTAACTAGGCAATACATTGGAATCCCGAAGATAACGCCCATTAAACCAAACAGTTCGCCCATAACTAACAAGACAAGTAAAATAGTAATCGGATGGACTTTTAATTTATCGCCCATCACACGAGGAATAACAAAATCACCATGAATCAATTGGATGGCAAACCAGACGATAACAAATTTAACTACCATAAATGTGGAATCCTGAAAGGCAATAATCAATCCAGGAATAAAGGCAATAAATGGCCCGATATAAGGAATAATACATAAAATACCCGCAGCTAAAGCTAAAATGCTACCAAATTGTAAACCAATTAATAGAAAAGCTGGCCAATACATAATCCCTAAAACCAACGAAGCAATGACTTGACCTTTTAGATAATCGCCAATTTGAATGTTGGCAATTTGGCTATATTCGTCAAAATCAGGACGAAAAGCTGGGGGAATGATGCCTTTTACAAAGCGATAAAACTTTTCTTTGTCTTTTAAAAGGAAAAAGGCGATGATAGGTCCTGTAAACAAGGTTAGGAAAGTAGAAGAGACTGCAGAAAAGACGCTTCCCAGACCTTGTGCGCCTGTTTGTAGGTAATCCCCTGCAAAGTCTTTAAAGGAGTTTGCAAGTTTGCCCCAGAGCTGATTAATCGACTCATTAGCAGATTCTAAATCTTTTGCAAAAGGTGTTTTAGCCATAAATTCTTGTACTGTTTGGAGCGTGCTTTTCCAAAAACTTGGGAATTGTTTGATTAATTCTTCCGTCTGGTCTTGGATAATTGGGAAAAGTTGCAGTCCAGCTAACACTAGTAATGCAATAATTAAGACATAGAGAATCGCAATCGCCCAAACACGGGGAATTTTTTTCTCAAGGCGTTTCACCATTGGATTAAGCAAATAAAATAGAATAATACCAAAAAGTACCGGGCCTAAGACGGCACTAAAAATAACAAAAATTGGTTTAAAGATAAATGAAACAGTGTTGAATAAAAAGATAGTTACAGCAATTAGACAAAGGATAGTTAATGTGTAAAGTAAATTTTTCCCACCTAAAAAGCGGATCCACTTGGTACTTTCTTTATCCATAAGTTGCTCCTTTCGTTAAGCTTTATTTCTAAAATGACCAATAATTTCAATGACACCCATGAAAATCAGGATAAATCCAAAGACTTGCATCAAAACTAAGAGACTTTTGAAGGGGTTGAAAACTAAAACAGCTCCAGCGATTAAAACCAGAATACTGTAGATAAGCGCGCCTGTTTGACGAGTATTTAAAGCAAAAGTCAATTGAACGAGGCCGTTTATAACAATGCTAATCCCTAATAAAAATGGCAGAATCGAAACAATCACCGGTGCAAAAAATAAAAAGGCTACTGCTAAGACGACAAAGATTAAACCTGTTACGAAACCAAGCCCCCAGCTACCCGTTTGTTTTTTTATTTTGTAGTCATCATAAATATTGATTAACCCTAAAAGCATCAAATAACCAGCAATTAAATAACCGACGAACTGGAAGAAAGCACCGGGATTAAAGACAATGGCACTTCCGATAACGATAAAGACGGCGTCGCGCAATAGGGTATGGCGCCGAAAATTTTCTCTAAAAGTTTGGAACATAAAAATCCTCCTCAATGTTATTGTTTCTTTTATTCTAGCGGAAAAAAGAAAAAAGTGCGAGTGGTAGCTCTAAAAAGTGTTGGAAACTGTGTCTTTAGAAAAAATAACATTAAAAATTAAAAAAGTCTTACAAATGAGCGAAAATTGGCATATAATGGAAAGTGAAATTTTATTTTAAGAAGGAGAGATTTGATGGATTTATTACCTTTATTAGGCGTATTGATCGTCATTGTCGGCTTCGCATTGAAATTTGATGCTATCTTGATTGTGATGGTTGCTTTAATAGTGACGGCTTTTACTGGCGGGCTTGGTTTGACATCGATGCTAGAAACACTAGGAACAACCTTTGTGAATAATCGAGGCATGGCTATCTTTATTATTATTATGTTAGCAACAGGAACGTTAGAAAGAAATGGCTTGAAAGAGTCAGCGGCTACGTTGATTAAACGATTCAAAAAGGTATCTGCTGGTGTGATTATTGACATTTATGGTGTCTTTCGGATTATCTTCGCCGCTTTTAACGTAAGTTTCGGTGGGGTAGCAGGTTTTGTGCGCCCGATTATTTTGCCAATGGCGTTAGGAACAATTGAATCAAAAAATTTACCAATGGTGCCAGAGTATGAAGAAGAACTAAAAGGGATGGCTTCAGCCATGGAAAATATCTGTTGGTTCTTTGGTCAAGTTCTGTTTGTTGGTGGGGCTGGGGCATTGCTTGTTCAATCAACATTGAAAGATTTAGGCTATGAAGTGACATTAGGTAAATTGGCTTTAGTGGAAGTACCAGTCGCCTTAGTTGCCTTAATTTCGGCAAGTATTTACTTTACTTTAAAAGAAAAAAGATTACGTAAAAAATATTATGGACAGGAGGGACTGAAATGAGTTTTTTCACAGATCCAAGTATTGATTTGAGTGCAAAGTTATTGGAAGTCCTTTATATTTTTATGGGGATTATCTTGTTATACACAAGTTTTCGTAGTTTTCGTGATAAAACCAATCAACATGCGTATGGGACTAGTTTATTCTGGGGAATCTTAGGGATCTTAATCGGTTTTGGTCGGTTTATTCCCCCAGTTGCCTGTGGCGTACTTATTTTTGTGATGACAATTCCGGCAATTCTTCAAAAAGTGACAAAAGGAGAAAGTCGCTTACCTTCGAAAGAATACATGGAAAAAATGTCTCAAAAATTAGGAATGAAGATTTTTATTCCCGCACTAAGTATCGGGGTTTTTGCAATTCTTTTTGCCACATTGACTACTTTAGGAGCTTTAGTCGGTGTCGGTGTTGGTGTCTTTGTAGCGATTTTCATCATGATGTTCTTTTCTAAAAATAATACGCCGAAAGTATTTTTTGATGATGCGGCGGAAATGTTAGAAACAGTCGGTCCTCTTAGTACGTTGCCAATGCTGTTAGCTTGTTTAGGTGCTGTTTTTACTAGCGCTGGTGTTGGTGAGATTATTTCAAAAGGGGTTAGTGCCGTAGTACCAGCAGGAAATGTCAATGTAGGGATTATTATTTATGCTGTGGGAATGGTTATTTTTACGGCTATCATGGGCAATGCCTTTGCAGCAATAACCGTGATGACAGTCGGAATTGGTGTGCCGTTTGTCTTTTCTTTAGGTGCAGATCCCGCATTAGTTGGGATGGTTGCCTTAACATGTGGTTTTTGTGGTACACTGTTAACACCGATGGCTGCGAACTTTAATATCGTACCTGTAGCCATGTTGGAAATGAAAGATAAGTACGGCGTCATTAAAAATCAATTGCCGATTGCACTTTTCATGTTAATTTTCCAAATTGTTTATATGATTCTATTCAAATAAGAAAGGATGATCGAAATGAAAGTTGTCGTTACTGGCTTTGATCCATTTGGAGGAGAAGCAATCAACCCTGCCTTTGAAGCAGTCAAAAAATTACCTGCTGAAATTGCAGGAGCTGAAATTATTAAAGTTGAGGTGCCAACTGTTTTTGGCACTAGTGGTGAAAAAGTGGCTGAAGCAATTGAAACCCATCAACCAGATATGGTGATTTGTGTTGGACAAGCAGGCGGCCGTCAAACAGTCACTGTTGAAAAAGTGGCGATTAATTTAGCGGAAGCGCGTATCCCGGATAATGCAGGACAACAACCAAGCGATGTGCCATTGGTTGAAGATGGAGCAACAGCCTATTTTACAAATTTACCGATTAAAGCGATGGTAAAAAATTGTCATGACCATCAATTACCTGCAGCGATTTCTTATACAGCAGGAACCTTTGTATGTAATGATATTATGTATCACTTACTACACTTAATTAACACTAAATATCCAACTATTCGTGGCGGATTTATTCATGTTCCGTTCCTACCAGAACAAGCAATTGATAAACCAACGTTTGCTTCTATGTCATTAGAAGCAATCACAGATTCTTTGTTCTATATGATTGAAGCAGCAGTAAAAACACAAGAAGATATTCAACTACAAGGTGGCACAACCCACTAATTAACAGGCGCTTTCGTGAGAACGGAGGCGCTTTTCTATTTTTACAAAAAGAAAAAGTAATTTTTGTTGGCGTGTGAAAAAATTTTTTATGCTATTTTCGTTGACAAGTCGGTTTCTTCTTGGTATATTGAGATTCATAAATTATTAGCCCAGTAGGAAATAGATGTTTTGTTCAGAAAGTCGATGGTTGCTGCGAATCGATCAAGTCTATTTGTGAATTACACTAATAAGTAGTAACAATTACATAATACATAAGCGAGAAGCAAGTAAGCTTCTAATTAAGGTGGTACCGCGGAGAGATTCGTCCTTATTCTTTAAGGATGAATCTCTCTTTTTATGTAGCTTTAGGAGGCGTTTTCAATGAGTTGTGGAGGGGTTATTCGTTATCATAAGATCCTTTAATGTCAGAGTATTCAGAAAAAAGATTAGAGGAGAGTAACGAAATGAAAGAAAAACAGAAAAAGAAGACCGTGAGTGTTCGAGAAGCAAGTATCGTTTTATTAATTATTGTGGCAGCTATTGCAACAGGAGTAATTGGCTTAAAGATATCGCCAAATATTACTATTTTGTTTGTGATTGCATTGATTTTAGGCTACGCAATGTTTCGTAAAGTACCATTTGATCAAATGCATAAAGGGATTGTTGATGGCTTGAAGCCAGGGATTATTCCAATTTTTATTTTCATTTTAGTGGGTGCATTGATTGCCGTTTGGATTCAAGCTGGAATTATTCCAACGATTATGGTTTTTGGTTTTAAAATGATTAGTGTTAAATGGTTTGTGCCGTCAGTTTTTATTGTCTGTGCGATTGTCGGCAGTGCAGTAGGTAGTGCTTTTACAGTGATGTCAACAATTGGAATTGCCTTTTTCGGTATTGGCAGTACCTTAGGGTTAAATCCTGCTTTAGTTGTGGGTGCGATTGTTTCTGGTTCAGTTTTTGGTGATAAAATGTCACCTTTATCAGAATCAACAAACTTAGCCGCAGCGATTGTTGAAGCGGATTTGTTTAAACATATAAAAAACTTGATGTGGTCGACTGTACCAGCATTTATCGTCTCTTTAATCTTGTTTATGATTTTAGGACAAACGTACGCGAATACTAGTCTGACAGAAGTAGTTCAAGTTATTCAAGTATTGGAAGACCACTTTACCATTTCAATTTGGTCATTGTTACCATTAGCCTTAATGTTAATCTGTGCCTGGCGCAAAATTCCAGCGATTATCACGATTTTGTTGAACATTATTGTGGCAGTAATTATGATTATTATTCAAAATCCGAAAGTATCGTTGCAGGCATTAGGAAACACGTTGGAAAATGGGTTTGTTTCTCAAACGGGGAACGCACAAATTGATCAATTATTAAGTCGTGGCGGGATTATGAGTATGATGCCGACTGTGGCACTTATTATTCTAACGTTGTCTCTAGGTGGCTTATTAATGGAATTAGGATTGATTTCTGCGGTCATGGAAGTTGTTTCGCAGAAAATGAGCAGTACACCGAAATTGATTTTATCAACGTTATTAACAGGAATTGGCGTAAATATTTTTATTGGTGAACAATTCCTATCGGTTATTTTACCAGGGAATGCCTTTAAAGAAGTTTACAAAAAAGAAGGTTTGGATCCGACTGTTTTAGGCAGAACCTTGGAGGATGGTGGGACGGTCATTAACTACCTCATTCCTTGGGGGATTGCAGGTAGCTTCGTAGCGGGGACCTTTGGCGTACCAACGTTGACTTACTTACCATTTGTTTTCTTTAGCTTATTATCGCCTGTCTTCTCAATGGTCAGTGCGTTTACTGGTTTAGGGATTAAGCGGTTATCAGCAGAACCTGTTACCGAAAAATAGATTGATTAAAATAGAACAGTTGATGGGGAATACTGTAGTTTCTCTCTGTCAATTGTTCTATTTTTCTTGTAAAAAAAAGGTTGCATTTTTAGAAAGAAACAGTTATAGTTGACTAGTCAATTGTTGACGAGTCATCTTTTTAAGGAGGAAACTATGTCGTTATCATTACGGGAAGTCAGCCAATTATTATGTCAGTTAAAGGTATTAGATCAAAAAATTACCAAAGTTTTTGAAGAGCAAGTTGGCTTGAGTTTGACTCGTTATGAGTTGCTGATGATTTTAAAAGAACGTCAGCCGTGTCTTCAAACGGAGATTCAAGAACACTTAAAAATCGATAGTGGTGCGGTCACTCGCCATTTGAAAATTTTAGAAGAGAAACAGTATGTGACACGACAGCGAAATCCAGAAAATAATCGGGAAGTGCTAGTGCATTTAACAGAAAAAGCACAACAAGAACTACAGCAATGTACAGCCAAGCAACAAACGGTAACAGAAATTATTCCCAGTACATTTACAAAGGACGACTGTCGCCAGTTAAAAGAACTTTTGACAAAACTAGATCAAAGCATTACAACGAAAGAGGTATGATAGAATGACAACATATACAACGAATGATTTTTCAGAGATTGTTTTTGGCCGCAAATCGGTTCGGGTGTACGATGAAACCCATAAAATTTCTCATGAAGAAATGTTAACAATGATTCAAGAAGCGACCACTGCCCCTTCTTCTGTTAACATGCAGCCCTGGCGTTTTGTCGTAGTGGAAAGTGAAGCAGGCAAAGAAAAATTAAAACCCTTAATTCGCTTTAATACGCGTCAAAATGAAACATCTTCTGCAATGCTCTTAATTTTTGGTGATCTAAACTGCCATGAGCGAGGAGAGGAAATTTACAATCAAGCCTATGCTAGTGGTAAAATGCCTAAGGAAGTGCGGGACCAACAATTAGCAGCCATTATTCCCCATTATGAAAGTTTAAGCAGAGAACAAATGAATGACATCGTAAAAATTGATGCGAGTTTAGCAGCTATGCAATTTATGTTAGTGGCCCGAGCTCACGGATATGAAACAAATCCAATCGGTGGTTTTGAAGCGGAAAAATTAGCCGAAACATTTGGTTTAGATCAAGAGCGCTATGTCCCAGTAATGATTTTATCTGTGGGTAAGGGCATGGAAACTGGCTATGAATCTGTTCGTTTAGCACCAGAAAAAATCACGACATTTGAATAGGCAATAAAAAATGACGGCGTACGCTTGCATCAACCAACGATCTTAAAGAAAGTTGGCTAATGCAACAGCGATGCCGTCATTGTCGTTGGATAAAGTGACTTCCGTTGCGATGCTTTTAAGCTCGTCAACAGCGTTTTCCATAGCAATCCCTGTGCCGGCCCATTCCAACATTGTATAGTCGTTGTGACCATCACCAAAAGCAATTACTTCTTCAGCAGTTATGCCTAACTGTAGGGTTAGTTTTTCTAAAGAACGCGCTTTATCAATATTTTTGGCGGTAAATTCAAAATAGAAAGGAGCGGAAAAAGCAGCGGTGACGGTTTCTTTGAAAGGCGCGTAGATGGCCTCATGATATTTTTGTAAATAGGCGGGTTCACCAGCAATTAAAATTTTGTTCAAGGGAAAGTTTAGTCTGGCGGCTAAATCATGCCACTCACATAATTGAAAGTTGCCGCCCCGTGATTCATATTCAATAATATTAAAATCACCAGTCTCTAAATGTAAGGTGTTATGAAAAACATCATTGACATACATAAATGTTTCATCATTAATCATTGGAATTACGTCAAATTGTTTCAAATGCTCTAAAATTTGTTGACTCAATGACTTTGAAATTGTCTGATTAAATAGTTGTTGCTGACTGCCATGATGGGTGACACAAGCGCCGTTATAGGAAAGTAAGTGTCCATTATAATGAGCCATCTCCAATTCATCTGCTAAGGGCCGCATACCGTTAGTCGGGCGGCCAGAAGCCAAAATCAGTGAGAGGCCTTGCTTTTGTGCAGCTACTAGTGCTTGTCGCGTTTTTGGTGAAATCTTTTTTTCTGAAGTTAACAAGGTACCATCAATATCCATTACAATTGCTTTGATTGCCATAATTGGCCTCCAATCCGAAGAGTTTCTTTCTTTTAGTATAAAAGTTTTTTCTATTAATGTAAACGGATTCTCTTGTGAGGTGTATAAAAGAATTATTTTACAAAAATCTATACTATTTTTTTGTGAAATTTCATATAATAGAAGTATTCTAATTATCTACATAGAGAGCGAGGGACAAGGAATATGAAGGAAAAAGAAATGCATTCGCTCTTTTTTAAACATAAGTTTGTGAAAGTAACTCCCTATTTACGTCGTTTTGGTCATCGTTTGAGTGGGATGATTATGCCAAATTTGAGTATTTTTATTGCGTGGAGCTTATTGTCTTTGGTGGCTGGCTATACGACTGGAAATCTACGGCTAGCTCTTTCTGAAGTCGAAACGATAATGATTCGAGTTGTTTTACCGATTTTAATTGGTTTTACAGGCGGAAAAATGTTCGAGGAACAACGTGGCGGCGTCGTTGCTGCTATTGCGACAGTGGGCGTGATTGTTTCCACAGATGTTCCACAGTTGTTTGGTGCCATGTTTATTGGACCTTTAGCAGGATATACTTTCGCCAAAATTGAACAAATTCTCTTGCCGAAAGTTAAAGAAGGCTATGAGATGCTGACTAAAAACTTTTTAGCAGGAATTGTGGGAGGACTGCTTTGCTGTTTTGGTATTCTGGTTGTAGCTCCTGCTGTTGAAAGTGCTAGTTTTTGGCTGTATCAATTTTCTTCTTGGTTAATTGAAGCCAATCTTTTACCATTGGTTCACGTTTTCTTAGAACCCTTAAAAGTGTTATTTTTTAATAATGCGATTAACCATGGCTTATTAACGCCTCTAGGTTTAGAAGGTGCTAGTCAAACAGGTCAGTCCATTTTATTTCTATTGGAAACAAACCCTGGACCAGGCGTGGGCGTTTTGGTTGCTTTTCTGCTGTTTGGTCCTGTAGGACAACGAAAAACAGCAGGAGGCGCCACCATGATTCAATTGATTGGGGGCATTCATGAAATTTATTTTCCGTTTGTTTTGATGGATCCGCGCTTATTTTTAGCAGTAATTGCTGGAGGAATGAGTGGTACGCTTGTTTTTCAAATATTTAATGTGGGGCTAAGTGCTCCAGCTTCGCCAGGTTCATTGGTTGCGATTTTAGCCAATGCCCCGACTGAGGCAAGGCTGGCGGTTTTTAGTGGAATTTTTGTTAGCTTTCTGTGCTCTTTTGCAATAGCAAGCTTGTTATTAAAACGTCAACGAGGAATTGAACCAGTTTCAATGATAAAGATGAAGGAGGAAGACCAAGTGGAAACAGTCACACCTAACTATCAGCAAATTTTATTTGTTTGTGATGCAGGAATGGGCTCAAGTGCCATGGGGGCTAGTTTGCTAAGCCGACAATTAAAAGCTGTGAACTTGGAGATGCCTGTGACTTACCAGTCCGTTCATCAGATGAAGTGGCAGCCTAAGACATTAGTGGTCATTCAAGCAGAATTGAAACAGTTAGCACAAAAGTACGTCCCAGAAAAGGATATGGTGAGTGTTCAAAATTTTTTAGAAATTAAATCCTATTACCCGCAAGTTTTAGCCAAACTGACTGCTTCTTCTCAAGAGCAATCTTCACTTGGTTCAGAGGCTACTGAAACGAACCCGATCAAACAAAGACAGAAGCTTGTTTTTTTATATGCCGAGAATGTTCGAGGATCGCAAACAATGGGAATGGAATTATTGCGGCAACAAGCGGCGAAACGAGGAGTCGCGATTGAAGTATCTAAAGAACCACTGGAAACAGTCTTTTTTACCAAGGAGACAACCTACGTAGTGACTCGTGAACTGGCGCAAGCCTATCATTTAGATCTAACGCAACAAAATTTATACGTAGTTACTAGTTTTTTGAATAAGAAAGAGTATCAAGAATGGCTGGAAGGAGGAGCTGATAGATGTTTTTAACGACAAGAGAAACTGTTCTATTAACGGAATTAGTGAATAGTCCCACCCCCGTTTCAGTAAACCGCATGATGAATTTGTTAAAGGTTAGCCGCCGGACGGTATATCGTGAATTAGAAAATTTAGAAACCTCGCTAGCATCGATGGGCGCGACGTTGGAAAAAGTAGCTCGTGGGCGCTTTTCGATTCAAGCAGATGAAGCAGCGATGACGGAAATTCAGGCTGCTATTTTAGGAGAAGAGACACAGGAACTTTCTACTTTGGCGCGGCAACATGCGATTTTATTGACATTACTTCAAACAAAAGAGCCAGTCTCTATGCATTATTTTCTGGAAACGTATTGTATTAGTAATACGACTTTTTATGCCGATATTAAACAATTAGAAACACGGATTGCTCGGATTCCGTTGACGATTTCTCGGAATCAAGGTTATGAAGTGACTGGTTCTGAAAAATATCGCCGTCTTCTAATGGCGAATATTCTAAGCATGGAAATTAATGAGTACCAATTTTTTCATTTTACCGAATTAACGACAAACGACCATTTTTTCTTTCAGTTTATTCATGCAGAACATTTAGCATTTGCACAAAAAATTGTTCAGCCAGAAGTAGAAACTTTATTTCCAGCATTAAGTGATCGTAAATTACAACATTTGATTTTAATGTTAACAATTGCGATGGATCGGGTCACTGCAGGTTTTTATTTAGCTGATGAGACCTATACTGGGCAGATGAATAAGGCCTTTCTAAATTGTTCTAAACGACTTTTTTCAAAAGTCGCTGCTGAAACGAAACAACTATACGCTGTCAGTGAGATTGTTTTTTTTGCTAGCTTATTAAGTGATTTTTCTAATTCTTTTGATGAAGATTTTTTTGATGAACATTTTGACACTCAGCTGGCTTATGAAGTGAAACAACTGATTGAAGCAGTAAGTCAAGAAACGGAAGTTAATTTTTTCGAAGATACCAATTTGTATAAAATGTTGTTGACGCATTTATCAGGTGTTTTTTCTCGGGCGGTTTTACAAGAAGAAGATTTAACGAATCCCATTTTAGAACGGATTATGAATCAATATCAAGAAATAGCTGCGGCTTTACGCCAAGCGTTGCCGCAAATTTTTCCGCAAAAGAATTTATCGGAAGAGGAAATTGCCTACATGGTACTTCATTTTGCCAATTCTTTAGAGCGGAGTCCCAAAATTATGGAAGTTGATATTGCTGGTTTTTCTCCTAGCGGTTTGGCTTCGACAAGTATGCTGGAAATGCGATTACGGCGCTACTTTCCTTTTATCAACCAGATTCATTTTTTTCGGATTGCGGATTTAGGTAAGGTGAATGTTGAGGAAAACTATGACTTAGTGATTTCCACTTCGTTATTACCAGGATACAATGGTAAATATAAATTGATCTCACCGTTACTTTTAGACGATGAAATCCGCCAATTGAAAGAAGAGTTTAAGCGGATTAGTCACGAAAAACGATCGCTTAGGAAAGCGCCTGTGAAAAAAATAGGTGGCGAAGAAAGCTACGAAACAGTGGTCGCTTTCATGGAAGAAATTAGTAAACTATTAGAAACATTTTTCATAGCAGATTTAAATAATCAAGCGGATTTAGCAGAAACCGTTCAACAAGCTCTCGCGCAACTTTCCGCAGATTTAATCACCGATAGTGCAATCGTCTGTCAGCAATTGATGAAACGTTACGAGCAAGCGCCTATTGGGATTCCTCAGACGGAAATGGCCTTATTCCATACCTCAAGTACAGCAGTGACACAGCCTGTTTTTTGTATTTTTAATCTGGCCCAGCCACTTATGATTGAAGGTATGGATAAAAAGCCGATGCAGTTACAACGTATGTTACTCATGCTAGCGCCAATGCCGATTGATGAAACAATCGGGAAAATTTTAGGAAAAATCAGTGGTGCGATTATTATGAATGATTTAAATACAGAAATTTTTCATTCAGGAAATGAAGCCATTGTTTATCAGTTGCTTTCGTCATTATTAATTGAAGAAATGAAAGGCTAGGTGTTGAGAGATGTTTGAAATTACAGCGGAGCAAATAATGTTGAATCAATCGTATGCTAGTTGGGAGGAAGCACTTGCAGCTTCTGGTGAATTACTGCTAAAAAATCAGTTGGTCACGCCTGACTATGTCAAAGCAATGTATCAACGTCAACAAAAAGTCAGCGTGTATATCGGTAACTTCGTGGCATTGCCTCATGCGGAAGGACAAGATGAACAAGTTTTAAAAGAAGGGATTTGCTTTATTCAAGTGCCTGATGGGGTCAACTTTGGTACGGAAGCAGATCGAAAAATAGCTACTTTGTTATTTGTCGTTGCTCTAAAAAGTCAACGGCAACTAAGCATGCTTCAAGAATTAGCTTTTTTCTGTTCAGATCTCGAAAACATTCAGCGGCTCAGTGATTGTCGAACAATAGATGAAGCGCAAAAAATTCTGGCTCAAGCCTAAAGTTACGTCTGAAAAAATCAATTCAATTTGAAATGTTCAATAATTATTGAAATAATTTTATATTAAAAAATAAAATATTTTAATTTAAGAGATCAAACAAAAAAGATAAGAAGATTCCTTGACAAAAAATAGGCCCTATGATAAATTTAAGGTAACTTGTGACAAAGTCGTGCATGGATGCACTAAAAAGACACCCTATCAGTAGTAGGGTGTCTTTTTTTGCTGTTTAGACAGTAGCGGCTGGAAGCAACTTGTTTATTCCTCGTTCTGTTTTTCCAACCAAATGGTTACAAGTTTCAGGACAATCCCGACAAAAATCGGCACAAGAATTTTTGTGACAATCTCGTACATGTGATGCGCAGAATAGGGGAACCTCCTTACAGAGATTCCCCCTTCGTAGAACGGAGCGTGCGACTTTCACCGCACTCCGCTCGCGCATTCTTAAAGCAACTTAAGTAGTTGCCCGGCCTTAGAATTTTGTAGCGCTTTTTGATTGACCGCCCGTAATCTATTTTTCCTAAGACGGAAATATTTTTCATCAAGAAAACAATTGACATTTTCACAAGGTACTGTATGGCGAACAATAGGAGTTAAGTGTATTGGATACAATATTGCTGTTTTAGAGCAAAATATTTTAACCCCGTAAAGCGTTGACCAATATCGTTTCATCATCCACGAGGATGATTTGTGCGGATGTCTACGTCTTGCCCAGTGTCGGAGATATAACCATAATTGTTTGTTTACTTCACCGAAAGCCTCACTTGAACACATTGACGAGTAATAGTTAGCCCAACCTCGCAATGTGAGGTTCAAATTTTGAATTAATAGGTCTTGGGATGAAGAATAATGCACTTTAACAACTTGTTTCAATGTTTGTTTTATTTTCTTTATAGACTTTTTCGAAGGTTGAACAATCAGCTTGTAGCGCTTATATTTCCTGAAATTCCACCCAAGGAAGTCGAATCCTTGATTGATATGAGTGATGAGAGTTTTTTCATTTGATAATGAAAGCCCACGTTCTTTCAGAAACTCATTGATCATGTTTTTTACTTCTAAGAGTATTTCTGGAGAGTCTCCAGTAACAATGAAGTCATCTGCATAACGCACAAAATTTATTTTGTGTTTGTTGTATCTGACCGCAATCGTTCCTTTTTTATTAGACCAATATTTAGATTTTATCCTTTTTTCTAAGCCGTCTAGAGTAATATTTGCCAGCGTGGGGGATATAATTCCACCTTGAGCTGTTCCCAGTGTAGTAGGGAATAGCTTTTTCTTTTCCATGTATCCACTTTTTAAAAACTTTCTCAACATGTTCTTTTCTAAGGGAATGTTATCAATTAACCATTGATGGCTGATATTATCGAAACATCCTTTTATGTCGCCTTCTAGTATCCATTGGGCTGAGTACTGTCTGGACAACACTTTGAAAACTTTTTCTCCTGCGTCTCTGGCACTTTTAAATCTCCTAAAACCATAAGAGTTAGAGTCCGAGGTGCATTCGGACACTGGCTCCAATGCTAGTAAATAAAGAGCCTGCATGGCTCGATCGAGCATACATGGAATACCCAAAGGCCTCTTTTCTTTCTTGCCAAATTTGGCAATATATATTCTTTTTACAGCTTTTGGTGAGTAATGATTAGGATTTAGTTGTTCAATTGCTTGCTTCTTCTGATAATCTGTTTTCCAGATTACCCCATCAATTCCAGCAGTATTTTTCCCTTTATTCGATATTACCTTTTTTACGGCTAATGCTTTTGCATAAAACGAATGTGTAATCAAATATTGAAGTCGTCGAACGAGTCTCCATTTTCCTTGTTGGGTGGCCTTTACAATTCTTAGTTGCAATCGTTTCACGTACTCTTCTGCCTGTTTCCAATTTATAGTTTTCCACGTTTTGTTAACGGTAGAATTGCCCATGCAAGTTGTCCTCACTTTCGTGTCGTTGAACTTTGCTTGTTAGACGATATCAGCTAGTTCATGTAATAGAATGCTCTTCGGAAGTCAGCTACCTTTCAGTATAGGACAAATTTTGAATCCTTATTTCAGCGATTACAGCTGAACCTTCGCTTTTTCCGAAATCCCTTATCCTCTGAACATTGTATATTTCTTACGAAATACCTACCCTTGGGGAGTTCATAGGACTTACCCTGTTTCAGACTACAAAATAATTGTGTGCATTTAGGTTCTACCCGTAGACCGGAGACTCTGTCCACTTTCTAACAAGGTGGAGGTTGCCTTGTAGCCTTTGTCTCATGCCATTTTGGCCGGGGTGTATCACTCACTTTTCACCCGTTCCCGTCACGGCCCAGCAGTAGTTCACTTATGTTAACCATGTGCACTTTTCCTAGCAGTATTACCAGTTGTGAGTACTGTTCTACCACATTGTCCCGGTAGCTATCACACCTAAAAATTACTTTTCACGCATGTACCGGTAGGAATATTACAAGTGGAAGTAATAGCTCCTTGTGAGCAATTTTGTAGACGACTTTTCAGGTCGCAAACCTCCTTTCGAGGCAAGTCGCCAATTTGAGTATAGCATAAAAAGTTGTTCATTTATTATTGAAATTATTAGAAATAGAATAAGCACGTGTTTTCTGGTTTTCGTAACTAGAGAACACGTGCTTTTTTCTTTCAACTTTTGGCACAATGGTTTGTGCCAAAGTACGACTTTTTCTAGATTCGGAAAGCGGATACAATTTAGTCAACAAGAAAAGTTACTTGAGAGAAGGGGAATAAAAATGGAACAAGTACCAGAAAAAAATAAAGTATCAATTAAAGCAAAAGTCCAAAGACTTGGCAGTACCTTATCTAGCATGGTGATGCCCAATATCGGGGCGTTGATTGCGTGGGGCGTTTTGACAGCGCTATTTATCCCAGATGGATATCTGCCAAATAAAGCCTTTGCCACGATGGTTGGCCCAATGTTGACCTATTTAATTCCATTATTAATTGGCTACACTGGTGGGAAAGTAATTGCAGGTGATCGCGGTGCCGTAGTTGGCGCAATTGCGACAATGGGCGTGATTGTGGGAACCGATATTCCGATGATGCTAGGTGCCATGATTATGGGTCCACTTGGTGGCTTTACAATTAAGAAATTTGATCAGTATTTCCAACATCGGATTAAAGCTGGTTTTGAAATGTTAGTAAACAATTTTTCAGCTGGATTAATTGGTTTTGCGTTAGCTTTACTTGGTTTTTCAGCGATTGGCCCAATTGTCGATGCGCTGACTGCTGCAATGGCACGTGGTGTGGAAATCATTTTAAATGCTCATTTGATTCCATTAACGAGTATTTTTATTGAACCGGCAAAAGTGCTCTTTTTAAACAATGCGATTAATCATGGCATCTTAACACCCTTAGGGACAGAACAAGTCTTATCGGCTGGTAAATCAATTCTTTTCCTATTAGAAGCAAACCCTGGTCCTGGGTTAGGTGTCTTATTAGCATTTATGTTTTTTGGAAAAGGTGCGGCAAAATCTTCTGCGCCGGGAGCAATAATTATTCATTTCCTTGGTGGTATCCACGAAATTTATTTCCCATATGTAATGATGAAACCGTTATTATTCTTATCGGTTATTGCAGGTGGCGTGACAGGTAGTTTGGTTTTCCAAACGTTAGATGCTGGTTTACGTGCGCCCGCTTCACCAGGCTCCATTATAGCTATTTTAGCGATGACACCAATGGGTTCTTACTTACCAGTTATTTTAGGTGTTTTGGCAGCAACTGCAGTTTCCTTTGCAGTATCCGCAGTCATTTTAAAAGCAGATGCGAAAGAAGAAAGTGATGAATTTGCCCAAAAAGTGAAAGAAACCCAAGCTGCTAAAGCAGCATCAAAAGGATTAACTGTCACAAATGGTAGTGCTTCATTGTCAGGAATTCAACAAATTATTTTTGCTTGTGATGCTGGGATGGGCTCTAGTGCAATGGGTGCGTCTATCTTACGGAAAAAGGTCCAAGAGGCTGGTTTAGTACAAACTGTGACAAATCGGGCCATTAATAATTTGACCGATGAGGGAAATACATTGATTGTCACACAAGCGGAATTGCAAGAACGGGCCAAACAGAAAGCACCTAATGCAACCTTTGTAGCAGTTGAAAACTTCTTGAACTCACCACGTTATGATGAAATTGTGGCTGAACTATCAGGTACCAAAGAAAAAAACGACGCACAACCAACAGTCTCCAAAGCAACACCTGCTTCTGAAATTGAGGGAGATTTAGCAAATGTCAATGAGATTCTTTTGGTTCACGATGATCGTGTCGGGTCAGCGACGATGGGAATGAAAGTCTTAGAAGAAATTTTAGATAAAGAGAAAATTTCAATGCCGATTCGAAAAATTAATATTAATGAATTAACTCAACAAACACAGGCTTTAATTGTCACAAAAGCTGAACTAACGGAACAAGCCCGTAAAAAAGCACCGAAAGCGACACACTTATCAGTAAAAAGTATGGTTAATCCCCAAAAATATGAAACAGTGGTTTCGCTCTTAAAAGAAAGTGCCTAGAGAGGAAGAAAACAATGGAAAATCTTACGAATATTTCAATTGAATTAAATCAACAGTTTAATACAAAAGAAGAAGCTATTCGCTTTTGCGGCGAAAAACTAGTCGAGGCAGGCTGTGTTGAGCCCGCTTATATTGAAGCAATGATTGAAAGAGACCAATTGCTATCTGTTTACATGGGGAATTTTATTGCCATTCCTCATGGAACAGAAGAAGCCAAAAAATTAGTGAAAAAATCAGGAATCTGTGTAGTGCAAGTCCCAGAGGGCGTTAATTTTGGCACCGAAGAAGATGAAAAAATTGCTACCGTATTATTTGGGATTGCCGGAGTCGGTGAAGAACATTTGCAATTAGTCCAACAAATTGCACTTTATTGTAGTGATATGGATAACGTGGTGCAACTTGCCGACGCATTAAGTAAAGAAGAAATAACAGAAAATTTAGCCATTGCTTAAAGGAGAGAATAAGAATGAACGCAGTACATTTTGGAGCAGGAAATATTGGACGCGGCTTTATCGGCGAAATTTTAGCTAAAAACGGGTTTCATATTACGTTTGTGGATGTTAATGAAACCATCATTCAAGCGTTAAAAGAACGTAAAAGTTATACAATTGAATTGGCCGATGCCTCACATCAACAAATTAACGTTGAAAATGTGACCGGGTTAAATAACATGACAGAACCAGAAAAAGTAGTAGAAGCAATTGCGGAAGCCGATTTAGTCACGACGGCAATTGGTCCCAATATTTTACCAAGAATTGCTGAATTAATTGCTCAAGGAATTGATGCACGTGCCGAAGCAAATTGTCAAAAGCCGCTGGATATTATCGCTTGTGAAAATATGATTGGTGGTTCAACCTTTTTAGCAGAAGAAGTGGCCAAATATTTGAAAAACCCAGCTTATGCTGAACAATGGATTGGTTTTCCTGATGCGGCGGTTGATCGGATTGTTCCATTACAAAAACATGAAGACCCACTTTTTGTTCAAGTTGAGCCTTTTTGTGAATGGGTCATTGATGATACCAACCGAAAAGCCAAAGAGATTCAGTTAGAAGGTGTTCATTACGTTGCTGATTTAGAGCCGTATATTGAACGAAAATTATTTAGTGTAAACACTGGCCATGCTACAGTTGCCTATACAGGGGCGTTGTTAGGCTATCAAACCATTGACGAAGCGATGCAGGATGCCTTAGTGGTAGCACAACTCAAATCAGTTTTGCAGGAAACCGGTAAACTTTTAGTGGCTAAATGGAATTTTGATGAACAAGAACATGCAGCCTATATTGAAAAAATTATTCAACGTTTCCAAAATAAATATATTTCAGATGCTATTACACGTGTAGCACGGACACCAATCAGAAAATTAGGTGCGCAAGAACGGTTTATTCGACCAATCCGTGAATTACAGGAACGCAATCTAGTGTCGCCGCATTTATTAGCAATGATTGGTATTGTCTTTAATTATCATGATCCAGAAGATGAACAAAGCCGTCAATTACAGGAAATGCTTGACCAAGAAAGCGTTGATACAGTGATCGCTGAAGTAACGGGCATTGAAGATCCAGAAACGGTTAAAAATATTAAACAAAACGTAGAACGCTATGCGCGACCACAAGTAGCATAATAACAAAATCCTTCTACCAAGATACTTCACATTTCTTAATTAAAAGGAAAAAACAACCGCTCGCTGATTAAAGTGAGGGGTTGTTTTTAACATATTGACTAAGTGGTTTTTGATAAAGTTCTCCTTTGAAGGTACCTGTATTGAAGTATTCAGCTAATTGGTAACCAATGAATGGGCCAGTAGTGAGTCCTGATGAACCAAGTCCGCTAGCAACCACAAGGTGGGGCATTTCTGGCAAAGGGCCAAAAAACGGAGCGAAATCAGATGTATAAGCACGTGTACCGACGCGGTAATGCATGGGTTGCTTAAAAAGCTGCTCTGCTTCTTTTAGAAATGGCGCAGTCCCAGAAGTTAGTTGTTGAAAAGCGCTAACAGTCTCTTCTAAATCCCAGGCTTGTTCATTTTCGTGGGTGGCACCTAATAAAATTTTTCCTTGATTAAAAGGAATTAAATCGGCTTCGCCATCTAACATAGCAACAGGCCATTGCTGACTGTTTGTAAAAGGGGTCTCGAAAACTAATAATTGTCCTTTTTGGGGACGAATGTCCACAGATAAATTTAAAGTAGCGAGTAATTCCTTTAAATGAGGACCAGGTGTTAAAGCGAGAAAATCAACGCTCTTTTTTTCTGAATTTGTGACAATTTCCCACCCTTGATTCAGTTGTCGAAAGTGCGCCCGTTGTGAACAAAAAGTGACCCCTTTGGCTTCGGCGCGTTTCTGAAGATGGTTTAGATAAGCTGGTCCATCTAGGCGACCGCCGCCAGAAATAAAAAGTGAGGGAGTTTCCTTAAGTAGCGGTAAGAACTTCGCTGTTTGAACCGCTGACAACATCGTGATTTCTCCAATTTCAGGTGCAGTTTGCTTACGCTCTTCTGCCAAATGGGCTAAGTCTGCCAAAGCAGCTGCCGGGCGCAAAATGACTGTCCCTGATTGACGATAAATATCCTCCGTCAGCTGAAAATCTTTGACTAGTTTTGGAAATAGGGCAGCGCCCTCTCGCGCTAATTGGTACCATTTCTTATTCCGACGTTTGGATAGCCAAGGGGAAATAATCCCGGCACTCGCTTTAGTCGCTTGGCCGAGCCCTTCATCATAAACGGTAATGTCAAATTTTTGTGGAT
Organism: Enterococcus sp. DIV0546; assembly: GCF_051712785.1. Lineage (NCBI taxonomy): Bacteria > Bacillati > Bacillota > Bacilli > Lactobacillales > Enterococcaceae > Enterococcus > Enterococcus sp. DIV0546. The sequence goes on from NZ_JBIOPO010000001.1 coordinate 318,820, forward strand.
CTAAATAATTAGCTAACGTCATTCCGATAATGCCGCCGCCAATAATGGCAATTTTTTTCATGCTTCTTCTCTCCTCCGAACAGTTGTATTGTAACACAAAAAAACCGCCTCTAGACAGAGACGATCGGGAGATAACTTGTTAACGGGTCCTTCTGTGTGTATAAATAGAATTGCCGCCTTCTAAAACGTGAACAATTTCGTGTGCCATTTCTGCTACAGGCACGGGATCATAGCCAATAAATAAGTTCTTTAAAAAGGGGATTTTCTTAAAAAAATAAATACATTTACTAAAAAGTATGGTGCCGGTACGTTCTTGACCTACAAGTAAACTAGGATAAAAAATTACTGCTTCGGCGACTTCTTGGTGGATTAGTTCCTCCGCTGCCAATTTGGCATCCATATATTTTCTCAAAGGGAAAGGAACAGTATTGGCTGAAATAAATAAAAACTTAGCTGGCTTTTTTTGTTGTGCTAAAAAAGAGCTGATTTTTTTCACTGGCGTCAGAATTAGCCGTTGATAGGTTTTCTTTTTTCGTGGATTTTCAAATAAAATACCTACTGTATCAATGACCCAGTCAGCACGCTGGACTTGTTCTTGCCAATTCGTGTCACGAGTAACATCGGAGCATACCCACTGCACTTGGTGGCTCCAAGATGCGGAGAGCGTGGCAGGCTTTCCATGACGTGAAACACTGATGACTTGATGTTGGCGTTGGACTAAAATTTTCGCGATTTGTTGACCTAAAAAACCGCTACCGCCAAAAATAATGACTTTCATGGCAAGCCCTCACTTTCAATTGTTTCTTCTAGTGTACCTTAAATAAAAAAAGAAGCAAAAAATCTCGATTGCGCATAGTTTAGTTATAAATAACATAAAAATAACCTTTTTAGATTGTTGAAACACAAAGACCCAACAATGGTTATTTATTGTCGTGAAATAAATAAAAAAATGAACAAAAATGAAATAAATCAGACTAAAGGCCTAGAGAAATGCCCTTGTTTCTTGAATTCAAGCATGGTTAAATAGTTATAAGTGAACGACCGAGCAATTTAGTTTGTTGGGGAAAATAGACAGAATGAGGAGATGAAACGAAGAAAATGAAGAAGAAAACGATAATTATATTGGGGGCAGTTGCGGTAATTGCGGTTGGGGGCATCGTAACTGTGAATGCGTTAAATAAAAATGCACAACAAGTAGCTGTCAAGCAAGCGCCTAAAGATGACTGGGGAATTGACTATTTTGACGTTCCCGACTTGCAACAAATTTATATTAACGGTGTCATCCAACCGGAACAAATGGAAGCCTTTGCGCGTGATCAAAAAATAACAAAGGATCCAGAGATTAAGGTGAAAAACGGCGATGTCGTAGATGCAGGCACAGAATTATTTACTTATGAAGATGAGGCGGTCACAAAAGAAATTGAGGCACAACAAAATAGCTTAGCCAAATTAGAAACGAAGCGGGCGAATATCTATAATAAGTGGAATCGGGCCATTGATAAATTTAATAAAACTAAAGAAGAAGACCGCACGATGTCTGGTGATGATTTAAATGAACAATATCAAACAGAAGTCGATGCGGTAGATGAAGAGATTACCTTTACCAATGAAACCTTAGCGGATTTAGGAGCGAAGCAATATATTTCCACAAAGGCTAATTTCAAAGGTCGCGTATCAATTCCAGAAGTAAAAGATGCCAATTCACCGATTTTACGGTTAACTTCAGAAGATCTTTATTTAGCTGGGAAAGTGAATGAAAAGGATTTGACTAAAATTAGTGTTGGGCAAAAAGCTAAACTAACTTCTGTTTCCAACAATGTGGTTGTGGATGGCTCAATTTCTTACATCGATGATAATCCTCCTGAAGGCAACAGCGATGCCGCGAGTGGCAATCCAGAGGGCGGCACGACGATGTCTAGTTATAGCGTCAAAATTGCGTTGGCCAATTTAGACAAAGTCAAAAATGGCTACCATATGCAAGCAACCATTGATTTAGGCGATTTAGGGGCGATTGAGTTACCGAAAAAAGCGATTCAAAAAGAGGGTGAACAGGCCTACGTTTTAGTGAATGATTTTGGAACCATCATTCGTCGTGATGTCCAAGTCGGGCAAGAAAATGGCGACAAAATGGCGATTGAATCTGGCTTAGAATCAGCCGACCGAGTGGTTATTTCTTCAAAAAAACCAGTAAAAGTCGGTGATATTGTGGAATCAGATGCAGCGATTGCTTCTGATGAATCAGCAACCAACGAATCAATGACAGATGCGTCGAAATAGGAGGGCTTGATGGTGGAAGCAAACAATACAAATCAACCCCTCATTGAATTGCGGGACATTAACAAGTTCTATCCAGTAGGTAAGGAAAAACTACATGTTTTAAAAGAATTGAACTTGACCATCCATCAAGGAGAGTTCATTTTAATCATGGGGAAGTCCGGTAGCGGTAAGACAACGCTGATGAACATTATTGGTTTCTTGGATCGCTTAACAGACGGAAGCTATCATTTTTCAGGAACAGATGTTTCAAAATTGTCTGAAAATAAAAAATCAGCCTTTCGCAATGAATATCTAGGATTTATTTTTCAACAATTTTTCTTGATTAATTCCTTAAATGTTAGTCAAAATGTTCAATTGCCCTGTGTTTATGAAGGGAAAAAAAGCCGTGCTGAGAAAAAAGCGATTGCTGAAAAATACCTAAAAATTGTCGGTTTGGAAACAAAAGCCAAATCAAAAGTTACTGAACTTTCTGGAGGACAGCAACAAAGAGTAGCCATTGCTCGTTCCTTGGTGAATGATCCATTATTGATTATGGCTGATGAACCGACTGGGGCATTGGATAGTGAAACGGGTACAGAAATCATGGAATTATTGAAAGAATTGAATGAACAGGGCAAAACAATTGTCATGGTGACACATGATGAAGATATGAAAAAATATGCCTCACGAGTGATTCATATGAAAGATGGTCGCTTTTTGGAAGAAGAGGTGATTAGATGATTGCTAATTTATTTGTTAGTACTTTTTTAAGCTTAAAGGCGCATAAGTTGCGGGTATTTTTAACGATGGTCGGGATTATTATTGGGATTACATCAGTCGTAACGATTTCTGCGCTAGGTGAAGGGATGAAGCGTCAAGTTGTGAAGGCATCCAGTGCAGTGAACGCGGATGTTTTGAAGATTCATTATACAATGTCAGATGGTAGCAGTGACAATTTTATGTCCTATGAAGAGCCAGATTATACGTTTAGCCGAGTGGACTTGAAAAAATTACAAGACATTCAAGGAATTGAAAGTATTTATCCTCAATATGGTGAATCAATGATGGGGGGCGGAGACAATTTGTTTGTACCAATGGATTATTTTGGGGCGCAAGCGAATTTATCCATTACGTCGACTAAAGGGCAGAATGATATTTTATATGGTCGTGATTTTCAACCGAGCGATGCAAATACAGATGCAATTGTCTTAAATCATGATATCTTTGAAGCGCAAATTCGGCTTGATGATCCTAGCCAACTCATTGGAAAAGCTGTTTCAATTGGTGGTTATATGTACAAGGTGATTGGTATTTTAGCACCAAAAGATTTAGATAGTTTGGGTATGAATGATGATTGGGCAACTGCTATGAGCAGTTTTGTTTCTCGAGAATCATACAATAAATTAGCAAAAACAAAAGCAATTAGCGGCATCAATATTAAGGTTCGTGAGGGAGCGGACCGTGAAGCAATTTTAGGACAGGCAATCACTATTTTAAGTGAAAATCATCCTGAAGTGAAAGGAACGTTTAAAGAAAACGACCAAGACCAACAACTCCAACAACAAATGGAAGAAATGGTCACGGGTATGACAATGTTTCTGATGGCAATTACTGCAATCTCCCTATTAGTCGGGGGAATTGGCGTCATGAACATCATGTATGTGTCTGTCACGGAACGGAAACGAGAAATCGGGATTCGTCGGGCCATTGGTGCTAAACCACGAGTCATTTTATTCCAATTTTTAATGGAAGCAGCGTTTATCACATTGATTGGTGGTTTGATTGGTGTCGGCTGCGGCTACTTATTGGCAACTGTGGTCGGTGGGTATATTTCGATTACGCCAATTATTACGCCGTCCATCTTTGCTATTTCAACATTGGTTTCGGTCTTCACAGGTATCTTTTTCGGGATTATTCCAGCAATTGGTGCCTCGAGGATGGATCCGATTAAAGCGATTTATAATTAAAAAGAAGAGCTTGGTAGTCACATCTTTTTTGATGATCCTATCAAGCTCGCTTTTTTATTCCATATCACTAAGAATTTTCTGAATCAATTCTTGTTGAAACTCTTTGGTATATTGTTCGGTGAGTTTTGCTTGTTCTTCTTGGGACATTGATGGATTCGCCATCATAGCGGCCATCATTTTTTTGCCAACTGTTTCAGTCCCTTCTTTTTTGATATCAGCGGCATGTTGTTCCATATATTCGCCTAATTTTTTGGCTTGATCAGCACTTAAAACTAGCCAGTCACTAGCAACGTTGAAGGTGTTTTCTTGTTTTGCAAATTGGTTATCGTTATCAGCAAGGCCAAATAGTGTTTTGGCCCAAGACTCTTGATAGGACCATTTCGTCGTTTTTTGGACTAATGTGGCTTTTTGAGCATCTTTTTGAACTGTGTTTGTGACGTTTTCCGTTCCTGTTTTTTGTAGTTTCTTTTTATCTGGTGTGTTATATAAATAAACTTTTTCGGAACCATCGCCCAACGGCTGGTACAATAACATGTTGGGGCCATCTTTGCTTGAACTACTGCTTTTTAGTTCAAACGTTTTGTCCTGAGTAACTTCGGTCATACCAAAATGATCTTTATCGTTTAAAACGATAAGACTTAACGAAGCTAAGAACCCTAAACCAAAAATAACCATACAGAATTTATGCCAGACTTTTCGGCCAAATACATTCGTATAGGCAAAGCCTAACACGCAAAGGATTAAAAGGAAAATAATCATTATTTCATTGCACCTACTTCCTTAACAGGCATCGCTTCTTTTTTATTTAAGAAGAAAGTGATCGCCAAGCCGAGAACGCCAAAGATTGTTGCCACGAAGAAGGCTGCGTGATAACCGTTTAGTGTTGCGTTTGTTGCTTGGTCGCGATAAGCGAGTGGGGCTGTTTTTAATAAGTCCGATGCAGGTAAGCCGTCTTTGGTAACATTTGTTAAAACACTAATCAAAACAGCTGTTCCAATTGAGCTGGCTACTTGTCGGAAGGTGTTGTTTACAGCAGTTCCGTGACTTAATAAATTCATTGGTAAAGCATTCATGCCAGAAGTTGTCACAGGCATCATGACCATCGAAATACCAAACATCCGAATCGCATATAGGACAATGATATAAATAATAGGTGTTGCTTTTGTTAAGAAAGCAAACGGTAACGTTGCAGCTGTTAAAATAAACATCCCAGTAATCGCAAGACGACGGGCACCAATTTTATCAAAAATGCGACCCGTTACTGGCATCATAAGTCCCATGACTAACGCTCCTGGTAAAAGCATTAACCCTGAATGGAAGGCAGATTCGCCACGAATATTTTGGATATACAAAGGTAAAACCATTTCGGCACCAATCATTGCCATGTTGGTTACGCCAGATAAAATGGCTGCAACAGTAAAGACTTTTGATTTAAAAACGCGTAGTTCTAAGAAAGGTTGTTCTAAATGCAATTGTCGATATGTAAAAAGACATAAAACAATCGCACCAACAATTAAGAATCCATAGACTTGCGGGCTACCCCACCCTTTATCACCAACGCTTGAGAAGCCGTAAAGTAAGCTACCGAAGCCGAGAGTAGAAAGAATGACCGATAAGACATCGATACTTGGATTAGATAATTGGATGACATTTTTCATTAAAAATGAAGCCAAAATTAGGACTAAAACAACAATTGGAATGACCATCCCAAAAAGGTCACGCCATGTATAAGAATCAATAATCCAACCAGACAATGTTGGACCTAAAGCGGGTGCTAATCCGATAACAATTCCCGTTGTGCCCATGGCAGCGCCACGTTTTTCAGGCGGGAAAATTGAAAGCATAATTGTTTGTAAAAGAGGCATAGATACGCCGACCCCTGCGGCTTGAACAAGACGTCCAGTCAATAACATGCCGAAGTCTTGAGCTACAAAACAGATGATGGTTCCGATTAAGAACGTTGACATCGCTGTTATGTATAATTTTTTTGAACTGAATTTGTTAATCAACCAAGCACTGATGGGAATCATAATGCCGTTCACAAGTAGGAATCCAGTGGTTAGCCACTGTACACTTGAAGCTGAGATATCAAATTCTTTCATTAATGTAGGTAAGGCCGTCGTTAAAAGTGTTTGGTTTAAAATCGTACAAAATGTTCCGATTAGTAAAACACCGACTAGTAACGACCGGTTATAAGGTTTTCCGTGAATATCCACAGGTTGTTGTGAAGTCACATATATCGCTCCTTTTTCTGTAAGTTTCAAATTAAATTGCATTAACTACTTTACAACTAATTAGAATCTTTGTCAACTTACTTGACAAAGGTGTAAAAAAAACTACAATTAAGGAAAGGATAAGGGAAAGGAAGTTAAACTAATGTGGTCAAAAATGATTCAGCGTTTGTTAAATGAAGAAAATTTGTTGATAGGAATTAGTGAACTAAGTGAAATTGCTGAAGTTTCGCCACGTCAACTTCGTTATTGGGAAGAAAAAGGGTATATTTCTTCCATTGCGAAAGACGCAAACGGCCCACGGAAATATCGGTTACATACAGTCGTCAAAGTGCATTGGATCAAGCGTTTTTTAGATGAAGGATATACGTTACAAAGTGCGGTGGAAAAAGCAGAAGAGCAGCATCGTAATGTGGGGATGACGAAAAAAATCTTTAGTCAAATGTTTCATGGTATCTCAGAAGTTTGTCCCAATTACGTAGCGATTGATTTGGGCGATTTCGATGAAGAACAAAAATTATATGTCGTATTTAATGAAACCACAGAAGTCAGTGAGTATCTTTTAATCCCTAAGGATGCAGATGTTTCTGATGAGTTAAAGAAAAGAAAATAAGAATGAAATAGGACTGGGAGAAAGACCTGAAGTGAAAGTAAAACGTTACTGAATGAATCTTCGAGTTCTTTTTTTCTTGCAATTTCTTTATTTTTCTATATAATTTCTTATATGGAAAAGGAGGGTTTCGATGAAAGAAACAAAACCTTACGGAACAGTCTTGTTAAAAGCGGCTAAAATCATGGACTGTCTAAGTTTACAACCCGATCAAACCTTACAGGAAATTGCAAAGAATACCGAAATGACGGCATCAACGGCAATCAAAATTTTAGAAACCTTAACATTAATTGGCTATGTTCAAAAAGACACGAACAAAACGTACCGCTTAGGAACAAAATTGATTCGTTATGCGAATCAAAGTGTGGAGCAAATCGATTTAGCTGAAATTGCGGTACCTTATTTAGAAAACCTTCAAAATACGGTCGATGAAACCATTCATTTAGGGATTTTAAATAATAATGAAATTCTGTATATCAATAAATTAGAACCGAAAAATCAAACGATTCGCATGTCCTCGAAAGTGGGAATTACTCGACCTTTGTATAATTCGGCCATGGGTAAAGCCGTTTTAGCAGAATTTTCGGAAGAACAAGTGCAACAATATTTAGACACGCAGACATTAATTCCCTATACCGAAAATACGATTACCAATCCCTTGCGTTTGAAAAAAGAATTAAAACAAGTGCAACAAACGGGGGTTGCTTACGATGATGAAGAAATTGAACAAGATATTTTCTGTAGCGGAGTATCTTTAATGAAAGATGGCGAAATTGCGGGTGCTTTTAGTGTAAGCATGCCGAAATATCGTTTGACAGAGGAAAATAAAACGACGATTAATCAAGCCCTTTTAGCAACAAAAGCAGCGATTGAAGCGAAATTATAGTAGAAAAAGAAAGACAAACAAAAGTCGATTGGGATTTTTGTTTGTCTTTCTTTTTTTATTTTTGTAAAAACGTTTGCATTTTCTTTTTTTATCTGTATAATGAAGTTGTGAATTTCTTTATAATAAATATATATTTCTAAATAAGAAATGAGGGAGTCTGTTGAAGCGAGTATCAATTTTAAAAAAATTAGAAAATGCTGGCGTGATTGCTGTGGTTCGCGGAAAGACAAAAGAGGAAGCGCTAAAAGCTAGTCAAGCCATTGTAGCAGGCGGTATGCGGGGGATTGAGTTAACCTTTACTGTTCCTCAAGCAACAGAAGTGATTCAGGAATTAGTTGCGTTATACAAAGAGAATCCTGACGTAGTCATTGGTGCGGGGACAGTTTTGGATGCTACGACTGCTCGTTTAGCTATTGTAGCAGGAGCTGAATATATTGTGAGTCCAAGCTTCGATGAAGAAACCGCTAAAATTTGCAATTTATATCAAGTTCCCTATTTGCCAGGCTGTATGACCATCACAGAAATGAAAGAAGCACTGAAAAGCGGAGCAGATATTATTAAACTATTTCCGGGAAGTGTTTATGGACCGAGTGTTATTTCGGCATTTAAAGCGCCATTTCCTCAGTTAAATATTATGCCAACGGGTGGTGTCAGTTTGGAAAATATGGCCGAGTGGTTTGCTGCAGGTGTGACGGCTGTCGGTGTTGGTGGCAATCTGTTAGCGCCAGCAGCAACTGGGGATTTTGAAAAAGTTCGTGAGGTTGCCCAAACCTATATGGAAAAATTCCAAGCAATCAAAGGGGTGTAGGCACATGGGGAAAGTCGTAACATTGGGAGAACTCATGTTGCGTTTGTCAACGCCTGTCGGAATACGCGTAGCACAAACAGAAAATTTCGCTGTACATTACGGCGGTGGTGAAGCGAATGTAGCGATTTCGTTAGCGAACTATGGCCACCAAGTGACTTTTGCTAGTAAAGTGCCCGATAATTCATTAGGAGAAGCCGCCAAAAAGCATTTAAGTCGTTATGGGGTTTCAACGGAATTTGTACGAACTGGCGGAACACGTCTAGGAACGTATTACTTGGAAACTGGTACAGGAGAACGAGCAGCCAGTGTTGTCTATGATCGCGCCTATTCAAGCTTTGCTCAAATCGAAGAAATGGAATGGGACTTACATGAGCTGTTTTCAGGAGTAGAGATCTTTCATATTTCAGGGATTACAGCGGCGTTATCAAAAACGTGGCAAAGTATGACGGTTGCGCTAGTTAAAGTAGCGAAGCAAGCAGGGTGCCAAGTAAGTTTTGACATTAATTATCGAGGGAAACTTTGGTCCCAGAAAGAAGCGAGCGTGGCATTGAAGGCCATTCTTCCATTTGTTGATATTTGTTCAGCTGGGGTATTAGATGCTCGTTATTTACTGGAGATTCCAGAACCAGAGGAAGAACTTGAAGACGCATTAACGTGGTACTACCGAAAAATGCAAGAACGTTATCCCAACATTCAAGTATTTTATTCAACCAAACGTCAAGTTCATTCAGCGACAGATAATGAATTAATCGGAACGCTATGGTACAAAGGTGCGTATTATACGTCTAAATGTCATCGATTACAACCGATTGTTGACCGTGTCGGTGCCGGTGATGCGTTTGCTGGTGGGGTTTTACATGGTTTATTAGCTGCCTATGATCCACAAACCTGTATTGATTTTGCGACAGCAGCTAGTGCGTTAAAACATACTGTCCATGGTGATTGTAATCAATTTAGTCAAAAAGAAGTCCTTGCTTTTTTGGCAACGGGCTCAGGAAAAATAAATAGATAGGAGATTTTAGTTATGCAAAATATGGAAACACGTTATACACATAGTCCGGCGGATATCCGTCACTATTCAACAGAACAATTGAGAGATGAATTTTTAGTAGAGAAAGTTTTTATTCCAGGTGCAATCAGCTTAACCTACACACATAATGATCGGATGATTTTTGGTGGTGTGACACCAACCACAGAAGAATTAGAAATTATTTTGGACAAGGAATTAGGAGTTGATTATTTCTTAGAACGCCGTGAACTAGGAGTTATTAATATTGGGGGACCAGGCTTTATTGAAATTGATGGCGCCAAAGAAACAATGAAAAAACAAGATGGCTATTATATTGGGAAAGAAACAAAACATGTTCGTTTTTCTTCAGAAAACCCTGATAATCCAGCGAAATTTTACATTAGTTGTGTCCCAGCACATCATAAATATCCGAACGTAAAAATTAGTATTGATGAAATTACCCCAATGGAAACGGGTGATCCATTAACATTGAACCAACGTAAAATTTACCAATACATTCATCCGAACGTTTGTGAAAGTTGCCAGTTACAAATGGGTTACACCATTTTAGAACCAGGTAGCGCTTGGAATACAATGCCTTGTCATACACATGAACGTCGGATGGAAGCGTATGTTTATTTTGATATGGAAGAAGATACGCGGATTTTCCACATGATGGGTAAACCAGATGAAACGAAACATTTAGTAATGAGTAATGAACAAGCAGCCATTTCACCAAGCTGGTCAATTCATTCTGGGGTTGGTACAAGTAATTATTCCTTTATTTGGGCCATGTGCGGAGAAAATATTACGTACACAGACATGGATATGGTTGCGATGGATCAATTAAAATAAACCAAAGAAAGAGGAGAAAACATGGAATTTAAAATGAATGATTTTCAATTAGATGGAAAAGTAGCGTTAATTACAGGTGCTGTTTATGGGATTGGCTTTGAGATTGCGAAATCCCTAGCTGAAGCAGGAGCAACAATTGTTTTTAATAACTTATCTCCTGAATCAGTTGAACAAGGTTTGGAAAATTATCGGGCTGCAGGGATTGAAGCACGTGGTTATGTGTGTGATGTCACTGATGAAGAGCAAGTTCAAGCGATGGTTGCTCAGATTAAAGAAGAAGTCGGCTCTATTGATATTTTAGTCAATAATGCGGGAATTATTAAACGAATTCCAATGGTGGATATGTCAGCAGAAGAGTTCCGTCAAGTGATTGATGTTGACTTGAATGCGCCATTTATTATGGCAAAAGCGGTTATTCCAGATATGATTGAAAAGGGTCATGGCAAAATTATCAATATCTGTTCAATGATGAGTGAACTAGGTCGTGAAACAGTTAGTGCGTACGCGGCAGCAAAAGGCGGACTAAAAATGTTAACGAAAAATATTGCTTCTGAATATGGACAATATAATATTCAATGTAATGGGATTGGACCTGGCTACATTGAAACGCCACAGACGGCGCCATTAAGAGAACCAGGGCATCCATTTAACGAATTCATCTTGGGACGAACACCTGCTAATCGTTGGGGCACACCAGCAGACTTAGCTGGCCCAGCAGTTTTCTTAGCATCTAACGCTTCTGACTTTGTTAACGGACATATCTTATATGTCGATGGTGGAATTTTAGCTTATATTGGAAAACAACCATAAAAAATAAGTAAAAGGAGCGAGACTAGCAATCTCGCTCCTTTTACTTATGGCTAGCCTTCTACTAAAAACTCACATAAAAGAAAGAAGCAATCGCCACAGCAAATGAAATAATAGCAAACACTAAACTACTCCATAGTCCTAACAGAATAAATGGTGAGGTTCTTTTACCGCCCTCTTTCTTTAAGTAGGAAAATGTCCGTCCAGTAACAATGAATTGCCAGATACTAATCAATAAAAAAATACCGCCAATTAAGTAACGCATGTCCTCGTCCTCCTTCTATTTAGTATACCACTTGTTGAAAACGTTATCAAAATACTGTATAAAAAAGTTGCCTTTAAAAAAAGAGAAAGGCAACTTTTTGACGGTTTAACGGACGTCACCCATTAAGTTTTGGATTGGTTTTTTCACAATGAATAAGAGAATCCCGGCAACGACAGCTACAAGTCCGACAATCCCAAAATAGGCTGACTCTGTTCCAGGTGTATAGAAACGAGCAATTTGAGCATTAATGGCTTGTGAAGCGGCATCTGCTAATAACCAAATAGCAACGGTTTGAGCTTCAAAAGCTTTCGGTGCTAATTTTGTAGTAATCGATAAGCCAACGGGAGATAAACACATTTCTCCGACAATCATAATGAAGAAACTAAAGAATAACCAAAGTGGACTCACCCGTCCTTCGGTACCATAAAGTAGACCTGGCAACATTAATAAGACGAAGGAAAGACCAGCAAAGACTAGCCCTAGTGAAAACTTCACAACTGTTGATGGTTGACGTTTACCTAGTTTTGTCCATAATGTAACAAAAATAGGGGTCAAAATAACTACGAATACAGGATTTAATGATTGGAACCAGCTAGCGGCAATCGGGAAGCCAAACAAACTCGTTTGCGTCCGTTCATTTGCAAATAGAGCAAGAATAGACGAACCTTGTTCTTCCAATGACCAGAAAACAATTGCTGCTAAGAATAATGGCAAGTAAGCCAGAACTTTTGGTTTTTCTTCAGCAGTGACATCTTTAGACGTTAACATTTTGCTGAAATAATAAACAGGTAACAGGATTCCTAACACGCTGATGGTATTAATAAAGAAATCAATTGTTAAATGTCCTGTGACATAGGCGCCACCAAAAATAAGTAAAGCAACGACAATTGCCAACATAAATGCTTTAGCAAATTTCTTTTGCTCTTCTTTAGACATTGGATTAGTTGGGGCCTGACCAATCCCAGCCAGAGATTTACGTCCTTGGAAATAATATTGTAGTAACCCGAAGAACATCCCAACTGCGGCAACGGAAAAGCCTAAATGATAATTATATTCTTGTCCTAAAGTTCCGACAACAAGGGGAGCGATTAAGGCTCCGATATTAATCCCCATGTAAAAAATGGAGAAGCCTGCATCTCTACGTAAGTCAGTTTTTGAATAAAGATGGCCAACCATCCCTGAAACGTTTGGTTTTAACATCCCAGTCCCAAATACAATTAACATAATAGAAACGAATAAGGCGGGGACACCAAATGGGGTAGCGAGAACAATATGTCCAGCAATGATTAACAAACCACCAATAAAAACAGTTTTCCTTGAACCTAAGACACGGTCAGAGACCCAACCGCCAATGATACTGGACATGAAAACCATTGATCCATAAATGGACATGATGGCTAAGGCAGTTGCTTTGGGGAGACCTAAACCGCCATTGGCTACGGTATCGTAAATGTAATACATTAGAATAGCACGCATGCCGTAGTAACTGAAACGTTCCCACATTTCTGTGAAGAACAGTGTTGCTAGTCCTTTCGGTTGTCCCAGAAAGGATTTGTCTAATTTCTCAAGTTGTTCTTTGTCACTCATAGATAAAACTCCAATTCTTATAATATTCAGAATATTTGATAATAAAATGACTTAAATGTAGATTCATATATTTTATTACTCATAGATTGGAAAATAGAAAGAGAAAAAACTGATTACGTTTTTAAATAACAAGCGTTCGAGTGATTGTTTGTTTTTTATTCGTGAATTACAATAAAAATAAATATTTATTCTGCTTTATTTTCAATACTTTGTTTTCATAGTTGCTTTAGCTGTTCCTTTTTTGAATAAGATTAAAATGAATAAATAACAAGCAAAATATAAGATTTTTTTGTTTAACTCTTTTTGTTTCAATAGGAAGTGCTTAGTGTTTTTTCAGAATCGAAAAATGAATACGACAAAAAATTTATCTATATAATAGAAGGAAAAATATAAATAGTGAATGATAAAAAAATTCAAAGAAAACACCTGTTCTTTTTAGGCGTGAGTTTTTGAAAAAAACATTCTTATGTCTAGTATCTTTAACATTTTGTTACTTTTTGACTGAAACGAATGTAAAAAAACCGACATTTAAGGGCTAATCAAGGGTTGGAAAACGGTTTCTCAAAAATAAAATCCTGTTTTTTTAACTTTTTTTCGCAAAATATAAACAGGATAATATCAAGCTTCCAGCAGCTTTTTATTACAAAATGTAACAAAACCGACATTCTAGTAATAAATTGTCACGAGATATTCACCTACGGCCGGCCATTCGATGATAAAGTATGTGAAGTCGTTTCGATAAAGCGAAGCAGACGTGGTTGTTGCCGAGTGCTAAGAGCAACAATCAAATATTTTTAATTACAAAGGAGAAACATACATGAAATCAATCAAAACGATTTTACTTGGAACAACTTTGGCCGCAGGTTTAGGATTATTCTTAGGAACAGACGCAAACGCAGAAAGCTTATATACAGTTAAAGCAGGAGATACTTTATCAACAATTTCTCATCAATTTGCAGGAGACAATAGCTTAATTCAAAAAATTGCTTCTGATAACAAATTGCCAAACCTTGATTTAATTTTTGAAGGAGAACAATTAGTTATTCGTTCAGAAAAAGAAGTTGCTAATACTCCAGCACCAGCTGTAGAAGTTGCACCAGTTCAACAAGTAGTTGAACAACCTGTTGCACAACCAGTACAACAAGAAGTACAACAACCTGTTGCTCAAGAAGTAGCGCAACCAGCAGCACCTGCCGCAAGCAGTGATGCAAAAGAGTGGATCGCACAACGTGAATCTAGTGGTTCTTACGATGCAACAAACGGTCAGTATATCGGTCGTTACCAATTATCTGCCTCTTATTTAAATGGTGACTATTCACCTGCCAACCAAGAACGCGTGGCAGATCAGTACGTAGCAGGTCGCTATGGTTCATGGGATGCAGCTAAATCATTCTGGTTAGCAAATGGTTGGTACTAAAATTAAATAAACGAAGTAATCTAATTACTTATTAAAAACCATAAACAAAAAAACAGTAACCTGTAAAGATTACTGTTTTTTTTGTCGATTTGTTAAGGTACAACGCCCCACGCTCGTCAATTGGTGGTCTGCGTTATATATTTTTGCTTCCCAAACTTGAAGGGTCTTTCCCGAGTGATCGGGTGTCGCAATCACGGTAAGGCTACCATCATGGACACTACGAAGATGATTTACTTGTAAGTCTATGCCGACAGCAAAAGTGTTTTCAGGAACGTTTTCGTTCGCACCTAAACTACAGGCAGTTTCAATTAAGACGCCGTTTAAGCCCCCGTGGACAAGGCCATAGGGTTGTTTATGCACGTCTTTTACCGCTAAAGTAAGCTGACATTTCTCAGCAGAAACCTGTTGAATCGTGATGCCTAAATACTCTAAAAGATGAATAGTAATCAGTCCTTTCTAATAAAAGGTTTTTTATTTATTATACAGGAATGAAGAAAATTTGAAATAGCCATGTTTTTTCTTAAAATTCAAGCGACTTTTTCTCTAAAGTGCCGATTCTTGTGTATAATAGAAAAGATGAGATTAATGAAGGAGGTTTCCTAATGAGAAACTGGACAACAATTAAAGAATATGATGAAATTTTATTTGAGCAAGCAGGCAAAGTAGCAAAAATTACTATCAACCGCCCGCATGTTCACAACGCATTCACACCAAAAACAGTCATGGAAATGATTGATGCATTCAACATTAGTCGTGATAAAGAAGATGTCGGGGTTATTATTTTAACAGGCGCAGGTGACCAAGCATTCTGTTCTGGTGGCGATCAAAAAGTTCGAGGTAATGGTGGTTACGTTGGCGAAGACAACATTCCACGTTTAAATGTGTTAGATTTACAACGGTTAATCCGTGTCATTCCCAAACCAGTAATCGCAATGGTGAAAGGCTGGTCCATTGGCGGCGGCAATGTTTTACAATTAGTTTGTGATTTAACAATTGCGGCTGAAAATGCTAAGTTTGGGCAAACAGGACCAAATGTCGGTAGCTTTGATGGTGGATACGGCTCAGGTTACTTGGCGCGCGTTATCGGCCATAAAAAAGCGAAAGAAGTTTGGTTTATGTGTAAACAATATTCTGCCCAAGAAGCTTTAGATATGGGCTGGATTAATACCGTTGTTCCATTGGATCAAGTAGAAGATGTGACAATGGAGTGGGCAGAAGAAATGTTAACCAAAAGCCCGATTGCTTTACGGATGATTAAAGCCTCTTTAAATGCCGATACAGATGGCTTGGCTGGTGTGCAACAATTAGCTGGTGATGCGACACTTCTTTACTATACAATGGCTGAAGCACAAGAAGGCCGAGATGCATTTAAAGAAAAACGGACACCAGATTTCGATCAATTCCCTAAATTCCCATAAACCAATGACTTGGTTAAATAAACAAGTACAAAAACGTCCCGATCATCCTGCTTTTTATTTTCAGGATGAATCTTGGACGTTTTTAGAAGTGCAACAAGAAGTCAGCCATTGGGTAGCCACATATCAACAGGTGCTTGCACCAGAAGAAAAACGTGTGGCTTTATTCAGTAAGAACAGCAAAGAGTTGTATTTTTCAATTCTAGCCTTATGGGAATTGGGGAAAGAGTTATTATTTTTAAATACGCATTTGACACTTGCTGAACTGACTTTTCAGTTAAAAGATGCGCAAGTTAAAACGATTATTGGTGCGCCTGAAACGCAGGCTTTGTTAGAAGAAATTTCTTTTGTCGACGTTCAGCCAATGATTAAAAAACAGCATAGTCTTTCACGTCAGGAGTTTCAACAGCCAAGTGACTTAGAGTCGGTGGCTTCTATTATGTATACATCTGGAACTACAGGACAGCCTAAAGGGGTTTTGCAACGGTTTAAAAATCATTTGGCCAGTGCTAGAGGCACTCAAGAAAATATGGGGATTACTGCTGAAGATTGTTGGTTGTGTGCAGTCCCATTATTTCACATTAGCGGATTGTCGATTGTTGTTCGACAACTCGTCTTAGGTTGTAGTATTCGCCTTTACGATAAATTTGATGAACAGCAAGTGACACAAGATTTACAAGAAGGCCGTGGAACCGTCATTTCAGTGGTTGCGACAATGTTACAACAATTATTGTCTGTCTATCCTGAAGCTGGCTACAGCGTCAGCTTTAAAGGAATGTTATTGGGCGGCGGACCGATTGCACCGGATAAATTAGCGCAGTGTGAGGAAAAAGGGATTCCAGTCATTCAATCTTACGGGATGACGGAAACGTGTTCGCAAGTTGTTGCCTTGAAATTTGAAGATGCGGCGCTGAAAATCGGCTCTGCTGGGCAACCGTTAAAAGATATGCAGATCAAAATTGTTGATGAACTAGGACAAGAACAGCCAGAAAAGCAAGTCGGGGAAATTTTACTTAAGGGACCAAACGTTGTTTCAGGTTACCTTAACCATCGTCAACCTGAAAAATGGACAGCAGATGGTTGGTTTAAAACAGGCGACATGGGCTATTTAGATGCACAAGGTTACCTGTATTTGGTTAGTCGTTTAAGTGAACTCATTATCTCTGGTGGTGAAAATATTTACCCCACTGAGGTTGAACAGGTGTTACAGGCGATAACAGGAATTAAAGCAGCGGCAGTTGTAGGAGAACCAGATGCGCAATGGGGAGCCGTTCCAGTTGCTTATGTGATTAGTGACCAAGAACTCACCTTAGCGCAAATTCAAGACCAGTGTTCACGAAAACTGGCAAAATATAAACGACCGAAACGCATTTATTTTTGTCATTCTTTCCCACAAACAGCAAGTGGAAAGATTGCCAAACATCGTTTCATGACAGAAGAAAGAGAGGCGTTTTTAATCAGATGAAATTGCCTGATGAATTACGACAAGCCTATCAGAAGAATGCCCGTCAGTTCAGTTGGGTTTTTCCATTAGAAACAGAACAAACAGCCTTGGCAATTTTTGCCGCTGGTGAAAAGGCATACCGAGGAGAACGTTTTTTTTGGCAAACGCCGAAAAAAGATTTTGCTTTGGTTGGCTTCGGATATGAAACTATCTTAAAAGGCGCAGAAACAGAAACGCAGCAATTGAACAACTTTTTAAAAAAAGAGGCGGCAACTCGTTTTCAAAATATGTCTATTTCTGGTACGGGGGCTCTTCTGTTTGGCGGTTTGCCTTTTGATACAGAACAAACGCCTACTGAGGCCTGGGGAGAGTTAGGGGAAGGTTGGTTTTATCTACCAAGTATTCTATTTACTTTTTCAGGTTCACGTATTTATGGAACGCTGAACTTTTCAGGTTCTAGTGAACAAGAAGTCGAGGAACGTTGGTCGACTTTGGTGGCTCAGTTTGATCGCTTGTTAGCTACCTGTGAGGAGTTGCCAGCTGTAGCGGAAACAAAGATTGACAAGGAAGAAGTTGCCGTGACTGAATGGCTACAAGCTGTCAACGAAACAGTAGCAGTCTTAAGAGAAGATGGCCCTTTAAAAAAAGTGGTTTTGGCTCGACAACTTGCTGTGAGCAGTCCTGAAAAAATTCGAAGTAACCAAGTGCTCGTTAATTTAATGGCACAACAACAAAATACGTATTTGTTTGCTTTGGAAGCCAATGACACAAGTTTCATTGGTGCAACACCAGAACGACTTCTGTTGGGTACTAGAGAAACGTTTGCGACCGCTTGTATTGCAGGAACCATTAAAACGGGTCAAACATCAGAAGAAACGAAAGCTTTAGGAGCACAACTTTTACAAGACCGCAAAAATACCGGAGAACACCAAATTGTGGTGGAACGTTTAGCGAAAGAGTTGGCAAAGATGACGACTTCTGAAAACAGTATTCAAGCACCCATTATTTTGGAAAATCGAGATGTACAACATCTTTATGTGCCAATCTCAGGTCAACGTAAACCGGGAATTTCGTTTTTGGAAAGTGTGATGCAGCTACACCCAACGCCAGCTTTAGGCGGTGAGCCCAAAGAGTTGGCAGTCGAATGGATTCGACAATATGAGCCAAGGAGTCGTGGGTTATATGGTGCGCCAATCGGTTGGATTTCAGGGAATGATGATAGTGGCGAGTTTGCTGTGGCCTTGCGTTCAGGTGTCTTTGCTGGTCAGCAAGGCGTTCTTTATGCAGGTTGTGGTATTGTTGCGGATTCCCAAGCAGAGCTAGAAAGAGAAGAAACGAAAATAAAATTTCAACCGATGTTACGAGGAATTGGAGGGAAGGTTTAATGAATCATCAAGAAACAATGACCGATTATTTAATGGCCTTTATTGAAGGCTTAAAAAATAGTGGGGTTGAACAAGCAGTCATTAGTCCAGGGTCCCGTTCCACACCACTGGCTTTATTACTTCATCGGGAAACCGCAATCCAAACTTTTGTCGATGTCGATGAACGTTCCGCTGCTTTTTTTGCTTTAGGATTAAGTAAAGCGAGTCAAAAACCAGTGGTCTTACTTTGTACCTCTGGAACAGCAGCTGCAAACTATTATCCAGCAATTTGTGAAGCCAATATTAGCCATGTGCCTTTAGTCGTTTTAACAACGGATCGGCCGCATGAGTTACGTCAAGTTGGTGCTCCTCAAGCCATGGACCAATTACAAATGTATCAAAATCACGTGAAATTATTTGTTGAAATGGCTTTGCCAGAAGCAACAGAAGAGATGTTGAATTACGCCTATTGGCAAGGCGCTAAAGGAGCAGCATTCGCGCAACAAACGCCTGCAGCACCTGTTCATTTGAATTTTCCTTTGCGGGAACCATTATTACCTGACTTAGAGAGAAAAACAAAGAGTTCTCAACAAACGGCTTTATTCGCTGGTCAATCAATCCTTTCTACAGAACAAGTGCAACAGCTAGCGGATCAATGGTACCAGAAAAACGGCGTTTTGGTTGTCGGTGGCAGTCATACAGAGGAAGAAGCGGCGTTATTTATTCAATTAGCCGAAGCTTTGCAATGGCCGTTACTAGCGGATCCTTTAGCAAACATTGTGACACATGGGCAAAATAGTGAAGTTGTTATTGCACATAGTGATCTGTTTCTAAATGTGGCGACCTTGCCACAAGAACCAGAAGTGGTAGTGCGCTTTGGTTCGCTGCCAATTTCTAAAAACATCATGTTATGGTTGAAACGCTTAGCAACGACAGAGACTACTTTTTATTTTGTGGACGAAAATGGGCAATGGCAAGAGCAATTGAAAAAATCACAAACCGTTATTCAGGCAAAGGAAACCACGTTTGTAGAACAACTACTAACGGTTGTCAAACCAACAGAAGCGACTTGGTTAGCACAATGGCTCCTGCTGGAAAAAACGGTCTCTGAAGTTCTTCTAGAAACGCTGAACGCGACAGAATTAAATGAAACAACAGCCAGCTTAGCTGTTCACCAAACGATGAAAGAGAACGGTCAGTTATTTGTATCTAATAGTATGGCTATCCGCTACTTAGATCGATTTATGGATAGTCGCCCTTATCGGATGTTTGGAAATCGCGGCATCAACGGGATTGATGGGATTGTTTCAACTGCTTTAGGAATGAGTGCCGTAGCACCGACACAGCAAAACGTTCTACTGATTGGTGATTTAGCACTATATCATGATATGAATGGTTTATTTTTGGCTAAACGTTATCAGTTGCCGTTAACAATTGTTTTATTAAATAACAATGGTGGCGGGATTTTCTCTTTTCTATCTCAACGAACTTTACGTGAGGACGATTTCGAGCCTTTATTTGGAACACCGCTTGATTTAGATTTTTCGTTAGTTGCTGAACTTTACGGTGCTTCGTACCAAGAAGTCAAAACAATCGTGGAGCTTAAGCAAATTTTACAAGCAGCGGCTGAAGAACCACAATTTCAAGTGATCGAAGTCAAAGGAAATCGTCAAGAGAATGTTCATTTGTACGAATCAATTTTAGCTGAAATTGGTAGACGAGTAGAAAGACAGGGGATTTCATGGAACGGTTAATTCGGGGGATGCAGTACCATTATCAATGGTTAACACCTTTTGATGCAAAGCGAACGACACTAGTCTGTTTACATGGTTTCACAGGAACGTTAGCCACGTTTGCAGCCGTTTTTCCCAGTCAAACACCTTATAACGTTTTAGGAATTGACTTACCTGGGCATGGCGCGACTGCTAGTTTGGTAGCACCAGAGCGTTATACCATGAAACAGGTTTGCCATGATCTTGCTGAACTAACCGAATCGCTAAATTTGCCTTGCTTTTGTTTATTAGGCTATTCAATGGGCGCACGAACAGCTTTAGGTTTTGCATTACATTATCCACAAAAGGTACAGCATCTTTTATTGGAAAGTGGATCGCCAGGTTTGGCCACCGCCGCAGAACGTCAGACTCGTATCTGTCAAGATCATCGTTTGGCGGAACGTCTCTTAGAGGAACCGCTGGTGGATTTTATTGATTTCTGGCAAGAATTACCGTTATTTCAAACGCAAAAAGCCTTGCCTGTGGCACAGCAAATGGCCATTCGTCAGGAACGTTTGAGCCAATCGGCCTTTGGGTTGGCTAGTAGTTTGTGGTATATGGGTACAGGAGCGCAAGAGAGTTACTGGGAACGTCTAGCAGAATTGCAGCCGATTCCTACCGATTTATTGGTAGGCGGCGAAGATCAAAAATTTATTGGAATTGCGAAAAAAATGCAGGCACGTCAACCGTTGTTGAGGCTGACAATTTTTCCTGAAGCAGGACATTGTATCCATTTAGAACAACCAACGATTTTCTATGAAAAGGTGACAGCGTTATTGGAAGGAGCCGTCTGAATGAACATTCAATCAATTGAAACCTATCAGGTTCGTTTGCCTTTAAAAACGCCGTTTGTCACGAGCTATGGTCGCTTGGAAGAAAAAGCGTTTGATCTATTTGTAATAACGGATGAGCAAGGAAATCAAGGTTTTGGCGAATTAGTGGCTTTTGAGCAACCTGATTATGTGCAAGAAACGTTGGTAACCGAACGCTTCATCATCCAACAGCATTTAATTCCGTTACTTTTAACAGAAGCGATTGAACAGCCGCAAGAGGTTTCAACAATTTTTGAAGAAGTTAAAGGGCATTGGATGGGAAAAGCTGCGTTAGAAACTGCCATCTGGGATTTATATGCCAAACGGCAACAGAAGAGTTTAACTGAATTTTTTGGACCAACGCGGAGGAAAATTCCTGTAGGGATTAGTTTAGGGATTCAAAAAGACTTACCTCAATTGCTTAAACAAGTTCAGTTAGCTGTAGAAAAAGGGTATCAACGAGTGAAGCTGAAAATTCGTCCCGGTTATGATGTGGAACCCGTTGCTTTGATTCGTCAGCATTTTCCTAACTTGCCTTTAATGGTCGATGCCAATTCAGCGTATACATTGGCTGATTTGCCTCAATTGCAACGTTTAGATCACTATCAATTAGCGATGATTGAACAGCCTTTTGCTGCAGATGATTTTTTAGATCACGCACAATTACAAAGAGAACTGAAGACAAGAATTTGTTTGGATGAAAATATTCGTAGTCTCAAAGACTGCCAAGTGGCGTTAGCATTGGGAAGTTGCCGTAGTATCAATTTGAAGATTCCTCGTGTAGGTGGGATTCACGAGGCGTTGAAGATTGCCACATTTTGCCAAGAAAATGATTTATTGGTTTGGTTAGGTGGCATGTTTGAGTCTGGTGTTGGACGCGCATTGAATTTGCAATTTGCGTCACAGCCTACCTTTTCCTTTCCAGGTGATATTTCAGCCACGGAACGCTATTTTTATGAAGATATCATCACTGAACCTTTTGTTTTAGAGAAAGGGACAATGACCGTGCCCCAGAGACTTGGTATTGGTGTTACACTTTCCCAGACGAATTTGCTAAAATACAGTCAGTATCAAAAAATCATGTAATGATAACAAAATTGCGCCTATGACTATGCAGAGAAGCATAATCTAGGCGCAATTTTTTATTTTTCTAATTGACTTGCTGCGGCTTCATCCAAGAGAACCGTTAAATTTGGATGGAGTTGAAGAATAGAGGCAGGATACGTTTCTGTGACAGGTCCTTGGAGTACTTGTTTGACCATTTGAGCTTTTTGTTCACCATTTAC
Organism: Enterococcus sp. DIV0546; assembly: GCF_051712785.1. Lineage (NCBI taxonomy): Bacteria > Bacillati > Bacillota > Bacilli > Lactobacillales > Enterococcaceae > Enterococcus > Enterococcus sp. DIV0546. The sequence goes on from NZ_JBIOPO010000001.1 coordinate 341,611, forward strand.
AATTAGGACAAGGTGCTTAACTTTCATGATGCTGGCTGGCCCCATCGTAACAAAGGTCATGCCTGGCTGCATCATTTCAGGAACAAACCAAGGCTCTGAACCAGTGACGGTCACTTGATAGGTTTCATTTTTAAAATGAGTGGTAGTGGGCATGTTCCCACAAAAATGACCATCTGCTCCTAAGCCAATTAACATCAAATCTAAGCCGCCTGCGTCAGCAATCCGTTGTTCTTGTTGTTGAAAGTTTTCAACAGTTAATGGATGGATGTTTTGCTCGGATATTTCTGCAGGTGTCAAATACAGCGTCCGCAAATCTGTCAGAGTAATGCCTTCCTTTTGATGAGGAACGGGGATTTCATCAAAGTTATAATAATGAACATTATAAAAGTCAGATGAATTTTTCACAATCGAGGCTAATTTTTGGTAAACAAGTGTTGGCGTTTTGCCAGCGGTAATTGATAAATTCACTCGTTTATCTTGGCTCATCGTGCTTAGAAGTAACATTTTTGCCCATTCGCTCATCGCGTCGAAATCTTGTTTAATTAAAATTTTCATACTTGCTCACTCCATTCTTTGAATAAGCTAAGTATAATTTGTGGGAACCATCCCATGTCAAGCTCTTCACAAAAAGGATTTAATTAACGGTAGGCAAAAGAAAGAGGAGCAGCCGTCAAAACGACGACTGCCCCTCTTTTTAAAACTTAAGATAACCTACAACGAGTTAACTTTTTAGCTTTCTGTTCCACTTTCTCCAACGCTGGTCTAAACGTTCTTTTGACCAACATTGTTTAACAAAGAACCTTATTTTATTGTTCTTTTAACCATTTTTCTAGTTGTAAACGTTGCACTTTCATAGTAGCTGTGTGAGGGATTTCATCAAAAGCCATAATGATAGGTTCGTTTAAATGTGGTAAATCGGCTACTTGTGTCCACCAAGCGTCCCAATCCATTTCTTCCCCAGGGACAACCGCTAAAATTGGCTGTGGTTCATTTTCTTTGCCACGGACAATAATCACTTCTTCTAAGAAATCTAATGCATCCAATAAATGATCTTCAATAGCTAAATTACTGTCGATGTTTTCAATTAGATCTACTTGGCGATCTTTCAAGAATAAGTGGCCGCGTTCATCTAACATCCCGTAATCGCCGCTGTCCCACCATTCGCCGTAGACATTTTCTGCAAAGCGGGCATCTTCTTTGTAATATGTTAAGGCCCGTCCTTTGGATAAGAATTGGATATGGCCGTCCGTCATCGCAGGTAAAACTTGTCCTTTTTCATCGGTAATTCGAGCTTGTGTTAAATCCTCTAAACCAACACCCATGTCACGAGCGTCTGAATCTTTTAGGGATTCTAAAGTATGCGCTCGTAAGATCATTGGCCCGCATTCACTTTGTCCATAAACTTGTAGGAAAATTGGTTCATTGGCAGCAGATGCTTTTAAGAAAGCCACCATTGTAGCGTTGTTAATTGCATCAAAAGTAGAATGATAATAATGGACACTAGCGAAGGCTTCAGGTTTTTCTTTGGCCAAACGAACCCATTGAACGAAGTTATTGGGGTGTGTTTCTACAGCGATTGGTTGATAGGTGCTGAACATTTCAGCGACTTTTTCGCTCGAAGCATTTGCTAAAGGCATCATAGGGAAGCCCATGGCCATTAAAGAAGACACGCCAATGTTAAAACGAGAATGAACTGGCGAAATATGAAAGCCAACTAATTTCTTTTCAGCAATTTTTGTAAAAATGGTTTTTTGCCATTTTGTACGCCAACCCATAGAGTGATTGGAATGACAGATAAGTTTAGGAATACCTGTTGTTCCAGAGGTGTGAGTCATGTAGGCAATTTCGTCTTTAGTCAGTTCGTCTTGAGGAACTTCCGTGGCATCAGCTTCTAAAAGAGAAGCAACCGAAAGTTTTTTATTGGCAGAGCTGTTACGAACAGCTTGAACTTTTTCAGCAGTCACATCATCAAATAAAATATAAGGATCTTCTAAACGATCAACGAATACTTCAATTGTTTCAAAAGGTAAATGGTATGAAACCATTACAGGAACGGCTGCTAGATATGAGGCTGCAACAGCTAGTAAATACGTGTCGAATTTAGGACTTTTATAAATAATAATTTTGTCGCCTTTTTTTACACCTAAAGCGGCTAATTGATATGCCCGTTTCAAAATTTCTTGATGGCTTTCACCATAAGTTGTTTCTAAGCCAAGTGCAGGAAAAGCAGGCAAAGATTCATCAAAAATAATTGGAACAGTTGGTGTTTTTTCTGCGGCTTCTTGATAGTTTGTGTAGAGGTTTAATGGTTGATAATCAAGTAAGTGTGTCAAGGGAAAGTCTCCTTTGTAAAATAGTTTGTGTACAAATGTACAAGTTCACTTTATCCTATCATAGAATGGATTCTTTTTCTACGTCAAAAATACAACGTTAAATGTTATTTTTAATTATTCACAAGCACAACGTTTGCTGTATCTGGCAAAGTTTCCTACAATAATTATGTAAGTAAAAAGTTCTCAGAAGTGTAAAACTTTACAAAGGAGAGGAATTTACATGAAAAAAATCTATGAAACAACTATCATTAATACGGGTGGACGTGCAGGAGAAGTTCACTCACCGGATAAATCATTTTCTTATGCGGTTGCTTCGCCAGGTGTCAAGAAAGAAAATACAACAAATCCAGAACAATTATTCGCAGCGGCTTACAGTGCTTGCTTTAACGGTGCATTAGAATTAGTGATGGATCAAGAAAAAGTCGAAGGTAAAAGTACAGTAACCGCACGTGTATCCTTATTCCAAGGAGAAGATGGGTTTAGCGTTGGTGCTGAATTAGAAGTTCATATTGATGGGGTAGATCAAGCTAAAGCAGAAGAACTTGTTAAAAAAGCCCACGAAATTTGCCCATATTCTAAAGCAACAAGAAATAATATAGACGTTAAATTAACAGTGATTTAATTAAAAAAAGAAGCGCTTTGTCGTATAGACAAAGCGCTTCTTTTTTAGATAACAGTCCACAAATTATACATATTTAACAAAATAACTAAAAAAACAACTAAACTATAAATTTGGGCGACCCGTTGTTGGGATAATTTTTTACTGAAAAGACCGCCGACATAACCACCGAATAAAGCGGCAGGAATAATAGCCCAAAGCATTGTCAAATCAAAAACCGCAAACCCTGTGGTCAAGCCGATATTGCCAAGTTTGGCGAGTTGGGAGAAAAAAATAGTAATGATGGAATAGACAGTTGCTGATTTGATATCCATTCCAAAAAAGAGAATAAGGCAAGCTACATTAATGGGACCGCCACCGATGCCTAAAAAGGTTGATAGAATCCCTAAGCCTAATCCGACAATCAGAAAAATGCTCAATCCGTTGAGGTGTAAGTGCCAGTTGGAAAATTGATTGTAGAGAAGAACCAAAACCAAGGTCAGCAACATGATGATATATTGGATTAGCTGTACTTTTTCTTCATTTGGCGCTAGTGCAATCGCCTGATTAAGAAGTAAATCACCTAACATGCCGCCGACTAAGGAACCAAACGAAATACTCGCGGCTTTTTTCCATTCAATTTGGACACCATTTTGATACTGTTTATAAGTCGAAGAAATGGACATGACAAAAACAGCGACACTTGAATAGAACGCAATACTATTTAACGAATGGAACCCAAGAAAATCCAAAACAGGCTTAATAATGACACCTCCACCCATCCCAGAGAGCGCCCCAACTGTATTGGATAGAAAAATAGTTATGAAATAAATCAGCAAAACCCGCACATAATCACTCCTAAACCGTTTTCTTTTAGTATAGCATAAAAATTATATAAGAAATGTAATTTCATTTGAAAATATTTTTAAAAAGAACTTGAAATGACATTTCTTTAATGGTATTCTACAAATACAAAAAAGAAAACGCATTCAAGGAGGATGAGAAAGCATGACAGTATCGATTGGTATTATTTTGATTTTATGTCTTTACACAGTTGTTGGTGTACTTGACCAAATTTCTATTCAGATTGGTCCATATACACCATTGTTTGCTGCAACGTTTACTGGCCTAGTCTTAGGAGATGTTCAAACAGGTTTGATGATTGGGGCAACGCTTCAATTGATGACATTAGGCGTAGCGACTTATGGAGGAGCAACAGTCCCAGACTTTCTTTCGGGGGCCATTATGGGAACGGCTTATGCAATCATTTCAGGGAAAGGGGCAGAGTATGGTATCGGAGTTGCGGTTCCGATTGGGTTATTATTAACACAACTAGATATTTTAGGCAGAATGGCTAATACGTTTTTCCAACACAAAGCAGATCGCTATGCGGAAGAAGGAAATTATAAAGGGGTCGAGCGTTGCAATGTTTTAGGAATTTTTCCTTGGACGATTTCTCGTGTCATCCCAGTTTTTATTGGCCTAGCTTTTGGTGAACAAGTTGTAAACGCTATCAATAATTGGATTCCTATTTGGGTGATGAATGGGTTAAAAGCAGCAGGTGCTATTTTACCAGCGATGGGGATTGCTATTTTAATGCGTTACTTGCCAATTAAAACATACTGGCCCTATTTTATTATTGGGTTCGTGTTACTTGCTTATGGGGCCCAATTCTTCTCAGTTTTAGGTGTCGCACTGGTTGGCTTGGCTTTAGCAGCGATTTATGTGATGAATCATAACAAAGGCGGCGCAGCTACAACAAGTGGCACGGTTATTTACGAAGATGATGAGGAGGTTGAGATTGATGACTAACAAATTAACAAAAAAGGATATTAATAAAGTTTACGTCCGTAATCTTTTTGGCTATCAGTGGGGCTGGAACTATGAAAAAATGCAAGGACTTGGTTACGCTTGGGTGATGATGCCTGCATTAAAGCGACTATACAGTGAAGATCCAGTAGCTATGAAGAAAGCCTTGAAGACACATCTTGGCTTTATGAATACAACGCCAGCCATGTCGCATTTAATTGTCGGAGCTGATATGGCTTTGGAAGAAGAAGTTGGCATTGAAGATGAAACGGCCATTACTGGTTTGAAAACAGGTCTAATGGGTCCGTTTGCTGGTGTTGGTGATACCATTTTTATCGCGATTTATCGTGCGATTGTTTTTTCGATTGCAGCTTACATGGCGCAAGGGGGCCAGGTTGTTGGGTTACTGATCCCGTTAATTGCCGGAGCAGTGGTCCTATGGGTTCGCTATAAATTCACTTGGATTGGTTACCATCAAGGGAAAAAAATTGCGACAGAATTTGCGGATAAAATGAAATTGTTTACGCAAGGTGCAGCTATTTTAGGGTTAACGGTGGTCGGCGGTTTGATTCCTTCGGTAATTACTTACAAATTAGATTTAACTTATAAAATGGGAGATGTAACATTATCTGTTCAAGAAATGTTGGATAAAATTTTACCCGCATTAATTCCTTTAGGGATTGTTCTTTTATCCTATTGGTTACTAGGGAAAAAGAAAATGAATTCAACACGGCTAATCTTTGTTTTAATTTTAATTGGCATGGTTTTAGGCAATTTACAACCAATGTTGGCTTGGGTTGGCGGTTTATTTTAAAAAAATAGTATATAATAGGAGAGATTTATTATGACAATTGTACATGCAAGAGTAGATGAGCGTTTAATTCACGGACAAGTTGCAACCGTTTGGACGAATACGGTTGGAGCACAAAGAATCATGGTAGTAAATGATGCCGCTGTCAAAGATCAATTACAAATTGGTGCCTTAAAAATGGCTAAGCCTGCAGGAGTTAAATTATCCATTTTATCAAAACGTAAAGCGATTGAAAAAATTTTAGCAGGCAATTATGATGAAGAAAAAGTCTTTTTAATTACGAAAGACATTGCAGATATGGCGGCTTTAATTGATGGCGGTGTCCCATTACAGAGCTTCAATGTCGGCAATATTTCTCAAAAAGAAGGCAGTCGTGTAATTAAAAAATCTGTTGCATTAACCGATGAAGATATTCAAACCGTTCGTCGTTTAACAGATAATGGGGTGACTATTACCGCACAGATGATCCCTTCTGAACCAAACGAAGCAATTTTAACTTTCATAAAATAGAAATGGAGATGAGAAGATGGAGCCAATCCGTTCAATCAGACAAAAATATAAGGACTTTTCCAAAGTAAATAAGAGAATCGCAGACTATATACTGAAGGATCCGACCCGTCTTCTCTCATTAACAGCAAACGAAATTGCTAGCAATAGCGAAACTTCTCCAGCATCAGTTACCCGTTTTTCTAAACAATTAGGGTTTGACAGCTGGGAAGAGTTAAAACTATCCATTGCAGCGGTACAAGCTGCCAGTAACGGTAAAAAAGATATTGATCCAATTGTAGCGGCGGATGATTCGGTGGATACTATTTGTATGAAAGTAGAATCTTTATTAAATGCTACGATTGAGGATTTATTTTATACAGTGGATAAACAAGCCTTGGAACGAGCAATCGCGCATGTTAAAAAAGCGGAAAAAATTCATTTGGTTGGAATTGGTGCCTCTTCTTTAACGACTTATAATCTTTATCACAAGTTTAACCGCGCTGGTCGCCAAGCAATTTTTAATTATGATAGTCACATGATGTTGGAGTTTTTAAATTATGCAACGGCACAAGACATTTTGATCACGGTCTCCTATAGTGGTTTGACAAAAGAAGCCTTAATCGCCTGTGAAATTGCCAAAAATAGAGGTGCAACGGTTATTTTTATTACCAGTAACGATGGAGAAAACGTGCGATCATTGAGCGATGAAGTTCTTTTAGTCCCCAATAATGAGCACCTCATTCGAGTTGGGGCTATTTCATCGATTGCTTCGTCAATGGCAATTGGCGATGTTCTGTATTTAGGTTCAATTCAAGATGATTTAGACACAGAAATTGAACGCAATATGATTGAAACGAGTCAACTTGTCAGCCGTCTAAAAGAGAAGTAGGGGTGTGCAAGCAAATGAACTTAGAAGGATTAACGACAGAAGCCAGAAATGAAGCGACTAAAAAGATTGACCAAGTGTCAACATTAGAGATGGTGACTTTAATAAATCAAGAAGACCAAAAGGTAGCACAAGCAATTGAAAAGGTGCTTCCGCAGATCGCTGCAGCAATTGATGCAGCGGCAGAACGATTTAAAAAAGGGGGCCGTTTAATCTATTGTGGTGCAGGAACGTCTGGACGTTTAGGTGCTTTGGATGCGATTGAATTAACGCCCACATATAGTGTGTCGCCAGAACGCGCATTTGGTATTTTAGCTGGTGGTGAAAAAGCAATGTATCAAGCAATTGAAGGCGCTGAAGACTCGAAAGAATTAGCTATCGAAGATTTAACGCAACATCAATTGACCGCCCGAGATGTCGTAATTGCGATTGCTGCTAGTGGTCGGACACCATATGCTGTTTCCGCAATTGAATACGGAAAAAAAGTGGGCGCTCTAACCATTTCAGTTACCTGTAATAATCAAAGTCCGATGAATCAATTGGCGGAAATTGGGATTGCGCCAATTGTAGGACCGGAAGTCATTACAGGATCAACTAGAATGAAAGCGGGTTCAGCACAGAAAATGGTGTTAAATATGTTTTCAACAGGGATTATGGTTAAAGTAGGGAATATCTATCAAAATTTGATGGTCAACGTACAACCAACGAACGAAAAATTAATTCAACGTGCCACGAATATCATTAAAGAAGCAGCAGAAATCGAGGAATCGCAAGCCAAAGAATACTTGGAGGCAGCACAGCTAGAAGTGGCACCAGCCATTGTAATGGCGAAAGCCCACGTTGATTTTCAAAAAGCCAAACAACTATTAGCAGAACATGACGGACGGATTTCAGAAGTTTTAGCATAGAAGTGGTGAACAATGAATCAAATCGCAATTCAAGAAACAATTCAGAGACTGATTAATCAGCAAGTCGTTCCGGGTGTCGCTTGGGGGACGATCACAGAAGATAGCTTATCAGAACAGTATACGGGCTTTTTAGGTAATACTGGTCCATTTGCAAGACAAAAGATTTCATCAGCTAGCCTGTATGATTTAGCGTCCTTAACGAAAGTTATTGGGACAACAAATCGAATGTTACAATTAATCGATACAAATCAGCTTGCTTTTTCAACCACTGTGGGGGAAATCCTGCCTGATTATCAAGGACTATCTTGTTCGATTGGGGAGCTTCTACTGCATCAGAGCGGACTGCCAGCTGATGTTGTCAATAAGAAAAATGTCACAAAAAAAAGCTTGCAAGAAATCATTTTAACGCATTCGTTATCTGAACGAGGGAAAACCACTTATTCTGATTTAGGGTATTACTTATTGGGAGAAATTATTCAAGTATTGGATCGCTGCTCATTAGAAGAGAGCTTTCAAACATACTTATTTCAACCAATGAACCTACAGCATACAAGTTTTACAGTCAGCGATTTTGCCCAGGCAGTGCCCACAGAGATTACAAAACAACGCGGCGTTATTCAGGGGGTGGTCCACGATTCGAAAGCCTATCAACTGAAAGCGCCAATTGGCAGTGCAGGTTTATTTGCAACTTTACCAGATTTACTCACTTTTGTTCAGTGTTTTATGAACAATCGCTACCCGTCTGGCAAACCATTATTTTCTGAAAAAATGTTCACTGCTCTCTGGTCTATGAATCAAGGGGGCCGTACATTTGGTTGGGAAGTGAAAAAGGCGCAAGCAGGGGCAGACTATTTGTATCATACTGGCTTTACTGGAACGGCGATTGGTATGAAAAAAGAGACCAAAGAAGCCCTAATTTTGTTGACGAATCGGATTCATCCCACTCGTGAAGAACGTGGCTTTCTGAAAGCGCGAACAAAAATTTATCAGCAGTATTTTTAGGAGGATATGATGAAACCAAAATTAATTTTAATGAGCCATGGACGGATGGCAGAAGAAACCTTAGCTTCTACTCAAATGATTGTCGGGGAATTAGCAGATGCTGCGATTGTGTCAATGACCGCAGAAGATGGCTTGAGCGGCACGCAAGCAAAACTGGCAGCAATCTTAAAAGAAGCTGGCAATGTCCCGACGCTTGTATTAGCTGATTTAAAAGGAGGAACACCTTGTAATGTGACTATGATGGCCATGGGCACTTATCCGCAATTGCGAGTAGTCGCTGGACTTAATTTAGCAATGGCAATTGAAGCAGCCGTGTCACCTGTGGAAAATGTGGATGAATTAGCTGCATATTTAACGCAAATTGGCCAATCTGCGGTGACCACGATTGACTTACCTGAATTAACAGATGAAGAAGAATTTGAAGAATAGAAAGAGGTCGGGACGGAACCGTTTAGCTCCGAGAAATAAGAAGGAATTTCCGAAAATTGCTTTTTAATTTTTGGAGAATTTCGGCTTATTTCCGAAGGAGTTGGTTCTGTTCCCGCCGTTTATCAGGTTTTGAGCCTGGAACAAAAATCCAAAGTGATTTTTGTCCCAGGCTCTTTTTTTAAGAACCAGGGATATTCCGTGGTTCGTTTTTGGTTGTGACAAAGAAAAAGAACAGACTTAGTAAAATAACTAGGATGCCATCGTTAAACATCGGATTTACGAAGTTTAAAATAGCACTTAAGATAACTGGCACGGTAGCACAATACGTAATAATTTTTAAACAATCAATCAAACGTAAAGAATAAAAACGTAATTTTGAATAGAGAGATGCACCGATAGCGGCAATCAGTAAGTCTAAAACTAAACCGATTAGAACAGGGTAGATAGCCACTAAAAAGACAATGAGTTTTGTCCACCAGGGGATCGCTGCTTCACTTAGCGCAGTCTTGATACTCTGAGCATTAACGCCATCTAAGGTTCCTTTACTATAGGGGAAGATAAATTGGTCGGTGCCTAGAATTGATTCAGTTGCTCCTGAATTTGGTAAGGCGACTACAAATTCATCTTGTAAAAAAGCTAAACCAAACGCATTACCAATTAAATCCTTTTGGACATCAGCAGCTGTACGCTTTCCATCTGGATCAAACGTAAAAATAATCGAGTCGGTTTGATAAATAAAACCAGATTCTTTGGCCTTTGTTTGCAACGTGCCATTTTCAATAGAAAAGTCAGGCAACTTTTCTGCAATTTTTTGGCCATCTTGTTGCACCTCTTGTAGCACAGAAAAGACTTGTTTGGTAATAGGTAGTGCTAAAATAGCACTTAAAAAAACAGCATAGAGAATTACTTTCCAAAACGCCATTTTTTTCGCATGCCGTAATTCTGAAACTGAAAAAAAGGCCTGCTTAAATAATTGCAATGTATTCATTTATTTACTCCTCACATCATTCTTCTACAGGTCATTCTAGCGAATTTATGAGGGAAACACAAGGTAATCTCCCTCTTTTGTAAAACTTTTCTTTTGGCAAGCAAACTATTTTGTAGAAAGCGGTTCACTCTGTTATCATAATAGTTGTATGAAAGACGTATGTTACATACTAAAAAATAGGGGGATTTAAAAAATGACTTACACATTACTAGAATTACCATATGCTTATGATGCATTAGAACCTTACATTGACGTGGAAACAATGCACTTACACCATGATAAACACCACAACACTTATGTGACTAACTTAAACGCAGCAATTGAAAAACATCCAGAATTAGGCGAAAAATCTGTAGAAGACCTAATTTCAGATATGAATGCTATTCCTGAAGATATCCGCACAGCCGTTCGTAACAATGGTGGCGGTCACGCAAACCATACATTCTTCTGGGAAATTATGGCACCAAATGCTGGTGGACAACCAACTGGCGCTATTAAAGAAGCAATCGATGAAACATTTGGTAGCTTTGATGAAATGAAAGCTGCTTTCAAAACAGCTGCAACTGGCCGCTTTGGTTCAGGTTGGGCTTGGTTAGTTGTGAATAACGGTAAATTAGAAATCACTTCAACACCAAACCAAGATTCACCATTAATGGATGGCCAAACACCTGTTTTAGGTCTTGACGTTTGGGAACATGCGTATTACTTAAAATATAAAAACGTTCGTCCAGATTACATTGAAGCATTCTGGAACGTTGTTAACTGGGATAAAGTAAACGAACTTTTTGCTGCAGCAAAATAAGTTTGCCAATTGTGAAGGAAAGAGTCAAATGACGGCTGTCATTTGACTCTTTCCTTTTACAAATCCAGGGTCGAAATAGTTGTTCGTTTATGGCATACTAAAGTAAGTAGGGAAAGATAACGGATACATAAAGAAGGAGCTAAAAAAATGAATGTTATGATGCAAAAAGTACACGGGTCAGAAAATGATTTCTTTTTATTGGATGAGACACAGTTTGAGCGTTCTTTAACCGCTGAGGAAATTGAGCAGTTGCGCATCCAGTTATGTTCGCGGGAAACAGGATTATTGGCGGGAGCTGATGGGTTACTTTTGGTAGGAGAAGGGACTCATGGCACGTCCAATGCTAGAATGCGAGTGATTAACAGCGATGGTAGTGAAGCAAGCATGTGCGGGAACGGCTTGCGTACGGTTGCCCGTTATTTAGCTGAAAAAAACCAAGAAAAATCATTTACAGTTGAAACAATGTTTGCAGATTTGAAAGTACGTCAAGCCCCCAATTTAGCTGAAGAAGTAGCGACTTACCAAGTGGAAATTTCGCCAGTAAGTTTTGAAGCAGTCACTATCCCAATGCATTTAGGGGTCCAAACATTAATTGATGAAATTGTACCAGCCTTATCTAAAACCATTCGCTTTACAGCGGTAGCAGTGCCTAATCCGCACCTTGTAGCATTTGTGGATCACGAAACCTTAAATGGTCCAGAATTTGAACGAATCGCTTCCTATGTAAATAATGAAAATCCATATTTTCCAGAAGGGATAAATGTGAGTTTTGTTGAAATTCTTGGCAAAAATCAACTATTTGTTCGAACGTATGAACGTGGTGTAGGTTTTACAAGTGCTTGTGGGACAGCTATGTGCGCAAGTAGTTTACTTTATACGTTATTGAAAGATGGTGTTTTTTATGAAGAAATAACCGTCAAAAATGCTGGAGGTATGGTGAAAACAGTCGTCCACGAAACGTCTGATGGCAGTTATTGGATGGAATTAATTGGGAATGCCACGATTACGCATTTGATTGAAGGATCACTGACTGATTTACTAAACGGTGCATTTGAGAAAATAACTATCACTGAAACGAATGAACAGAAATATTATCAAGAATTTCTGCAAACACTTTCTCAAAAATAACAATTGTTCCTTGATAAAGCGCTCTTTTATTTTACAATTGTGTTAAGTTCTTGTTCCAAAAAATAAAAAATATTGCTTGAATAAGCAAACTATGAGAAAATAAAGGGCATGAATTAAGAATTATTCTTAGATAAACGAGGAAGTGTCTTATGAAACTATGGAAAAAAGTAGTACTGGGCTTCTTGAGCGTCTTGCTAGTGGTAGTAGCTGGGGTATGTGCTTACGGGATTAAGATGTATTCAGATGCCAATTCAACAATTAATGGGATCTATCAATCAGTTAACCGTAAGTCCAATAAAGGAGCCACGGCCAATATTGATGCGCAAGAACCATTCTCTGTTCTTTTAATGGGGATTGACACAGGCGATTTAGGCCGAACAGAACAAGGTCGTTCAGATACTACAATGGTTGTAACCATCAACCCGAAAGAAAACAAGTCCACAATGATCAGTTTGGATAGAGATATTCTAACAGATATTGTTGGAAATGACACACAAGACAAATTGAACCATGCCTATGCATTTGGTGGCGCCGAAATGGCGATTAATACAGTCCAAGAATTACTGGATATTCCCATCCATCACTATGTATCCATCAATATGAAAGGGTTAAAAGACCTGATTGATGCGGTAGGCGGTATTGAAGTAGATAATACGATTGGTGAATTTACGTTGGACGGTATTACTGTTCCAGCAGGTAAAATCAAGTTAGATGGCACGACAGGTTTGGCTTATGCGCGGATGCGTCACGAAGATCCTGAAGGAGATGTGGGTCGTCAACGCCGCCAACGAGAAGTTGTTGAGAAAATCGTGCGCAAAGTCATGAGTTTTGATGGTGTTTCAAAATATCGAAAAATTCTTGATGCTGTTGAAGCCAATGTAAAAACAGACTTAACTTGGGATGACATGATGGACATCCAATCAAAATATTTGTCTGCCTTTAAAACAATTGAATCTGAGCAATTACAAGGATACAGTGCAACCATTGATGATATTTATTATCAAGTCCTAGATCCAAATAGCTTATACAAAACACAAACAACGCTTAGAAAACAACTTGGTTTAAAAGAACATGCTTCTGAACGTGAAAAAGATTTAGCCTTTTATAATCAGTTTAGCTATGCTGTTACAGATACTGCACTGATTGGTGAATCTGGTGATTCAAGTGCCAATAGCTCTACTAGTTCGAGTAGCACAGCGGACACCACAGCCGGACAAACAGAATACAACGGCAATACGCAACAAGCAGCAGAAGGAGCCTACGATCCGAATACGTACGTTGACCCAAATGCGTACACAGATCCAAACGCTTATGCTGATCCAAATACGTATGTGGATCCCAACGCACCACAATATTAATCTGTTAAACAAGCTCGAAAACTTCTATTTCTGATGGGAAATAGAAGTTTTTTTCTTTTATTCTAGAAATTTTTTTCAGAAGGTGTTATAATTGGACTATACCAAAATAAACCGTAAGGAGCGTGTCAAAATGCAAATTATCCGTGTAGCAAATGCAGAAGAAGGCGGCAAAAAAGCGTTTGAATTAATTAAAGAAGGTATGAACAATGGTGCGAAAGTTTTAGGCTTAGCAACAGGTAGTACACCAGAAACATTATATAAAGAAATGACAGCAAGTGATGTTGACTTTACAGAAATGACTTCTGTAAACTTAGATGAATATGTTGGTTTAGGTGGCGAAGATGAGCAAAGTTACCGTTATTTCATGAACAAACACTTATTTGACAAAAAACCATTTAAAGAAACATTTGTACCAAATGGTAAAGCAGAAGATTTAGATGCTGCTTCCGCAGAATATGAAAAAATTATCGATGCACATCCAGTAGATATCCAAATCTTAGGTATTGGTCAAAATGGACACATTGGTTTCAACGAACCAGGCACACCTCTAGATAGCTTAACACATGTCGTTGAGTTGACTGAATCAACAATCAACGCAAACAAACGTTATTTTGACAAAGTAGAAGATGTCCCAACACGTGCTGTTTCTATGGGGATTGGCTCAATCATGAAAGGTAAAAAAATGATTTTAATGGCTTATGGCGAAGCAAAAGCAGAGGCCATTAAAGGCATGATTGACGGACCAGTAACAACAGACATGCCCGCAAGTGCATTACAAAACCATCAAGATGTTGTTGTAATCATTGATGATGCAGCTGCAAGTAAATTATAATCGTTGATGAAAAAGAACTTGAAACATAAGGATTTCCTTATGTTTCAAGTTCTTTTTTTGTTATACTGGAAGTAATAGAAGAAGAGGTGAAAAGGATGTTACAGCTAACAATTCCAGAAATTATTTTACGGTTAGTCCTAGCGATGGTGATGGGTGGCGCAATTGGTTTTGAAAGACAATATAAGAATCGCCCAGCAGGGATGCGCACTCACATTTTAGTTTGTATGGGCGCGGCTATTATTGCGTTAATTCAGTCGCAAATTGCAATCAATGCATTGAAAGATGCGTTAGCTAATCCGGCTTTGACGGGGGTCATTCGTTCAGATCAAGCAAGATTGATCGCACAAGTTGTAAGTGGAATCGGCTTTTTAGGTGCTGGAACCATCATTGTAACGAAACAAAGTGTCACAGGATTGACGACAGCAGCGTCACTATGGACCGTTGCTGGTTTAGGGATCGCGGTGGGCATGGGCTACTATACGATTGCCTTAACAAGTTTTATCGGTGTATTATTTGCCTTAACCATTGTCAAACGAATTATTCACGTACCAACAATCAAAAAATTAGAAATTCGCTATCAACATAAACAAGAAACCAAAGAATTTATTAATCAGTATTTTGAAGAAAAACATATTGAAATTTATGATGTGAATTTCAATGTTTCTTGGGTGGATGATACAAAAATCTATACGAATATCTATACTATTGATTTGCCTAAAGGCCTAACGTATGCCGATGTTATCGAAGATCTATCTGTTTCAAATAATGTAACAAAATTACGATTGATTAATGTGTAGAAACATCTATTTATAATTAATGACAACCGCTATAAGTTAAAATGCTTATGGCGGTTTTCTTCTAGGGCCTAGGACTGATTTTTTAAGTTTAATATTTCAAAAAGATTACAAAAGAGTTATGATTGTATTACGAGTTAGAAAGAAAGGTGATAAGTAAGATGAATAAAAAAAATAAATTTCTTAGTATTATTGTTGTTGTCGTTGTGATTATTGGTGCATTTGTGATGAAAGCTTATAATCAATTGATTACTTTAGATAATAAAGTCGAAGCAGAATGGTCACAAGTAGAGAATGTAATGCAAAGACGGGCTGATTTAATTCCGAATCTTGTCAGTAGTGTTCAAGGCAGTATGACTCAAGAAAAAGAAGTTTTAAAAGAAATAACGGAAGCACGTAAAGCATACGCAGGAGCAAAATCTTCTTCTGAAAAAGGGCAAGCAAATGAGCAAATTGAAAAAGGATTAGGTAATTTTGTTACAGTATTGAATGAAGATTACCCAAAGTTAGCTTCTTCTGAAAATGTCAAAACCTTAATGACTCAATTAGAAGGATCTGAAAATCGAATTTCTGTTGAACGCCGTAACTATATACAAGCTGTTGAAACATATAACCAACAGATTTCAAAATTCCCTGATAAAATAATTGCAAAACTTTTAGGATTTGAGAAGAAAACTAACTATGTTGCGACAGAGCAGGGAAAAGAAGTGCCACAAGTGGAATTTAAATAAAAAATTTGTAGAAAATTTGGGTTAAAAAGAAAGAAGTGAGGAAGGTTGGATAAAAAAGTCGAAAAAATTCAAGAAAAAGTTCGTTTGTTTTATAAAAAGCATCAGCGGAATACAGCGATTGTTGTGGTAATTAGTTTAAGTATGATTTTAATATTAGGAATGGCTGCTTGGTATGAAGGAAAGGGAATCTCCTATGAAGCAAAACAAACTGCACTGAGAGAGAAGCAACATACCTTACAAAAAAAGAGAGACGATATTTTAGCAGGGAAAATGACTGAAGCGTCAACCCAGACAACAATAAATAACTTTTCTAAACAAGAAATAACTGGTGAAAATGAATTAGTGACAATTACTGGAACGAATGGGCAGTTGAACATTAATGATGCTAATATCTATGTTTCAGATAATGCAGGTATTGTCTCAAATCAACTTAAACAGAAAATGTTTCAATTGAATCAACAATTGTTGGAAAATGCGAATGGCGCACAATTTATGCTTATTACCGTTACTGCGTTACCTAGTGGGGAATCTGTTGAATCTTACAGCAATAAGATTGCTAATCAATTAGGTGTAGGGGATCGTGAAAAAAATAATGGTGTGGTTTTTCTAATGGCAATTGAGGATCGCGAGTCTCGCTTGGAAGTTGGATATGGCTTAGAGAGTATTTTAACGGATAGCTATGCGGATGATATTATTAATAATGAAGAAGTAAAAGAGGCTTTTAGAGACGAGGATTATAATACAGGTCTCAATAAAATTATTGATCAAGTATCGGCTGTAATCAATTCAAAAACCGCACAAGTGGATAATGAATTAACAAATATACAAACAGAGTTAAACACTAACACAACGAAAAGAAATGTTCTTTTAATGGCAAGTATTGCTGGGATGCTCATTTGTGCTGTTTATATTTTACAAATTTTAAGAACAAGAACACTTGTTAAAAAAATGTATCAAGATTATTTGAATTGTTTACCAACAAAGGCTGTCCCAAATAACTCAGAACAGACAAAGAAAGTATTAAATAAGATGAAAAAGACTTCTTTTTATTGTTTATATCTTAATGGAGCAACGTTATTTGCCACAAAAGGGAAAATAAGACGTGCCACTAAGCGTGGTTCTTTACTAAGTATATATCCAAATGCAAAAAAACAATCTTTTGGGCGTTTATTAGTAGGAGATACTTTATATAGTTATGATGGTAGTGTTTTGACGTATGCTTATTTAAACTCACAATACAATCCGTCTAATCATAGTAGTTCTGGTAGCAGCAGTGGTGGTTCATTCGGTGGCGGCTCATTCGGCGGTGGCGGTGCCTCAGGAAGTTGGTAAAATAAAAAGCTAGAAACGTTAATCGTTTCTAGCTTTTTACTATTTATCTAAACCGTAAAGATAGTCATCATCTTTCATGGCTTCAACTGTTCCTAGTAAATAGCCATTTCCTACTTGGGAGAAGAAGTCATGGTTGCTAGTTCCTGTCGAAATACCATTCATTACAATCGGGTTCACATCATTGGCTGTATCCGCAAATAAGGGATCCATACCTAAGTTCATTAAAGCTTTGTTGGCGTTGTAACGTAAAAAGGTTTTTACTTCTTCGGTCCAACCTAAGTCATCATATAATTCTTCTGTATAACGTTCTTCGTTTTCGTACAATTCGTAAAGTAAATTATACATCCAGTCTTTTAGTTTATCTTGCTCATCTTCTGGTAATTCATTAAATCCTAATTGGAATTTATAGCCAATATACGTGCCGTGCACTGATTCATCACGGATAATCAATTTAATAATTTCAGCGACGTTCGCTAGTTTATTGTTTCCTAAATAGTAAAGAGGAGTGTAAAACCCAGAATAGAATAAAAACGTTTCTAAAAATACACTAGCAATTTTTTTCTCTAACGGAGTACCGTTTTTATAAATTTCGTTAATCCGTTCTGCTTTATATTGCAGATGTTTGTTGGTATTTGTCCACTCAAAAATATCATCAATCTCTTTTTTTGTATTTAATGTACTGAAGATAGAAGAATAACTTTTGGCATGGACAGATTCCATGAATTGGATGTTATTTAAGACGGCTTCTTCATGGGGCGTCCGCACATCATTTCTCAGTTGATCCATGCCGCTTTCTGATTGAACAGTATCTAATAAAGTTAAACCGCCGAAAACGTAGCCGACAGTAGTTTTTTCTAAATCGGAAAGAGTCCGCCAATCATCTAAGTCATTGGATAACGGAATCCGTGTATCTAACCAAAATTGTTCGGTTAATTTTTCCCAAGTGGATTTATCAATGACGTCTTCAATGGCGTTCCAGTTAATTGCTTCATAATACGTTGCCATGGTTATTCCTCCTGTATGCTGGGACAGCAGTCTGTTTGACTAGTTGTCTCGTTTCTTCGCTTAAAACGTTCTACAGAGTCCAAATAGGAGCGTGCAGCCGTTCTTCTTTGTTCAGTATATCTGAAAATGTCCTGTTTAAAAAGAGAACATTCCTAAAAAATAAGACGCTCAAGCAGAACGCCTTATTTAAGTACTTTTCATTAAATCACGCAAGACTCACATTGATTGCTGCCAATTTCTTCAGCATCATCTGTAAATGTACGAATATAGTAAATTGATTTAATCCCTTTGTTGAACGCATAATGACGTAAAATGTTCAAGTCACGGGTTGTTTGTTTTGGTGTTTCTTTCCATTCATACAAGCCTTCAGGGATTTCTGAACGCATAAACAAGGTTAAACTCATTCCTTGATCAACGTGTTGTTGCGCTGTTGCGTAGACATCAATCACTTTGCGCATATCCATGTCGTAAGCAGAAGTATAGTAAGGGATTGTATCATTAGCTAAATAAGGCGCTGGATAGTAAATCTTACCAATTTTCTTCTCTTGACGTTCTTCAATCATGCGAGTAATTGGATGAATGCTGGCACTAGTATCATTAATATATGAAATTGAACCATTTGGCGCTACGGCTAAACGATTTTGATGATAAAGACCATCTTTTTTCACAGCATCGCGTAACGCAGCCCAATCTTCAGCTGTTGGAATCTGAATGTCTTTGAAGATTTCTTTCACTTTATCAAATTTTGGTGTAAAGTTGCCTTCAATATATTTATCGAAGTAAGCACCAGAAGCATAATCTGATTTTTCAAAATTGTGGAAGACTTGGTTACGTTCTTTCGCAATTTGGTTACTTTCCATTAAAGTCCAGTAATTTAATAACATGAAATAAATGTCTGTAAAGTCTAATGATTCTTCAGAGCCGTATTCCATATGATTTTTAGCGAAGAAGGTGTGTAAGCCCATTGCGCCTAGCCCGATTGTATGGCTTAAACGATTTCCATTTTGGATAGTTGGCACGACATCAATTTCAGAAGCATCTGTTACAAAAGTTAACGCACGCGTCATAGCGCGAACAGATTTTCCAAAGTCAGGACTTTCCATTAAATTAACAATGTTAGTTGAACCTAAGTTACAACTAATATCTGTTCCTAAAACTTCATATTCTTGTTTCCCATTAATAACAGAAGGCGTTTGAACTTGAAGAATTTCAGAACATAAGTTACTCATGATAATCTTGCCATCAATCGGATTGTTTTTGTTAGCTGTATCAATATTGATGATATAAGGATAGCCAGATTCTTGTTGTAATTTAGAAATTTCATTTTCTAAGTCACGGGCTTTAATTTTACGTTTACGTATGTTTGGATTGGCCACTAGGTTATCATATTCTTTGGTGATATCTACATAGGAATAAGGCACACCATATTCACGTTCCACACTATAAGGACTAAATAAATACATATCTTCGTTGTTACGTGTTAATTCGTAAAATTTATCTGGAACAATAACACCAAGAGACAACGTTTTTACACGGATTTTTTCATCAGCGTTTTCTTTTTTAGCAGATAAGAACATTTCAATATCTGGATGGAAGACGTTTAGATAAACCACACCAGCACCTTGACGTTGACCTAATTGGTTAGAGTAGCTAAAGCTATCTTCAAATAATTTCATAACAGGGACAACACCACTTGCTGCGCCATCATAACCTTTGATTGGTGCGCCCGCTTCACGTAAGTTGGAAAGAGTAATTCCTACGCCGCCGCCGATTCGTGATAATTGAAGGGCAGAATTAATTGAACGCCCAATGCTGTTCATATCATCTGTTACTTGAACTAAGAAACAAGAAACCAATTCGCCTCGACGTTTACGTCCAGCGTTTAAGAAAGAAGGTGTGGCTGGTTGATACCGTTGATGGATCATTTCATCCGCCAATGTTAAAGCCAACTCTTCATCGCCATCCGCAAAATACAAGGCATTAAAGGCAACCCGATCTTCATATGTTTCTAAATACTCTGTTCCGGCGTTGTTCTTTAAAGCGTATTGAGAATAAAATTTATAAGCCGCCATGAAAGACTTGAATTGGAAATGTTGTTCATCTAAGAAAGCATATAATTTTTCAATAAAGTCCATTGAATATTTTTCGATGAATTCAGTTTCAATAAAATCTTCTTTCATTAAAAAGTTGATTTTTTCTTCAGCAGAGCTGAATTTACGTGTATTCGGTTCTACATTTTCTTTAAAGAAGGCTGCGAGTGCTTCTTTATCTTTATTTAAAGGGATTTGACCATCAACAGGACGGTTAATCTCGTTATTCAGTTTGAAATAGCTGACATCTTTAATTTCTTTTAGACTCAATTTCTTCCACTACTTTCTTAAAGGTCTCCACGTCTTCGTCTGTTCCGCTAAACTCAAAGGAGTATAGAAGCGGAACGTGGTAATCGCGGGCAATATCTTTGGCGGTATAGACAAATAATTCAGCAAAATTACGGTTGCCCCCACCAGCTACACCAACTAACAGTTCTTGATTACTTTTATAATCAAGAAAGTCATTCACTACCTCTGTAATTTCTGCATCATAGGTAGGAATGACAAGAATAAAAGGCTCATTTATTTCAAAAAAAGGATTCGCTGGCTCAAGTTCATAAGCAGGCAAATCCAATTTTTTAATAAAGCGCCTTGTTTGACCGGTGACTGAAAAATAAACAAGTTTCATCTTAGCTAGCCAATTGTTTTAATTGGTCTGGACGGAAACCAACAACGGTTGTTGCTTCAGATGTGATTACCGGTACGCTTTGGAACCCTTGTTCTTTTAACCAGTCGATAGCATCTGGTTGTGCGTCGATATTGATTTCTTCAAAAGCGATGTTATTTTCACTTAGGAAACGTTTCGCCATTTTACATTGGATACAGTTATTTTTTGAAAAGATTTTTACGTTCATTGAAAGTTCCTCCTCTTTTTTTCTACATAGACTAGTATAAATCTATGTAGAAAAAAGTCAACACTTTAACACTATATATTGTGGTGCGTTTTTCTCATAATACTAGTTTTTGTGTTTTTGAAAGAAAAATGAAAACACGTGAATCCTCGTTTTTGGGAGAAAAAACACATTGGTCAGTGTTTGACAAACAAAAAAATTAAAATTTTGAAAGAGAACATTTAGTGAAAAAACACTAAATATTGTGTTGACATTTGAGTTAGGCACAAGAAGAAAAAATAAGCGGATTTGTTATTGAATGAGTGGAATTTTATAGTAGCTAGTAACATAAAAAACAAGAACTGACTTTTTTTCAAAAATGGTAACCTGAAAAAAGTGTCTCTATTATAGAAGGAAAATAGAAGAAAACAGGAGATACATCCAGAAATTCATTGACTTTCCGTGTAAGCAAGCGTATTCTTTTAATTGAGAACGATTCTCATTTTCGTTTGAAACTTTTTCACATGGAGGAAAGTAAATGATTACGTTAGCGCAGGCAGAAGTTGGGAAAGTCTATACAGTCGAAAGCGTCCAAGCAGATGTTCAGACAAAGAAACATCTGAACAATTTAGGTGTCGTTGCAGGCCAAGCAGTTGTCCTTATCAATTATCAGAATCAAAATGGTATTGTTTTATTACATAATAGTCGAATTGCGCTGACAGATACGATTTTACAAGCGATTCATGTGGAGGAGCGCTCGGCGAATGAGAAAGTTTGGGTCTCCTTGGATACCTTGAAAGTTGGAGAACGCGCTACAATAGTAGGGATCCACGGACAAGGAGCGGTGAAACGTCGGTTGATGGACATGGGCTTAACAAAAGGAACAGTAATTTTTATTCGCAAAGTAGCTCCTTTAGCTGATCCAATTGAAATCAATGTACGTGGCTACGAACTAACGTTACGAAAAAGTGAAGCGGAACTAATCTTGGTTGAAAAGGAGGAAAGCGAATGACTCAGCAAATTGCACTAGCCGGCAACCCTAATAGCGGTAAAACGACAACGTTCAATATGTTAACAGGAGCCAACCAATATGTTGGAAACTGGCCAGGGGTGACTGTGGAACGCAAAGAGGGGGTGGCAAAGAAAGATAAGACACTCATTATTCAAGATTTGCCAGGGATTTACTCTCTTTCTCCTTATACGCCTGAAGAAATTGTGGCACGAGATTATCTTTTGGAGGACCAACCTTCAGTGATTTTGAATATTCTCGATGTGACCAATTTGGAACGGAATCTTTATTTAACAACACAATTAATTGAAACCGGATTACCGGTTGTTTGTGCGTTAAATATGATGGATTTGTTGGAAAAAAACGGCCAAACATTGAATAGTGAAAAGTTAAGTTATGGCTTAGGCGTGCCTGTCGTTGAGATTAGTGCTTTGAAGAATCGTGGGTTGGATCATGCTTTAAAACAAAGTAAGCAGCGAGCGAATGCCATAGAGACAGAGGTTATTTATCCTTCTTATGATAATCGCTTAGAAGCAGCACTTGCTGAAATTGTTGATATTTTAGGGAATACTGTTCCTGAAACGCAACAGCGTTGGTATAGTTTAAAACTTTTTGAACGAGATGTTCGAACCAAAGAGCAATTATTATTGAGTTCTTTTCAAGAAAAAGAAATTGAAGAAGTCATTCAAATTACTGAAAAAATCTTTCAAGATGAAAGTGAAGCGATTATCATCAATGAACGCTATGCCTTTATTGCTCGATTAATTGCTTTATGTGCGACGAAAAAAACAGAAATGACATTTACTCACAGTGATAAGATTGACCGAGTGGTAACCAATCGGTGGTTGGCGTTGCCAATCTTTGCGTTTGTGATGTGGTTGGTCTATTACTTGTCTATTCAAACGGTTGGTACAATGGGGACAGACTGGTTAAACGATGTCTTTTTCGGGGAATGGGTTCCTCAATTTGTAGGAAATTGGTTGGCGCAATGGCAAGTAGCGCCATGGATGCAAAGTTTAATTTTAGATGGGATCATTGCAGGGGTTGGGGCTGTGTTAGGCTTTTTACCACAACTGGCCGTCCTGTTTTTATGTTTAGGTTTTTTAGAAGATTGTGGCTATATGGCACGGATTGCCTTTGTCATGGATCGCTTGTTTCGGAAATTCGGCCTATCTGGTAAGTCGTTTATTCCAATGTTAATTGCGACAGGTTGTGGGGTCCCAGGCGTGATGGCTAGTCGAACGATTGAAAACGAACGCGATCGGCGAATGACTATTATGGTCACGACTTTTATGCCATGTTCGGCGAAGTTGCCAATTATCGCTCTGATTGCAGGTGCATTTTTTCCTAACCAAAGTTGGGTCTCGCCCTCTGCTTATTTCTTAGGGGTTGCTTCCATTGTGTTGTCAGGGATTGCTTTAAAAAAGACCAAGCATTTTTCGGGAGATCCAGCACCATTCATTATGGAACTTCCCGCCTATCATTTGCCACAGCTTAGAAGTGTGGTTCGACATGCCTATGAACGATGTCGCTCATTTGTAAAAAAAGCAGGCACGATTATTTTTGTTTCCAGTATTCTCATTTGGTTCATGTCCCATTATTCTGTGACGTTTCAACCCGTTCCAGAAAGTCAAAGTATTCTAGCATTTCTAGGTAAAGGGTTGGCGGTGCTATTTATCCCATTAGGTTGGGGGAATTGGCAAGGGGCAGTTGCTACAATTACAGGATTGATAGCGAAAGAAAATATTATTGGTACCTTAGGCATTTTATTTGGCAATGTGAAAGATGTTTCTGAAAACGGGGTAGAAGTCTGGGGCGCACTGCAACACACCTTTACACCAGTCGCGGCCTATTCGTTCTTAACTTTTAACTTATTATGTGCACCTTGTTTTGCTGCAATTGGCGCAATTCGCCGTGAAATGGGAGACCTCAAATGGACATTAGGAGCCATTGGTTATCAATGCGGTTTGGCTTATATGGTTAGTTTTGTGATTTATCAATTGGGCCATGTGTTAGTCGAAAAAGGCACACTAACTCTGGGGACTTTTTTAGCGATGGGTGTTGTTTTAGCTGGATTTTATTTCCTTATAAGAAAACCAAAGCCAGGCAAAGAAAGTGTCCAAGCAATCACTTCTTTAGAAAGAGGGTAATAACGGATGGCAACAATTATTTTATCCATTTTAATTTTTGGAACAGCAGGAATCATCACCTATCGACGAATCAAAAAAGGGGAAAGTTGTGAAGATTGTCAAACAGCTTGTCCTGTAAAAAAAGAACAAGCTTCACAAGAATAACAACTGAAAAAAATTCCCTCTTGTATAAATAATAGCGGAGTGCTACAATATTGAGGTAGCTGAAAAGCCATTTTATACAACGGGGGCATAGCTCAGTTGGTTAGAGCATCTGACTCTTAATCAGAGGGTCTAGGGTTCGAATCCCTATGCCCCCATTGGGTGCCAAACCCACGAGAACGGTATTCTGTCGGCGTCTTAGGACGTTTCGAAGACGGAGTACGCGTTCTCTTTTTTTGCGCTTTGTCAAATAATGTTGGTAAAGAGAAATTGTAGAATCCTGTCGAGTCCAGAGGAGAAAATCCTCTGGATTTTTTTGTATGTATTGAAAACCACCGGCTATGCAGGTGGTTCAGGTACGATTGTTGTATTTTTTGTATGAAGCAGCGAGAATCCCTGCATGCTGAATGGTTGATATTAAATAATAGACTGAGAGAAATAACAGTTTTTGTTGCATATCTACCTATTTGATAGGTCGTTTTTCTGTTGAGATTACGATAACTATTACAAATATGTTGTTCACGCTCGCTAAGAAAAGCGATAGGGAATAATAAGCTTTTTGGAAACTGGGTTGGACTCCAACTTTAGTGAAAGAATGTGTGAGTTAAGCAACGCTTTGTTTTCTCCTTGCTATTTTATGAACAGGTGTATCTCTAGACAAAATAATTTAAAAAAGTTGTAGGCATTTCATATTACCTGTTATTTTATTTTATAACATTTAAAGTGTAAACATTACTAAAAATTTGTCTATGGAGTCATAACAATTTTCCGCTTTTACTTATTTAATTTACATTCCTGTTCCTTTAAACTATATACATGGTATTTCATTATTTGTAAATTTAAAATGATTTTATGAAGCGAGTAGTAATATATAAGGAGGAAAAGCATGCAGAATCAGGTGTATTTAATAAATAGTGATCAAGAGAAATTTAAAAAGGAAAATAGTTCGGATGTAGCTGTAGATAAAGTTCCAGGTAGAGGGACTGTTGTGTTGACATTTATGTCTGCTAGAATATGTAATTTCGATTGTACATATTGCTTTGCTTAAGAAAGAAAAAATTGAAGAAGTAAAAGAATTTTTACATGAAAATAGTACGATTAGCTACGAAAAAATGAGAACCATATTAAGTAAGCATAATTTGTGTACATACCCAAATACAAATAGTCAAAGTAATATCGTGTTTGAGTTGAATAGTCGGAAACTATTTGAAATTCCTTTATTTGCTATTCAAAAAAGAATTGAGAGAGTGACTAAAGGCATATATTATTTAAATTTATTGTTGATAGCTGTAATGTTAATTGGATTTCCAATTATTATTAAATTTCCAGTTCAACTAATGGATTCTTACATAAGCCAGATAAATTTTTCAACTTTAAATGTGACTACTGTATACTGATGTTTTTCTCATTATGCTTATTTATCATTACAAATAATTGGTGGTTTGGTTATATAGCTCTTCTTAATATAGGGTATCTTTTTAGTAGTTTATTACCGCTATCAACGAGTGATGGATACCATATTTTTACAATCATATATGGTAGTGAAGGGACAAGATGGCAGTTATTGTTGCTTCTTGCAGGAGTAATAAAAAAAGAGACCTCAATTTTAAAAAAATTTCAAAACAAAAAAATGATTGGATTGTTTCTTTATTTTATTCTTTCATATGTTATTGGTATTGCAGGGATTTTTTCTATTATACGTATAACATTGAATTATCTAAACGTATTTGGATTTAGTTCAACAGTACTAAGCATTTTCGTCTATGTAATGGCATTTATAAGTCTAATACAAGTACTTCTTTCTTTTAAGAAAGCATTAAAATCTTTTTGAAGACATTATGAAGGATGTGAGAAATATGTGGATATATATTCGAGAAAATTTAAAAAAAAATAGTAGTAAGTTTCTTTTCATCATATTGATATTTTTTGTAACAATGCTGCTATTGACATTTTCTTTAGGAGTTATTTATACAATAAACTACAGAATTGAAAATGAGTTAGCAGACTATTTATTAAAAAAAGACTTTAAAAATATGAAATTATTTTTACAATTAGGGACGGGAGTTCTTGTAGGTTTTTCTTTATTTATTATTTATAATACATACTCGATTGTTATTCAAGGGAGAAAGAAAGAATTCCAACTGCTATATAAGTTAGGTATGAAATACAAAAAAATTCAGCAGATTTTAAGTATTGAAAGCTTTCTGCTAAGTTCTGTTACAGCCGTTATTGGACTTTTCACAGGCATAGTGTTTTCAAGAGTATTTTTGTCTAATTATCAAGACATGAAGGTCGAACATATTCCAATTTATATTTATCTACTAGTTATTGTTTCTGCAATTTTATTTTTTATATGGTGCGGTTCAAAAAATCTAAAAAGTATGAATATCGAAGTAGAAAGTAAACAGAAAGAAGGCAGCACGTTTAAGTTTCAATCTACTATTAAAGAAAAATTTTTATTTAGAATTAAGTTAGCTTTAGGTATTATCCTTTTGATTGTTTCAATTGTTAGTGGATACACAACTATGAAAATAATTTTACTATTTACAGGTTTAATCTTGATTTTTGATCCGTTAATAGCAGGGACCTTGGCGTCTCTTCGTTTTTTGTCGCTCCGTTTTAACCGACTTTCTTTGTTCGTTGCTGTGGAAGAAAATTGCTGGAATATTAAAAGAATCAGCTCATTAATATCTACATTGGCCTTTTCAGTTATGCTTCTAGTAGGAATGTTAACCTTTTTTCATTCTGTCAAGGAAGCTGTTGTACAAAAGGTAGATGAGACCTATAGATTTGAACATATACTTGTGATGAATGAATTATCTGAGGTCAAAGAAGAAAAAGTTAAGGCTTATTTGCAGAACTTATATCCACATGCAACTTTTGAGATTGCTTTAAGTATGGAGATTGAAAAAGAAAATAATGAAAACACTTTGATTTTGACAGGCGTTTCTTCTAACTTCAAAAATATTCAAGTGTTAGAAATGGAAAAAGAGTTTAATATTAAAGATTTTGATTTAAATAATGATAGTTTGAATGTATTATTTCCGTCACAGTTAGCTGAAAAATCAAAGATCAAACGTAATCAAGTCATAGATTATTCCTTTGATAAAGACAAATCTATAAAAATTAGTCCGAAAGATTTTTATCAGCCGTTGGATCTACAACAAGTGTTTACATCCAAATCTGCTTTAACAGAGTATTTATTTGGAAAGGATGTTAAAGGAATTTACAACACAATCTATTTGAATCGGCTGAGTGATGAAGAAATAAAAGAATTCACAAAGTATTTATCTATTGAAAATTATAACTTAATGAATATTGGTGATCTAAAAGATAAATACAAAAATCAAGCAATTAAACAAACTGAAATGATTGAAGCATTTATTTATGCGCTGATCTTTTTCAGTGGAGCAATCATATTAAATATGTTTATTCTTTCAATTAGTTCTAGACAAAGAATATACAAAGGATTGTTAATTATGGGGATGAAAAGAAAAGCTTTGCTAATCAGTATGTTAATAGAAATGTCTATTATCTATATTTTAGGTGTTGTTTTAGGTTGGCTTTTCGGGCTTACATTTGCTGAAGGTGGGATTAAGATGATGGAAGAAGTTATTGTATTCGAACCTGTCATTAATATTCCTTACTTGCAAGTATGTTCAATATTAGTTGTTATCTATTTGATACTTGTCTTGGGGATTATTTTAATTTCTAGAGTTATTTTAAAAGAAAAAAATAGGAAGTAAGAATCTGAATAGGAAGGTGAAAATATGATTGAACTAAAGTCTGTCGAAAAGGAATACGGAATAAATGGACACTCTCAGCAAGTTCTAAATGGTATAACAATTACTTTGGAGAAAGGTAATATTTATGCTTTAGTGGGACCGTCTGGCTCAGGTAAATCTACTTTGCTGAACATTATTGGTGGGTTAATTCATCCCACTAAAGGGGAAGTGAAAATAGGGGATAAGAACATCACAGAATTTAATAGTAATCAATTAGCTGAATTACGTACTAATGATATTGGATTCATTTTCCAAGATTTTAATTTGATTCCCTTTCTAAATGTAAAAGAAAACATTCTTTTCTCGCTTCGTTTAAAAGGTGAAAAGATTGAAAATCATTCAGATAATTATGAACAGCTAGTCAATTGGTTAGGAATTAAGAAGATTGAAGAAAAATATATAAATGAAATTTCTGGTGGTGAGCAGCAACGTACGGCAATTGCCCGTTGTTTACTAATGGAACCTAAAATTATTTTGGCTGATGAACCTACAGGTAATTTAGATAAAAAAAATACAGATGCATTCTTGAAACTGATTCGAACGCTTCCATTTATGGAAAACAAGGTTTTCATTATTGTAACACATGATGAATCTGTAGAGCGATTCTGTGATCAAGTTTTTAAATTGGAAGAAGGACAAATCATAACTTAGGATATTTTAATTTTTTATGAGATATCAAAAAAAGAAGGAAGTAGGGATAAAAAATGCTTTTACATGATTTTGATTTCGAAGATTTGGACAGTATTGAAGAAGTTATTACACCAAATAAAGGTTCAGTAACTTGTTGCTAGAAATTTGAATTTTTGCGAGGGCTTAGGAGTGTTCTTCTTGGCCCTTTTAATATTGTCTTTTTAAATAAAAAAAATGAAGTTATAGAAAAATAATAGACGAATAGTCTTGTCAAAGTTTTATCTATTCTTTAGACATGAAACTAAAAAAGATTATTTGTCAACTAATTAGTATTAAATTAATTAGTAATGAGCGGCAGTGTGTGTTAATATGTATAGTATAAATAAGACTTAGATTGAATTGCTCAGATGAATTAGAAATAGAATATAGTAGAACTTAATGTACTATGTATTCCTGTTTTATGATTTAGCTCGCAGAATGTTAGTGAAATTCCGGTCATTTTTTAATCTTCATTACTTTTTATCACTTAGATATTAGAGTGATGATTTTTGAATAAGTTCGGTCTGATCTCTACTTCAAGTAAGAATAATTATCTTAGTTGAAGTAGAGAATGTTATTATAATTTGATGTAAGCGTTTTTTGGTGTAGAAGATTGGTCAATATGCTAAGTACTTAAAAAATATGTTATATCCGATTATTTTCTTGTAGTTTTTCTTACAATACATATTGCGTTTAGGATCAAATCTCTCCATGGACTTGGTTAGACTTAACTAATTAATGGTGGAGATAACGAGTACTTTGTTTGACTATAGGTGTGTTTCCGTATTCAGAGTTACTTAATTGATTTAGTCGTTAATAAAAATCAGCATATTTCGCTAACTTGGTTTTATCGGAAAAACGGTTAAAGAATCAACTTCTTTATTTGAATTGCGCCAATTTGATTATTTTAAAATGACACTTCTTTTAGCTCAGACAACGTTGGATTGTCTGTCATAAAGTGAATATCTAATTTCTCGGAACCTAACATCTAAACCAAAAAAAGTCCCTTGTGAAGGGCTCTTATCATTATTTACTCGGAATGTGCATAGGTACTGTAAGATACCTCGAAATTTCGTTGCTTAACGACAGCTTTGCTCGAATTCATTGAGTTTCTCTCATTAGGCTAGCCGCCTAATCTCTACTAGAGGTGGACTCAGCTAATTTGTTGGAGGCTATACCAATGATCTAGGCAAATTTTATATTACAGACTAGCTGCAAGGAGAGCTAACATCTTCTCGTAAGTTTTTTCTAAGACTTGTTATTCAGGAATGTTACACAGTATCTAAGTAAAAACCGTTATTTTTATTAAAAAAATTGGGGGATAGTTCATAAGATAGAATGAAGGGATAAGCATTCTCTCAAAATATATATTACGAGGAGAAAGTACTTGGTGGATAAGCGAAAGAAAGTTGGAATTGGTTTGAAATGGTTGGTTACCATATCATATATTGTTATTTACTCAGCATTTATGGAAAAAGAAATGAGCTTCCTAAGTTTACTATGCAGTATATATATCATTTTTTTAGGAAGTTTTGTCTATATAAAGCTCCCCCAAAAACTATATTCATTATCTTTTTTTTCATTAACTTTCTATTTGGGTTGGACAGTGTTATTGGTTTACTCGGATATATGGGTTCTAAAGCTAGTAGGACTATTTCTTTTATGTTGCCATCCATTAACCCTTTATCTGTTTTTGTATTCCTTTATACATATAGATGATAAGAAAAAACTTAATAAAAATCGTATTCTTCTATGTTGTGTTTCACTATACAGCTATTTGGCTCTGTTACTTGATTTTTATGTAGGACCTACTTTGATCTTGTTAATGATTTCGTCAATTACTGTCAATTATTTAACAATTATTAAAGAAAAGAAATTTTTTTTTAGTGCACTAAAATATAAAGTTTTGATTACTTCATTACTACTCTCTTTTGTACTACTTATCTTATTTTATTTTATATGCCTGCTTTCCCCAGAGTTATCTTTTTATAACTGGGATAAAATTACCATACTAGTTACTATTTTACCAACTGGTGTAGTTTATATTCTCGTTAAGGAAAGAGAGATTATATTATCTGAAAAATTTCTGTTAGCGTTTTGTATCTTAGTATATAGTGCATTTTTCTTCTTAATTCTAGAAGTAATTGGTATTGTTCTCTGGAAAAGTTTCATTTTGACTATTCTTTTTACCCTAGTATGTTATTTGACTCATCTATCAATAAATGCAATACGTTCAAATAAAGTAAAACAATTAAAAAATAATTTTAGGAATTTAAATAACGAAAAGTTAGAAGTACTAGATCAAGTTACATACTCGCGATTTCTCAATAATGTATCTGAATTATTGCTCGACAAATTAGAAGAATTAACTGCGAGCCAAAGACTAGCTGTATTTGTTGAATCAAAAGAAGGGTGTTATTTACTATGTCAAAAAGGCGAAACAGTTTTTAATTCACTAAAAAAAGAGATTCATTCACTAAAAAAACAAAAACAAAAAATTAAGTTTCGAAAAAAAGAATATACCTGTATACCCATAATAATCTCTGGATATACAGTTTGGATTTTCTTTGAAAACAATGACAATGATATTGATTTGAAATCTATACATAAAACTGTAGAACAACATGGAACCTTGATAATTACCGTAAGATTACTTCACTTAAATAGCAAAAGTTATGTGAAAGATCCAATAGAGGTCTGTCAATTGTTAAGAATCAAGCTGTTTAATAGTATGGAGATTGAGAAGAAAAATTACGCTAATTATCTTCACGATAACATACTCCAGTCTGTTATTGGACTCCATACTTTAATATCAAATTTGTCAGGAGATGTCATGGTTACGGATTTAATTAATGAGGAGTTTTCAAAATTAGTTAGTTCCATACGTTCTGAAATCTTTAACACGTATCCATCAACGCTTTACCATCTTACTTTTAAAGAAAACTTACAAATATTAATTGATGATTTTAACAAAAAATATCCGAAGACAGAGTTTATATTGGATTATAGTATTGAGGAAATAATACCACAGCATGTTATTGCTCCACTATATCGGATCGTGAAAGAGTTAAATGAAAATATTGGAAAACACGCAGATGCTGAAATAGGAAAAGTAACAGTTGAAATAGACAACGCTGAGATTCAGTTGATAGTAGAAGACGATGGAGTAGGGGTTGGCAATATTTTAGAGTTTGAAAAATCGTTAATTCAGACGAATGATCACATCGGCCTACTTTCGATAAAAAATGACATTAATTGGCTGAATGGTTCATTTAAGATGTTGTCTTTACCAGGTCCAAACAGCGGTACGAAAGTTTGGGTCACTATTCCTTGTATGAAGGGAGAGCAATATGAAAATATTACTAGTTGATGACCATAAATTGATTGGGAAAAGTCTCGGGATGACTTTAAAAAACTATGCAGATGTTAAAGAGTTTAGATATATTTCAGATCCAATCACGGTTTTTGAAATGATTGAAACATATCGACCATCGATAATTTTGATGGATATTCACATGGGTATGTTCAATGGCTTGGAATTGGGAGAAGAAGTGTTGAGAAAAACAAAAACAAAATTAGTTTTTTTATCTGGATTTGATTTAGCAGAGTATAGAGATAAAGCAATTGGTATCGGAGCTAATGGTTTTTTAGACAAACATATAGCGGTTGACTCTTTGATTGAGAATTTGAAAAAAATAAGCTATGAAGACAAAAAAATATTTCCTCAAACAAGTAGACATGATTTAAAGCACAACCTAATTACTCCTCGAGAAAAAGAAGTATTAAGAATTTTATCGCAAGGAGTAAAACAATCAGCAATAGCTTCCAAAATGAATATTACTGACCGAACTCTTCGTAACTATGTTTATTCCATCAATGAAAAGTTAGAAACAAATTCTGCAATTGCTTCAGTTGTTAAAGCAATTGAACTGGGTATTATAAATGTACGCCTTCAATAATAAATTTTGTTGGAATAAACAGAATTTAGTGTGTTGTATTCTTATAACAAATTTATTATTGTAATTTCAGATTATCTGTTAGAAGTAGATATTCAGAGAATTACAACTTTAAATTGTACTAATGTAGTAACTTCTTTTTTTATTTTTAAAAACAAAGTCATTTTTAGCAATTATAGCTTCCTAGTTAGCGAAACTGAAAGATTCTTCTTTTTTTGGACATTAAAAGAAGCCTATGGCAAGTTCCTCGGAGTAAGGCTAGATTTTAGCTATATGAAAAATTAATCAATGGAACTTCATTGAAGCTAAAAAATGGGAAAGCTACCAAAATCAGTTAGTAACTTTATTGCTGATACCTGAAAAACTAATAAAAAACTAGTATATTTTGTTTCTGGCAGTTCAGGTAATAAAAAAAGTTAAAAATTTTTCAGGCTAAAAAAGCGAATTTACCAAAAAGCGCACTTTTTGGTTCCTATGAAACGAAAAAGTACGTACTATACAGCATGTACGGCACGGTATATGATGATATCAGAAAACGTTAAAGGAGCGAATCAAATGATTACATCACTAGCAGATACAGTAACATTAAACAACGGCACTAAAATTCCAGGAATGGGTCTCGGGGTATTCCAAATACCAGATGAAGAGACAGCAAAAGTGGTCGAAGAAGGGATTATCAATGGTTATCGTTTAATCGATACAGCGCAAATCTATGGCAATGAATCTGGCACAGGAGCAGGAATTAAAGCAGGCTTAGCGGTAACTGGTTTGAACCGTGAGGACTTATTTGTTACCTCGAAAGTTTGGAACGCGCATATTTCCTATGATGAAACAATTCAAGCTTTCAATGATAGTTTGGAACGTTTAGGTTTAGATTATTTAGATTTGTATTTAATTCATTGGCCAGGAAATAATTCTTACAAAGAATCATGGCAAGCTTTAGAAACTTTATATGCTGAAGGAAAAGTGAAAGCAATTGGTGTCAGCAACTTCCAAGTTCATCATTTAGAAGATTTACTTTCTTATGCAAAAGTTGTTCCGGTAATTAACCAAGTGGAACTACATCCAAAATTGGATCAAAAAGAAGTGCGTGATTTCTGTGAAAAACATGATATCAAAGTTCAAGCTTGGTCACCATTGATGCAAGGCCAATTATTATCGAATGAAACCATTTTGGCGATTGCTGAGAACCATAATAAATCAGCAGCGCAAGTGATTTTACGTTGGGATATTCAACAAGATATCTTATTAGCCGTGAAATCTGTCCACAAAGAACGGATGATTAGCAATGCAGCGGTCTTTGATTTTGAACTAAGTGCAGAAGAAATGGCACAAATTAACCAATTGAATGAATCGTTACGTGTGGGACCAGATCCAGACACGTTTGATTTCTAAAAATTAACTAGGAGGAGATACAATGAGTGAAGCAGTTAAAGGTTTTTCAGTAGTCAACCACGTGGGGATTACAGTCAGTAATTTGGATGAATCAGTAAAGTTTTATGAAGCATTAACAGGAACAAAAATCGCAAATCGTGATGAAATTGGTGGAAAACGGATGGCCCAAACACAAGGGTTAGATGATACATTAATCAAGTATGCCAATGTGCATCTAGAAAACATCAATATTGATTTATTAGAATATGTTAAACCAAAATCAGAAAAAGCTTCTTATTCCAACGAACAAATTAGTGCAATGCATATGTGTTTCGAAGTGGAAGATATTGATGCAGCTGTTGCACGTTTAAGAGCGATTGGCGTAGAACCTGATGGAGAGCCGATTACATTCCAAGAAGAAGATGGCTTGAAGAGCGGTTTTGGTACAGGGGTTGCTTACTTTACCGATCCAGATGGTACAAATTTAGAATTGATTGCTCCTAAAGGTCCATTTACACGAAATTAAGTTAAAAGACTTTCAAACAAACATCAAAAAGAACCCCTCATTCTAGTTACTGATACTAGAATGAGGGGTTCTTTTTATTTTTTGAGACAGAAGTCGCTAAAGAAAAGATATTCCAAATCCGTAATTGATGGTATACTAAAACGTAACAAATAAAGGAGGAAGACAATTGATTCTTAGCGTCTTAACAGTTATTTATTTTATTAATGCAATTATTGCGGGAATTACCATTTTGTTAAAACCTCGAGATGTAGCAGCAATTTGGGCATGGCTACTCGTACTGATTGCTCTACCCGTTTTTGGTTTTTTCTTATATTTATTCTTTGGGCGCGGTTTAACCGACAAAAAGAAATTTTATTTGCAACAAAGTGATTTGCGGGAATTAGAGAATTTTCAGAATTTCCAAGAAGAAAGTTTTGAACTTTATAGTCAAAAGATGCCGACGGAGGAGCAACAACAGTTTACAGACTTTTTTTCCTCGTTAAATAGGATGCCTCTGACTAAGAAAAATGATGTTGAAATTTTTACGGATGGTACGGAAAAATTCAATGCGTTGATGGCGGACATAAAAAAAGCTCAGCACTCCATTCATATTGAATATTATGCCTTTGTAACGGATCATATCGGCACCAAAATTTTGAACTTATTAGAAGAAAAGGCGGCTGAAGGGGTTGAAGTGCGGTTGCTTTACGATGCCTTTGGCTCAAAGGGCACCAAGGTTCATCATTTGAATGAATTGAAAAAAAACGGCGGTTTTGTCCAAACATTTATTACTTCTCAAAAAGCACTTTTGAAGTTTCGTTTGAATTATCATGATCACCGGAAAATTGTTGTTATTGACGGAAAAGTAGGCTACATTGGCGGCTTTAATATTGCCGATCAATATGCCGGAACGACTAAAAAGTTTGGCTATTGGCGGGATACGCATTTACGGATTCAAGGGCCAGCAGCCTCATTACTGCAAATGCGTTTTTTAATGGATTGGAACGTCTCTTCCCCCGAGAAAAATCGTGTGGCGTATCAATTGGATTATTTCTTTAAACTTGAAGCATTGGTGCCAGAGGCAAATACATCCATTCAGATGATTGCCAGTGGTCCTAACAGTGACCGTGAACAAATTAAATTGGCCTTTATTAAATTGATTACTTCTGCCAAGAAAAGAGTCTGGATTCAAACGCCGTATTTAGTTCCTGATGATAGTGTCTTGGCTGCTTTAAAGGTTGCTGCGGCTTCAGGAGTAGATGTTAAAATTATGATTCCAGATAAGCCCGACCATCCGTTTATTTATCGAGCAACACAGTATTACGGCCGCTTATTGATGAAAGAAAATATTGAAATTTTAATTTATAACGGTGGTTTCTTACATGCGAAAACAATGATTATGGATGATGAAGTCTGCACAGTTGGTTCAGCCAATCAAGATATCCGAAGTTACAAATTAAACTTTGAAGCAAATGCTGTGTTATATGATAAAAAAATCATTGATCAATTAGAAGCAATTTTCTTAGAAGATCGAAAAAAATGTACAACAATGACTCCAGAAGTTGTTCGCGACATGTCAAAATGGTTGATTTTTAAACAACAAATTTCACGATTATTTTCACCAATTCTTTAAAACTGTTTTTCACAAAATGACGAACTTCGGATCAGAAGTTCGTCATTTTTCTTCGGAAATTTTATAAAAGTATAGAAAATCACAAAAAAAGTCAAAAAAATTTTAAAGAATATTTTTTAAATTTTTTCGTTATTTTTTTATCTGTATTTGCTGTTAAAACAAATAAATATTATTTTGAATTTGTTATTTTATTTTTGTGAAAAAGGGACATCTTTTATAAAAGTAAAAAAAATTAAGCAAAGAGTGTTGACAAAAAAAACGAAAAGGAATATGCTACATGTACAAGTTAAATACAAAGCAATGACAGAAAAGCAGTAGAGAAATAACCACTGTTACAGAAAGCTAGTGGCGCTGGAAACTAGTACACGTTATTTATCGAATTACATTCTTGAGCTTCTGCCTACAGGGCACGGGTAACAGCGTTATTTGTTAAGAGGTATATAGTATTTTAAATAAACTAAACTATGTATAAATTTGGGTGGTACCACGAGAAATTCGTCCCTAAGTCGTTTCGACGGCTTAGGGATTTTTTGTATTCTTTTTTTGAATACGTGGCAGACCAAAGAAAATTTCGTGAACCCGTGTATACATAGAAATAAACACGGGATATCGTGTAAAAACAAGTGTGTTAATCGTTTGTTTCGTTAAATGAACGATTTCCTATAAAGAGATAATTATAAATATGGAGGGTGATAACATGAATATCATTGACGAGCTAGCATGGCGTGATGCAATTAATCAACAAACAAACGAAGAAGGACTAAGAGAACTTACAGAAAATACGAGCATTTCGCTATATTGCGGTGTCGATCCAACTGGAGATAGCATGCATATTGGACATTTAATTCCTTTTATGATGATGAAACGATTCCAATTAGCAGGTCATCACCCATACATTTTAATTGGTGGCGGAACTGGAACTATTGGTGACCCAAGTGGACGAACAACTGAACGTGTTTTACAAACGATGGAAGCTGTGCAACATAATGTGGACAGTCTTTCAAACCAAATGAAAAAATTATTTGGTAAAGATGCTGAGGTAACAATGGTGAACAACTACGATTGGTTATCAGAACTATCTTTATTAGATTTTTTAAGAGATTACGGGAAAAACTTTAATGTCAACACGATGTTGGCAAAAGACATTGTCGCTAGTCGTTTAGAAAGTGGCATTTCCTTTACAGAATTCACATACCAAATTCTTCAATCAATTGACTTTTACACATTGCATAAAAAACATAATATTCAATTGCAAATTGGTGGCGCTGACCAATGGGGCAATATCACTGCAGGATTAGATTTGATTCGTAAAAAAGAAGGACCAGAAGCCAAAGTATTCGGGTTAACTATTCCTTTAATGCTAAAAGCAGATGGTACAAAATTTGGGAAAACAGCGGGTGGCGCTATCTGGTTAGATCCTAAGAAAACCTCACCATTTGAATTCTACCAATTCTGGTTAAACCAAGATGATCGTGATGTCATCAAATACTTGAAATTCTTTACTTTCTTAGATAAAGAAGAAATCGATGCGTTAGCTGAAAAAGTTGAAAAAGAACCAGGTAAACGTGAAGCACAAAGACGCTTAGCTGAAGAAGTGACACGATTTGTTCACGATGATGCAGCTTTAGAAGAAGCGCAAAAAATTTCAGAAGCTCTTTTCTCAGGCAACATTAAAGACTTAACGATTGAGGAAATCGAGCAAGGGTTAGAACATGTGCCAACTGTTGAAATTACCAAAGATGCTAAAAACATCGTAGATTGGTTAGTTGACACAGAAATCGAACCATCAAAACGTCAAGCTCGCGAAGATGTGAGCGGAGGAGCTATAAGTATTAACGGTGACCGAGTTACCGATTTAGATTTTGCAGTCGATCCAACACAACATTTCGATGGAAAATTCGTTGTTGTACGGAAAGGGAAGAAAAATTACTTTTTAGCAAAAGTAATGGATTAGAAATTGATAATAATTTCACGAAGAGAAGACGTGTGATTATTTGATCAAAGTTAAAATTCTATTTCTCCTTACAGGTAGTGGTGAAACCGTTAATACACCTAATAAGAGTGGGATTGTACACACAATCCCACTCTTATTTTTTTATATAATGGTTCTGACAAGACACCTTGTGAAAAAATTATAAAATTAAAGAGCTATGATAACCATTGTTATTTTTCTTCTTTACACTTTAGCCGTTTGGGTGTAAGTTGTGAATGCAAAATCTAATTCATTAAAATTTGTAAGGAGGAATTTTCGTATGAAAAACGAAAAATTAGCAAAAGGCGAAATGAACCTTAATGCACTATTCATTGGGGACAAAGCCGAAAACGGACAATTATATAAAGACTTGTTGATCGACTTAGTAGATGAACATTTAGGATGGCGTCAAAACTACATGCCACAAGACATGCCAGTTATCTCTTCTCAAGAACGCACATCTGAAAGCTACGAAAAAACTGTCAACCATATGAAAGATGTATTGAATGAAATCTCTTCTCGCATGCGTACACATTCAGTTCCATGGCATACAGCAGGTAGATATTGGGGACATATGAACTCAGAAACATTAATGCCTTCTCTATTAGCTTACAACTTTGCAATGCTATGGAACGGGAACAACGTTGCCTATGAATCATCTCCAGCAACTTCTCAAATGGAAGAAGAAGTAGGACATGAATTTGCTCACTTAATGAGCTACAAAAATGGTTGGGGACACATCGTTGCTGATGGTTCTTTAGCTAACTTAGAAGGCTTATGGTATGCCCGTAACATTAAATCATTACCATTTGCTATGAAAGAAGTAAAACCAGAATTAGTTGCTGGCAAATCAGATTGGGAACTATTGAACATGCCAACAAAAGAAATTATGGACTTATTAGAATCAGCTGAAGATGAAATTGATGAAATCAAAGCTCATTCAGCTCGTTCAGGTAAACATTTACAAGCAATCGGTAAATGGTTAGTTCCACAAACTAAACACTATTCTTGGTTAAAAGCTGCTGATATTATCGGTATCGGTTTAGATCAAGTTATCCCAGTACCAGTTGACCATAACTACCGTATGGATATCAACGAATTAGAAAAAATCGTTCGTGGCTTAGCAGAAGAACAAATTCCAGTGCTAGGTGTTGTCGGTGTAGTTGGTTCTACTGAAGAAGGTGCCGTTGACTCAATCGATAAAATTATTGCTTTACGCGATGAATTAATGAAAGACGGTATTTACTATTATGTACACGTTGATGCTGCTTATGGTGGTTATGGACGTGCCATCTTCTTAGACGAAGACAACAACTTCATCCCTTACGAAGATTTACAAGATGTTCACGAAGAATACGGTGTCTTCAAAGAGAAAAAAGAACACATTTCAAGAGAAGTGTATGATGCATATAAAGCAATCGAATTAGCAGAATCAGTAACAATTGACCCTCATAAAATGGGTTATATCCCTTATTCAGCTGGTGGTATCGTTATCCAAGATATCCGTATGCGCGACGTTATTTCTTACTTCGCAACTTACGTATTTGAAAAAGGTGCCGATATTCCTGCGTTACTAGGTGCTTATATCCTTGAAGGTTCAAAAGCTGGTGCAACAGCTGCTTCTGTATGGGCTGCACATCACGTTTTACCTTTAAACGTTGCAGGTTATGGTAAATTAATTGGTGCTTCAATTGAAGGATCACATCATTTCTATAACTTCTTGAATGATTTAACATTCAAAGTTGGCGACAAAGAAATCGAAGTCCACACATTAACTCATCCAGACTTCAACATGGTTGACTATGTGTTTAAAGAAAAAGGCAACGATGATTTAGTAGCAATGAACAAATTAAACCATGATGTATATGACTATGCATCATACGTTAAAGGAAATATTTACAACAACGAATTCATTACTTCACATACTGACTTTGCTATTCCAGATTATGGCAACAGCCCATTAAAATTTGTAAACAGCTTAGGATTTAGTGACGAAGAATGGAACCGTGCAGGTAAAGTAACTGTGTTACGTGCTGCTGTAATGACTCCATACATGAACGATAAAGAAGAATTTGATGTTTACGCTCCTAAGATTCAAGCTGCTTTACAAGAAAAATTAGAACAAATTTACGACGTAAAATAATTGAATCTTAAACGGAAAAAAGAAATGGTAACCGAACGAGGGAACGTTGGTCTGGTTGACTTATTCAAGAGATAAATCAACCAGATGGCTAACCTCTTAACCAATTCTTTGTCTGGGTAAGAGGCAGTCGAATGACTGTTTTACTCAGCGTATAACAGTCATTCATGCTCCTTATCCAAAATCTTATAAGGAGTGTACAAAATTGGATAAACAACAAGTTAAAAAAATTGAATTAGGTACTTTTATCGGTTTAACAATGGCATTGTGTGCAACTGTACGTAGTATCCCAACACTTGCTGCTGTTGGTTGGACATTAATTTCTTACACAATTTTCGCGGTCTTATTCTTTGCTGGTCCAATCGCATTGATATCTGGTGAATTATCTACGATGCTTCCTCAAGAAGGTGGCCCTCAACTTTGGGTTAAAACTGCCTTAGGTAGCAAATGGGGTTTTGTTGTCGCTTGGTTACTATGGGTGCAAATGTTCCCAGGAATGGTAATGGTTGCTTCTACATTAGGCCCTTTGCTAGGTAATACATTTGGTAATGTTCACTTAGGTGAAAATCATTGGTTCGTATTAGGTTGTATCTTAGTGATTTACTGGATTATTACAATCTTGAACTTAAAATTTGACATGGCGAAAGTTGGCGGAAATATTGGTGTTTGGCTAGGTGTTTACATCCCAGTATTAGTTATGTTTGTTTTAGGTCTTCTTTCAATGATTAAAGTAGGCTTAACACCTGGCGGCTATTTAGGTGCCTTCTCTTGGTCAAAAGTTTTACCAAACTTAGAAAATATGGACACATTTAAATATCTAGCAGGGATTGCGTTTATCTTTGTTGGGATTGAAATGTCTTCTGTTTATATTCCTCGTTTGAAAGATGCAACAAAAAATTATACAAAAGGCGTTTTCATTTCATTAATTGGTTTAGTCTTATTAAACGTTATTAATGCAATGTTTGTTGCTAATATTGTTCCAAATGGCAAAATGGAATTGTCTAACATTACACAACCAATTTTGCTTTATTGTGACGTTTTAGGTTTACCAACAATTATTGGTAATATCTTTAGTTTCATGGTCTTCTTAGGCGTGTTATTACAATTATCTGCTTGGGTTACTGGACCATCAAAAACAATTATTCAAGTTGCTCGTGATGGCTTATTGCCACCAAAATTTGGTTTCCATCGCGAAAATAAATATGGCGTTTCTCGTAACGTTGTGTTAACACAATCTGTAGTTATCTCATTATTCGCTTTACTTTATGGGGTAATGGATGATGTCAACGCTGTATTCTTAACTTTAACAAATGCAACAACAATTATTTATAGTATTGTGTATGTATTGATTGCGATTTCCCTAATTAAATTACGTAAATCTCAACCAGATACACTACGTCCTTACCGAATTGGTAAAAAAGGTAATGGCTTAGCTTATTTAGTGGCAGCAATGTTAATTTTTAGTGTTATCATTGTTATTTTCGCCACATTAGGTACAACAACCGTGACTGATGCAGTCTTAGTTGCATTAATCACTATTGTTATGTTTGTGATTCCGTTAATCATTAATCGCTTTAAAAAAGCAAGTTGGGCAACGGAAGTAAAAGAAGATTTAGGTGAATAAAAAGGCCAGCAATTATTTTGCTGAGTGCCTCTTCACCTGATGACTATAGTAAATTGTCGTTTGGAAACTGAAGCAAGTTCGATTATTGCTTCAGTTTTCGCTTTCCATAAAAGGAGGTTTTCATATGAAATCAACGAAACCCACTGTTTCGTTCGCTGAAAGTTTAGGCATTTTGATTGCCTTGTTAGCGATTCTCGGGTACTTAATTATTGGTCAAAAATTAACCCCTCACATACCGATTCTTTTTGTATTCATGTTGTTGTTGCTTTATGGCAAATGGAAAGGATTTTCTTGGGATGAGATCCACGAGGGCATTGTGGAAGGGATTAAACCAGGGATCATTCCGATTATTATTTTCTTGCTGATAGGTGTCTTAGTTGCTACTTGGATTTTATCTGGGACGATTCCAACAATTATGGTCTATGGTTTTAAAATTATCTCAGTGAAGTTCTTCTTACCAACCGTTTTTGTGGTCTGTGCACTAGTTGGTGTGACGGTAGGGAGCTCCTTTACGACTGTTTCAACTATGGGGATTGCCTTTCTAGGTATTGGACATATTCTTGGATTCGACAATGCGATGACAGCTGGCGCAGTTGTTTCAGGTGCCTTTTTGGGGAACAATATTTCACCGTTATCTGATACAACAAACTTAGCTGCTGGAATTGGTGGCGTGAACCTTTTTGAACATATACTAAACATGATGTACACTGTTATTCCAGCGTTTATTATTTCGATTGTCGGCTATATCTTCTTGGGGCATCAATCTGGTTCGGCGGATTTACAATCGGTTGATGCAATGGTCCAAACGTTACATCAAGGATTCTGGATTTCACCGATTACATTGTTGCCAGTAGCGGTTTTATTCTTATTCGCTTGGAAAAAGGTACCGGCTATTCCAACGTTACTAGTCGGCTCTACAGTGGCGGTCATCTTAGCTTTTATAAATGATCATCACCTAAGTTTAGCGAAAGTTTCTACCATCTTAATGAGTGGTTATGTGGCAGATACAGGGGACCAAAGTATTGATACACTTTTATCTCGTGGTGGGATTGAAAGCATGTTAGGTTCTGCTGCGTTGATTATTTTGGCATTAGGTTTGGGCGGCTTGTTGATT
The DNA here is from genome assembly GCF_051712785.1 of Enterococcus sp. DIV0546. Classification (NCBI taxonomy): domain Bacteria; kingdom Bacillati; phylum Bacillota; class Bacilli; order Lactobacillales; family Enterococcaceae; genus Enterococcus; species Enterococcus sp. DIV0546. The sequence goes on from NZ_JBIOPO010000001.1 coordinate 384,838, forward strand.
AAGTTTAACATCGTGGCTACTTTAATTGATAAAATTAAAGGCTATGTGAATAATCCAGCTAAATTAATCGCTTTAACTGCTTTAAGTTCTGTGGGAATTAACTTACTAGTTGGCGAACAATATTTGTCAATTATTTTACCAGGGGAAACATTTAAATCCTCATTTACTCGTTTAGGTATTGATAAAAAATATTTAACTCGTACTTTGGCAGATGCTGGGGCGGCAGTCAACTCGTTAATTCCTTGGGGAGTTAGTGGTACCTTCATTATGGGAACGTTAAAAGTTGGTGCACTAGAATACTTACCGTATGCCTTTTTCCCATTGCTTTGTCCCATTATCACCGTCATTTTGGGGATATTCTTAAAAAAACAACAAGGGGAAAACAAAAAAGCACCAGGGACTAACGTTGAATTGTGAGTTTTTTCAGATAATTAAACAATTGGTTACGATTGAACCTCAGTGTATCTACTGATTGGTTCAATCGTTTTTTCGTCACAGATTTTTTACAATTCTTCATATAATCTTTGAAGCTCCTTAAAGGCAATTTAATTATTCTAAGTTATGATACAAAGGATCAATCAAATAGGTGGATGAACGTGGTGTTAAACTCATAGAGACTAACAGTAGTTTATTCTTGCTCAATGTTGAGGTGTAGGTTCGAATCCTACCGTCCACTTTTGTTATTTAAACCAACTAGAACGAAACACAAACAAGTGACGGATACACATGATTAAGGTACAATAAGGGTAGGGAAAACAAGGAGGAATTCTTATGAAAAAGATAGGGCTTATTTCTAGTGCTTTTCTTTTAACCCTTGCTTTAGCAGCATGTGGCGGCGGAAAAAGTACAGAAAATACGGATAGTCGTTCCAGTGCTGCGGAAAGTACCACAGTCGAGAGTACAAAAACATCTGCTACAAAAGAATCAAGTAGCAAAGCAGCAACGAAATCTAGTGATGCGAAACCGTCAGGAACAACAACAGCTGATTCGAAAGCAACAGCTTCTTCTACGAAGGAAGCGGCAAATAATGGCTCAGCAGAGAAGCAATCACCAGCGAAAAATGCGAATCCAGATGACCAAGCCAACCAAGTGCTTAACCAGCTAGCAAACATGTTTCCTGGTCAAGGCTTACCGCAGGCAATTTTAACGAGTCAAACGAATAACTTTTTAACTGCAGCGACAACATCACAAGCAGATCAAAACAATTTCCGTGTTTTATATTATGCAGAAAAAGAAGCGATTCCAGTGAATGATGCACGTGTTAATCAGTTAACGCCAATTAGTTCTTTTGAGAAAAAAACATATGGCTCTGATGCCGAAGCAAAAAATGCAGTGAACCAAATCATTGACAATGGCGGTCAACCAGTAGATTTAGGTTACAATATCACTGGTTATAAACAAGGGGCGGCAGGTTCTAGTTACTTATCTTGGCAAGAAGGCAATTGGAGTTTAGTCGTACGGGCCTCAAATATCAATGGTGAATCGCCTGATGATTTAGCGAAAAATGTTGTCAATATTTTGGAACAAGAAACATTACCAGCACCGAATACCGTTGGTCAAATCACATTGAACGTGGCAGGAACCACTGACTATAATCGAAACTCAGTAGTTTGGCAAGCCGGTACAGTCGTTTACTCTATCCACCATTTTGACCCAATTCAAGCAGTGAAGATGGCAACATCAATGTAATTAATAAAAAGAAAGCGTGCGACAATGGACATTGTCGCACGCTTTCTTTTTATTATTTTTGTTCTGTATAACCTTGTGACTCCACCAATTCTTGGCTTTTCTTCATGCTAATTCCCTTAGAAGAATCTCCATCAATCTGGATACCATCCACTTTTTTGGCTTTATCATAATCAAGTTTTTCATAATTAATCGTCAATTTTTCGATGGCTTGTTTGTCCTCATAGGTCAGTTTGTAATCAAGACCTTTGATGTCCTCATATTGTTTAGAAACGGGTTCCAACGCTGTTTTTGCCTCTTCTTTTGTAATCCCCAACTTGTCATAAGAAACAATGTTTTTAGCCGTTTGCGTTAAGACTTTATCTCCTTGGTACGTATAGGTTAAGGTGGAATCAATCCCATCTTGTGGCGAACCTACAAAGGTTTTTGTCTCTATTTTTGAACCGCAACTTGCAAGAAAAAATACCCCAATAAAAATTAAAAATACGCGTAAAAACTTTTTCATTTCTAGATAACCTCCTTTAGCTGTTTATTCTTGACTGTAACATAACACGGCAAATAATTACTGTTAAGTAGAAAGCTTGTGAGAAGTCCAGCAAATAAAACTAAATAAAAAAACTTGCCTCTTCTCATAAAAATGAAGAGGCAAGTTTTTTTATTTAGTAATATCACTTAAATCTGATTGTGAGTGAGCCAATCGACTGGCTGCCGCAGCCGCAATTGCACCTACGATATCATCCAAGAATGTGTGGACATGTTCGCCATCATGCGCATTTAACTCTTTTAAAATGCCTGGTTTTACCTTGTCGATATACCCATAGTTCGTAAAACCGATAGATCCATAAACATTTACAATGGAGAGCGCCATAATTTCATCAATGCCATAAAGCCCTTCATCTTCCGTTAAAATTTCTTGTAACGGTGAGAGTAGCTTGTTTTCTTCTGCCAGAATATCCAGTTGGACACCTGTAATAATCGCGTTGTGTACTTCACGCTTTGTTAACACGGCATCAACACTTTCTAAACAAGTATCTAATGTTAAATTATCAATATAATCTTTTTGTAAAAATAACACAAGTTCAGCTAAATCATTCATTGTTACGCCACGTTCTTGCAATAAACGACGTGCGCTATTTTCTAACGTATCTCCTTGGATTACCATTTTTTGTCCTCCTAATTTCTGCTTTAGTTGAAGTTCTTCTTTCATGGTACCAAAAAGAACGATAAAGGGGAATTAGAATCTATTTTGGTAGAGAATAATTTAGTTGAAGTGTTATTTTTAGTTAAAAATTACTAAGCGTTCGGTTGTAACGATGCCATCACTTGTTTTAATTGTGTCACTGATTTTTGGAAGAGTTCTTTTTCAGCGGCATTCAGATTCAATTCAATAATGTCAGTCACACCTTGATTGCCAACGACTGCAGGAATCCCTGTAAATACATCTTGTTGCCCATATTGCCCATCTAAGTAAGCTGAGACAGGTAAAATAGCTTGTTCATTATTTAAAATGGCTTTAACAATGCGTGCAGTACTCATACCAATCCCATAATAGGTCGCTTGTTTGCGATCGATAATTTCATAAGCTGTATTTTTCACTTTATCAGAAATGATTGGTAAATCGTCACTAGTTAAGCGCTCTGTCGTATCCACAATTTCTAAAATAGGTTTGGTACCAATCATGGTATGAGACCAGACAGCCACTTCAGAATCCCCGTGTTCGCCAATAATATAGCCGTGAACATTGCGTGGATCAATCGCTAAACGTTGAGACAGTTCTTTGCGGAAACGAGTTGTGTCCAAAGTTGTACCAGTTCCAATTACTCTTGAAACAGGTAAACCAGAAGCTTGCCAAGCCACATAAGTCAGTACATCGACAGGATTTGAGGCAATCACTAAAATTCCATCAAAACCAGATTTCATGATATTGTTAACAATTGTTTTCATAATTTCTGCATTGATTGAAACCAAATCTAGACGACTTTGCCCAGGTTTTTGATTAGCGCCAGCTGTAATCACGACGATATCGGCATCTTGGCAGTCTTGATAGTCGCCAGCCCAGACGTTTACATTTTCTTGACCCCAAGACACACCATCTAATAAGTCAATTGCTTCGCCTTCAGATTTGGCTTTGTCAATATCAACTAAGATTAATTCATTCGCAATCCCTTGGTTGATCATGGAATAGGCAATACTTGTGCCAACAAAACCAGTACCAATAATTGCGACTTTTTTGTTAAATACTTTCATCGTTCATCTCTTCTTTCTGTAATATTTCTTTCTTAGTGAATTATATCACGAACTTTTCAGGTGTGGTTATACCAATCTGTAATAGTCTTTATTAACAATTTAAATAAGGGAAGCGTGCTTTTTTTGTTATGATAAGAGTAGGAAAATAGAGAAGATAAGGAGGCAAAATGACAACGACAACAGTGTATTATGCAAGCAATAATGAAAAACAGCCGAACTGTTTTCAACTAGTTATCGGTAGCTTTAGCTATGAACTTCCAAAAATAGAAATCTACGAAATCCTGGAATGTGTCGCTTTAGCATATGGCTATCAAAAAGAACCATTCATTGAAGAACAAACAGAATGTTTTGTTAAAGGCAACCGTTGTATACATGTTTCCCAACAAGCGACGACGTTGACTTTTGTTGTGAATGATCTGCGTTTAGTAATGGAAAAACAATGCCGAAATCACGAAGAAGTCTTTCAAGAAGTCAATCATATTTTATTGAATATTTTTGAGGAGACCCCTTGTGTTTTTCTCGAAAAGTAGGAAAGAAGGATTAAGATGAAACAGGTGAAAATAACAACTACCTCAGACTTGATTAATGGCGGCTGCAATGCCTGTCCGAATGTGAAGTGTACGAATTATCTTGTTCATGTAGAAGATGAAACAATTGCGTTAGAAACGCTAACTGTTGCAGATTTAGTAACCTTATTAGCACTCAAAGAAGGGTTTCGTCAAAAATTAGTTATGGAAATGTTCGAAGAATATACGGTGTTTGAAAGGGAAACTCATCAAGTTGTATTCAAGGAAGAGGAAACGAGAATTCTTTTTCAATCAAAAAAACAGACCATTCAAAGCACTCTTTTGTGTAAAGAGCCACAACAAGTGTTCCAAGAAACCCAGCAAATTTTACACCAACTATTTGAGTTAGAACCTTTTGAATTTGAATTGGTAGAGGAAACTGATAAATAAAAAACAGGAAAACGATTTAGCGAAAGCTAAGTCGTTATCCTGTTTTTTAGGCTTGTCGTTCACGAATTTTTTCAACGATTCGGTTATAAACTTCAGAGAAGGAAGTGTTGGCATGGTGATCGGTCTGGACAATGAAAATTTTTCGAGAAGCAAAGGACTGATCAATTGGTTGCCAGGGGATCTCATCGGAAATAGATAATCGAGAAACAATTGATTGCCCAATGTTATTTTTTAGTAATTGTAACAGGACTTCGTTGTTGTTTAATTCGATAATTGGTAAGTTGATGCTGTGTTCGTTGAGATAAAGCTCATTGAAAAAACGTAAGCCAGAGTTCTTTTCTCTTAAGAGCCAAAATTTTGAAGCGGCATCTCCTGCTAGAACTAGTTGGTCTTCATAAACAATTTCTTTGTGTAGATTTTTGGTTTCAATGGGTTTTTCAATTAGTCCAATGTGGGCATGATTATTTTGAACCATATCCACGACTTCGTTTGAATTCATCAGTTGAATTGAAAAGTTGATGAGTGGAAAAGCGGTAACCAAACTCTCCATAATATCTGGCAATAAATAAATAGCAACTGTATTTGAAGAGGCTATAATGCAGTCTTCTTTAAAATTCTCTTTTTCTGCAGCTTGCGCAAAAGAAGTAGTTAAGCTTTCAATAATCGAGAGCATTTTTGGATATAAAAAATCAGCTTCTTTGGTAGGAATAACCGATTGTTTTCCATTACGATAGAACAGCTTGATCGAAAAGTGTTGCTCTAATTTCTTGATTTGCAAAGAAACAGTTGGCTGAGAAATATACAATTGTTTGGCCGCCGCACTAAAATTTTTGGTTTCATACACAGCAATAAATGTTTTGATCCATTCGAACATAAAATCGCCTCTTTCTATTTACTATCTTAATAGTTGGTATTGAAAATATTTATTTTACAAATATAAATATTTCATTTAGTATAATAACATACTTTTGATTAATATCAATAATAATAAATAAAGACGGAGTGTGACTACATAATGGTAGAAAGTGCGAAAAAATTCTTGCGGAAAGTCCCGATTCCCATTTGCGGACTAATTTTAGGGATGGTTTCTTTGGGGAATTTACTTTATTCCTTGGGATATGCAACAATTGGGACCATTTATTGTGTACTTGGCAGTCTCTTAATGATTTTAGTTATTTTAAAAATTATTTTTACAATGAAACATGCATTAAGCACCTTAGATGATCCAATTATTGCTTCGGTATCACCAACATTTACAATGGCTTTAATGGTTATCTGTGTTTTCTTAGATCGGATATTTACCAATGCTGCTTGGATTAACGTGTTGTGGATTGGCGCAGTGATTTTACATTTTATTTTAATGATTTATTTTGTAGCGGTGCATATTTTTCCAACAAAAATCGAACTGGAACATATTTATCCAAGCTGGTTTATTACGTTTGTCGGCATTGGCGTTATTCCTAATACTTCTCAATTGTTTATCAATGAGTTGGGAAAAATTGTTTTTTGGGTAGCGTTGTTCTTTTATTTACTCTTGTTACCAATTTTAATCAAGAGAATTACGAAGTCGAAAGAAATGCCTGAATCGACCATTCCTTTATTGACGATTATGACAGCGCCAGGTTCGTTATGTTTAGCTGGCTACATTTCAATGGGTGGTCATTTGTATATGCCATTAGTTGTTTTCTTGCTAATTTTATCTCAATGTATTTATGGGATTGTAGTTGTGAATCTATATAAAATTATGCAAGTGACATTCTATCCAAGTTATGCTGCCTTTACATTCCCATTAGTGATTTCTGCGACAGCATTAGTCAAAGTTAAACCTTTATTTGCAGAAAAGATAGGCCTAACGAGTCTGTTAAATATTTTGTCTACTTTTGAACTCTTATTAGCTGTGGCTATTGTAAGTTATGTGTTCATTCGATATTGCATTTTTTTATTCCAAAGAGAAAATAACACGAAAAAAGTGGAATTAAATTAAAAAAAGAGAGGAAGCAAAGAGGTGAAGAAACTATTAATTACTGGAGGAGCTGGCTTTATTGGTTCTAATTTGGCTAATTTTTATAGTCAACAGTATCAAGTTTTTGTGATTGATGATTTGTCCATGGGGCAAGTGTCAAATTTGCAACAAAATGAGCAGTTGGTTTTTATTAAAGGAAGTGTGACGGATCAGCAATTATTGGACGAAGTACTTTCAAAGCATTCGTTTGAGTATATCTTTCATCTTGCGGCCGTGGCAAGCGTGGCAAGTTCTGTGGCACAGCCTCTAGAGACCCACGAGGTCAATTTTTTAAGTGTATTGAAAATACTGGAATCAATAAAAAAATATCAAAAAAAGCTCAAACGTTTTGTTTTTGCTTCGTCAGCAGCCGTTTACGGTGCAGAGCCAACGTTGCCTAAAAGAGAAACTTCGGTGATTTGCCCTTTGAGTCCCTATGCTATTGATAAGTTTGCTGCTGAACGTTATGTTCTCAATGAATACCATTTACATGGGGTACCTACAAGCGCAGTTCGCTTCTTTAACGTCTATGGTCCCAATCAAAATCCTGCTTCACCCTATTCTGGTGTCCTGTCCATTTTGATGGATCGTTATATCCAGTTAGAGCAAGGGCAAGCGAGCCAATTTCAAATATTTGGAGATGGTCAGCAAACACGTGACTTTATCTACATTGAGGATGTCCTAACTGCATTAGATTTAGTAGCAACCAAAAGTGAAGCGTTGGGACATGTTTATAATGTGGGTACCGAAGTTGCCATTTCCCTTAATCAATTAATTGAAGAAATGAACCAATTAGTGGGACTTTCTTTGCCAGTTTCTTATCAAAAGGAACGAGATGGCGATATAAAATATTCTCTTTCAGATAGTTCTGCTTTGAAAGGCTTAGGTTTTTCACCCGTTTATTCAATTCAAGAAGGACTTCAAAAATATCTTAAGTTTACCCATAATACCCAAAATAGATAAAAAAAGACGAGACTTATTTGTTAAGTCTCGCCTTTTTTTGGGCAAATGTTTCGCCCCAATGGCAAAGTGAAGAGAGGGCATCGTAAAGAGCATATCCTTCCGGAGTGAGCGTATATTCCACACGAGGGGGCAGTTCGTTAAAGGATTCTCGATGGACTAGGCCATCTTTTTCCATTTCTCTCAAGCGATCTGTCAGGACGCGCTGAGTGATTCCGTCGAGCGCACGCATCAATTCACCGTTGCGCTTGGTTCCTTGGAATAATTCATCCATTAATGATAATTTCCATTTGCCGTTAATGGTGGAAAGGGCTAAGTTGATACTGGTTTGTTTATCAGTTGTCATAGTTTCTCCTTGTGACACGTAATGGTTACTTTTTTCTTCCTAGGTGAATAAAAAGTGCGTACTTTTTTTCTCCATCATAGTGAGTAATAATAACTATGTCAAGTAAGGTAAGAGGAAGGAAGAAGAAATATGATGTATCAAGATGTTGTTCGCAGCCGCCGCTCAGTTCGGGATTTTATGCCAGATGTTGAGATTCCTAAAGAGGAATTAATGGCTATAATTGAGGAAGCGATGTTCGCGCCAAATAGTACCAATTTAAATTCATGGCGTTTTTTAATTGTCACAGAAAAAGAACAAAAAGAGGCCCTTTACGAAGTTTCGATGCAACAACCAGCAGTTAAAGGGGCAGCGGCGGTGATTATTTTATTAGGTGATTTGACTGCTTATACAGTGGCAAATGCAGATGAAATCAGTGCTAAAGCTGTCGCACAAGGAACGATGACGGAAGAAATTCGTCAAGGAATTAATGAAAATGTTTCTTGGTACTATGATGTTAGCGAAGAACAAAAAAGAGAGTGGCTAATGTTAGACCAAGGCTTAGTTGCAATGCAGCTGATGCTTTCTGCAAAAGATCGAGGCTATGATACTGTGGCGATGTCTGGTTTTGAAACAGAAGCGGTTCGCAAGTTATTTAATATTGAAGATCATTTAGTGAACGGACTGATTATTCCGATTGGCAAAGCTCAAACACCCGGCTTTGAAACAGTCCGACGAGATGTTTCAGAAGTAGTAACTTGGTTAGACTAAAAAGCTAAACAGTTCTGTAATTGCTGTTTATTAGATTTTGAGCGTGGAACAAACATCCAAAGTGATTGTTGTCCCACGTTCGTTTTTTTGTTGATCATCCGCTTTTGAGAATGGCCAGAGAAGACGTTTAGTGAACCAATTTTGAAAGAAAGTGATACACTAGAAGAAAAAGAAGTGGGGCGACCTTATGCGTTATGTCATAATGCAGTCACGAGATATTCGTGAAAATTTAGCAACGGAAGATTATCTATTAAACACTCTCTCTTTTGAAGAGCCCTTAGTATTGTTTTATATTCAGGAACCCTGTGTTATTTTAGGCCGAAATCAAAATGCTTATGAAGAAATTGACTTAGCTTATGCTAGAGAGAAGGGAATCGTTATTACTCGCCGTTTATCGGGCGGTGGTGCTGTTTATGATGATCTCGGGAATGTCAGCTTTAGTTTTGTTGTTCAGGAAGGACATCAAGCTTTTGGGGATTTTAAAGCGTTCACTAAACCAATTATTGAAGCATTACATAAAATGGGCGCAACGGGGGCCGAGATTAGCGGTCGCAATGATTTATTAATTGATGGGAAAAAATTTTCTGGCAATGCCATGTATACAAAAAAGGGGAAGATGTATACTCATGGTACCTTGATGTATGATGTTGATTTGGCAGAAGTTCAACGTGTCTTAACTGTTTCTAAGAAAAAAATTGAATCAAAAGGGACAAAATCTGTTCGGGGACGCGTAACCAATTTACGGCCGTACTTAGACGAAAAATATCAACAATTAACCATCGAGGAATTTCGCAATCGTTTACTGATGGAGCTCTTTGATGTCGAATCTCTAACTGAAATTGCGGAGAAAGAATATGTCCTAACCAAAGCAGATCAACAGGAAATTAGGAAATTGGTCGCTGAAGTGTATGGCAATGAAGCTTGGATTTTTGGTGAAGCGCCTAAATTTACGATCAAAAAAGAAGAAAAGTTTAAAGGCGGCATTGTGGATGCACGTTTGACTGTTGAAAAAGGTAAAATAATTGAGTTAACGATTTATGGTGATTACTTTGCCAAAAAAGAAACAGCGGAAATCGTTGCGGCTTTATTAGGTGTGGACTATCAGTATTCATCAATTTGGCAAGCATTAGCAGCGTTTAACTTTGAAGACTACTTTGTAAATATCACCAAAGAAGAATTTGTTCATTTATTGGTGGATTAATAAACGTGCTGGGACAAAAGTTAAAGAATCTTTTGTCCCAGCACGTTTATTTAATGATGGTTGGCTCTTGCTAGAAAAATTTCCCATGAACGTCCCAATTGCCAGTATCTTTGGCTTTTTTCAATGTTTGCATTCGACGGAAGCCAACAGGATGATCGGATAAGAAGTTACTCAATTTAAGCCAGATGGTATCATCATGTAAATCAATACTGTGAAAGTATTCTTCTAAATCCACACGACTGCCCATGTATTTTCCTGAAAATAAATAAATCATGCTTAAAGCACCTTCTTCTGCGTAGTATAAACCTGCGCGATCAGCGGTATATTCTTGCGTTCTTGTAAAACTTTTATCTAACGCAACTGGTTTCAAAATAATGGATAACATTAGTCGCCATAAATTAGTGTGCCCACATTTATGGTGTCCTAGCTCGTGTGCCAAAATAAAGCGAATCAGCGAAAAATCGCCTGTATTGTACGCGATATCCAACAAATCACTGTGAATGACAACATAGCGTCTGTGTAAAGAGCATTTTGCCGCAAAAGCGTTTAAGACACCATTCCCGTTGATTAAATAAAGACGTGGCATCCTTAATTTTTTAGTGCCAAAGCCCATTTCTTTTGCCAAATCAATATACAAGGAATAAATTTCTGGTAACTGATTTTCTGTAATTTCCACTCCGTTAGAAGCAGTATCCATGTACATATAACGAATGGTAAAAAAAGCAATGACTGGCGCAATTGGTGCAATTAAGACAATTAATAACCAGTCAGGAATCGGCAAATCACTCAATATCAATAAAGCAACTAACCCCAATGCGAAAAACAATAAAACAAAACCAATGATAATCATTGGTACTTCAAAACGATAACGTAACTTAGCAACAGAAATTTCTTTCTTTTTTTCCTGCGGTTGACACATAAACATTCCTCCCCAAACATTTCCCAAACACTTTTTCAAATAAAATGACTTATCTGTTACTTCTAATATACCATTGGTTAATCGATAATGACAATGGTGGGAACTTGAATAAAGGTAATTATATCAAGTGATTAATGAAAGGGACTCGTTGTACGCAGGGAATTGGTCTATCTTGATTAAATAAAATTTTAATAATCTAACTGTTTTAGACGTAATAAAGTAGTTTCTGGAGTTAATTTTTTAATAACATACAAACGCAAAATCGCATGTTCAATTTTTTGTTCTTCTGGCGATAGCTCCGAATTTATATAGGATAACTTCTCGATTAAATAGGTTAAAAATGAGCCAGCGCCTTGGCTACCCACTAAAAAGCCCATTTCTTCCGTTTCGGTTAATTGTTGTTTTTTTAAGTGGTATATTTCTTGTGCAAGTGCCCCCGAGATAATGATTTCATCTGTTTGCTTGTTCAAATTTGTTAGTAAGTCGCTTTTTGTTGCTACTGTAACAGTTTCCATTGCACTCATCCTTTGCTTTTATATGATACATCTAGTATAACATGGCCTCACTTTTTTTATTTTTCCTCTTGCTCTGGTACGCGTTTCATAAGGTAAGCTAGGTGTATCAAAATATTGGAGGGCATGAAAATGAATGTTATAGTGGAGATAAGCGATAGACTTGGTATGGATTACTATTTTGTCTCGGTGACTACGACGGCCAAAAGTCTGCAGTTAGATAGTCCCAAAAAATACTATAAGATTTGGCATCAAGAAATTCCGTACCATCAGATAACGGAGTGGCACTTGACACAGCAGGAGGATATTCAGGAAATTTCTTTTGCTTGGCAGGAGACCTTTTATCGTTTTGTTGATTACGGGACAGGGATTGTGCCTTATTTAACTCAATTTTGTAAAGTAATGGGGTGAAAGTATGACAACAATTCGAGAAATTGCGCGCCTTTCAGGATCTTCAGTCACGACTGTTTCGCGTGTGATTAATCATCATCCGTATGTTTCTGAAGAAAAACGACTGAAAATCCAAGCAATTATCGATGAGTTGGGCTATAAGCCCAATATATTAGCGAGAAATCTTAGCTTTGGGAAAAGTAATACATTAGGTGTCATGGTTCCTTATACGAATCAACCTTATTTTGATGCTATTTTAAGTGGGATTATCCACCAAGCATTTCAGCAAGGGATGATGGTCAGTTTATTACCAACGGATTATGATAAAGAAGTTGAAAAAAGTTACTTGGAAAAAATGGCCACGGGTGCGTTTGATGGCATGATTGTTTTGTCAAAGGCAAATCCTTTAAGTGTGTTTGCTCCGTATAAAGAGCAAGTTGTTTTTTGTGAAAAAATAGAAGACCCTAGTTATGCTAGTATCTATATCGATCGTTTAACCGTTTATCGGCGGGTCTTCCAAGCATTGAAACAACAAGGATGTAGTGAAGTGGCAATTACGATTAACCGTGCACCAGAAAAAAGTACAAGCGCACGCTATTTAGTTGACGCATATCAGGAAATTTATGGAGCGATTCCTGAAAATCGGTTATTTAAGGACTGTTTAACCTATGAAGATGGGTGTGAAGTAGGACGTCACTGTGGGCAAGATCCAACGCTCCAAGCGGTTGTGACCAACGGTGATGAAATTGCCGCAGGGATTCAAGCCGTTATTGAAAGACCACTCTTTTTAGTGGGACAGGAACAAACTTTATTAAGTGAAATTTTAAATTTTTCAACAATCTGTCATCCATTAATGGAATTAGGGGAAAAAGCCACACATTTATTTCAAGAAAAACGGCCGAAAACGATTCAATTGACTTCTACATTTATTAATCGACAACCAGATTTTTCTTTTTCTTAGAAAAAAGCTGGTTGTTTTTTCTTTGGTAGAATAAGGTTTTTCACTAAAAAATAAAAAAACTTACAAAAAGTAAGACAAAAAGCTTTACTTACTTTTAGTAAGGTAGTATAGTAAGCATGTAAACAAAATTAAATGAATTTACTGAGGAAATTCGAAAGGATGAACATATTATGTCAAAATTTACTGAAATGATGAAAAACCGTCGTTCAATCTATGCTTTAGGAGAAAACTTACCAATTTCAAAAGAAGAAGTAACTGCTTTAGTAAAAGAAGTTGTTAGAGAAAGTCCAACAGCTTTTAACTCTCAAACACAACGTGTTGTGTTCTTATTCGGCGATGCTCACAAAAAATTATGGGCAATGACTGAAGACGCCTTAAAACCATTAACTCCAGCAGAAGCATTTCCAAACACACAAGCTAAATTACAAGGTTTTGCAGCTGGTGCGGGCACAATTTTATTCTTTGAAGATACAGATATCGTGAAAAACTTACAAGATAGCTTCCCATTATATGCGGATAACTTCCCTGTTTGGTCTGAACAAGCAACTGGTTTAACACAAGCAAACGTTTGGACTGCCTTAGCGCAAGAAAATATCGGCGCAAACTTACAACACTACAACCCAGTCATTGACGAAGCGGTTGCTGCAGAATGGTCAATTCCTGCAAACTGGAATTTACGTGCACAAATGGTTATTGGTTCCATTGAAGCGCCAGCTGGCGAAAAAGAATACATGGAAGATAGTGCTCGTTTTAAAGAATTCAACTAAATCATTGCTTTAGTAAAATGAAGAGGAAAGGAGTGAAAGCAAATGGTTCAAGCATTACCAAGTAATATTGGGATTCAACAAGTCACTTTGAAAGTGGCTGATTTAGATAAAATGGTAAACTTTTATACGAAAACAATTGGCTTAAAACTTTTAAAACAAGGAGAGGGACGTGCTTGGCTAGCGCCACAAGGCACCAACGATGCAATTCTTGTCTTAAAAGAACTAACAGCTGGGGAAGAAAATCAGGGTACCACTGGCTTGTACCATATTGCTTTCCTGCTACCAACCCGCAAAGATTTAGGCAATATGTTGCTGTGGCTTTTGCAGGAAAATGTGCAAATTGGCGCAGCAGATCATGGCTATAGTGAAGCCCTTTACTTAAGTGATCCAGAAAATAATGGCATCGAAATTTATTGGGATAAACCAGAAGAAGTCTGGGATATTCGTCCAAATGGTGAAATTATCGGTGTGACAGAAGAATTAGACGGTGATAGTTTAGCTGCAGAAGCTGACGGTCACTGGCTAGGAATTTCCGAAGGTTCTAAAATTGGGCACATTCATTTGAAAGTGGCCGATTTAGATACCACTGAAACGTTCTATAAAAATTTAGGGTTTGGCTTAAAGTCTAACTTTGGTCAACAAGCGAAGTTTTTTGCAGCGGGTCAGTACCATCATCATATTGGGACAAATACATGGAGCGGCAAACAGCTGCCAACGATTCAAGAAAATCAATTTGGCTTAGAAAATTACACCTTCCGTTTACCAACTGCGGCAGATTTAGAGATCGTCCAAGCCAATGCGGAAGAAGCAAAGTTACATTTTATTGCCAAAGATCATTTACTTGCGTTAGAAGATCCTAGCGGCATGATTATTCAATTTACCTATTAAAACCACTCTCAAACTAGCCCTTCGTTAGAAAATGAAGGACTAGTTTTTTTGTCTTGTTTGCATTATTTTGCATTTGTTTGCAAAATAATGCAAAAGGTGCTATCTTTACTTAGAAGAGGTGAGGAAGCATGTTGATTGAAGAACGTTTAGCCAAGATTCAAAAAATAGTGAATGAACAAAAAAGTATTTCCATGGAAGCGTTAGCGGAGCAAGTCTCCGTTTCAAAAGATACTATTCGACGAGATTTAATTCGTTTAGAAAAGGAAGGACATTTAAAGAGAACGCATGGTGGCGCTATCTCAGTGCAGTCTGAAGCAACTATTTACGATTATGCTCAACGAATAATGAAGCATCCAGAGAAAAAACAAGCGATTGCCCAAAAAGTTTGGGCAAATATTCCCAAACAAGCGTCCATTTTTTTTGATTCATCAACCACGGTGGAAGCAGCTATTCGAGCGATGGAAAATAGTCCGATTCACGCGATCACGAACTCTCTCAGTCATGCGCTACTTCTAGCGCAAATGGATCAAACAAAAATTACAGTATTACCTGGGCAACTGCATAAACAACAACTCTTTTTGTTTGGGGCAGAAACAGTCGCTAAGGTTGGGGAATTTGCCCCCGACTATACATTATTAGGTGTGTTTGCGTTATCTGAACAAGGATTATTTATTCACACAGAAGAAGAAGGTCAAGTCAAACGGCGAATGATTCAACAAGGCAAACAAGTCATTGCCTTAGCAGACCAAACGAAATTAAACAAAACGGGTTTATTTAAAATTTGCGAATTAACAGAAATTGATTGTTTAGTGACAGATACACAACCTGATGAAAAATTCTGTGAGCAGTTAGCGCAAGCAGGCGTAACGTTGATTGTCGCAGATGAATAATGGAGGATAATAATGAAGCGAAAAATTAATTATACACATATTGCTGAACCTACTGTTTTTGAGAATGTTTTTCCAACGTATTTGACGAATGAAACGATGATGGCGCGTAAGCAGAAAGTATTACAACGAATGGAAACAGAAAAATTCGATCAATTGGTCTTCTATGCAGACAAAGAGCATGGCAGTAATTTTGAATACTTAACTGGCTTTATTCCGAGGTTTGAAGAAGGACTCCTTGTGTTAAATAAGGATGGTATGGCGACACTTATTTTAGGTAATGAAAATTTAAAACTGTGCCAACATGCCCGCATCTCAGCCGATTTAATTCATTATCCAGCTTTTTCGCTACCGAATCAACCAATGGCTGGGGAACAAAAGTTGGCGCAGATTTTTGAAACGCTTCTCGATGAAACAGCTCAAAAAATAGGTATTGTTGGTTGGAAAATGTTTACGACACAACAGCAAGAACCTGCTACTATGTTTGATGTGCCATATTTTATTGTCGAAGCACTGAAAAAAGCGCTGCCGAAAGAAGCTCGTTTACTAAATGGGACCCACTTATTGATTGGAGCAAAGGGGGCCCGCACAACAAATAATGCTAACGAATTGGCGCACTATGAATATGGGGCGAATTTGGCTTCTCGCAGTATGTTAAAGGCCTTAAATGCAATTGAAGTAGGACAGCGTGAAACGGACATTGGGGCTTTGTTAAATGATGAAGGTCAAACGCCGACGGTAGTAACCATTGCGGCAACTGGTCAACGTTTTGAATATGCAAACATGTATCCGACTGCCAAAGAAATTCAGTTAGGTGATGCCTTATCATTAACTACAGGCTACAAAGGCGGCTTGTCGAGCCGAACAGGTTTTGTTATTGAAAACGAGCAGCAATTGCCAGAAGCGCAACGTGATTATTTAGAGCGCGTAGCAAAACCCTATTTTCAAGCTGTCGTTCACTGGCTTGAAACCATTCGAATCGGACTGTTAGGGCGAGAAATGTACCAAGCGATTGAAGAACAGTTACCAAAAGAAATCTATTACTGGCATTTGAATCCTGGGCATTTAGTTTCGGATGATGAATGGATGTCGTCGCCTATTTATCCAGATTCAGCCATTCGCTTGGAAAGTGGCATGCTCTTTCAAGTGGATATTATTCCTTCTGTACCTGGTTATACAGGGGTGAGTGCAGAAGAATGTGTGGCTTTGGCTGATGAAACATTGCAAAAAGAGATTCAACAAACTTATCCAGACATGTGGCAACGGATTGCGACACGCAAAGCCTATTTAAAGGAGACATTGAAGATTGACTTACCATCGGAGGTTTTACCAATGTCTAATTTAGTTGGTTACTTACGGCCTTTTTATCTAGCTAAAGACAAAGCTTTGTGTGTAGAAAAACCAGCTCCTAAATGAGTAGGCTCCTTTTTTGAGTTTCTTTTGGGCCTTATTTATAATCAATATAGCGAAGGAAGAACACCAGAAGAGAGGCGTGATGGTAAATGCACTATCCTGAACATCTGAAAAAAGCAGTTTTAGCTAAAGCAAAAGACTTACCATTAGAAGGTTTTGTGGAAGGGCAAGGTCCGCAACAGCCAAAAGTGATGTTGATTGGGGAAGCCCCTGGAAAAGAAGAAATTAAAGAAAACGTACCATTTATAGGGCGTTCAGGTCAATTGTTGATGGAACAATTACAACAAGTTGGCTTAAGTCGTGAAACGGTGTATATCACCAGTGCGGTTAGGAGTCGGCCTTTTTCTGTAAAAACGAAGCAGATAGCAAAAACGGGAGAAAGAGTAACCAAATTTCCTAATCGAACCCCAACCAAAGAAGAAATCAAAATTTTTGCGCCTTTGCTTGATTGGGAAATCGCTGTTTGCCAACCTGAACTAATTTTGACACTGGGGAATATTGGGTTGCAACGACTTTTAGGACCAAAGCCAACAATCACTGCAGTGCACGGAACGGTCATTCAGTCGCCCATTCAAACATTTGATGAGCAATCCCAAAACTATCATTGGACGCAGAAAACCTATCAAATCATTCCACTCTTCCATCCAGCAGCTGTCTTTTATAATTATCGTTTAAAAGAAGTCGTGAAAGAAGATTGGCAAGTGGTTCAAAAACAACTGCAACTGCTTAAGAAAGTTTAAAATGAGAAAAATAGAAGGATGGTTGTTTTTTCGAAGAGAGAATGCTACCCTAGAAGTATCAATAAATAGACAGATTATTTAATCGCTGGGTTGAATAATTGAAGGATTCTGATTTTTGCGTAAGCCTTGAAGCAAAAAGAATGAGTCCTTTTTTTGTTAGAAGGAGATTTGGGTATGGAGCAAACACAGCAAAACCATTTTACTGCGTTGTTTTATAAAAATGTTCTGTTAGGAATTTTAAGTATGGCGGCGCAATCAATTTTTATTTTGGCGGACACATTTTTCATTGCAAATGGGATCGGCACTGAGGCGTTGGCGGGGCTTAACATTGTCTTACCACTCGTTAATATTATTAATGGATTAGGTTGGATGTTTGGGGTTGGCGGCGCTACGTTATTTTCGACCACGGTTGCGCAAAAAGAAATCAAAAAAGCCAATCAGTATTTTAGTTTAACGATTGGGTTAGTTTTCGTTATAGGGAGTCTCTTTACTTTAGCGAGCTTGATTTTTTCCGATCAAATTATTCGGGGACTTCAGGGGACCGGTGTCTTGTTTGGTTTGGCGAAGGAATATTATATGATTTACCTTAGCTGTTCATTATTATTTATTTTAAACAATTGCCTGATTACTTTTTTAAGAAATGACCATAATCCTCGTTTGGCAACGATTGCTTTTGTCAGTGGGGGAATTGTCAATATTATTTTGGATTATGTCTTTATTTATCAATTTGGGTGGGGCATGGCAGGTGCGGCCATTGCAACGGTGATGTCACCGTTAACAAGCTTAATCCTGATTACGTTGCATAAGTGGTCGCCGCAACGAGTTTTACGTTTTGAAAAGTTTAAAGTGAAATTTCAGGATGTTCGAGAAATTATGTCGATTGGTTTTTCCTCCTTTTTAAATGAATTTTCTTCGGCCTTTGTCATGTTTTTATTTAATATTGTTTTGTTAAACTTAGTTGGTCATGTGGCGATTTCAGCTTATGCGATTGTTGCCAATCTCAATATTATTGTGATTGCCATTTTTACAGGGATTGGGCAAGGGGCGCAACCATTACTCAGCCGATATTATGGTTTAGGGGAAACGAAGGTGTTGCGTAAATTTGTTAAACTTAGCTTTATTACGTATCTGATCGCCGGCTTCCTGTTCTTTTTAATCAGTCAAGTGTTTACGGGACAAATTATTGAGGTCTTTAATAGCGAAGGGAACGACCAGTTGGCGCAAATTGCTAGGACAGCCATCCGCTTATATGCGATTTCCTTCTTGTTTACAGGATTGAATTTTATGGGGATTTATTACTTTTCGGCAGTTCGTAAACCGAAAATGGCGCTAATGATTTCCTCTTTGCGTGGGTTCTTTTTAATTGTGCCAGTTTTATTTATTTTGGTGAAATTACTAGGATTAACCGGTGTTTGGTTAGCCATGCCCGTAGTTGAATTTGTTACGTTTGGACTAATGCTTGTAGGCTACCTTACGTATCGAAACTATTTGAAAAAAAGAGAAGCAGTAACCTGATGTTGGTTACTGCTTCTTTTTTGCTTAGTTTACATAGTTTTCAGTTAAAGTCATGAATTGTTCCACATCTTTTAGGACTTGATCAATGCCGGCTTGCCAGAAATCAGGTTTTGTTAAGTCAACATTTAAATGTTTTTTCGCTAATTCTTCGCTTGTCATCGAAGCAGTGTCTCTTAATAACGCAATGTATTGGTCTTCAAAAGAACTGCCTTGTTGATTGGCATACGCATAGATACCCATGCTGAATAGATAGCCAAAAGTATATGGGAAATTATAGAAAGGCACATCATCAATAAAGAAGTGCAATTTGCTCGCCCAGAAATGAGGATGATAACTGCCAAGACTATCTTTGTAGCTTTCTTTTTGCGCCGCTAACATTAATTCAGTAATATCTTCTTCCGCTACTAAACCTTTTTGGCGCGCTTGATAAAAATTATTTTCAAAGATAAAACGCGCATGAATGTTCATAAACATAGCAATGGCATTTTGCATTTTTGTGTCTAAAAGGTTAATCTTTTCAACATCTGATTTGGCCTCTTTTAAGGTGGCGTCAGCAACAATCAATTCTGCAAAGGTACTAGCCGTTTCTGCTACGTTCATGGCATACTCTCGATTCAATGAAGGTAAATCCCACATCACGCTACTATGGAAAGCGTGACCTAATTCATGGGCTAAAGTAGCTACTTCGTTGATTGAATTGCCAAAGGTCATGAAAATCCGCGACTCTTGTGTTTCAGGTAATTCTGTACAATAACCCCCAGGACGTTTGCCTGGACGATCTTCAGCTTCAATCCAACTTTTTTCAAAAGCCATTTGGGCAAAATCGGCCATTTTCGGACTGAATTTACGGAAATTTTCTAAAATAAAGGCAGCGGCTTGATCAAAGGAATACGTTTTTTCTTCTAAATCACCTAAAATAATTGGCGCATCTTGGTCTTGCCAATCCATTTTTTCTTTGCCAAATAATTGCGCTTTGCGCGTTAGAAAGTCGACGAATGGTTGTTTATTTTTTTGGATGGTTTCCCACATAACCGTTAATGTTTCTTGACTCATTCGATTATAGTTTAAGGGATTTTCTAAATAATCTGTAGTGCCATGCAATTTGTAATCAGATAAACGGAAACCATCCAAGTGATTTAGGGTGTCTGCTAAAATTGAAGCTTTGCCACTCCAAGCTTTCTCCCAGGCTGTAAACAAACGTTGACGAACCTCTTTGTCAGGATCTCCCATCATGCGGTTAAAGGCTTGGCCTGCAGATAGTTCTGTCACAGAGCCATCTTTTTCTTCAAAAGGAATCACAATGGAAGCAACAATCGTATCGTAATGTGTACTCCAAGCATTTAACCCATCTAGAGAAAGCGTATTGATGATATTTTCTTCTTGTTCGGAAAGCAGTTTTTTTCCATCACGTCGTAATTCATTTAAGCGAAAAGCCATTGTTTTGAACGGTTCTTCGGCTAACAGGGCTTGCCAATGTTCTGCTGAAATCTCGGTGATTTTTTTAGTAAAAATGGTTTCAGCTAATTGAATCGCTGGCAACAGATTGTATAAATCGCCTGATAAAATTTTGGCCTTGGTATCATTAGTATTAGCAGAAATTAAAGCAGTTAAAAAACTATTACATTGTGAAAAGCCATTTGAGATTTTCCCTTGTAACGTTAAGATTTCAGCAAATTGTTCTTTGCCTTGGGCACTTTCTGGTGTCCATTCTGTGATTAATTGATGGTACTCTTTCGTTTGTTCGGTTAATTGAGTCATTCGTTGGCTAAGTTCTTTGGACTCGCTCCCATTGGGGAAAATACTGTCTAAATCCCATGTAATAGAATAGGTCATATCCAATCCTTCTTTCATTTTTTTCTTTTCAGTATATCATAAGACCTAAGAGAAGTTGTTTCTTTTTCCCTCGAAACCGACTATAATAAAAAAGAATTTTCCGTGGCAGGCACGGGGCAACTTGAAACCAAGAAAAGAGGATTATATGAAAAATTATTTGAAAGATAGTAATTTATATTTAGTCATTGCGTTTGTTATTATGGCCATTTTATTTTTCAGTTCATCACAGACGTATGAACAGCAATCACAAGTTGGTCTTTTAGATAAACTTCTGAGCAGTCATCCTTTTGAAGAACAATTAAAAAATATTTCTTTTCAATATGCTGGCAGTGAAGTGAGCATTCAAGCTAGTGGTTATAGTAAATTTGTTGAATTTTTTATTCGTAAGGGAGCCCATTTTGGTACGTATTTTCTATTAGGTGGTAGTTGGTTTATTGGATTAGTGCCAAGAATCAAAGGTCTGTTTTTAACAGCTGTTGTTTCCTGGCTAGCTGCTACTGGCTATGCAGGTTTAGATGAATTTCATCAAATGATCACGGGCGGAAGGACCCCTCTTTTTCAAGATGTTATGTTGGATGCCATGGGTGCTTTGACAGCCATCGTTATTTGTTTGGTGGTTCATGGTTTGAAGAAAAATAAAAAAAGAAGACGCTAATTTAGAAGAGCTTCGTTTATTCGTCAGAAAGGTGGATAAGCGAGGGTCTTTTTTTGGTAGCGCTTGTTCCTAACTGAAAAGAAGAGTAGAATAAGGGAGAATAGTAACGAAAAGTCAGGAGGAATCAAGGATGTCAGGACACAGCAAATGGAGCAACATTCAAGGGCGTAAAAATGCGCAAGATGCCAAACGTGGGAAAATTTTCCAAAAAGTTTCAAGGGAAATCTATATGGCGGCAAAAGCAGGTGGCCCTGACCCCGCAATGAATCCTGCTTTACGTTTAGCAGTCGATAAAGCTAAGTCAGCCAATATGCCCAATGATAATATTGCTCGCGCCATAAAAAAAGCCAGTAGTGCTGGTGAAGGGGAACATTATGACGAGGTAACTTATGAAGGATACGGGCCAGGTGGCGTGGCAGTTTTAGTTCATGCACTAACAGATAACCGCAACCGAACGGCCACCAATGTTCGCGTCGCGTTTACTCGAAATGGTGGCTCTTTAGGTGAAACGGGTTCGGTGAATTATATGTTTGATCGTAAAGGCTATATTGTCATTAAGCGAGAAGATCATGCAATTGAGGAAGACGACATGTTAGAAGTCGTTTTGGAAGCAGGCGGCGAGGATTTAGAAACATCACCAGAAGTATTTGAAATTTACACAGCACCAGAAGATTTTACAGCGGTTCGCGATGCTTTAGAACAAGCAGGTTATTCATTAGCACAAGCTGAATTAACAATGGTTCCGCAAACCTTACTAACCTTGAACGATGAACAAAAAGCGCAATTAGAGCGCTTGGTTGACAAGTTAGAAGACGATGATGATGTGTCAGAAGTATTTACCTCTGCAGAAAATCTATAAAATAAAGGGATGCTTGGCGTCCTTTTATTCATAAAATGAAAGCGGATACAGAATGGAGGGCATTTTGAAAAAGAGAATTTGTTTACAAGCAATCAGGGAAGAAGCGGAAGCCTATTATCGTAACGGTGATTTTTATTGCTCGGAAGCGATTGTGGCGACCATTCGGCAACACTTTGATGCGGAGATTCCCATTGAAGCTGTTGCCATGGCTTCTGGGTTTCCTGTAGGTGTTGGAGGAGCGAAGTGTATTTGTGGTGCTCTTTCAGGCGGGGTTATGTGTCTGGGCTACTTTTTTGGTCGGACAGAAGCCAAAGGAGAACAAGTAAATAAAACGATGACTTTAGCCAACGAATTGCATCAAAGTTTTCGACAAAAGCATCGAGTGGTTTGCTGCAGTATTTTGACAAGTAAAATGACGATGGGTTCACCTGAGCATATGGAACAATGCATTGGCTTTACTGGAGAAATCGCTGAAACAACCGCAAAAATTATTGCACGAGAACTTGCTTACGAATTAGTCTAGTAAAAAATGAGAGAGGAGCAACCAGATTCAGGTGAATGAATCTGGTTGCTCCTCTCTCATTTAATGCGTAATCAATTAACCAAGTACTTTTTCATAAGCTTCCACTTGAGATAAGACACGTTGGAGCTGTAATTCATTTTCAATATAGTTGATTGAATTACCTAAATCTTCTTGGCGGTTTGTTTCTAAACGATCGACTTCTTTTTTTGCTTCGTTCAATAAGTGTAGAACTTCTTCCTTAGATAACATGTACTCACCTCCTTGCGCAGTTCATCTACTATTAGTGTACTCCTTTTTTTCAAAAAAGGGCAATAATAGGATATTAAAAAACAAAAATAGCGGTCCTAACCGCTATTTTTGTTTACTCATGGCGTTGTTGTGCTAAAATCGCTTCGATTCGTTCTCTTTGATCTGCCAAAAAGTGAGGCAAATAAAGGGGGATTTCATCAAAGTTTGAGCTTTGATTTTCATAGGCTTCGGCATCTAGCAGGCCTTTTTGTGTGGCTACTTCAAATAACAAGTGGTTCGGTTCTCTAAAATACAATGATTTGAAAAATTCGCGGTCTTTAATTCCTGAGTTTGTAAAATTCTTTTCATCCAACAGGCTATCAACTTGCGTTAATTCTTGCGTATCTTCCACCCCAAAGGCGACGTGATGAACGCCACCAATTCCTTCAATGGCAAGCGGATTGGTTCGGTCATCAATGATATGAACCTCTTGATAAAACTGTGGATGATGATTTTCCAGAACAGTTACTTCATGTGCAGTTTCAAAAAAAGGTACTGTTTCTTTTTCATGCCAATGTAAATAATCCACTAAAGGTTGTTTGGTAGCTGCGGCATATTGGACGCGTAATTGAATTGCATCAATGCCTAAAATTGCATGTTCTACTGGAATTTCAGCATGCTCAGCTGGAAAATAATCTTCCGCATTTTCAAATTCACGTAACGGAACAAGCGCCATTTGCGTATTATCGGGCGCTTCAAAACGCAAAATTGGGTGTTGGTTAAATGTTTCCACACCATAGTGGCAGATACCCGCTTGCTCAAGACGTTCTGCCCAAAAATCCAAAGAGGCGCGCGTTGGTACTTTTAAAATAGTTCGTTCAATTGTATTTGTCCCAAAGGATTGATCTTGGCCATCATTCAATTCAAAAAAAGTTAATTCGGTACCTGTTCGTTGCTCATTATCTGAGAAAAACAAGTGATACATGGTGTGGTCATCTTGGTTGATCGTTTTCATTAGTAATTTTAATCCCAGTGTATTATGATAGAAGTCAAATGTAGGCTTTATCAATCGATTTAAAATAGAGATGTGATGAATTTGTGCATACATAGTAAAATTCCTTTCTTGGAGGTTTATTAAATGAAACAATTTTTTCAAAAAGGGTCGAAACCTAATCAATTAGTTGTCGCTTTCCATGGTACTGGTGGCAATGAATATCAATTATTAACGACCATCGCAACCCTTTATCCAGAAGCGAGTGTTCTAAGTTACTTAGGGACAGAAGGTGTAGGCGAACAGCGACGCTTTTTTGCGCCATTAGTCAATGGAGCATTACCTCGTGCTAACTTTGATGAGCGAGTGACGGCGTTTCTAGAAGAAGTTTGGCAACCGCAAAAGTTATACGATGAAGTTATTTTTATAGGGTACTCTAACGGTGCCAATTTTATTTTAGGCCTGTTAGAAAAGAACCCGACTATTGCTAACACTGTTATTTTACTGCATCCAAGCAATTTAGGCTATCAATATGTATCTGGTGAGTTTGCGACAAAAGTGATTGTCACAACAGGGGCTCAGGATGAGTTGAGTATTCCGGGACAAGTTCTTTCTTTAGCTAATCAATTAAAGAAACATTTTCCAGTCGACTTTTTACTAGTGGATGGCGGTCATGGCTTATCAGAAGAAGAAGTAACGAAAATAAAAGAAGTTCTTTAAAAAACAAGCTGCAACCTTTGCTGATAAGTGGTTGCAGCTTGTTTTTTCATGTGTGTTTAAATAATTTAGTTCTTTTTATTAATGAAAGCTTCCGCAAGGGCAAAGTCTCCTGCGTAAGGTTCATCTACGCCATTTACTTTTTGATAAAGGTCGGCACCTTTACCAGCTAAGACAATCGCATCATCAGCCGTTGTGCTTAAAGATAATGCGTGAGCAATTGCTTCGCCACGATCTAAAACGGTGTAAACAGGCATTTCTTTGGTAATATGGGCTTGGATTTCTTGGCAAATTTTTGCTGGATCTTCACTGGCTGGGTCATCGGTTGTTAGGACTGCAACATCAGCCAATTCAGAAAGAACCCTACCAAAGTCTTTGCGGCGAGAAATCGCTTTGTCTCCCGTACTACCGACAAGAACAATTAAGCGGCCGTCAGGATGTTCTTCACGGACAAAGGTTAAAAGATTCTTCAAACTGTCATAGTTATGAGCGTAATCAACATAGACGGTTGCACCGTTGGTATTCGTTAAAGATTCCATCCGGCCAGGGACGGTGGTTGCTGCGATCCCTTGTTGACACTCTTCTTTTGAAGCTCCCACAAGGACACTAGCGATCGCCGCGCTTAACGCATTACCTTTGTTAAAATCACCACCTAAACGAAGGTGATAAGAGCCGGCCAATCCTAACGCATCTGCAGGACTTTCAACGATAAAACGTAAGGAATCATCTGAAGAAACAGCGAATGAATAGTCAACTTCTGAAGCTGGCTGACTGCCATAGACAATGGCAGGGACTTTTTGCTGTTGTGCGGTTTCTTTAAGTAATGGAAAATAATCAGCTTCGTGATTCAACACAATGACTTTAGAATGTGTAATCAATTGACGTTTGCAATAAAAGTAATCGTCAAAGGTTGGATGTTCAATTGGACTGATATGGTCGGGGGTAATGTTTAAAAAAATGCCGACATCAAAAAATAACTTGTAGACACGATTAGTTTTGTAGGCTTGGGAAGAAACTTCCATAATAAAATGAGTCATCCCGTTAGCAACAGCGGTTGCCATCATTCGATACAAGTCCAAAGATTCGGGTGTAGTCAAGGCAGATTTAAAGAATGTTTTGCCATCTAATGTCGAATTCATGGTAGAAAGCAAGGCTGTTTTTTGTTGTGTAGCAACATCTAAAATATATTTGGTGAAATAAGCCGCTGTTGTTTTACCCTTGGTTCCAGTAAAGCCAATCAGTTTTAATTTATTTTGTGGATAATCATAAAAAGCCATGCTTAACACAGCCATTGCTTTTTTAATGTCAGTCACGATAATTCCTAGTTGCGCCGGAACCTCATAAGGCACCTCAGAAACATAGATTTCTAGGCCGTCTTTTACAGCATTTTCTAAATAGATTTCTTTAAAGTTTAATCCTTTACAAAAAAAGAGTGTTTCTGCTGTTACGTCTCTCGAATCGTAAGAAAGAGCCGTTACTTCTCGTTGACCTAACGTGTCGGAAAGGGTCAAGTGCCAGCCTTCTGGTGAAATAAATTCTTTTAATAAATCTTCTTTTTCTAAGCAATCGCGAATTGCGAATAATGAAATCGTCACTTTTTTTGCCTCCAAACGTTTCAACGAAATTTCAAAACTGATGTCATTATAGCATTATTTTTCTTTTAAAAAAACCATCTCGTTAGCGTGAGAAAATCCATGAGAAATGTTAAAATAGGATAATTCTTCGAGAAAGTCGTTGCATATCCCAAGATGAACAATTAAAATAAAGAAAGCATACTCAAAGAATATTGGAGGACAAAATGATCAATCAACCAAATTCAGTTGATCAACCAATCCTGACGAACCAAGAAAAAATGGTCAAAGGCTCAGCTTGGATGACAGCTAGTAATATTATCTCCCGCATGTTAGGGGCGATTTACATCATCCCCTGGTACGCTTGGATGGGCGAGCACGGAAACGAAGCGAACAGTTTGTTTTCAATGGGGTATACGATTTATGCCTTATTCCTAATGATCTCTACCGCCGGAATTCCAGGTGCGATTGCCAAGCAGACCTCGCATTATAATTCATTGAACGAATATAAAATTAGTCGACAGCTTTTTTATCGTGCCTTACAACTAATGGGTGGCTTAGGTGTGGTTTTTGCTATTGTGATGTATTTGGCATCTCCGGCATTAGCAGCTTTGTCTGGCGGAGGTCCTGAATTAGTTCCAACAATGCGTTCATTAAGTTTAGCCGTTTTAGTTTTCCCAAGCATGAGTGTCATTCGCGGTTATTTCCAAGGAAACCAAGAAATGATGCCCTTTGCTTTATCACAAATTGTTGAACAAGTAGCACGAGTGTTTTACATGTTATTAACCGCTTTTATTATCATGAAAGTCTTTGAAGGTAATTACGTTACAGCGGTGACCCAAGCCACTTTTGCGGCATTTATTGGGATGCTCGCAAGTTTTGCGGTTTTAGGTTATTACATGTACAAACAAAAACCATTATTTGATTATTTAGAAGAACACAGCGCCAATGAACATGAAATTGCTCCAAAAGAGTTATTGATTGAAACTTTTAAAGAGGCGATTCCTTTTATCGTAGTTGGTTCAGGGGTGACGGTCTTTAAACTTGTCGATCAGTTTACTTTCTCAAACTTTATGCGTTTGTTTACGGATTATTCAGATACCCAGTTACGAGAGCTTTTCGGTATTTTTAATGCCAATCCGGACAAATTAACCATGATTGTCGTGGCTTTAGCGACTTCGATTTCGGCTACTGGATTGCCGTTAATTACAGAAGCGGTCACCTTAAAAAATCACCGTGAGTTAGCGCGTTTGATTAGTAATAATTTACAACTTTTTGTGTTTGTAATGTTGCCAGCAACGTTCGGTATGATTGTTTTAGCGCAACCACTATACACTGTTTTTTACATGCCAGATGCTTTAGGTACTTCTTTATTAGTGCAAGCTTGTTACGCTAGTTTATTCTTGGGCTTGTATATGTTAGTGTCAAATATGTTGATGGGGATGTATGAAAATCGTGACGCAATGCGTTATTTAGGAATTGGTTTAGCAGTGAAATTAATCGTGCAATTCCCCGCAATCCGTTTATTTGAAGTTTACGGTCCGTTATTAGCAACGATGATTGGCTTTACGGTTTCTTGCGTATTGATTCTAAGAAGAATTCGTCAAGTGACACGTTTTAATTACAAATTAACCTTACGGCGAACATTGTTAATGTTCTGTATTACAGTCATCATGATGATTATCGCTTTGATTTTCCGTCAGTTCTTGTATCTATTTTTAGATCCAACTAGACGTTTCCAAGCCTTCATTATCGTTGTAATTGTGGCTGCTGCAGGAGGCGCTTTTTATGGCTATTCGGTCTTGAAGATTCGCTTAGCTGATCGTTTATTAGGGAAAAATGCCGCAAAATTACGTGCAAAATTCAATATTAAATAATAGCTGATTGAACTCCTTTCAGCAGATTCTCTTAAGAGACAAGGCTTGAGACATCGATCGATTCGATTTATGTCCCAAGCTATTTTTTTAAAGGAAAGAGGAATGACGATGCGTTTAGATAAATTTTTAGCCGATGTTGGTATCGGTAGTCGTAAAGAAATCAAACAATTGTTAAAGAAAAAAGTCGTTACGGTGAATGGTGACGTCGTAAAAGAAGCCAAAACACAAGTAAATGAAGAAACAGATCAAATTGCCTTGATGGGAGAAATTCTTACGTATCAGAAATTCTTTTATTACATGTTGCATAAACCACAAGGTGTCATTTCTGCGACGGAAGATCAGCGAGATGAAACGGTAATTGACTTGTTAACTGATCAGGATTACCGTGCCGACTTGTTCCCAGTTGGTCGCTTGGATAAAGATACCGAAGGCTTGCTTCTATTAACAAATGATGGCCAGTTAGCGCATCAATTATTATCACCCAAAAAGCATGTGGATAAAGAATATTTAGCTGAAGTTGAGGGACTTGTGACAGCGGAAGATTGTCAACTGTTTGCGCAAGGATTTGCCTTGAAAGATGGAGAAATAGTTAAACCAAGTCGTTTAGTCATTGAGACGATCAATGAGGAAGAAGGGACTTCCGTAGTCCGTTTAGTGATTCAAGAGGGAAAATTCCATCAAGTCAAACGGATGTTAGCCACTGTAGGCAAACCTGTGACGTATTTAAAACGATTACGAATGGGCGAACTATGGTTGGATGAAACGTTAGAACTAGGGGAATATCGGCCCTTAACAGAAGCCGAATTGCAACAACTACAACCTAAACAATCACACCTCAATTAAAATAAACAAAAACCCAGCCCTTTCTGCGGAAAAGATAAAAATTTTCTCGAAAAATAGTGTCGGGTTTCTTTCTTTTTCTGCATAAAATGGTATGATTGACTATGTAGAACTTTATGAATAGGAGTGACAACAAATGACAATTGATTGGACAAAAGAAGTCGAAGCACGTAAAGACGACTTATTAGAAGATTTACAAAACTTATTACGGATCAACAGTGAACGTGATGATGCACAAGCAACACCTGAAGCGCCCTTTGGACCTGGGCCAGTTGCTGGCTTAAAACACATGTTAGCTTATGGTGAACGTGATGGCTTTACGGTGAAAAATGTCGACAATTACGCTGGACACATTGAATATGGTGAAGGCGACGAAACGTTAGGAATTTTTGGTCATATGGACGTTGTTCCTGCTGGTGATGGTTGGGAAACAGATCCTTATGAACCAGTCATTAAAGATGGCAAAATTTATGCACGTGGTGCAAGCGATGATAAAGGTCCAAGTATGGCTGCTTATTACGCAATGAAAATTATCAAAGAATTAGGCTTACCCGTGTCTAAAAAAATTCGTTTCGTAGTAGGAAGTGACGAAGAAAGCGGCTGGGGCGATATGGATTACTATTTCCAACATGAAGAAGCGCCAGACTTTGGTTTCTCACCAGATGCTGAGTTCCCAATTATCAATGGGGAAAAAGGAAATGTGACTATTCGTTTAACTTTCCGAGGCGGTAACGGCGCTGATTATAAATTAGAAAGCTTCAAATCTGGTTTACGTGAAAACATGGTTCCGGGAACAGCAGATGCTGTTGTAACGGCTGCTTCAGCAGACGAAGCGGCTTCACTAGCTGCTAGCTTTGAAACATTCATCAAACAAGAAGCAAAAATTTCAGGTAACGCAGAACTTTCAGATAAAACAGTGACTTTCCATGTAGTTGGTAAAGGTGCTCACGGGGCTAGCCCACAATCTGGAATTAACGCAGCGACTTTCTTGGCAACTTTCTTAAATGATTACAGCTTTGCAGAAGGCGCATATAGCTTTATTAATACCATTGCTGAATTTATCCATGAAGATTTTTATGGTGAAAAATTAGGCGTGGCTTTTGAAGACGAAAAAATGGGTAAATTGACAATGAACGCTGGGATTGTTAACTTTGATCCAGAAAATCCTGAAAATAGCTTAGTAACATTAAACTTCCGCTATCCAAAAGGAACTTCAGCAGAAGAATTACAAGCAAAAGTTCAAGCAACAGTCGGTGAAACGGTCACTGCAACACAAGGAGATCGCAACCAAGAACCGCATTATGTGCCAGTTGATGATCCATTGGTGGCAACGTTACTACAAGTTTACGAAGACCATACAGGCGAAAAAGGCCAAGAACAAATCATTGGTGGCGGTACTTATGGCCGTTTATTAAAACGTGGTGTTGCCTATGGCGCAATGTTCCCTGGCTACACAGACACAATGCACCAAGCCAACGAATTTATGGAATTAGATGACTTATTCCGAGCAGCTGCTATTTATGCAGATGCGATTTATCGTTTAGCGAAGTAAAGTAAAAAAGCTGTTTTCGATTTTCGAAAACAGCTTTTTTTGCAATTTTTGCCTTTTAAAAACCCAAAATCAGAACCGTCAATTTACTGAAAATTTCTTGCAAATCAAGGGATCCCACGATACGATAAATAGGAGAAAACGCAATGAGTGAAACACTTATTGTTAACTATTTAATCAAAGGACGTGTGAAGATGAACGTAAAAGAACTAGTTCAAAAAGCAAAAGATTTAATTGGAGAAGGCAACGTGGAACATGCGCAACAATTCATTGAAGAACATAAAGATGAATTAGGCGAACACTATCATAAAATTACAGCGATGTTAGCTGATACAACGACCGATGGTTTGTTTGATAAAATTAAAGGATTGTTTCAATAGTTGGAAAAAATCTGAGATAAAAGTGGAGGCTGAGACAAAATTGTTTAGCTCCAAGAACCAAGTAGGTACGATGATTTCATCTGTTCATGCTTCACAGTGAAACATTGTAACTCTCGCCGTTTAACAGTTTTTGAGCGTGGAGCAAAAATCCAAAGTGATTTTTGTCCCACGCTCTTCTTTTTTTATTTAACTTTTAACCATTGTTTTGGCAACACATACGCAATTGGATTAAAAAGATAATCCGCTCCCCGTTTCACCACAGGCATATTCGTAATAGCTAAAATGAAGAGGGCTAAGAAGAAAAGTGCCAGGATTCGGAAAGTAAACCATTCTTTAAAGAGTGTGTCTAATTGCAAACCACTTTCCAACAGAATAATTAAGGGCATATGCAAGAGATAAGGGTAGAGGGTATCTTTTCCGAGGGCGCTTAAAGGTAACTTTCGTTTAGGCAATAATGCAAACCAAGAAAGAGACACCAACGCTGCAGCAACGTAAAAGAACAGCTGAATGAAACTACTGTATTCAAAGGCCGGACTAATTTCAGCGTAGGAAGCCCAACCAGTTAAGAAGCCCCAAAATTTCGTTGCCAATGACCATTGACTATTTACAAATAAAAAGGAGCTTAAAATTACGCCTATCGCTGCCCATTTGACTTTGCGATGATCTAAAAAGGTTTGTAGCTTTTGAATATCCATTAAGTAGCCACAATAAAAGAAAGGAAAGAAGCCCAGAGTCCGTCCTAAAGACAAGAAACCTTCCACAGGCAAATAGCCTGAGGCGCAGCCGATAACAATGATGATGGGCAACATGATTTTCGGCTGAACGCGCTGAAGAAAGATGGTAATTAAGTAGAAACTTGCTAAGGAAAGTAAGTACCAAGGAACGCCCGTTTCGTTCAGTAAATCAAAATTCATTTTATTTGCAAAGGCGAAATTAGCAAGTGTAATCAACAACTTCGCTAAGAGATAAAGCCAAACAAAGGAAAGTAAACGGAGATATTTTCGTCGTTTAATGGCATGTTTACTAAAGAGTCCAGAGACAAAAATAAAGGCTGACATATGGAATGAATAGATCCAAAAGTTGATCGTTTCCATGAGTCGTGAAGGAGAAGCTTCACGATCTAAAATATGCCCAAAAATCACTAAGAAAATTAAAAAAAGTTTCACGTTGTCCCATTTATAAATTCGCTTGTCGTTTTCCATAACGATCACTCCTTTTAGTAGAAAACAGTTCACTTTTGTTTAAGGCAGAAGAGGACAATTTTTCCATTCATTGAGTAGATAATTGTAGATACGAACCGGCAGCCGTTAAATGAGCCCCCACATACTTGCGCTTAAAACAAAAAATTAGGCAGGATGTTAGTCTTAAATTATACTGAAAGAGTGACGATCCTCCAAAGATTTTGTTTATTAAGAAGTGAAAGATGCGGTGAAAATAAATGATAAAATTTCAAAATGTTTCAAAAGTATATCGAGAAAATGCTGTTTTGTCCGATGTGAATTTAACAATCCAACAAGGCGAATTTTTTGTATTAGTAGGGCCGAGTGGTAGTGGAAAAACGACGACTTTGAAAATGATTAATCGGCTCATTGAGCCAACGACAGGTGAAGTGGCTCTCAATGAACAAGCGGTAACCAACTACCCTTTACGTGAATTACGACTAAAAATTGGCTATGTTCTTCAGCAAATTGCCTTATTTCCTAACTTAACCGTGGCGGAAAATATTGAGTTGATTCCTGAAATGAAAAAATGGCCCAAAGAGCAACGCAGAGAGCGAACCATTGAACTATTGAAAAAAGTTCAGCTGGATCCTGAGGAATATCTGCATCGTAAGCCAGCAGTGCTTTCAGGAGGCGAACAACAACGTATCGGGATTTTACGCGCCATTGCAGCCGAACCAGAAGTGATTTTAATGGATGAACCTTTTAGCGCGCTAGATCCGATTTCAAGACATCATCTTCAACGTTTGGTGAAAGAACTTCATCAGGAATTAGTGAGTACCATTGTTTTTGTGACCCATGATATGAATGAAGCTTTACTGTTAGGAGAGCGCATCTGTATTATGGACGCTGGCAAAATTATTCAAGTCGATACGCCAGAAGCCATTCAAAAACATCCGAAAAATAATTTTGTCGGTCAATTTTTCAAACAATCTTCGCCAGAACTAGCGAACTATTGTGGCGCTGACTTGACTGCATTTTTAGAAGCCGCAGATGAGACGATTGAGCCAGTGCCGACTGTTTTCATGGAAACCAATTTAAAAGAGATTGTCCAACTCATTAATGCGCAAGAGAAAGCAAATTTAGTAGAAAAAAAACAAGTTTTAGGGTGTATCACCTCAAAAACGATTACTCGTTTTATGGAACAACTGTTGGAAAGCGAGGGACAGTAGATGCAAGCACTGATTGAAACTTTTTTCGCTCGAAAAGAAGAATATCTGCAAGCGTTAATCGAGCATATGCAATTGTCCTTTATTTCGTTATTATTCGCTGCATTGATTGCAATTCCTTTAGCCATTTATTTAACGAGTCATCGCAAGTTAGCGGAAAGTCTGTTACAAGTGACTGGGATTTTCCAAACAATCCCTTCTTTAGCCTTGCTAGGCTTACTGATTCCGTTAATTGGTATTGGTCGACCACCGGCAATTGTTGCGCTAGTGATTTATGCCTTATTCCCAATTTTACAAAACACCTATACTGGTTTGACGGAAATTGATCCTTCGTTAGAAGAAGCCGCAGAAGCATTTGGGATGAGTAAAAAAGAAAAACTGTTTAAGTTTGAGTTGCAAATGGCGTTACCATTTATTATTTCTGGGATTCGAACGGCTACCGTTTTAATTATTGGTACGGCCACGTTGGCGGCGTTAATTGGAGCAGGTGGTTTAGGGACCTTCATTTTATTAGGAATTGATCGAAATAATTTATCGTTGATTTTTATTGGAGCCATTTCATCGGCTGCACTAGCAGTCTTATTTAATTATGGAATTCATTGGTTGGAAAAAGCGAATGGGCGGCGACTAATCATTGGCGGTACTATTTTAGGCCTTTTGTTAGGTAGTTCATTTTTCTGGAATCAACAAACTTCTTCAAAGGAAAAACAGCTGACAATTGCTGGCAAATTAGGAGCGGAACCAGATATTATTATTAATATGTATAAAGCCTTAATTGAAGAAAATAGCGACATTCAGGTGACGTTAAAGCCAAACTTTGGCAAGACTACTTTTTTATATAATGCCTTGAAATCAGATGAAATCGATCTTTATCCGGAATTTACAGGAACAGTAATCGAAACCTTTTTAAAAAATCCTCCTCAGCTAGACAATCAACCTCAAGTAGTCTATGAAGCGGCACGCGCTGGCTTGAAAAAACAAGAAAACCTTACTTTGTTGAAACCGATGCGCTATGAAAATACGTATGCCGTCGCAGTTAAGCGCTCATTTGCAAAAGCGCATCAATTAAAAACGATTAGTGATTTACAGAAAATTAGCAATCAGTTGAAAGCAGGTTTTACGTTAGAATTTATTGATCGGCAAGATGGTTATAAGGGATTACAAGAAAAATATCATTTAAATCTGAATGTCCAATCGATGGAACCGGCGTTACGCTATCAAGCGATTAATAATGGTGAGGTAAATGTGATTGATGCCTATTCAACGGATAGTGAATTGAGACAATACGATTTAGTAACGTTAGAAGATGATCAAGCGCTATTTCCGCCTTATCAAGGAGCACCACTTATAAAAACAGCAACGTTGGAAAAATATCCAGAATTAGCAGAAATATTGAATAAATTGGCAGGAAAAATTAGCGAAGAAGAAATGAGTGAAATGAATTATCAAGTCAATGTGGAGGGGCAAGATCCTAGCATAGTGGCGAAAGACTATTTAAAAGAAAAGAATCTTCTTAAATAAGTATTTTTTACTGAAAAAGACTGGTATATAAACATTTATCCAGTCTTTTTCAGATAAATAAAGAGTTTAATGTGAAAAGTACCTGTATTTTTACTCATTTTTGGATATAATAAAAGAAATGAATGGAGAGGAGTGGTCTATATGAAAAAAGCAGAACGTCAACGTTTGATTAAACAATTAATTATGCAACAAGAAATTGAAACACAAGATGAATTAATCACTCGTTTGGAAGAACTTGGCGTCCGAGCCACTCAAGCGACTGTTTCAAGAGATATCCGTGAAATGAGTATTGTTAAAACACATGGTGCAGATGGTCGTGTCAAATATGCAATTTTTTCTCAAGCACAAGGCGCAAGCAGTGAAGAGAAATTACGAGAATCAGTAAAAGATTCAGTTGTTCGAATGGAGCGAGTACAATTTATTGTCATCTTGCATACAGAGATGGGAAATGCCGATGTGGTGAGTAACTTTTTAGATGAAGTAGCTTATCCAGAAGTGGCGGGTACAGTGGCTGGTGCGGATACGATTATTGTGATTACACGTTCAGAAGAGGATGCGGAACACTTTATCGAACGTATCGAAAATATGATTTTTTAAAATTGAAAGCATCAATAGAAGGGAGTTTTTTTCTTGGTAGAATTGAAAGCGCTACAAAATGGTTCGGATATTCGGGGAATTGCTTTGGATACGGAAGAGCAAACTGCAACATTAACCGCAACAGCAGTAGCCGAGATTGCGGTGGGCGTGGTTCGTTGGTTACAGGACAAAAAACAGCTGCCACGAAAGGCACAACAGCGCCTGACAATTGCAATCGGACATGATAGTCGTCTAACGGCGGAGCCGATTAAGCAAGCATTAGTAGATACGTTTCTTTCATTAGGTATTCAGGTGATTGACGTTGGTTTAGCTACGACGCCTGCTATGTTTATGGCTACTCAATTTCCAACGCTTCAATGTGATGCAGCGATTATGATTACAGCTAGCCATTTGCCTTACTATTTTAATGGCTTGAAGTTCTTCACAGCAGAAGGTGGAGCAGAGAAAGAAGATATTCGGTATATTTTATCTCATACTGATCCGCTGACAGCCAATGAAAATGGCACACTGATGAAGCAAGAGTTACTGCCAATTTATGCGGAGCATTTGGTGGCAAAAATCCGCCAAGGAATTCATTCGTCCGAAGAGAAACCTTTACAGGGCTTTCGAATTATCGTTGATGCGGGTAATGGGGCTGGGGGCTTCTTTGCGGAGCAGGTTCTTCAAGTTTTGGGCGCTGATACGACGGGATCACAGTTTTTAGAACCAGATGGGCATTTTCCTAATCATGTACCTAATCCAGATAATTCTGAAGCAATGAAAAGTATTCAAACGGCTGTTTTAGCTAATCAAGCAGATTTGGGCATTATTTTTGATACAGATGTAGATCGTTCGGCCGTGGTGGACCAATCAGGTGAGGTACTAAACCGAAATAATTTAATTGCTGTTTTAGCGGCAATTGTTTTAAAAGAAGCGCCTGGTAGTTATATTGTGACAAATTCGCCAACCTCAAGTCATTTAAAAACATTTATTGAAGAAAAAGGCGGCCAACAGATTCGTTATATTTCTGGTTACCGAAATGTCATTAATAAAATGATTGAATTGAATCATGGGGGCTTTCAGACACCGTTAGCCATTGAAACCAGTGGTCATGCAGCGTTTCAAGAAAACTACAATCTGGATGATGGTGCATATGTCGTGGCGAAAATTTTAATGTTGTTACCAGAATTGAAACAAAATAATCAAACGTTAGGAGATCTGATTGCTACATTGAAGCAACCGGCAGAAACCAACGAATTTCGCTTCAAAATTACTGCGGAGGATGTTACTTGTTATGGGCAACAAGTCTTGCGAGACTTTGAATTGTTTGTAGAAAATCAAGTAGACTTTGCTGTGGACCGTGAAAACCAAGAAGGTGTTCGGGGAAACGTGTCTGGTCAATATGGCAGTGGGTGGTTTTTACTACGCTTAAGTCTGCATGAACCGTTGCTTGTTCTTCAGGTAGAGAATGACCAAAGCGATAAAAATGCGTGTGTCATCGAAAAAATTGCCACTTTTTTACAAAAATATGAGGAAATAGATAGTCAGCAAATAGAAAAATAATCTAGGAAATTAAAGGTGTTCTTATGGAAAATGTCTTAAAAGGAAAACACATTGGCTTTTCTCATTTTAGAGAAGAATATATCGAACATATTGCAAAACAGCAGTGGGATAATGAATTGCTTCGGCATTTGAGCTGGGATGCTTTACATCCGTGGGGGCTTGAAGAATGGAAAGATTTCACGATTAATAAAGGAGAAGATGATCGATTTCTATTTGCTATTTTAGAAAATACGACAGAGGAATTTATTGGTTGGGTTTCATTGTCTGATGTACAGTTAAAAAATAGAGGGGCCAATTTAGGGATTGCTATTTTACAAAAAGAGCAACGTGGTCAAGGATATGGCTTTGAGGCGGTGTCTTTAATTTGTAAATTTGCTTTTTATGAATTGGGCTTGCACAAAATCAGATTAGCTGTCAATAGTAACAATCAAAAAGCGATTCATGTTTATGAAAAAGTAGGCTTCAAAAAAGAAGGAATTGATAGAGAAGCGTTATTTCAAGATGGCCAATGGCTGGATATCTACAATTACGGAATTTTACAAAAAGAGTGGCTACAAATGATTAAGGCTGAGAGTTAGCTCAGGAACTGTTTAACACCAAGACACTGAGCAAACGCAGATATGCCGTTCTCAACAGTGAATGTGCGGTAAAATAAAAAAAGTAGAAGAAATCGGCGGTTACCGTCCGATTTCTTCTACTTTTTTTACCATAGACCAGGCGCTGCAGTCACAACGATTTGTTTTTTTGTAAAC
This sequence comes from Enterococcus sp. DIV0546, assembly GCF_051712785.1. Taxonomy (NCBI): domain Bacteria; kingdom Bacillati; phylum Bacillota; class Bacilli; order Lactobacillales; family Enterococcaceae; genus Enterococcus; species Enterococcus sp. DIV0546. The sequence continues at coordinate 422,799 of NZ_JBIOPO010000001.1, forward strand.
GGCTGGAGTAAATGAAGTTGTGAAGCATGGAGCATTAAACGAGCTGCCTGCGATTTTGGGTTGTATAACGGATCACCAATAATTGGATGCCCTTCGCTAGCTAAATGGACCCGAATTTGGTGCGTCCGACCTGTTTCTAAAACACAGGTAACTGCAGTTTGATTATTAGAAAGAGCTTGGACCACTTGGACATGTGTAATCGCTGAATCCCCTTTTTGAGGATCAATCCGTCGTTTCCGGCGATCATGTCGATCACGACCGATCGGCTGATTGATTGTCTGCTCTTTTTGGTTAAAGTGACCAGCCACAATCGCTTGATATTGGCGGTAAATTTGTTTTGTTTCTAATAAACGCCCTAAAATAGGTAAGACAAAAGGATTTTTAGCAAAGACAATCGCACCACTGGTTTCTTTATCTAATCGATGAACGACATAAGGGACCTGATTTTTCTCAGCTAAATAGGCAGCAACATGATTTAACAAGGTGTCTGTTTCCTGTGGCTGATTTGGATGGGTTTTAATGCCATAAGGTTTATTTACAATCATTAAATGTTCATCTTCATATAGAACCTTCACACGCGTTGCTTCCCCCAAATGAATAGTGGGACGTACATAATCGGTTTCTTCAAACGTTAAGGTGACACAATCGCCAGCTTGGACTGGAAAATGAAAAGCAGCTGTTTCTCCGTTGATTTTGACATTTTTTCGCGTGCGTAAAAAATGGCGCACTTTTCGAGGGACTAGCCACTCATTTTCTAATAGTTCTTTTACAGTCATTGTTGAAAAATCTTCAGGTAATCTCATTGAATATTCCACCAAATCCCACCTTTCACTGATTCGCTATTTAGTGTAACAAAGCTGCTCAAAAGGTCAAGTCAGAACGGAAAAAAAGCTGAAATTTGTTAGAAAGGCAGTTCCTTGAGAGATTCTTAAACAAATTTACATAAAAAACGAAGAAAATCATGATAGAATAGAGGCTAAATAAAGACTCGTTTCTAAACGTAAGCAATTATTTACCTCTAGTGAAGGCCATATTTCCTTTGCTACAGCGAAAAGACCATTGAAATTGTTTTTCAAGAATTTTTCATGCTTTAGACCTAGGTCGTACCCACAAGAATATGGTAGACTTAGCCAAGAAACGTAAACAGAGGGAGTACTATGGACAATCTTAAACAATTTTTTAGTAAAGTCGGTGTCGGATTACGTCATTTTTGGACGTGGATAAAGCCTTATTTAATACAATTCCATCAAGCCAGAAAGCGGATTTGGAAAAAGTATCAAATCAATAAAATTTTCTTGTTAATTGGTTTGGTAGTCGCTTTAGGTGCCAGTATTTATTTATTTTACTTAGCCAAGTCCGCAAACGTTGAGACCCTAAAATCGGGGCTAAGTGAATCAACACGCGTTTATGATGAGTCAGGAGAGGAAGTTGGAAAATTATTCGGGCAAAAAGGGACTTTTATGGAACTGGATAATATTTCTCCTTATATTCAAGATGCGGTTATTTCAACTGAAGATCGCGCGTTTTATCAACATAAAGGGTATTCCATTAAAGGGATTGCCCGTGCGGTTGTTGGAAAATTGACCTTCGGGAAAATCGGTGGCGGTGGTGGCGGAAGTACAATTACGCAGCAATTAGCCAAAAATGCTTACTTAACGCAAGAGCAAACGCTAGATAGGAAAGCCAGAGAATTATTCTTAGCGATTGAAATCGAAAAGAAATATTCGAAAAAAGATATCTTAGCAATGTATTTAAATAATTCTTATTTTGGTAATGGTGTCTGGGGCGTGCAAGATGCAGCTCGTAAATACTTTGGCGTGGATGCGTCCCAAGTTACAGTGGGGGAAGCCGCAACGCTAGCGGGCATGTTAAAAGGGCCAGGAATTTATAACCCAATTGATTACATTGACAATGCCACAGCGCGACGGAATACCGTTTTACAACTAATGGTCGACAATAAAAAACTATCTCAAGAAGAAGCCAATCAAGAAGCGAGTGTTAACTTAGCGAGTCTATTAAATGACACCTATGTTGGCGACGAAAATAGTTACAAATATCCATATTATTTTGATGCGGTAATTGATGAAGCAGTCAATCGTTATAAATTTAAAGAAGAAGATATTTTAAATAAAGGCTACAAGATTTACACTTCTTTAAATCAGGGGTATCAAGATGCGATGGATGCAACTTATAAAAATGATGCACTATTTCCACCCAATGCAGAAGATGGTGCCATGGTTCAGAGTGGTTCTGTAGCCATTGATCCGAAAACCGGCGGCGTGCAAGCACTGGTGGGCGGTCGAGGGGAACACGTTTATCGAGGCTTTAACTTTGCAACGCAAACAAAACGTTCACCAGGCTCGTCCTTAAAACCAATTTCAGTCTATACACCAGCTTTAGAGGCTGGCTATAAACCAGACTCTATTTTAGAAGATAAACCACAAGATTATTATCCAGCACAAAACTATAGCCGCACGTACAGTGGAGAAGTTCCTATGTACCAAGCCTTAGGAGAAAGCTTAAATTTACCAGCGGTGTGGTTATTACATCAAATTGGTTTAGATAAAGGCTATGAAAAAACAGAGAAATTTGGCATTCCGTTATCAGAAAAAGATCGATATTATGGTTTAGCACTTGGGGGATTACAAACGGGTGTTTCGCCACTAACCATGGCGGGAGCTTATAGTGCCTTTGCCAATGAAGGCTATAAAACTGAAACGCATTTAATTACAAAAATCGTCGACTCAACTGGCGCAATTGTAGTTGATAATACGAAAGTCAAGAAAGAGCAAGTCATTACCAAAGATGTTGCAGATGGGATTACAAGTATGTTACTAGGGGTCTTTAGTTCTGGGAGCGGGGTCAACGCACAACCGGGAGGCTATGTAATGGCTGGTAAAACAGGTACGACAGAAACCAACTTCGATAGTAGTAAAACGAACGATCAGTGGGTGATTGGTTATACACCAGAAGTTGTCATTGCTACTTGGCTAGGCTTCCAAGAAACCAGTAAAACCCATTATCTGGAAGGTAGTAGCGCCACATATGCCTCTCAGGTGTTCAACAGTCAAGCCAGTGGCATCTTGCCTGAAGTTAAACAAGCACAATTTCCTGTCGCGGATGCTTATGCCACAGGTGGGAAAGTTGTTGATAGCAACGATAGTTTAACCGGTGGTGCCAATTCTAATTGGCGGGATAACTTAAAAGACTTTGGAAACTCTGTTCAAGATGGCGCTAGCAATTTCGGAGATACATTGAATGAAGTTGGGGGACAAATTAAAGACGGCGCGAAAAAAGTCAAAGACAAGATTGAAGGAATTTTCGGAGGCTTATTAGGAAATTAGTTGGGAAAACCTAAGAGAAATGGTACAATAAAGATGAAACTATTGAGAAAAGAGGGATTCCATTGAGTAACATTTATGATACAGCCAATCAGATTGAACGTGAACTACGTGAGTTAGACGAATTTAAAGCATTACAAGCAGCGTATGAAGAAGTAAAAGCAGACGAAGCAGCTTACACATTGTTTAAAGAATTCCAAGGATTCCAGCAAGGACTACAAGAAAAACAAATGCGCGGCGAAGAATTCACAGATGAAGATGCTGAAAAAGCACAAAGCATTGCAACGAAAGTGCAAGAAACAGCAGTTATCAACGAATTAATGCAAAAAGAACAAGCGTTTAGCTTAGTTGTCAATGATTTAAACCGAATTATCATGACTCCTGTGCGTGATATGTATAACGATTAATTTACGTAATTGAACTCTGACAAGTTGTCTATAAGACAATTTGTCAGAGTTTTTCTTTTACTGAAAATAAAAAAACGAACAAATTTTCGTATGTTTTTACTGACCAAGCTGGCAGAAAATGATATGATAAAGGAAGGAGAAAAGGAGGGGAAACGATGAAACTATTGCATACAGCTGATTTACACATGGATCGGTCTTTTGAAGGGTTAACTGGGATCCCGACAGCCTTAGCGAAGCGCTTAAGAGAAGCTAATCAACAATTGTTAATGAACATCGTAACAGTTGCCATTCGAGAAGCGGTGGACTTGGTTATTTTTGCAGGAGATACGTTTCATCAAAGTCAGACCTCTATTTCAATGCAAGCCCAATTGATGGCCGCATTAGAACAGTTGAAACAAGCAGAAATCCCTGTGATTCTAACATTTGGGAATCATGATTACTATAAAAAAGACCGCTATTGGTTTTCTTTTCCAGACAATGTCTTTTTATTTGAAAAAGAAATGGTTGAGACACTGTATTTTGAAACGAAAGCGGGCGAACAAGTGGCTGTTTCAGGGTTTAGTTATGAGCATCCCTGGATTGATGAAAATAAAGCACTAGAATTTCCTATCAAACAAGCAGAATCTGACATTCATATTGGGATTTATCATGGAGACACCAGTCGGAAAGCGCAACAAAATTATGCTCCGTTTACATGGAAGGATTTAAAAGCCACTGGTTATAATTATTGGGCATTGGGCCATATTCATCAGCCACAAATTGTTAGTGAACAACCGCTAATTGTTTATCCTGGAACACCTCAAGGGCACACGAAAAAAGAACAGTCTTTACAAGGGGTTGCAGTGGTCACACTTTCCCAAAATCAAGCGACTGTTCAATTTGAAAAAGTCGCAGAAATAGATTGGACGAATGAAGAAGTATCTCTTGCGCAATGCCGTGACACCCAAAGCGTTTTGTCTTATCTTGAAACCAGTTTGCTGACGAAGTGGCATGCGCATCAGCAACAGCAATTGATGGCGTTGACACTGAAAGAAACGCAACATTTGGATGTGACCGTGGTGCAAGCCATTGTCAATGGTGAACTATTAAGCTACTTACAGCAGCAGCTTTTACAAAAAACGCAAGGTGATTTTTTTGTTTATCGCCTACTATTGCAAGCAGAGGAACCAACAAAAGAACCGATCTATTTAGCCGCTAGTCCTAACTTGTTAACGGCATTAGAAAAAACATACTTAGATCCAGTTATTTTTGAAGATACCACCAAGGAATTGTTACGTTATCCAGAATTTGCTGGAATTTTTTCAATGGATGAGCAGTGGCGATTAGAGAGCTTGCGCCTAGCACATGAGCAAATTAATGAAGACTTTACTATTCAGGAGGACCCACTATGAAATTACTTGCAGTAGAGATTGTGGGCTTTGGAAAATGGCAACAACAGAAAATTACATTTGAATCTGGTAATCAATTGCTGTACGGCGCAAATGAAGTTGGCAAGTCCACATTGTATCAATTCATTCAAGCAATGCTGTTTGGTTTTCCCACAAAGGGCAAAAGAAAACGCGATTACGCACCTAAAAATGGTGGTTCGTATGGTGGTCGTTTGTGGTTGGCACATCCTGTGTTTGGAGAAGTTCAAGTCGAGCGTTTTAAAGAAAAAAATAAAGGGCAAGCAATCATTTATTATCAACAACAAATGGGGGATGAAAAAACCTTACAGCAAATGTTACATCCGCTAACGAAAAAGTTATTTCAAGAGGTTTTTACTTTCCAACAAGAACAATTAATTACGAGTGACAAGTTAACAGAAGAGGAACTGCAAACATCCTTGTTAGCCATTGGTGTTTCTGGTAGTCAACAACTTTTGACTTACCGAAATGTGTACTTTAAAGAAGCACAAAAAATCTTTAAAGGTAAAGGACAGCAGCCATTACTCAATCAGAAGTTGGCGGCTTATCAAGAACTAAAAGAGCAAATTCAAGAGAAAGAAGCGCAGCAACAAACTTTTCAACAATTAGAAGAAACGATTCGCGAAACAGAACAACAGCGAGTGACACTGCAACAGCAATTAAAAGAAACGCAACAGGACTTGTTACAGGTTGCGGAACAGCAACGTCACTTTCCCTTGTACGAAGAATGGCAGTCGCTACCTGAAGAAACAGAGAACGTTGTTTTAGTAAAAGAAGACCAAGTTCAATTAGAAGAAACCTTTCAAGAATATATGTACCTAGATAAAGAACGACAACGTTTGACCAAAGAGTTATCTCTTCAGTCAGAAGCGCTCGATGTTCCAGAAGGCTATGCTTTTTACCTAGAACAAGAAGCATTAATTCAACAATTGTTGAATCAACGCTATGATATGCAACAATTGATGACGGAATCGGAATGGATGACCCAAACCTTTGATCAAAATCGTCAAGAAATGGTCCTTTTAGAGAACGAATGGTCATGGTCGCCTGAACGACCACCACAGCTTTTTTATGACAACGAAACCGTTCAAAAGTGGCGCCAACAACAAGTTGCGTATACGCAAGCTCTTCAAAAGGGCCAAGAACAAAAAGCATTCTTGGCTTCTCAAATTGAAAATTTGGAAGCCCAGTTAACGGATTTTGAAAAAGCGCATGCTGCATTTTTTGGTGAAGCGACACGTGCTCAAAAAGCGCAGAAAACAAGTCAGCCACTATGGTTATTGTCAGGAAGTCTCCTTACATTACTGGGTTTCTTTTTGCCGAGCCCTTTAAAATGGGGCCTAGTTCTCGTGGGAGTTAGTCTTATCGCAAAAGAAGTGATTGGCTACCCCACTAGAAAAGAAGCGTCCTCTGATGAAGTGAAAGAAGAATGGCAGACGAAACTTTCGCAACTAGATTATCTAAATGAACAGTTCCAACAAGCGCTGAATCAAGAACGTGAGGCACAACTGCAAGTGGAACAACTTGAACAAGCAGTAGCGGAGCAAGCCCAACTCCATCAATTAGGAAAAATGAATCAAATTGATACTTTAATGAATCAGCGGGAATTGATTACGCGCTATTTATTGCTTGTTCAAACAAATGAAGAACTCATGAGTCAATTGAAGGAAAATCAACAAAAACGCCAAGTATTTGAAGAACAAGTTTTCCCATTGATGACGCATTTACCCTTACAAGGAAAGAGCCTTTCCGAAAAGTTACACTTTTTAGAAGGATTTGCTGAAGAAATGGAGAAAGTTCGCTTTGCTCAGGAGTATCAAGCAGATGGCTATCTCAAACAGCAGTTACGAGAGTTGAAAACTAAACAGCAAGAAGCGTTAACACGAATTCAGCCTTTACTGATTCGTTATCGGATTCTATCAATCGCTGATGTTCCAATGAGGATTCAACAGCTGACCACTCAGCAAGCCCAAGTTGGTCGTGGGCAAGAATTAGCGACGCAATTAGGTAATCTGTTTCCAGAAGCAGTAACAGAAGCAACGTTAAAAGACCGTTCTTTACAACTGGCGCAGCAACAAGCACTGGAAGAAAGCCAGTTAGATAAAATACAAGAACAGTATCAAGCGCTGATTTATGAAAAACAACAATTAATGACGGATGGTACCTTAGATGAGTTGTATCAACGCCAAGCAATTTTAAAAGCGGAAATCAAAGAACTAGCTCAACGTTGGTCTGGGTATCAACTGGCGGGGCAACTGTTAATGGACCTATTAACAGAGCTTTCAGAACAACAATTGCCCAGCTTATTACAGTATGCATCAAGCTACTTTGCACTTTTAACAAATCAGCGTTATCAATCAATCCAAGTAGCCGAAGGTCAACTAGTTGCGGTGACGAAAGAACAAGAAATGTTTTATTTACATGAATTATCAACTGGCACTAAAGATCAATTGATGATGGCTGTTCGTTTTGCCTTTTTAGCAGTCCAAGGCGAGCAACTGATTTGTCCAATTATCATTGATGATGGCTGGTTACACTATGATCATCAAAGAAAAGCCCAATTAGCTGAATTATTTACTAAGTTTGGTCAAAAACAGCAAGTCATTTGTTTTTCTTCTGACCAAGAAATGGTAAGCTATTATCAGGACTTACAACAAAGAGTAATTGCGTTAGAAGGAGGAAGCGTCAAGTGAAAAAATTACGTGAATTAACAGTAGAAGAACTTTTTGAATCATTTGTTCTAATTAAAAATGCCGATGTGCGTGTAGCTAAAAATGGAAAAAAGTTTATTGCCTTTACCTTTCAAGACACATCTGGCACGATTGACGGAAAATATTGGGACGCCTCTGAGGATGAAATTACACGATTTACTGCGGGAAACGTTGTTTTACTGAATGGGAAACGAGAAGTTTATCAAAACAAACCCCAAGTAAAAATTTTACACATGCGTTTAGCGACAGCAGAGGAACCAAGCCAGCCAAGTTTATATATGGAACGAGCGCCTTTGAAAAAAGAAGAGATGGTCGAGGAAATCAATCAAGTGATTTTTGAGATTACCAATGCTCATTGGAATCGTATTGTGCGCTATCTCATGACGAAATACCAACAAGAATTTTATGAATTTCCTGCAGCCAAACGGAACCATCATGCTTTTGCGAATGGCTTAGCTTACCACACTGTCTCAATGTTGCGCCTAGGCAAAGCAATTACTAAGGAATATACTGAAATTAACACGTCACTATTATACGCGGGGATTATTTTACATGACTTAGGAAAAGTTTTAGAACTATCTGGTGCTATTACGACAGAATATACGGTGGCAGGGAACTTAATTGGTCATTTAGTTTTGGTGGATGAGGAAATTACCAAGGCGTGTTTGGCTTTGAAAATTGATGATCGAGAAGAAGACGTTGTCGTTCTTCGGCACATGGTCTTAGCCCACCATGGATTGTTGGAATATGGCTCACCTGTGCGACCAAGAATTATGGAAGCGGAAATCTTACATCAAATTGATACCATGGATGCGTCCATTCAAATGATGCTAGGGGCAATTCGTCAAACACAGCCTGGGGAGTATACGGAACGAATCTTTGGTTTAGATAACCGCAGTTTCTATGTGCCAAAAGATAAATAAAAAAAGGGGGTGGTCAATTGACCACTCCCTTTTGTATGTTTATTTAGAAGAAGATTCTGTTGTTTTACTTGAAGAATCTGTTGCTTTTTCAGAGTCGCTTGTTTTGGTATCACTTGTTTTAGAATCACTTGATTTTGATTCTTTTTTCTCTGAAGAAGCGCTTGAAGATTCAGTTTGCATGTAGCCTGCTAAAGCATTCTTGAAGGCATCATCTTTAATTTTCACATTGGCCGCTTTTAATTCGTCACTAATAACTTTTGCTTGGAATGTTTGATCGGCTAATTTTGTCTCTTCAGCAATTTTCTTGATCTCTTTTTCATAAGGTTTCATGTCATTGCCTTTTGCTTTGTTTTTCGTCATTTTCACTACATAGTAAGTTGTTTGGTACGTTTGTGCGTTTGTTGCAGCAATTGGTTCTGATACTTCGCCATCTTTTAGTTTGAAGGCTGCTTCTTTAACTTCGGCAGGAACAGTTGTTGATTGTGAATCAAATTTAATTTTACCGCCGTCTTTTTTCGTTGCAGCATCGGTTGATTTGTCTTTGGCAATTTTTGCGAAATCGCCGCCGTCAGTGATTTCTTTCTTGACAGCTTTTGCATCATCTTCTGAAGCAACTTGGATAATTTGTGCTTCTACTTCTGGATGGAAGCTTGCCCAAGCTGTTTTTAAGTCTTCATCTGTAATTTTCAAATGATCTTTCAAACCTACTTGCATTGCTTCGGCTTGTTTTAATTGTTTCTTGAATGATTTTTCAGTTAAACCAGCTTGTGTTAGTGCATCAGAGAATTTTCCGCCTTGCGCTTCCACTTGTTTTTTAGCGTCATCAAATTTCTTTTGAATGGCTTTGTCAGTTACTTTGTCGCCATATTTTTCTTCAAAGACTTTATAAATAACCATTTGGCTAAACGCTTGTTGGCTCGTACTTTGTTCTTTAATTTGGTTATAAAAATCATCAACAGTAATTGTTGAACCTTTCATTGTTGCGATATCTTTTGAACCGCTTGAACACGCTGCTAAACTAAAAACGGCCATTGCGCCCGCTGCAGCTAAGATTAGTTTTTTCTTCATTCTCTTATGCACTCCTGTTTTTTTTAGTTTTATTTCTGTTATAACTATACCATACCTCATTTTGAAAAAGAAAGAGTCTCAGGCATAGTTTCAAACAAAATTCGTATTTACGTCACACTTTTTATTTTTTTAATAACAAAAGAAATAATTAACATCAAAGACTTTACTTTTGCTTGTTGGTTTGTGTGTCAGGTAATTCAGCTGTAATTTTGGCAATTTGTTCTTTAATTTGAGCAATCCGAGGTTCCGCTTGAAATTTGAAATCAGTGATTTCTTGTTGCAGGTCTTTTGAAAATTCAGTTGCCAGTGGAACGTTTTCTTCGACAACTCCCAAGTTTCGTTGCACCTGATCCCAGTCATTCGTGACTTGATTTTTCAGTGAACGATAGTCCTCTAGCTCATTGATTAAATGCTGACGTGTTTCTTTCCCGCTTCTTGGAGCAGCCAACAAACCGCCAATGGTACCGGCAGCTGCGCCAAAAAAGAGGCCTTTAATAAATTTTTTCATTTAGTTCACCTGCTTTGCAATGGTCTCAGCAATTTCTTGCATCGCTTCGGCGGAATAGTCCTCTTGATGGTTGCCAAAATGAATAGAGAAATCATCTTCTTTTGAATAACGGGGAATCAAATGAACGTGGGAATGGAAAACGGATTGATAAGCCACTTCCTTATTGTTATTTAAAATGTTTAATCCTTCCATTTCTGGAAAAGCTTTTTCTAATGCTCGTGCTACTTTAGGAATACGAGCAAAGACGTCACTTGCTAAAAGGTCATTATATTCAAAAATATCAGCAACGTGTTGTTTTGGAATCATTAAGGTATGTCCTTTGGTCACTTGTGTGATGTCTAAAAACGCGTAGACTTTCTCGTCTTCATAGACTTTATAACTTGGGATTTCGCCGTTGATAATTTTACAAAAAATACAATCATTCATGAAAAATTCCTCTTTTCTCTAGGTTCTTTCCTTTACTTTACCACAAGTTGATTTCTCTGTGGATGAAAAAGTACGTGAGTTCGCTAAAAAGTTCGTTTCATTTCGTGTATAATAAGAGAAAGAAAAAAATCCATTTAATTAAGGGAGTAATTTTTGAATTCTTGGTTCGCTTAGGGTTTAATAATGGTAGAGAGAAAAGGTTGGAGGCAAAAGAAATGAGCTTAACAATTGAACATTTAACAGGAGGTTACGGCCATATTCCTGTCTTAAAAGATATTAATTTTGACGTCAAGTCTGGTGAAATGGTTGGTTTGATCGGCTTGAATGGTGCGGGGAAAAGTACCACCATCAAAAATATTATTGGGTTACTTACGCCGCAAAAAGGCAAAATTATGATTGACGGGGAAACATTGCAGCAAGCCCCTGAAGAATATCGTAAAAAAATCGGCTATATTCCGGAAACACCTTCTTTATATGAAGAATTAACATTGAAAGAGCATATCGAAGTAACGGCCTTGGCTTATGATATTTCATTAGAAGAAGCATTCAAACGAGCGGAACCATTACTAAAAACGTTCCGCTTAGACAATAAATTGGAATGGTTTCCTGCTAATTTTTCAAAAGGCATGAAACAAAAAGTCATGGTACTTTGTGCATTCTTAATTGAACCGAGTTTATATATTATTGATGAACCTTTTCTAGGCTTAGATCCTTTAGCAATTCATGCTTTATTAGAATTAATGGATACGATGCGTAAGCAAGGGGCAGCGATTTTAATGTCCACGCATATTTTAGCAACAGCTGAAAAATATTGTGATCGTTTTGTGGTGCTACACGAAGGGAAATTACGGGCAAACGGTACAATGGCTGAATTACGTGCAGAATTTAATTTACCAGAGTCTTCTTTAGATGATATTTATCTTGCCTTGACGAAGGAAGAAAAGGTGGGGTAACATGGGCGAATTTTTTAGTCAACGTTTGTCACGGCATTTCAAAAAAATGTCCAAGTACTTGCGCTATATTTTAAATGATCATTTTGTTTTAGTCTGTATGTTTTTATTAGGCGGATTAGGTCTGTACTATTCCCAGTTGTTAAAAGAATTACCTCGTGATTTTGTTTGGGGCAGACCGTTAATTCTATTGGGCTGGCTGCTACTCATTCAAGTTGGTAAGTTGGCTACTCTGACAGAAGAGCCAGACAAGGTGTTTTTATTACCAAAAGAAAAACAATTCGCTGCTTATCTGAAACGAGCGCTGCGCTACTCTTTACTTTTACCGATTGTAGTCAGCTTTCTAGGAAGTGGCCTATTGATGCCGTTGATTGTAGTCACAACAGGTTGGTCGTTTCAAACCTTCTTTTTATTTTTGGTCATGCTAGTTTGTATGATTTATACACATCTTAGTTTACAAAGCTATGGGCTCTATCATCTTTCGTCAACCACTTACCGTAGTTGGTGGTTTGTTTGGTTGATCAGTAGTCTCTTGATTATGACGGGAGCTATTTACTGGACGCCTTGGGTTGGTGTGATTGGTGGCATCATTCTGGCCGTTTGTTTATCGAGTATTTGGCAAAATAAGATGAAACAGAGTTTCTTGGATTGGGAAAAAATGATCCAAAAAGAACAAAACAGAATGCATAGAATTTATAAATTCATTCAGCTGTTTACAGATATTCCTGAAGTGAGTAGTACAGTGAAACGCCGTAAATACTTAGATCCTCTCCTCGGAGTAGTCAAAAAAACATCTGAGAACACGTATGCTTACTTATTCATTCGGAGCTTTTTACGAGGTAGCGAATATAGCGGCTTATTGTTTCGTTTGATTTTGGTTGGTGGCGTGCTACTCTTCTTTTTACAAGAATTCTGGATTGCGTTGGTAGTTGCTTTATTGTTTGTCTATTTAATCGGGTTCCAGTTGATTCCCATGTACACGCAATTTGATTATATGGTGATGACACAGTTATATCCAATTTCAATAGAAAAAAAACAAGCAGCGATTCGCCGGTTAATTAGCGGCGCATTATCTGTTGCGGCCATTATTTTTGGTGGGATTGTCTGCCTTCGTTTAGGCAGTTTGCAAAATAGCTTGATCATTCTGGGTGCCTTAATTGTAGAAGTTGTGATTTTCACTAAAATGTATGTTCCAATGCGCTTGAATAAGTTATAAAGATGAGAAAACCCAGCAAAATTTACAAAAGAACCACATAGAAGCTTGACGAAGCAAGGTTTGGCGACTAAAATGGTAATTGCTGTAAAAATTGCAATAAAATTGTGTTGAGATAGGAGATAATTTCCATGGAATTTCAGTTGGATAAAGACTGGCGTCTGCAGCCGATAAAGGGCGCAACTGGTCAAACATACATGGGAATAAAAGAAACAGAGAAAGTGTTCATTAAACGAAACACTTCTCCACTTCTTGCAGCATTGTCTAAAGAAGGGTTAGCCCCGAAGATGATTTGGACAAAGCGGACAGCGAATGGCGACGTACTAACAGCCCAAGAATGGCTGGAAGGACGTTTATTACATGCGGACGAAATTGGCAAACGCAATGACGTGATTGACGTGTTATACCAATTGCATCATTCCAATTTGCTGAAAGACATGTTGAAAAAAATTGGTGGCGAAGTTTGTACCCCGCTAACAATGTTGAAAGAGTATAAGCGTCAACTACCTAAAGAATTAAAACGAAACAGTTATTTAAAAGAAGTAATCACTTATTTATATAATCATTTACCAGAATATCCAGAAACTAGCTATGTGGCTGTCCACGGCGATGTGAATCATCGGAATTGGTTAGTCTCGAATAATTATCTCTATTTAGTAGATTGGGATTCTGTGATGGTCGCGGACCCAGCGGTAGATTTAGGAATGATTTTGAGTCATTATGTGCCTCGTTCCGGTTGGAATCAATGGTTACTATCTTATGGTTTAATTCCTAATGAAAGTACGGTTCAACGAATTTATTGGTATGGTTTATTTAGCTTTTTACAAGAGATTGTTCGTCATCACCAAGAGGGCGAAAGAAGAGCAATGACTGCAGAAATTTTACAATTAAAACGAATGTTTAGTAGTTAAACTAATTCATTTAACATCCACACAGGCTGGCGAATTTCACCAGTCTGTTTTTAAAAGAAAGGAATTTTAAATATGCGTGTAAGAAATAGACCCGGAGCAGCAGAATATATGGCAAAATATCCACAATATGTGGTAGAAGGTCCTGAAAAATGGCAAGGGAAATGGCAAGAACGTTTTGGCAATAATCATCCCATCCACATTGAAATTGGTTCAGGTAAAGGTCGTTTTATTTATGAAATGGCTAAAGCACATCCTGAAATTAATTATATTGGTATCGATATGCAATTAAGTATTTTATCGATTGCATTAGATAAGCTAGTGGCCGATCCGTTACCTAATCTACAATTATTGCGAGTAGACGGCGAAGCATTAACAGAATATTTTGCTGAAAATGAAGTAGATTTAATCTATTTAAATTTTTCAGATCCTTGGCCAAAGAAAAAACATGAAAAACGTCGTTTAACGTATAAAAACTTTTTAGCGACAGATGAGATTATTTTAAAACCGAATGGAGAAATTCATTTTAAAACGGATAATCAAGGTCTCTTCGAATACTCATTAAGTAGCTTTTCTAAATATGGCATGATTATTGAACGTGTGTGGCTAGATTTGCATAATAGCGAGTTTGAAGGCAACATTATGACAGAATACGAAGAAAAATTTTCTAGTCGTGGTCAACGAATTTATCGAGTAGAAGCACGTTTTGTTGCAAAATAAAAAACAAGCATTCCTTTATTTTAAGTGAAGGAATGCTTGTTTTTTTATTATTTAAGAAAGCCTAAGTTGTCGTTCTTAAAGCATAGGCGTCCAATAAAATTCTGGCCAGAATGGATAATGGTAACCGTGAACGCACTTCATAATCGGGGAAAAAGGAGCCTTCTGATTTGAAGCCTACGAACGGAATTTCAATGTATTTCATTAAACTAGAGTGTTTGCTTGCAGTTAAAAGGATAGTCCCAATTTCTGAGTCGTAACAGTTTTTACCAGCGACAACTAATTCTTGGGTTTCTCCGTTTAAAGAAACAAAAAGAGCCACATCTTTTTTTGATAACTTTTTACTAATATTTTTAATAATTTCTGGGTCCGTATGCAGTTCACAGTATTTGCCAGCCAATTGAAACTTAACCATCATTTCCTGAGCAATTAATTCTGAAAAACCTCTAGCAAAGATAATAATCCGTCGAGAAGCTTTGATTTTTTGGATCGCATCTTCGATATTACCAATTTCAATCATGTTAATCGTGCGAGTTACTTCTTCTTCATTCTTTAAAATGGCCGTCCGAATTCCTCGGTCTACTTTTTCTAATGCTGAAAAATTTATATTTTGGTTTTCTTTATCTTTCAAATGATGCTTGAAGGATGTGAAACCTTCATAGCCTTTCTTTTTCATAGTTCTTACAATCGTCGCAGTTGATACGTTGGCTCGTTCGCTTAATTTTACAATGGAATAATCAGGGATTTCTAAAATATGTGTTTCGATAAAATGCCAGAGATATTGCTCCGACTCACTCAATTTTTGTTCCATAATGGCCAGCCCTTCTTTCTTTCACTAAAAAAACATTTATAAGCCTATTTTTAATGAAAAAAAATAAAAAAGCTAGAGAAATTATGAAATTGTAAATGTTTTCTCTATTTTTGCGAAAGAATGAAAACCTTTACATAGTATTTTGAGACATAATAAAGAGGAGAAAGGAGGAACTACAGTGACTATTTATACATGTACATTAAATTTAGCCATTGATTTATTTATCGAAACAGAAGAGCTAGTTCCTTTTGTCGTGAATCGCACGAAGGAAGATGATATTCAAGCAAACGGGAAAGGAGTCAATGTTTCCCTAATTTTAAAGATGTTAGGGATTGATAATACCGCTTTGGGAGTCAAAGCTGGTTTCACTGGGAACTATGTCGAGGATTATTTAAAAGAAAAAGAGATAACCACTGATTTTATCGAAGTCGCTGGTACAACGAGAATTAATGTGTTTACAAAAGTTACCCAAGATCAAAAGGAATACAAATTAGTCAATAAAGGACCAAAATTATCTGAAGAACATGTACAACGTTTTTTGAAAAAAATTTCAGAGTTACGTAAAGGGGATTATTTGTGCGTATCAGGAAGTTTACCACAAGGGGTTTCGCCAAGTATTTTGATTGAAATTAGCCGAATTTGTTTTGAAAAGCAGGTGTTCTTAATTTTAGACAGTAGTTATGAAGAAATTTTAGATTGTTTGCCTTATCAACCATTTTTATTGAAACCAAATGAAGAAGAACTTCAAGAGTGGTTTCATACAGAAGTGCAGACTAAGGACGATTACATTTTTTACGGACAAGAATTACTGAAGCGGGGAGCCAAAAATATTTTACTTTCTTTAGGTAGTGAAGGGGCTTTATTTATGAACAATGAAAAGGTTCTTTCAGGTAATTCACCAACTGGAATGGTTGTGAATACAGCTTGTTCAGGGGATGCAATGTTAGGTACCTTTTTAGCTGGCTGGCATCAAGGACTTTCATTGGAAAAAAATTTAAAAAGAAGTATTGCAGCAGGTAGTTCAACAGCATTTCGCAAAGGATTGACAGATTTTTCAGATGTTCAGGAGTTAGAGCAACAAATAAAGATTCAAGAGGAGGAATAAACAGATGGCTACGTATCAATTAATAGCTGCTACAGGTTGTCCGACGGGAATAGCGCACACGTATATGGCACAGGAGGCATTGGAACAAGCTGCGAAACGTAAAGGTATTACGATTAAGGTTGAAACACATGGTCAGATTGGCATAGAAAACGAGTTAACACCTGCAGAAATCCAAGGAGCGGAGGCAGTCATTATTGCCGCCGACAAAGACGTTCAAGCAGAACGTTTTGCTGGGAAACGAATCATTGATGTCCCTGTCAGCGTTGGTATTAAAGAAGCAGATCGCTTAATTGAAGAAGCGCTCGCAGGCAAAGGATCGATTGCGGCCGAAAACCAAGCAGTGGATGAACTTGAACAGGAAACACAGATTTCTTCAGGAAATGTTGGACATAGTATTTATAAAAACTTAATGAATGGCGTCTCTCACATGTTGCCGTTTGTAGTAGCAGGCGGCGTTTTAATTGCTCTTTCTTTTGCTATTTGGGGCATTTATTCATTTGATCCAGAAAGTAGTCAGTATAATGCTACCGCTGCTATGTTAAAAAGTATTGGTGATGCCTCAATGGGCATGATGGTGCCAATCTTATCTGCGTATATCGCAGAGGGGATTGCCAAACGACCTGGTTTGGTTGTGGGCTTTGTCGGTGGTTTGATTGCTAACACTGGTGGCACTGGCTTTTTAGGAGGGATATTATCTGGTTTTCTTGCTGGGTATTTCATTCTTTTATTACAAAGAGTATTTAAAGGTTTGCCTAAATCATTAGATGGTTTAAAAGCAATTTTCCTTTATCCAGTCATTGGCGTTGCAGTTATTGGTATCACTATGTCTTTACTAGCAGATCCGATGAAAGCTGTTAACGAAGGAATGATGAGCTTTTTAGCTAGTTTCCAAAACTCCAGTCCGTTGGTTTTAGGAATAATTGTGGGTTGTATGTGTGCCTTTGATATGGGAGGTCCAGTTAATAAAGCGGCCTATGTTACTGGGACGGCACTCTTAGCTCAAGGAAATACTTCTTTTATGGCAGGAGTTTCTGCTGCCTGCATAGCGCCACCTTTAATTACAGGCTTTGCTACATTATTCTTTGGAAAATACTTTGACACAAATGAACGCAATGCGGGGCTAGTGAACTTTATTTTAGGCTCCACACATATTACAGAAGGCGCTATTCCGTTTGCGGCAAAAGACCCCTTGAAGGTTTTACCAATTATGATGCTCGGATCTTCAATTGCGGCAGTCCTAACGTATATGTTTGGGGTACAAGTGCCAGCACCTCATGGAGGATTTCTTGTTTTACCGGTTGTTACTCACGCTGTTCAATGGGTTTTGGCAATTTTAGCTGGTTCATTGGTAGGTGGCTTATTGCTAGGTTTTGTACAAAAAAGTAGAATCGCCAAACAAGAGCAATCGTTATCAAAAAAATGAAATAACAGGAATTAGGAGTGGATGGAATGGCTTTTATTAAAGAAAATCATATTTTTTTAAATCAACAGTTACAAACGCAAGAGGATGTTTTTCACTTTTTAGCAAAAAAATCAACAGAATTGGAAGTTGCTCAGGACGCACAGGAAGTTTTCGATAAACTGAACGAGCGAGAACAAGAAGGAACAACGGGGATGATGAATGGATTTGCGATACCTCATGCAAAAGCAGCAACGATTCAACAAGCGGCCATTATCATCGTTACCTTGGACCAAGGTGTTGAGTGGCAGAGCCTTGACAACCAATTAACGGAGTTTGTGATTGCGCTGTTTATTCCAGATGCCGAAGCTGGCACGACACATTTGAAATTACTCTCTTCCGTTGCGCGCCTCCTATTAAGAGAAGAAGTTACTTCTGGACTGAAACAAGCAAGTTCGCCAGCTGAAATTGCTACGTTACTAAATAATCAATTAGGAGAGGGAACAGAATGAAAAAAATTAGTGAACAAAAACGTAAACATTTAGAAAATCTGGTAGATGATCAAGGGATTATTGGAGCACTAGCCATTGATCAACGTGGGGCCTTAAAACGCATGATGGGAAAATACAAAGAGGTGACTGCGCAAGAAATCAGTGACTTTAAAGTATTAGTATCTCGTTGCTTAACACCAGAGACTTCAGCAATTTTGTTGGATCCAGAATATGGCCTAGCTGCTGCTGAAAATCGAGCACAGACTTCAGGTTTGTTACTTGCGTATGAAAAAACGGGCTACGATGCTTCGACACCAGGACGGTTCCCCGATAGTCTTGATGTTTGGTCGGTTAAGCGTTTAAAAGAAGCTGGCGCAGACGCGTGTAAATTTTTACTTTACTACGATGTTGACGAAAGTGAAGCAATCAATGAACGAAAGAAAGCTTATATAGAACGGATTGGTTCAGAGTGTTTAGCCGAAGAAATTCCATTCTTTTTAGAAATTGTCTCTTATGATGCAAACAATTCGGATAGTGCTTCAAAAGAATACGCTAAAGTAAAACCGCACAAAGTAATTGAAGCGATGAAAGAATTTTCAAAGGATCGCTATAATGTTGATGTTTTAAAAGTAGAAGTCCCTGTGAACATGAATTTTGTAGAAGGTTTTGGCACTGAAAGTCTTTATAGCCAAGATGAAGCGCAGGCCTTTTTCAACATGCAAAGTGAAGCAACACAACTTCCATTTATTTTCTTGAGTGCAGGGGTTAGTGCTACGATGTTTCAGGAAACATTGAAATTTGCAAAAAAAGCAGGTTCCTCGTTTAATGGAGTCTTATGTGGTCGCGCAACTTGGGCAGACGGCGTGCTTCCATTTGTTCAACAAGGTGCTGAAGCAGCCGTTGCGTGGCTTGAAACAACTGGTAAAACAAATGTTGAAGAATTGAATCAGGTTTTAAGAGAGAGCGCAGTATCAGTCTTTGAAAAAATACAGTAATTAAGCTGAAAATATATACTGAATTTAAACTATTTGGTCATCTGAATTAAATTTTTTCAGAAATCGTCTTCTTTAAGTGAACTCAATGTACGCAAACTCAAAAGATATGATATAATTATTTTGATATCGATGTATGAACACCCAAAAAGTAACAGTGCTTTACTTTATTTGGGGAAAGTTGGGGTATTATGGGAATTCCTAAAGAAGGCGAGTTTGTAACCATTCAGAGTTATAAACATGACGGACATTTACATCGAACGTGGCGTGATACGATGGTACTAAAAACGAGCGAGTATTCTTTAATTGGTGTGAACGATCACACGTTAGTAACGGAATCCGACGGACGTCGGTGGGTGACTCGTGAACCAGCCATTGTTTATTTTCACAAGAAATATTGGTTCAATATAATAGCAATGATTAGAGAAAAGGGGGTTTCGTATTACTGCAATCTGGCTTCGCCATATGTTTTAGATGACGAAGCGTTGAAGTATATTGATTATGATTTAGATATCAAGGTTTTTCCAGATGGTGAAAAACGTTTACTAGACGTTGATGAATATGAATTTCATAGCAAACTAATGGATTATCCAGAAGATATTGACTTCATTTTAAAAGAAAATGTCAAGACTTTAGTGGATTGGATTAATAACGAAAAAGGCCCCTTCTCGCCCGAATATGTAGATATCTGGTATCAACGTTATCAACAGCTATCAAAAAAATAGCCGATGTAAACAGCCCACAAAAGGAGCTTGGAGCATTAGCCAAAATGGCTAATGCTCCAAGCTCTAAATTTTCCGATTTAATTGGTGTTATAGTTCTTTATTCATTTCGTAGTGTTCAATGCCAGCATCCATAAAAGGTGCGCCTGTTTTTTGATAACCTAAACGTTCATAGAAGCCTACAGCGGTGACTTGTGCTCCTAGAGTAATCTTGTGGTAGCCTTGTTCTTTGGCAAAATTTTCCGCCGCTTCCATAATCACTCGTCCATAGTCGGCGCCACGGTAAGCTTTTTCAACGGCCATTCGTTGTAATTTCATAACGCCATTTTCTAGTGGAAGCAAGCGACAAGTTGCGACAGCTACATGATCCGTGTACAAAACAAAGTGAATACAACGAGCTTCATATTCATCGATTTCCATCTCTTCTGGTACCCCTTGTTCCGCTACGAATACGCGTTGACGAAGCCGGACAGCATCTAAATAAAGATCACTCATGGTATCTTTTGTTTGAGCTACATGCATAGAAAAACCCCCAAGTTCAGAATCTGTTTCTATTTTATTATACCACGAAAAAGTTCTAGCAATGAAGTATTCTCAATGACTGAGGGCGGAAGGTGTGATAAAATAAAACAGCAACAATTGAATAAAAATAAAGGAGGAGCCGATGTGATTAATCGATTTAAAGAATCGAAATTATTTTTCTGGTCAGTTGAATTACTTGTCGTGGCCATGCTATTATTTATTGCTTCGAAAATTAATTTCTTATTTGCACCGATTGGGACATTCTTTTCAACGTTGTTTGCCCCAGTCTTAGTAGCAGGCTTTTTGTATTATTTACTAAATCCTGTGGTCAATCTACTAATGAAGACGAAAATGAAACGAATTTATGCCGTCTTACTGGTATTTTTATTACTAATCATCGCATTAGTTCTGATCTTATTAACAATTATCCCTAAGTTGGCAGATCAGCTAGCTAGTTTAGCATCAAGTATGCCGGATTTCTTTAAACAAGTGGAGACCTGGATTTATGAGATTGCGGAGTTACCTATTTTTAAACAAATTGATTTAACAAGCTATATTGAAAAAATGGATATTTCTTATGCAAATATTATCCAACAATTTTTAAGTAGTTTATCAAGTAGCTTAGGTTCAATCGTATCAACGGTGGCGTCAACCACCATTGTTTTGGTCACTGCGCCATTTATTTTATTTTATATGTTAAAAGATGGAGATAAGCTAGTACCAGCGATTCAACGCTTTTTACCTGAGAAAAGAAAAGATGATATTGTGGATCTTTTAGGACAATTGAACCAAACCTTATCCAGCTATATTAGTGGGCAAGCGATTGAATGTTTATTTGTTGGTACATTTACGATTATTGGGTATTCATTGCTTGGCGTTCGTTATGCCTTTTTATTTGGTGTCATTGCCGGCTTTACGAATTTAATTCCCTATCTAGGCCCTTATCTAGGATTAGCGCCTGCTGTCTTAGTGACCATCTTTAATGAACCCGTCAAAGCAGCCTTATGTTGTTTAGTGGTGCTAGTGGTTCAACAATTGGACGGAAATATTATTTATCCAAACGTTATCGGAAAATCTTTAAAAATCCATCCGTTAACGATTATTTTAATTTTATTGGTGGCAGGAAATTTAGCAGGTTTGCTAGGTATTTTCCTCGGTGTCCCATTTTACGCAATCTGCCGGACCATTATCTACTATGTTATTGATATGGTCAAAGCGGGTCGTAGTGAAAAAGTTACCAATGCCGTTCTTTTAGGGAATGAAACAAATACGAAAGAAAATAACGGTTAATGATTGAATCCGCTAATCTTTCGTGCTATGATTTTATGGATTAGGATAGAAAATAACCTGTCATAATACTGATTGTGTCTGTTTCTAAGCCTAACCATAAAAAGAGGAAGAACATTAAAAGAGTACGAAAGTACAGCCTCGGAATTATCAACAATTAAGGAGAGAGAGAACATTATGAATAATGCTGACCCTGAGAGTCAGTCGCTAATTGCGCAACTTCTATTATTAGTCGTGTTGACGTTTATCAATGCCTTTTTGGCAGCGGCGGAAATTGCAGTCGTATCTGTTAACAAGAATCGTGTGGAACAAAAAGCGGAAGACGGCGACGCAAAAGCTCAAAAATTGCTTAAGGTATTGCAAGACCCCAATAACTTTTTATCCACAATCCAAGTAGGGATTACTTTGGTTAATATCCTATCTGGTGCTTCATTAGCAGAGACTTTATCTAGTCGTTTGGCCCCTGTATTAGGTGGCGGCGCCGCAGCTAAGAGTCTTGCCAGTATCATTATCTTAGCTTTGTTAACGTACGTTTCTATTGTATTTGGTGAATTATACCCTAAACGAATTGCTATGAATAAATCAGAAGAAGTCGCTCAATTGACTTCTGGTGCAGTCCGCTTTTTAGGAGTTATCGCGCGTCCCTTCGTTTGGTTGCTATCGGCTTCGACCGATTTATTATCCAAAATCACACCAATGACTTTCGATGATGCCGATTCGAAGATGACACGAGATGAAATGCGCTACATGCTTGAAACAGAAGGTGTTTTGGAAAACGAAGAACTAGAAATGCTACAAGGTGTCTTTTCATTAGATACAAAAGTGGCACGAGAAGTAATGGTTCCTCGGACAGACGCATTCATGGTTGATATCCAAGATGATGTCCAAGAAAACATCAATTTAATTTTAGGAGAAAATTATTCTCGGATTCCTGTTTATAGTGAAGACAAAGATAAAATTGTTGGTATTTTACATACCAAAACGTTACTAAAAGCTGCACGTAATTTAGGCTTTGAAAACATTGAATTAGGCGCAATCATCCAAGAACCATTATTTGTCCCAGAAACCATTTTTATTGATGATTTACTTTATGAGTTAAAACGAACACAAAACCAAATGGCGATTTTACTAGATGAATATGGCGGTGTTGTCGGTTTAGCAACACTGGAAGATTTACTAGAAGAAATCGTTGGTGAAATTGACGATGAAACAGATGAAGTAGAAAATTTATATACACAAGTGGCCGACAATGAATATTTGGTTCAAGGACGCATGTTAATTGACGAATTTAATGAAGTATTTGAAACAGATTTACACATGAGCGATGTTGATACAATGGCAGGTTACTTAATTACAGCATTAGGAACCATTCCTGATGAAGGGGAAAAACCTTCTTTTGAAGTGGGCAATATTAAGTTAACTGCTGAAGAAATGGAAGGCACACGTTTGCTAGTCTTACGCGTTCATTTCTACGATGAAGAAACTGTCGATGAAGAACCAGAAGAAAATCGTCGTTTTTTCCGTAAAGAAATGGAAGATGACGAACCAAGACGTTAAAAATAACCTGTGACATCAGTCGTTTTGACTAATGTCGCAGGTTTTCCTTTTAAAAAACAGCCAACAGCAGCTCTTTATTCTCAAGGCTTGACATGATATACTAGCAAAGGTTAATCAAAAATTATGCTGAAGAAAATAAATAAATAAACATCACAAGTGATAAGGAGATTTTTATGACGATCAATCAAAAAGAAGCAGTCGATAGTCGCCGTACGTTTGCGATTATTTCCCATCCGGATGCTGGGAAAACAACGATTACTGAACAATTATTATTATTTGGGGGCGCCATCCGCCAAGCTGGAACCGTCAAAGGGAAAAAAACAGGGAACTTTGCCAAATCTGACTGGATGGAAATTGAAAAACAACGGGGAATTTCGGTAACGAGTTCTGTGATGCAATTTGACTATCAAGACAAACGGATTAATATCTTGGACACCCCAGGACATGAGGATTTCTCAGAGGATACGTATCGGACCTTAATGGCCGTGGATAGTGCTGTGATGGTTATTGATAGTGCCAAAGGGATTGAAGCACAAACGAAAAAACTTTTCCAAGTTGTTAAAAAACGTGGTATTCCAATTTTTACTTTTATTAACAAATTGGACCGTGACGGACGGGAACCATTGGAACTTTTAGAAGAATTGGAAGAACTATTGGATATTGAATCTTATCCAATGAACTGGCCAATTGGTATGGGAAAAGGCCTAGAAGGTCTATACGATATTTATAATGAACGTGTGGAATTATATCGTCCAGAAAATAATGGCGGGGAGCGTTTTATTCCTTTAAAAGATGGCGATATCCCAAGCGATTTACCATTGCACAATAACAGCGTTTATCAACAAGTGTTGGAAGATGTTGAGTTATTGGTAGAAGCAGGCGATGAATTTAGCGAGGAAAAAATCGCTCGTGGTGATCAAACGCCAGTCTTCTTCGGTTCTGCTTTGACAAACTTTGGGGTTCAAACATTTTTAGAAACCTTCTTACAATTTGCGCCTGCGCCACATGCGCATAAAACAGAAGAGGGTGGCGAAGTAAGTCCTTATGAAAAAGAATTTTCAGGCTTTGTCTTTAAAATTCAAGCGAATATGAACCCAGCCCATCGTGATCGAATTGCCTTTGTTCGAATTTGTTCAGGTGTTTTTGAAAGAGGCATGGACGTGACTTTAGGTAGAACAGGCAAAAAAGTCAAATTAAGTAACGTGACACAATTTATGGCGGATGCCCGCGAAAACGTCACAGAAGCTGTTGCAGGCGATATTATCGGTGTGTATGACACAGGAAATTACCAAATTGGCGATACTTTGTATGAAGGGAAAATGAATGTTCAATATGAAGAGTTGCCGTCATTTACCCCTGAATTATTCATGAAAGTGACTGCCAAAAACGTGATGAAACAAAAATCTTTCCATAAAGGAATTTACCAACTGGTTCAAGAAGGAGCCATTCAATTATACAAAACATATTTAACAGAAGAATATATCATTGGCGCAGTAGGTCAATTGCAGTTTGAAGTTTTCCAATACCGAATGTCTAATGAATACAATGCTGAAGTAGTAATGACGCCAATGGGTTCTAAAATTGCCCGCTGGATTAATCCAGAAGATTTAGATGAACGCATGAGCTCTAGCCGAAATATTTTGGCACGGGACCGTTTCGATCAACCATTGTTCTTATTTGAAAACCAATTTGCGGAACGCTGGTTTGCGGATAAATATCCAGATGTTGAACTGAAAAGTTTGATGTAAAATTAATTTGTAATCAATCAGTAGCTGAATCTTTAGAAGATTGAAGCTCGCATCTTTAGCAAAAATCTACTAAGATGCGTTGGTTTGCAAGAAGTCCTTTTTTATCAAAATTTGATAAGAAGGGACTTTTTTTCATGAACTGGGAGGATATTATTTTAGAATTTTGTATGGATATTACAGTGAGAGGTTTTTCAAAAATAACAATCAAAAATTATAAATCAAAATTGAGAAACACAGCAAATTTTTTCAAATCAATAAATGTTGAACCGTTACAGCTTGAAAAGAAACATATAAAAAGTTGGATAATAGATATGCAAGAAAAAGAAATGCAAGCATCGACAATCAATGTCAGTGTTAGCAGATTAAAGAAGTTATTTGACTATATGTTAATTGAAAAATATATTGATTATAATCCGTTTGTTGATATTGAAAGATTAAAAGAACAAAGAAAAGTAATCTATCCTTTGAATGATTATGAAATTAAACAAATGCTGACAGTTGCTAAAAAACACCCATACAAACATATAGCACAAAGAAATGTTGTGATATTGATGTTGATGATTGAATGTGGGTTGAGAATTAGCGAAGTTTGCGAGATACGAGATGAAGATATTATGAATAATCAAATCATTATTAGAAAATCAAAAAATAATAAGGATAGAGCAGTCGCTGTCAGTCCAATTCTCAAAAAAGACATAATAAAATATCAACGAATTAAGAAAAGAAAATATGGTTTGTTAGAAGGAAATCCTTTTATTGTCAGTAATCTAGGTAAAAAATTGAATGAAAAAAGTATTTGGCAGATTATGCAAGAAATAAAGAAGCAAATTGATATAAGAGATTGTGTCCGTTTTTCGGGGCATACGCTAAGACATACTTATGCAAGTATGCAATTACGGAACGGATTAGATATTTATACGTTAAGTTTAAATATGGGGCATAGTTCAATTGAAATGACTCAAAGATATGTTCAAACGTTAAGTAGCGAAGATTTTATTGAGAAGTCTATTAAAACGAGTACTTTGATGAATTTGAGGTGATTCATTCACTGATGCAACTAGTTAATAAGTTAAAATAAATTTCTTAGACTTTTAATTGGACTTCCCAATTAAAACAAAAAAAATAAACTCAGTAACAGAATTAGAAATTCGTGCAATATTTACTGAAAAATGAGTAATCACACAAGTGTTTATTGATGTAGTATTAGCTAAATCTGCTGAATTGATTGAAAAATCTAACTTGGCTTGGGAAAAATCTCATACAAACTTGCAAGAGTTTACTAATGACGAATACCAAGCATACATGGGAGATAATGGTGCATACTTCAACGAATTAAAAGAAAAATATCTAACTCAAAAATATGTTGACTTCGCTCGTAAAGTATTAGAAATTGCGAAAGGTAATAACCAATTCAAAAAAGATGATGAAGGAACTGAAACTACTGAAGCAACAGTTCCAGATAAAAAAACTGTTAAAGAAAGCACTGCAGTAGCTGATGAAGATTTGTTAGATTTTGATAATTTAATGATTTAATATAAGTAGGAAATGAAACGACCTAAAAAAGTTAGTTTTTGTTTAACTTTTTTAGGTCGTTATTTTTATGGAAAAGTATGGTTTTGAATTCAAATTAAAAATTGTTGAATGCTACTTATTAGAACGAATCAACCTGCGTATTTAATAGATTATAGCTTTCCGAGTGTCTTACCGCATTTTTATTACAATGTTTAATACTTGAAATTAAATTTATTTAGAATTTTTACTAGTGTGATTTAAATTACATAGTATCAAAGAGTTTTTCAATAGCATGTGATATAATCAAATTAAGAATATCATATATAGTAAGGGGCTAATTAATATGGAGGAAGTTTTTGAAGTGAGTAACCAGAGTATTGATTATCGTGCTTCATCTTATAAAAATGTAATTCACGAAGATGAATTAAAACAAGTTTTATTAGAAACTATTGAACAAAACGGAAAAACTATAGATATTAGTTTATTTGATGATTTGAAAACATTACATGATATATTTTTTTACATACTAGAAAATAGATTGTTATCAGTAATAGATTTAAATAGACTTATCTTAGAAAATATAAGATTTAATTGTAGTAATATTTTTTTCGAGAAAGTTTCTGGACATATAACTGATGAAGATATTAAGTCTGGAATCAATAATATTTCCTCGTTTTATAGTTTAAAAAATACTCCTACAAATTATCATGAAGATTTTTCGGAATCAGGATATAATCTTATAGATAGAATTACTTCAAAAAATATAAATGAACTGTATTTCCCTGTTATAGAATATGATGAAAATAGTGTTAATATAATGGCAAGTGTAAAATTTTTAGAAAAGGATGGAAATACATCATTAAGAGTCTGTATCATATATTTAGATAGAAAAACAAGGTATGCTACGTTTTATGTTAATGGAAAAACTGGAAGTTTTAATATTATAAATGATAATAAGGTCTATATATCTTCAGGTGCTACTTTTTTTAAACGCATAAGAGACTTAATAAATTCTTTTTTTTCTTGTAGTTTCATGTCACATAAGGAAGATTGTTATATAAATAGAGCTAAGATGTTTGATTTTTGTAATAAGATGAATAACTTAATGATAGGAGATTATTCTGAAGATTTAAATGATGCTTTATCTCCTGTTTTAAAAAGACAGATTAAGAAAATATATAAGGAAATGAATAAAAAGAATAGCAAAGTAAAGCTAAACAGTGAGAAAACTGAAATGTTAATGAAACGAATTTTTTCTAATTATTTAGGAGAGTATATTACAACAGGGTATAGTGAAAGTGATTTGATTAGAAAAGCGAAAGAAGCGGGTGCAGTGTGTTATCCGACTAAGATTAGTTTCAGAGGACAACAATTAGCTCGTGGGAGAGCAACAACAAGAGGTAGAAAATTCCCTTTAACGTTTGAATCAATTTTTTATAGTTTAAATACTGATATAGAAATTGCGGGAGAACTAGATGAATTTACGTTAGCTTGGTTTGATGCAGATTTTTTTGATAAACATTCAGAATTGGAGGTTAGTCAAACAACAATTAAAATTACTGAGGAGCTTTTTTCTTTAACTTTAAAAAATACGAAAAATAAAAATAGAGGGATGACAGAACATATTGAGAGAGAAATTAGAAAAGCTATGTATGACTAATGGGGAATGGAATAAGTCCTTGAACATGATAGCTTTACATGGAGATAATTATTTTAGAGAAAAACATTATTTGGAATTGTTAAAAAAATATATGAAAGATGAGGATTCGGCAGTATTTTTCAATAAATTATTGGAACAAAAAATGCTTAAAAGAAAAATCTCATATGAATGTGATGATGAAATTTATGATGCTGAATTGTTAGAAAAAAAGTGTGAAATATGTGGAAATAAAGTTCTAGAACACGAATATTTTGAACTATATTCACCAAGCTATTTGAGTGAACTCTCTGCATATAATATTCAATTATTTGAAAAGTATTTTGATTCAGATTCTAAAATTGTGATGGAAGATATACAAAAAAATATTGACAGAGTAATTCCGTTTGTTGGTTCAGGTATAAGTAAAAGTGTCGGGTTACCATTATGGTTAGAGCTTTTTAAAAAAGCTAGAGATAAGATATCTGATGATTATAAACCTTACTTTGATTTACAGTATGAATCTAAAAATGTTGATAAGATTATAAATGTGATAAAGGAAGCACATCCTTTAATTTGCAATGATAAAGATTTGAAAAAAGAATTAGTAGTCCCTGCAGTTAATAAACGTATTAAGAATGAAGTTTTATTAAATTCAATAATACCTGATGTATTAAAATTGGATGCAGAATATATAATTACAACTAATTATGATGATTTGTTGGAAAAGACTAGTCAGTTGCTAAGTTTAGGATATGAAGAATCAAGGGATATTTCTTCATTCCAAGGATTTGAATCTTTGGATGAAACACAATATATATTCCATATACATGGTTCTATCAAAAACTATGATTCAATGGTAGTTACTAATGAAGATTATGCTAATTTATATGATTCTGAGGATAAAAAAAGAATACTGTCTGGTCTGATAAACAAGCATTCTATGTTGTTTTTAGGATTTTCTATGAATGACACATACTTTAGTGATGAATTTGGAAAAATTTGTGAGTCTAATAAAGGGTATTGCACAAACTATTATGTAATGATTAATGGAGATAGGGAAGAAAAAGACGAGTTATTAAAGACAACAAATGTAAGATTTATTAATATAAAATCAGCTGATTTTGATATTAAAAACCAATATAAGTTTATGATTGACTATATACTGGGGAATATTTATATAGAGTAGCTCTAATAGCTACTCTTTTTTGTTCTACAAATTTGCTCTCCGTTATTTATGATGCTATAAAGGTCCATGTGATGGATACTTTTGTAATTAGTATCCCTTGAAGATGTTGATTTATCAACATCGAAATTGACCACAAAGTTGAAAAGGATACTTTAATTATTATTCAATGTAAAAGTATCCCTTTAAAACAGCATAGGAGGAGGTAAAATGACACGAAATATTATTAATGTAAAACCTATAAAAGATAAACAAGTGATGTTAGATTTTTTAACGGAATTGAAAAAAGGAAAACATGGAAAAAGAGACCATCTGATTTTTGTCATTGGTATTTATACAGGTTTACGAATTTCTGATATTTTGAATTTAAAAGTGTCTGATGTTCAAAATAAGACTACTACAGTCATTGTCGAGAAAAAGACAAATAAACAAAGAGAATTAAATCTATCCAATTTGACTAGTTTAATAATTGATTATTTAAATTCTTATCATGATGGACAATCTAATTGGTTATTTTATAGACCTTCTGACCATTCTAAACCGTTAGGAACCCATCAATACTATAAAGTCTTGCAAAGAGTCGCAGACACCCTTGAATTAGATTATATTGGCACGCACACGATGCGGAAAACATTCGGATATAAATACTACCGACAGTTCAGGGATATTCCTACGCTGATGAAAATACTAAATCATAGTAGTCAAGCAATCACGATTCGGTATATTGGATTAGAAGAGGAAGAAATTCGAGCAAGTTTAGATAAGTTTAATCCTTTAGTTTAAATAGTAAAAAGCACAGTCTTTAAGATTGTGCTTTTTGTTTGTTCTTTTTTAGCTGAACAGTATTAAATTTCTTTTTATTCTGTTGGCTTTTATTATAAAGTTGATGTGCAGTATCTAATTCATTTGTATTTGAAGAAAAGTAAAACGTATCCTTAGATTTTGAATTCTTAGCTAGAACATAAAAGAAGTCCATTATTGAGCTAATTCGTTTTAGTTCATATTGCCTATTTTGAATTTTATCAAAATAACAAATTCTATTTTCAGATTCAATGTAGAGTAAGATATCATCGCGAATATAGTCAGTATTTCCAGCGATTTTTTTATAAGAAAAATCATCGAGTTTTGCTTCCAGTATAGGAATATATTCGATATTGGGAATAGATAGAATTTCAACCGCATCTAAAGAATTTGTATGATAATGAGAGTCAAGTTTATTAGTAATACTTGAAATTTTGACTGGAAATTTAGTTAGTATATTTTTTAGAAATTCTAAATACCAATTCATGTCTTCTTTGGAAATTAATTGATTGTATCGCACATTTGCAATTTGTTTTAATTGTTCGTTCGTTTTGAAGTTAATTTTGCCTGTGACATAAGCTGAAAGATAAACTTCCTTATAGTTGTTATCTTTTGTGATAATTTGAATAGTTTCAGTAAACATAGCATAGTCAACAAGCTTTTGAATAATGTTGGCTTGACTATCTAATAGGCTTAAATTCTTAGAATCAAAATGGTTCGTATAAAAGAAATATTTTCCCAATTTTTGTTTCGTAATCATTTTGTTTTTTTCAAGGGTTTTTAATCGACTTTCTAAACTGATTCGATTGCACTGAAGCATTTTCAGTAGGGTGGATTCATAGATGCCATCTGAGTTGTCAATTAATTGAAATAATTCTTCTGTGTCAATTGCTCGTTTGTTTACAAATTGTGTTGTCATGTTCACTCCCTCCAATAGTAATTTTGTATAATTGATAATATATTATATTTAATAAACTTAATTGTTTATTCTCTAAACTATCCTTTAAAACTATCCATTCAATTTGCTGATTGTAAGTTAGTAGAAAATTAGGATAATTGTAAGGAGCAGCCAGTTAGAAAAAATTCACGGAGGTTTCCATTCAATTTTTTCAAAATCCTTTCAAATTTCCTGTAGTTTTATAAAAGTTCTCATGAAAGTTCTCAAAAAGTTCTCATCTGCTTTTATTAAAAAATGCTTTATGTAGGGTTTGTGAAGGGATTATGTAGCCTATAATTTTTATGAATGTAGGGTTTATGAAGGGGTGGTAATTTAATAAAAAAGAGTGTTCAATTCCTAAAAGTATCCCACAAGAGTATCCCAAATCCATAAGTATCCTAACCCTACTTCACCCCTTCATTATATCATCTTAAAATAGATGATGGAAATTTGAATCATGTCTTTAAAATTGTTGACAAAAAAACTCTCTAATAAAATTATTAGAGAGAAATCAAGTATTAATTGAGTATTATTACCTGTAAAGTATATACTGTTTTTCCACCATGAACATTGATGTATTTCATTTTAATTGTATTTACTTCACCGATTTTTAGTTTTAATCCTTTATTTGTTCCCCAGCTTACATTTGAAGAATTCGCTTTACCTAAGTATATTTCTTTTTCTCCGTTAATACTTATATATGCTTCACGTGTCTTGTTTGTTCCAAATCCTTTATCAATAGCATCTTGTTTTACAGCAACATTAATGTCGGAAATACTATCAACAAGAACATATCCATTCTCTATTGTAGGTATTCCATTTGATGCTTGGCTTAGTTTAATTGTTCTTATTTCTGTATTATCTGGTGTCCAAATGATAGGTCCCCAATTCGCTCCTTTAAACCAAATATTAAAATAACCTTTAACTTCAAAAGAATTGTTAAATTTTCTCATACATTTACTATTATTAGTATCTAATAGATTGGTGTTCTCATCTATTTGTTCAAAAGAATCACAATATATTGTCGATAAGCTGGGTTTTAAAGTATTTCTAAATAATAAATAACTAATAGCTATAAAAATACCAAATATAATTATTGCAACAACTATAAATAGTCCTTGACTTGTTCCATTTGTCATAAAAAATGACCTCCTTCTTGTTATTTTATTGTAGTATAAATTATAGCAAGTACCTATCAGAAATCAATTTTATAGAACAGGATAATTTCTGTAAAAAAGCGTTTTTGTTAGAATAATAAAGTGTTTAAAGGGAAATAATAGAAAAGTAAAGGAGGATTAATTCGCTGGACATTTGTTATTTTTGATGCAATAATAAATGTATACCTTGATGAAATACACCATTGTCATATAAATAGATACAATATTGGATAATTGTATTCCCTCTATATGATAGAAAATCCCTAATTTGCTCTAGTATCCATTTTTTATGTGATACTAGGGTATTTTTGTATGGAAAATAAACAATTAAAATAAAGAAAGAAGGGAGGTTTTGCAGGATGACAAATAAAGTCATTGGATATATCAGAACAAGTACTAGCTCACAAGATTTAGGATTAGAAGTCCAGAAAAAGGCGTTAGAGCGGTATAAACCAGATATTATTTATTCTGAAAAAGTAAGTGGAAGAAAAGAGAAGCGAACAGAGCTTGAAAAAGCGTTAGAAAATTTAGATACAGGAGATACTTTACTTATCTATAATTTAGCTCGTTTAAGTAGGTCTAGCAAGCAGTTAGTGAATCTAATGTCAGAATTAAATGCAAAAGGTATTCATCTGAAAAGCATTCAAGAGAGTGTAGACACGAAAACAGCGACCGGAAGACTATTTTTTACCGTTTTAGCGGCTATTGCAGAATTTGAAGCAGAAAATATCAGTATCCGAACAAAAGAAGCCTTAGCGAATTCAAACAAGAAACTTGGGAGACCTAAAGTAAAAAATAACACGAAAAAGAAAGTTTTAAAGTTATATCAGAATAAAGAATTGTCACTAAATGAAATTGCTGAAAAATGTGGTGTTAGTGTGAAAACGGTCTATAATTTAGCTAAAAGTGAAGGTTTGTCAAGAAAATAGTACTTGCTATTTTAATGGACAAACGATAAAATTTAGTAGTATAACAGGGCAATTAATCGGTACAAAACCAAGGTTTTTTACCGATAATTTATTAAAAAAATAACTGACAGACAAAGACGAGTGTATCAATGTTTTGAAGATTGATAGATTGGTCTTTTTTTATGCAGAAAAAACCTTGGATTTTTACATCGTATAATAGTCAGAAAGGGTTGAAAAAATGGCACTTAAAGGTGGACGTATTTTTCAGGAAATGATAGAAGTACCTGACGAGAAGGAAAAAGGATGTGGATGCATTGGATGGATAGTATTATTAGTGATTGCTATTACAATTCTGATACACGTATTAGATTTTATTTTCCGACACTTGTTTATTTCTTTTTTATTTATTGGAGGAATTTTACTTTTAATTAGTTTATTTAATAAAAGATAACAGAAGAGGTGAATAGAATGAAAAAATGGGTAAAAATGGCAAGTATTGGCTTGTTATCATTTAGTATGTTAGGTGCGTGTGGGAAAGTGCAAAATACTAAGGATAGTGAAGCGGCTATCCAATCATCCACAGTAGAATCAATAACCCATACTAAAGAAAAAGAATCAATTATTCAATCAAAAACAGCGACAGATTACGATACGATTTATGTTCAAAATGAACTAGTAATCGGTCAAACTGGAGATGAAAGTTCGTATAATTGGACAATTTACGATACATCATTAAATGAAAAAAATTCTATTTTAAATGCTGATATGAAAAGAGATGAACTTGCCCATTCATTGAAAACTGAAATGGATGTAATTTTAGGAAAAGAAGTTCCAATAGAAGATGAATATGAAATTTATTCTACTTATTTAGATGAAAATGGTGATTTGAAAGGGATTCGGTTAGGAGAACGAACAGTTGATAATCCTACATCTCTTAATACACTAACTTCTGGGAAATATGGAA
Organism: Enterococcus sp. DIV0546; assembly: GCF_051712785.1. Lineage (NCBI taxonomy): Bacteria > Bacillati > Bacillota > Bacilli > Lactobacillales > Enterococcaceae > Enterococcus > Enterococcus sp. DIV0546. Next base: position 457,112 of record NZ_JBIOPO010000001.1, read on the forward strand.
TAATTCCCTATCGTTTTTCTTCAAGAGTTACTGTAGATTATTTAGCAAATGATTATAGAGAAAAAGGGTTTTATACGGCTTATGGTAGTATGTCAGGCGATATAAATAAAAATGGCTATTTCACACTACTTGACCAAATGAATGATAGCAAGACAGGTAATGATACTTCTGTTCAGATTTATGATGCAAAATTGAAAGACAGTGGTGATAACCGTAAGGATTTACTAAAGATAGATTTGGTAAGGTTGTTATTGAGGAATCAGAAGCTGAAATAGTTCGTTTCATCTATAAAAATTTTCTTGAAGGAGTTCGGGCAGTTGATATAGCAAGTCTTCTAAATGAAGCGAATATACCAACTGTAGCAGGCAATAAGTGGAAATCTCCATCAATTTATCGTGTGTTAAGAAATGAGAAGTATTTTGGCTTAGTTATCATGCAAAAGACTTTTACTGTAGATTGCTTTACACATAAGAAAAAAGTCAACCATGGTGAGAAACCCCAGTATTTATTGAGAAATGGATTGCCTGCCATTGTATCTGAAGAAGATTGGGATTTGGTTCAAGAATTATTGTTAAATCCAAAAAAAGGATTCAAAAAGAAAACAGTCAAAAATATTGAAAAACCTAAAACTTTTGTTTCCACTATTAAATCAGGGTTATTTAAAGGATTTATTGTGATTGATGCTAAATGGTCAAAAGAGGAAGTTGCTAAAGTATTGTCGAAAGGAGAACACCAGTAATGAGTAAAATAAATTTTGACGATTATAATTTTGAAGTAATTAGTGTAGAAACAACTGGTAGTTATTTGCTGACCCTAAATAAAAATTCTTTGACATTTGATAAATCAATTGCAGAAGCATTAGGGTATTCAAGTCACGTAAAGCTACTTTTAGATAGAGATAATAAAATATTTGCTATTCAGGCATGTAAGCCCAACTCTTTAAAGTCTATTCCGTTTTCAAAACCTGAAAGCCAACAAAAAGGAAGTGTCAAAATACAATATGGTGCAATACGGAATATTCTTCGGTCACTAATGGGCGATAAATGGAAAGAAGATATGAGGTATCAATTTAAAGGAGATTTAATACCTGAAAAAAAAGCTATGATATTTGAATTAGAAAAATTTGAAGAACTATTGTCATATAGTCCTAGAAATAGAAAATAAAAGATAAGTGTGGCTAATACAAATTATTTATGTGCATGAAGAATATTATCTTTATTATTATTGCCAGTTGAAAATTGCGTATTGAACAAGAAAAATACGTATAGTTTACCCCTAGAAATACTGACGAAATTGATAGAAATCATTAGATACCTCTATAAGGAATATTCCCTCTAGAGGTATCAAACGATGAGGCTAATAAAACTAGGGGTAAACTATCTGTTTTCGCACATATAAATACGCAAAAAATTATTTACACTTGATAATTGTGTGATGTAAATAGCTGTAAAACGTTGATATATCAGTATTTATATTTTATGGTGACAGCAAGATTCATCTTGCTTACTTAAAAGCACTGTCTAGGTTTAGTAAAATAGCTAAAATTTACTCTCTATTAGTGATTATGTATTTTTATATATAACAAAATTCTATGTTTATTTCTTTTTGTTTTACTAAATAAAAGTACTTGAAAAATCTATATGAACCTCTATCTAACAAGGATATACATAATAGTATATAAAATGAAGCAATGGAGTTTCTAAATAATAAAATAACTCGTAATGTGCTTTAAATAGCCTGTGTTATCTCTAAAGAGCGTTGAAAATTATTTTCGATAAAATTATACGTAAAAATTTAAAACGTCTTAGAACGCAAAATAAGCAGCATAGAATCGATTGTAGAAATCTATAAAATATTTTTGAACTTTTAAATAGTAAAATGACTTTGTGGATATTATTTTAAATCATAATCTGACGGCAAGATAAAAATTTTACTTGTACCAGTTTTAGAATTTGAAAAATTATATGTAAAAATTGATATATAAACGTTTAAGCATAGTTTAGGTAAATCTTCGATACAAAAAACACCTTTCAGATAACTTTAAGCGTAGAATTACCCACAAATTTTTCTTCGTGTCGTCTGAGAGGTGTTTTTTGAAAAATAGTGCTTTAAAACATTGATATAACGATAATCCATTAATTTTGTCAACAAAGAGAAAACCCTTGATTTTACTGGGTTTTAAAGGGGGCATTTTTTAAGTGATTTTTATCTAAAATTTAGAGATAGAAATAGGAGTATTTCAGTTTTGAATTTTCCATGTATAATAAATTTGTTTTTAGTATAAAGTGAATTTTTGCATATATGAAAGGAATATACTTGATAAAATATATCCAATTATCATAAAAAACTATATAAGGAGAGAGATTTAGTGAAGATATATACAGTCCAATCAAAAGATTTTTTGTGCTTTGTAGATAAAGAAGGCTATATTATGCCACAAAAATGTGATTGGGATAAAGATACTTTAGAGTGGGTAGATGATGTTTATAGTTGGATGGGAAAACATTATTCTGATAGAACTAATTTACCTTTAGATAGGTGTTTAATTTGGGTTTATTTTGAAATGAAACACGTTCCTTGGAAGTATATTGATTTTGATAAACATAATGTATTTTGTTTTGAAGTACCTAACAAGTTACTATATAAAAATTTCTTATGGTCTGATTTAATTGATTGGCATTGGCACTTGAATCATTTTGAGAATTGGGAAACAAAGACAGATATTTTTTATTTTGATTTAAAGGAACACTCTAAAAATATTGTTCCACAAGGTGTTACTACTCGATTAAAGAAAGAGTGGATTAAAAAAGTCTATAAAAAAATTTAGATAAATAAAAATGTTTTTACGTGAATTGAGAAACTATTCAGTTGCTTTAAATAGTTAAAATTTATTTTCTTTATTTTCAAATATAAAAAAATAGTGATATTTATACATCAATTAATTTCTTGAAAATAAATTCTATAATCATCATTGATGTATGGTAAAATAGCAATAAAATATTTATCTTTTGGAAGGAGTCTGTATGAAGGATAATCCATTTACAATTCAAACTTATTTTCCAAGTGGTGATACTAGAAGTATTCAAATCAGTCATATTCCAACCAGAACAGTTCAATCTATTCTGATTCCTCGTGATGAAATAAAAGAAGCCATATCATTACGAGAAGAATTAAATTATAATGGCTTGTATTTTTTATTTGAAGAGGAAGGGTATCTTCAAGCGAATGGAGAAAGTGAGGTCTACATAGGAGAAAGTGAAGATGTATCCGAACGTTTAATCCGACATTTGAAAAATAAGCCAAATTGGACAGTAGCTATCATTTTTACAACAAACAGTGAAGCAAACCAATTAAATAAAGCAGATATAAAATACTTGGAAAATTATTGTTATCAGAAAGCGTTAGAGGCAGAAAGATACAAATTGACGCAAAGCATTCCTACACAATCATATGTTTCAGAAGCAAGAAAAGCTGATTTAGAAGACGTTTTTCATTCAATTTCCACATTATTAACATTTTCAGGGTATCCATTATTTATTCCCGTTGTTTCTAGTAATAATTTATCAGACCAAGAAGAAGTGTTTTATTTAAATGCTCGTGGTTCAGATGCTAGAGCAATATATTCTAAAGATGGAATGACTGTTTTAAAGGGGTCAGAAATAACATCATTAGAACCGAATAAGGGATTTAGAAGACAAAACTTATTAAATCAATTGATTTTATCTGGGACTATTGATGAAAATGGTTATTTTCTAAAAGATTATACATTTACTGCACCATCTACTGGGGCGGATATTATAGGGAAAGGGTCGTATAATGGTTGGAAAGTATGGAAGAATAATCAAGGTAAAACGCTTGATGAAGTAGTAGAGAGATAGATTTTTTCGGATATTATTAATTATACTAAAGTCCTAATTATAGGACTTTTTTATTTTTTCATGACTTATAGTACGCTGCTTGATATAATGAAATAGACAAAAATAAATTTAGGAGCTGAAAAATGGATACTCGATTAATGCAACAAATTAAAGATATTTTAAAAGAGTTCCCGCAGTATTGGAACGGTGAAGAGCTACAAAGACCAATCGTTATTGATGATTTGAAAAATTATGATGCACTTTTAATTTCAGCATTATTGAAAAATCAGAAAATTAGAGAGAATTATTCGATAAAAGCTGGAGATGTCGTTATTTTTAAAGTGCAAGAATTTATTGATATTTTACGATACAAAGACTATTGGGCAGATAGCTATACTAAATATTCAAATACGATTGGACTATCAAGTGAGGGGAAATATCTTCAATATAATACTGATGTCGTGCTAGATTTTCCTTATAAAGACTGTGTCTTAAAAGGTGGTATGACGAAAGAAGATACTGGAAAAGAAGAAGTTTTTTATAATGAAATCATTGCAAGAGATGAAATAGATACTCTTTTAGCACCGAAGGCATTTGTGAATGTAAAAAAATATGATGCTGACGGAGAACATACAGTTGATTCTTTCAGTGATGAAGATAATTTAATTATCAAGGGAAATAACTTATTAGCTTTACATTCTCTGAAGGAAAGATATGCAGGAAAAGTGAAATGTATTTATATTGACCCACCCTATAATACTGGTAATGATTCCTTTAAATATAATGATAGATTCAATCATTCTACATGGTTGACATTTATGAAGAATAGATTATTGATAGCTAAGGAATTGTTATCTGAAGAGGGAGTAATTTTTGTTAGTGTTGATAGAAATGAATTTGCTGAACTCAAAGTATTGATGGATTCAATATTTAAGGATTCATATTTAGGAACTATAATAAATACATCGACTCCAAATGGCAGAGATTATGGAGCATTTGCCCAGACTCATGATTATATTCATGTTTATGGAAAAAGTTCAGAAAACACAAAAACTAATGCTTTGAGTGTAACAGAAGAAAAATTCAAATTAAGTGATTCTATTAGTAATTATTATTTACATCCTTTATTTAACAGTAATTCTGCTTTTAACAAAAAAAATCGTCCCAACTTATACTATCCAATGTACCTGTCAACTGTTGCTGATGATAATGGCTATAGAAGTGTTTCTTGTGATAAAGATGATATTCATATTATTGAAGTTTTCCCTCCTGTATCTCAAACTGATGGAACACAGTTTGTATGGAGATGGGGGAAAAATAAGGTTAGAGAATTTGGGAATACAGAGTTAGTAGGACAGCTGAAAACTGATGGTACTTATCGGATTGCACAAAAGATGCGTCCAAAGAAACAAATTCCAAGAACAGTGTGGCAAGATGCAAAATATTCTAACAGACGAGGGACTGAAGAGTTACAAAAATTGTTTGATGGTAAGGTATTCAGTTTTCCTAAACCTGAGAATTTGATTAAGGATATCATCGAAATAGGGTCAGATGTTAATGATTTAGTGTTAGATTTTCATATGGGGTCTGGAACAACAGCTGCTGTTGCTATGAAAATGAATAGAAGATTTATTGGTATTGAACAAATGGATTATATCAATACAGTTTCTGTTCCAAGGCTTCAAAAAGTAATTGAAGGCGAACAAGGCGGAATTTCTAAAGATGTAAATTGGCAAGGTGGAGATTCATTTATTTATGCTGAATTGATGGAATTAAATCAATTATATATGAACAAAATTGACCAAGCATCAACTAAAGAAGAACTATCTAATTTATGGGATGAATTAGATAACAATGCTGATTTAAATTTCCAATTAGATAAAGAAAAACTAGTTAATGAATTATTAAAAGAACATGATGAAAAAGAAGGTTCTGTTACTTTCAATGACCTAACTTTTAACGAACAAAAAGAAATTTTCAAAAAAGCATTAGATAAGAATCAATTATATGTACCTTATTCAGAGATTGAAGATAAAAATGTTATCATTTCTGATGATGACAAAGCCTTTAATCATAGCTTTTATAACAATGAGGAGAAATAGTTATGGCAAAAGAACGCTTATATGAATGGTTAGATAGAGAAATGAGAACCATCACTTATGCAATGAATACCCATGAAGTTCCAGAATATGTTAAAACTAATCTAAGAGATGAACTTCGTCCTTATCAAGAAGAAGCCTTTAGAAGATTTCAGTTTATGCAAGACAATAGCTTGCTTGCAGGCATTAGTGATGCAGGTTTTCAAAGAAAACATTTACTTTTTAATATGGCTACTGGTTCTGGGAAAACGATGGTGATGGCGAGTTTGATGTTGTATTTATATAAAGAATTCAATTATCAGAACTTTATTTTCCTTGTAAATACTGATGCGATTATAAAGAAAACGCAAGAAAATATGTTAAACACACAATCAAATAAGTATTTGTTTAATTCTAATGGCATTTTTATTGATGGCGAACAAATTATGATTCAAGCAGTGGACAATTTTCCTGTTGTTAAAGATAAAAACACAATTTATCTAAAGTTGACTACTATTCAAAAGATTCATGGAGAATTAAATAAACCCAAAGAAAATGGTATTTCTTTAGAGAGTTTAGAAGAGGAAGATATTGTCATATTAGGTGATGAAGCCCATCATTTTAATGCTTCCACAAAGAAAGAAAAAGAGCAAGAAACTTCTTGGGAAAATACTATTAACAAAATGCTATATCTAAGAACGAATAATAAACTCTTAGAGTTTTCAGCAACAATCAATATGGATGATAAAAATATTTCCCAAAAATATAGTGATAAAATTCTTTACAAATATGATTTAGGCGAATTTATGACAGATGGTTATTCTAAAAATGTATTAAGACTACAATCTTCAGAAAATGATGATGAAAAAATGAAAGATGCCCTTTTATTAAGTCAATACAGAAAATTGATTGCTAGGGAAAATGGTATTTCTTATTTCAAACCTATTATCATGTTTAAATCAAGTAAAATTAAAATTTCTGAACAAAAACAACAAGAATTTAACGCTATCATAGAGAATTTGTCTGTTGAAAGTTTAACTAAATATATTAATCAGAGAAAAACAACAGTATCATCGAATTCTACACTCTATAAAGTTTTTTCTTATTTTTTAGAACAAGATTTAGATAGTGTTATCCGAGAAATTCAGGAGAATTTTGAAGCTAGAAATATTTTAAATGCCAACGAAAAAAACATGTTAAATGAGGATAATGCAGTACTATTGAATAGTTTAGAAGATATCAATAATCCAATTCGAGTTATTTTTGCAGTCGCAAAGCTTAATGAGGGATGGGATGTTCTAAATCTTTATGATATCGTCAGAATTTCTGAAGGGGCAGGAGTAACTAGAACCGCTACAGATAGTGAAGCACAACTTATTGGTAGAGGAGCAAGATATTTTCCTTTTGTATATAAAGGAGAGAAAAGTTATCAACGCAGGTTTGATAATGTGAATAGTGATTTACGTTTCTTAGAAACATTGCATTATCATACAATTAATGAAAAAGGCTATTTAGCTAATCTTGAAAAATCAATGAATGCCGTTAATCTAATTAGTTCTAGTGATGAAACAGTAGAAATATTTGAAACGAAATTAAAAAATTCTTTTAAAAATACAACTGTTTATAAGCAAGGTAACCTATTTATTAATGAAAGTAGAGCAACGACTTCTGAAGATTATAGTTCGCTAGATAAATTTACAATTCCCAAAGAATGGGAAACCGAATATATAGGTTCAACTGTTGAAACAGATTATCAAGGGAACGTTAATGATGAAATGGTAATTCAGAGAGAATCAGAGTTTTTACATGTAGATAAACGTTTCTTTAGAAAAGCTCTACAGAGAAATCCTTTTTTCCGTTTTTCTAATTTGAAAAATTATTTACCTTTGCTTGAATCAAAAGAAGAATTGATTAATAGTCCACAGTATTTTAATGGCGTTTCTATAAAGGTGTCTTTACCTAAGGGTCAGTACATTGCTGATTTATCAGCTACTGAAAAATTAGAAATTATTGATAAGTTTTTGGTGTATTGTGAAGAGAAAATTCGCAAAAATTATAAAAAAGAGATTGGTTTGAAAATATTTAAGCCAGTTCCTATTAGAGATGTGTTGAAGGATTATGAAGTAGTTTCGTCTAAAGTTCAGACAGGTCAAGTGACACAGCGTATCCGTCCACATTCAATGAAAGGTAAAGATTGGTTTGTATATACACATGCCATTGTAAATGGCACAGAAAAGAAATTAGTTGATTTGATAGGAACTTTTGTTCAAACATTGGAAAATAAATATGAAAAAGTATACCTTATTCGTAACGATGAAAAAGGAATTCGTTTGAAACTAACAGAATTTAATGGACCACGAGGGTTTATGCCTGATTTTATTCTGTATCTTGAAAATGAAACTTTTAATTATCAAGTCTATATTGAACCAAAAGGACAACATTTAGAATCTAATGATGCTTGGAAACAAGAGATGTTATATGAAATAAACGGTTCAGATATTGAAATAATTGGTGAAAATGAAGAAGTTCGTTTGATTGGATTGAAATTTTATAATGAAGATAACGAAAGAGAATTTATCAATGAATTATCAGAGAAAGTAAATGATGGCAATTCTTTAGATAAGAAAGTTGGATTGTTTATTGAAGATATATAATAAATTGATTCCAATATTAAATGGATTGCATGAATAATGCATAGAGGAAAATTAGATGAATATAAAGAAAGTTTTAATAGAACTTACAATAGACAAAGTAGTTACATGTAAACAGCTTTCTGATTTTTATGATACTTATCATGAAGATAAAGAATTTACAGATGCAGTGGATTTTTTAAGTAGAAGTATTCATGTAGATATGGCTCAAATAAAAGAAGAACTCCGAAATTCCGAAGATAAGGGAAGCTTAGGTGTTTTGGAATATATACAGAAACACTATCCTTCAGCAATGTTGTTCATGAATCTACTCCCTCAAGAAAAACGCAGATTTATCCATTAAATAGTTTGGATTAGGCACAATTGATAGAATAGAAAAGTCACATTAAATAACATATAATTTTCAACTTTTGTTTTGTGATACTTGTCTAATCAATTTTCCTACTAAAATTATTGATTAAGAAGTAATAGGTGTATTGAGAAAAACAAAGGTTGAACATTGCGTTGGTTTGTAGCAGAAATAGATTGCTTTCTAAGATTATTTATTGTATGATGAAGCCTGATAAAAAGGGACTTTAACAATTTGAAAACCAATTTGCGGAACGCTGGTTTGCGGATAAATATCCAGATGTTGAACTGAAAAGTTTGATGTAAAATTAATTTGTAATCAATCAGTAGCTGAATCTTTAGAAGATTGAAGCTCGGCGCAGTCATTCTCAAGATGATTGCGCTGAGCTTTTTCTTGTTATAAGGTATTAAAGTAGGCGTGATTGTTTTTTTTGAGATAGAATACTTACTATAACGAACCTATCAAGGAGTGGACAAGAACATGAATTTTTATGGCATCGAGTATTTAAAAAGCCAATCTAATTTAAATGATTACTTAAAGTATTTTTTTATTTTTGCTTTGTTAATCGGGCTAGTCATTGTGTTTAGTTTTTATGTGCGACATCAAATTCAAACGAAATATCGTGAATTAAGTATTATTATTTTTTTATCATTATTATTTGTTTTAGGGGTTCAATATTCCAATTATCAACTGAACCAAAATCAGCATTCACAATCTTCACAAATGGTACATTTTGTCGAACAAGTGGCACAGGAAAAAAAAGTTTCTCCAGAAAAAGTTTATGTCAATGGTACACAATTGGCTGACGGAACCATAGTTAAAATTGACGAAGTGTTTTACAAAATGAGTTTAAGTACGGATCAGCAGTCTTATACGTTACAAGAAACGTATTTATTAACACCAACGATTGAAATCATAAAGTAAAGTGAGGGAAAATTAATGCAGTTTTATAGTCCAATTATTATTAAATTTGCTTTAGGTATTATTTGTTTAATTGTCCAAATTAATTTGATGGGAAAAGGGAATTTGGCGCCCACATCGGCTATGGACCAAGTGCAAAACTATGTATTGGGGGGCATTATTGGTGGTGTTATTTATAATGATTCAATTACGGTGCTCCAATTTGTATTAGTGTTAATTTTGTGGACATTATTAGTCTTAATTTTAAAATTTGCAAAAGAACACAATCGCTATGTGAAGCAAATTGTGGATGGTAAACCCATTACTTTAATCAAGGATGGACAGGTTGTGGTGAAGGAATGTTTGAAAAATGGTATTTCTGCAAATGATCTAATGTTTAAATTACGAGCAAATGGTATTTATGAAGTCCAGCTTGTTAAACGGGCGGTTTTAGAACAAAATGGTCAATTAACAATCGTCGAATATGGCGATGAAAGTATTCGTTATCCGATTATTGTGGACGGTCAAGCCAACATGGATGTCCTAGAGTTAATCAAAAAAGATGAGCACTGGCTATTAACGCAAATCCAAGAACAAGGATTTCAAAGATTACAGGAAATCTATTTAGGTGAGTATTTATCTGGACAGTTAAGTTTATCGCCGTATGAAGAAAAAACGATTGCTTAGCTATACTTTTCATTCTACTTATATTAAAATTAAATGGTAATTCAATGAGTTTTAAAAGGAGGAAAAATGAAAACTAAAAAGATAGTTGTCGGGTTATTTTGTTCAATGATTGTTTTAATGGGGTGCCAACCAGATCAACGAACTGAAAAAATGAAAGAAAGTACTGAAGCAGAAGCAGTCCAAGTAACGAGTGGTGCCTCGGCAGCCACTAATGCCACTTCTGTAAAGCGGGAGGAGCAGACAAACACGAATGATCAACCGAAGGAGAGTGCTGCCAAAGTGAGTTATGAGCGTAATGGACATACCTTTGAAGTTGATGCTGTTTCTGGCGCTACAGTAGAAGCTAATAATGGACAATCAGGAATTAGTCCAGAAGAAAAAGCTCAAAAGATGTATTGGTCAGGTCGTCCAGAAATCGGGGAAGTTCAAGGGGATTATTATCATCATGAAGTCGTGTTTGATGGCGGCTATACGGCTTTAATTGATGTCGTTGTTAAGGATCAACAAATTCAGTTAGTGGAATTTGATGAACGTGGACCTAAAAACTATTATTCTGAAGAATGGGCAGGAGTGACAAAACGTTTATCCGGCTATGCAAATTTTCAAGCGAACAACGCCCGAACTGATCAATCGTTAGTGACCGTTGTTAATACGATGACTTTTCTAGAAAATCAAATGGTTGCTGAAAATCGCCTAGATGGCGCCTTCCAGACAGCCAAAGGTCAATCCAATAGCGCTAATAATGGCTATCTTCCTGCTGCTAGGGCTTTAGCCAAGGAAATCAAAGAACCTTCAAAAGAACATTATACAAGTCTAACAGAAGATTTTGAGGAGGGGCTTTCTGGACGTTTAACTGTTATTACGTTAAAAGATTCAGGGAAAATAACCGATCTTCGTTATGATGAATATTTTGCAGATACAGAAGAAGAGATTAAAGATGCGAAACTGAAGGCTTATTCTCGCCAATCAAAATATTTTTCTAAAGATTATGCTCAAAAATCGGGGGAAAATTTCAAAAAAGAAGTGGATGACTTAAGAAAAAAAGCAATCGAGGAAAATAAATTAGTCAGTCCGACAAATGAGGAAGCCTGGTCGGAAAATTATCAAAGTCTTGTAAAAAAAATAACGTCACAATAAATTAAAAAAACTGCCGAAGTGGGGAAACTTCGGCAGTTTTTTTTAGTTTTCCATGAGGGAAACTTTTAATGGAACAGACACTTCGGTCACATGGTTTAACTCAATGATAGAAATTTCATCTGGGTCATAAGCCTCTTTAGGTAATCGTTTTAACAGTTTTGCTAAAATTTCTTTTACTTCTGTCGGACGAATGCGACGATTTTTATTCATAATCAGAACTTCCACATGGTGAGCTGCTTCTGAATAGACAGCGGTCGTATTTCCTGCTGAGTAGACTTTTACAAAGTAAGCATCCGTGTTTTCCAATTGTTTATTTACTAATTGTTTGTAGCTATTGGTCACATTCACTAATTTCATTTTATCACCTCATTATAGTTGTGTGCTGCAAAAGAGCGTTTCCAATTATGTACAGGAGTTCCAGATTGAATTTTTTCTATGAGGAACAAGTATACGAATATCTTTCTTCTATTATAGTTTTTTTTGATGAAAATAAAAAGTGAAAAGCATAAAAAAATCCGCACGCATTGTTATTAATGCGTGTGGATTTTTGATTATTCTGCTTGGTCAGATGTTGAAGTTTCTGTTTTAGTCACTTCTTGTGCGCCAGTTACGATAATTTTACCTTCGTTATCTAACGCTGCGACTAATTGATGATTTTCAGGATGATCTAGATAGTATTCAGCAATGCCGTCTTCAATTTGTTCTTGAATTGTTCGACGTAAAGGACGAGCGCCCATTGCAGGATCATAACCTAAATCAACGAGTTTCTCTTTGACTTCTGTTGGAACCTCAATGTGTAATTTTTGTTTAGCTAATAAGCCATTTACTTCTTCTAACATCAAGCTGACAATGTTCATCAGGTTTTCTTTGCTTAATGCTTTGAATTCGATAATACCATCGAAACGGTTAAGGAATTCGGGGGTGAAGAAGTTGTTCAATTGACCTAAAACAGATTTAGTCACACCTTCACGGGCAGCACCGAAGCCAACGTTGGCTTCCACAGCTCCTGTTCCAGCATTACTTGTCATGATAATGATGGTGTCTTTAAAGCTGACTGTACGACCTTGTGCATCTGTTAAACGACCATCGTCGAGAATTTGTAAAAACATGTGTAAAACATCAGGATGCGCTTTTTCAATTTCATCCAATAAAATTAAACTATAAGGATTACGACGGACTTTTTCTGTGAGTTGTCCAGCTTCGTCATAACCAACATAGCCTGGAGGAGAACCAATCAGTTTAGAAACACTGTGTTTTTCCATATACTCACTCATATCAAAACGAACCATCGAATCTTCTGAACCGAATAGCTCAAAAGCTAATTGTTTTGCTAATTCTGTTTTACCAACGCCTGTTGGCCCAACAAATAAGAAGGAACCAATTGGGCGGTTTTGTTTGCCTAGGCCTACACGATTGCGACGAATCGCTTTAGCTACTTTATCGACGGCATCATCTTGTCCGACAACATGAGCTTTTAAGTCAACAGCTAAATTTTTCAATTGGGTTTGTTCTTTTTCTTTTAAGTCACCGACAGGAATGCCAGTTTTTTGTTCCACAATGGCTTCAATATCTTTTTCAGTGATGACGGGTGTTTCTTCATCGCTGATTTGTTTTTCTTTCATTGCTTGTAATTTATTGATTTGATCACGATAATAAGCCGCTTTTTCAAAATCTTCTTCTGCGGAAGCTTGTTGTTTTTGTTGTTCCGCTTCTGCTAATTTTTTATCAATTGTTTTTGGATCGACGAGTTGAATAGTTAGATTCATTTTTGAACCAGATTCATCTAACAAGTCAATCGCTTTATCTGGTAAAAAGCGATCTTGAATGTAACGGTTGGATAAGTTTGCTGCTGCGTTAATCGCTTCATCTGTATATTTAACATGATGATAATCTTCATAACGTTTTTGCAAACCATGTAAAATCGTTATGGTTTCGGCAACGGTTGGCTCATCTACTTGGACTGGTTGCATCCGACGTTCTAAGGCAGCGTCTTTTTCAATAATACGGTACTCATTTAAAGTTGTGGCACCGACTAATTGTAATTCACCACGTGCTAAGGCTGGTTTTAAAATATTGCCAGCATCCATATTGCCATCACCAGCAGCACCAGCACCCACAATTTCATGGACTTCATCAATAAATAAAATGACATTTTCAGCTTCAGTGATTTCTTCAATCAATTTTTGCATCCGTTCTTCAAATTGTCCGCGAATACCAGTTCCTTGAACAAGTGAAACCACATCTAAACGAATGACTTCTTTGTCCAATAATTTTTGGGGCACATCGCCATCGACAATTTTTTGGGCTAAACCTTCGACAACGGCTGTTTTACCAACACCTGGTTCACCGATTAAAACGGGGTTGTTTTTTGTACGGCGATTTAAGATTTCAATGACACGCTTAATTTCTTGGTCACGTCCTACCACAGGATCGATATCTCCTTGGCGTGCCGCTTCGGTGATGTTAATCCCATACTCGCCTAGTAAACCTTGACCAGCGCCAGCGCCTCCGCGAGGGGGTTGACCTCCATTACCACCATCACCAAATTGAGTGGGTGGTGTTTGTTGTTCATAAGGATTACCTTGTTGCATTTGGCGAGAAAGAGAACGATATAAATCGTCTAAACTCCCAAAGCCAAAAGGGTCTTGTCCCATATTTTGAGGGGAATTATTTGCTTGATTTTTTAATTTTTGATAGCAGCTTTGGCAATAGTCCAGTTGTTTTCTTTGACCATTCACATTTGCATATAAATGAATTGTTGCTTCATTTTGTTGACAATTTTGACAAATCATTGAATGAAACACATCCTTTCAAAATAACTGAGGCCAGAAAAATAGTTGTTTGCTCTATTATTTCTAGTAAACAGACCATTTTTCCTCAAACCAGCCAAGTACTAGATAGCAAGAATAAATTCTGTCTATAAAACCACTTGACCATTTTTGACCTTTGAAGTTATTATAGCATTTTTTGTAAGAGAATCAAGTAAAAGACCTTGTTTAAAAAAAGGCAAAGATTCGATTTTTTTACAGACAATTGCGCCATTTTCAAGTAAACTATAAGAGTTGATATTTAAGAGAAAGAGTGGTGAAATCAATGGCTGAAAATCCTTTTGTAGAAAAAATTGCTTCATTAAAAGCTGGAGAAATCTCTGAATTAATCGTGGAGCAAAATGAATTTTTCCAATTCCGTGATGCTTGGATTTCTTTACCTGACCGCGCGGAAATTGTTGGAGAAGCGGGGTTAAATGGACGAATCATTTATCGTTACCAAAAAGAGGAAGAATAGTCAGTGCAAAACATCACGAAATTTAAGCAAAAAGTGTTGTGTAAGATAGAAAAAAATGGTAATCTTAGAAACTGAAAGGGTCTTTTTTCGAGTAGACGTTTGATTTTAGCGTATCAAGAAAGGAAAACCCTAACATAAAAATTTTTTATTTACGAAGGAGACCGATTTATATGGAAAAGAAAGAATTTCACATTGTAGCAGAAACAGGAATTCACGCACGTCCAGCTACTTTATTAGTACAAACTGCAAGCAAATTTAACTCAGATATTAACTTAGAATACAAAGGTAAATCTGTTAACTTAAAATCAATCATGGGCGTTATGTCTTTAGGCGTTGGTCAAGGTTCTGACGTAACAATCACTGTTGATGGTGCTGACGAAGCTGAAGGAATGGCAGCAATCGTTGAAACATTACAAAAAGAAGGATTGGCTGAATAATGTCTGAGATGCTAAAAGGGATTGCCGCAAGTGATGGCGTTGCTGTTGCTAAAGCTTACCTGCTAGTTCAACCTGACTTGTCTTTCAACAAAACTTCCGTAGAAGATACTGATGCAGAAGCAACTCGCTTAGACGATGCTTTAGCAAAATCTACTGAAGAGTTGCAAGCAATTCGCGACAAAGCAGCTCAAAGCCTTGGTGAAGCAGAAGCGCAAGTTTTCGATGCTCATTTAATGGTTTTATCTGACCCAGAAATGGTTGGTCAAATCAAACAAAATATCCAAGACAACAAAGTCAATGCAGAAGCTGCCTTGAAAGAAGTTACGGATATGTATATTGGTATGTTTGAAGCAATGGACGATAATGCTTACATGCAAGAGCGTGCAGCAGATATTCGTGACGTTGCCAAACGTATCTTAGCACATTTATTAGGTGTGACTCTTCCAAATCCTTCAATGATTAACGAAGAAGTAATCGTGGTTGCCCATGACTTAACACCTAGTGATACTGCACAATTAGACCGTACGTATGTTAAAGCCTTTGTTACAGACATCGGCGGACGTACTTCTCACTCAGCAATCATGGCTCGTTCGTTAGAAATCCCTGCAATCGTTGGTACAAAAGAAATTACTGACAAAGTAAAAGCAGGCGATATTTTAGCAGTGAACGGAATCATTGGGGATGTTATTATTGACCCAACAGATGCTGAAAAATCTGAATTTGAAGCAGAAGCAAAAGCTTATGCAGATCAAAAAGCAGAATGGGATAAACTAAAAAATGCAGAAACAGTGACAGCTGACGGCAAACATGTTGAGTTAGCTGCAAACATTGGTACACCAAAAGATTTAGAAGGCGTACACAAAAACGGCGGCGAAGCTGTTGGTTTATATCGTACAGAATTCTTATACATGGATTCATCTGACTTTCCAACTGAAGAGGACCAATACCAAGCGTATAAAGCAGTTCTTGAAGGAATGGAAGGAAAACCAGTTGTGGTTCGTACAATGGATATTGGTGGGGACAAAGAGCTTCCTTACCTAACATTACCACACGAAATGAACCCATTCTTAGGTTACCGTGCATTACGTATTAGCTTATCAGAACTAGGTGACGGCATGTTCCGTACACAAATGCGTGCATTATTACGTGCGTCTGTTCATGGTAACTTACGTATCATGTTCCCAATGGTTGCTACTTTGAAAGAATTTAGAGCAGCGAAAGCAATCTTTGAAGACGAAAAACAAAAATTAGTCAACGAAGGTGTTGAAGTTTCAAACGATATCCAAGTAGGTATTATGATTGAAATTCCAGCAGCTGCCGTATTAGCTGATAAATTTGCCAAAGAAGTAGACTTCTTTAGTGTTGGAACCAACGACTTAATCCAATACACAATGGCGGCAGACCGTATGAACGAACGCGTTTCTTACTTATACCAACCATACAACCCATCAATCTTACGTTTAATTAAAAATGTAATTGATGCAGCACACTCTGAAGGTAAATGGGCTGGTATGTGTGGTGAAATGGCGGGCGATCAAACAGCTGTTCCATTACTATTGGGTATGGGCTTAGATGAGTTCTCAATGAGTGCTACATCTATCCTTAAAACACGTAGCTTGATGAAACGTCTAGACACAACTAAAATGGCTGAACTTGCTGACCGCGCATTAAAAGAATGCGACACGATGGAAGAAGTCGTTGCATTAGTTGAAGAATATACAAAATAATTAAGTGATTATGAAAGCACATCGACAATTGTCGATGTGCTTTTTTATTGTTGCGATTCACGTATTTTTTTCTTGAAATAATAAATCGTGCTTCCCAAAATGAATAGAAAAACTAGCGTGATGCTACTCACCAGTTTCCAAGGGAAATTGGTGTGTTTTTCAGGTGGGAGGTTGACGGCGGTAGCATTGTATTTTTTAGCTTCTTTTTCTTGGATAACTAAGTGTTTTTCCCACGAATAGTCTTGATAGCCATCGTTTGCTTTGATTTTTACAGTATAATTTCCAGGAACAAAAGGTTGTTCCTTTAAGTCAATCCGATAATTAAAATTTGTATTAGGGGCCATTGTTAACGACTCTTGGTGATTTTCGTAGCGAGGTTTAGCTTCTTTTTCATAATATAAAGAGGCATCGACTTGTAATTTTTTAATCATAGCCGCTTGTTTGTTTTGGAGATTCATTAATACGCGGTTACGACCGTTAGCTTGATCGGTTTTTACTTCATTTAAAGATAATTCTGGCTGAACAGGTTCATCTGTTTCACTAAGTAAGACACCGACTACATAAGAAAAACGATTATTGATGGCCACGCCGTTTTCTGAGTGAGCAGGTTGTTCATCTGACTTTTGTTCAAAGTAGAGTCCTCCTAAAACATACCCATTAAATGGTTTTTCCGGTAAAGTAAGCTGACATTCAACAGTCTTGGTTGAGTGTTTAGGTAGGTGGATTTCTTTTGGTAATTGCGCAATCTCATTAAAAGTAAAAGGTGCAGACGGATCTTTTTTTGTTTCAGCATGAGAATAATCTGCCAAGCCATTATCATTAGTAATCGCTGCATTGGCTGAAGCTAGCACGGTAATGTCGTTGGCTGTTTGATTCGTTAGTTCGATTTGTAGCTTTTGTGTTTGGTTTGGAGCGACACGTAAATCAAAATAACTTGTCTCTTTGGTTCGTTGATTGTCGGGTAAAATGGCTTTTACAGAAAAAGTCATTTCGCTTGCTTCTACAGAATAAGAGCCAATAAAAAATAAAAAAATGATGACGCTAATAGCATGGAGCCATTTAAAAAGCTGCTGATTCATAGTGTGCACTCCTTTTTGACAATTTTTTATAACAAGGTATTGCATGAAGTTGTTTCATGCAATACCTTGTTTGTTTTCTTTTAAAGTGGTGTATCATCCAAAATCCAAGTAAGCGTTGTTTTATATTGTTTAGCTGCAACTTTTTTCGTTGTCGCAGGAACAGTTAATTGAATGCCTTGAGCAGCGGTCGCTCCGCTACCAAAAGCTGATGTCCAAGTGCCCATTCCTGTTGAAAGAGCGGCAGTCGCCACAGGAGAAGTGGCGGCACCAGTTGGATCCAAGGTTACTGGGACCGTTAATGGCGCCAAAGAAAGTAACTGTGTTGAATTGGGTGTTGCTGCTAAAAAGGTCAAGGATGCATTATCCAAAACAGCGGGTGTTGAATCACTTGTAGCAAATTGCGCACTCTGTTTAACTGATAATTTCCAGCCAAGATTTAGACCACGTTTGTCAGTTACTTGAACATAGTTTGGCACGCTAATTAAATCGCCAGTACTATTTTGCACTTGATCCAGTTGTGCCGAATAGATCGCTGTTCCGGCTTGAATTTGTTTTGATCCAAAATGGATATTTGAAACATAGTCAATACTAAGGGGTCCGGCTGTACCAGGTTGATGAGGATCAGCAGGATTAGGTGTCACAGGCTGAGAAGGGTTCGTCGGGTTGACAGGTGGCGTGACAGTATTATCAAGAGCAAACGTAATATCAGCGTTGGATTGAATAGAAGCGACTTGAGCTGCTTCAACTTTTGGACTATTTAAAAGCATAAGAGGCGTAGCAACGAACAAAATGCTTGAAATGCGCACGATCTTTTTCATTTTTTATTCCTTCTTTCTTGTTTATTTTTAACTTTTAAAAAAGCTAAATCCTAATTAGAGAGGTGTATCAGAAAGAATCCATTGTAATTCGGCAGTGTAAGATTCTTTGACCGTTAAATTAAGGTCAGGAGCAACGCTTAAAAAAAGTCCATTTTGTTGGTTCCAAGGAATTTCTACATTGTTATCGTCCGTTGCGGTGTATTGATAAACTTCGGTTGCTAAAGAGGAGAGAGGAAAATCACTGCCGTTTTTTCGATAAATGAAAGCTTGCTGGATCGTTTTATTTGTAGAAGTTGAATGCATGGGCTGACTCTCTCTTACCAACAAATGCCATGGTGTTTTTGCAACACGACCATCGGCAATGAGGAAAGGAGCGCTAATGGTCGATGGTGAGTAGAGGGTTCGTTTGCTGGGAAAAGGTAAATTTTTAAAGGAAACTGTAGTTGGCATCTGCACAAAACGGAGGGTACCGTTTTTGATAGGTAAAGACTGTTCCTTAGTGATTGGCGTAATTGGCGTTCCGCCACCATCATTGCCAGTAACCGTGCTAGAAAATAAAAGAAATTGGTTTATCCATTCTTCTGTAACCGTTGCTGTATATTGTAAGGTGAATTGTGTATTGGCTTCCGTAAAATTATCTGCTGGCAGCGAATTGTGATAACTCCAATACGGCAAACCAGTGGAACTATCAGTTAAAAGTTGAAGCCCAGCTATTGGCGTACTTAAACCTGCTGCTGATTGTTTTGTTAATGTAGCAGCTGAAAGTTGGGACAGTCCTTTAGGCACCGTTGCTCGTAATTGCTGATTCATCCACGTTGCTGGTTGATTGGTTAAACGTGTGGTTAACGTAAAACGAATGATTTGACCACTTACGACAGAGTTTGCAGCTTCCCAGAGCCCTTGTGCATTTTTCCGCTCAATGATTTGCGTGACCGTTAGTTGAGGCACAGGATAAGCAACTGTTTGAGAAACAGTAGAACTGGTTAGCAAAGGCAGGCCAGTGCGATTGCTGAGCCCTTGGGCCCACAAGCTGACCGTTTCTCCTCCTTGGAAAGTGGGTAAATTAGCAAATTGAAAATGGCTATTGGAATCTAAGGACGTTGTGTAAATAGAACCACCATTTATTTGTACTTTAACTTGATAGGTTCCGTTAGATACTTGAGAAGCTTTACCTGAAAGTTGAGTTGAGCCGGCATTGGCGACTACGTTTGTGACTGGTTGGATTGACCAATTGACACTTTGGTCAGCTGAGGGGCTGCTTTGAATATAGTCGGTTGACGTTTTGGAACGAGCAAAGACAATTGTAGAGAGCGTGTCGCCATATTCTAATGGTGAAGCTAACGATGTCGAGAAATTTCCGGCTGCATCGACAGAAATCCCTTTCACCACAATGGGGGTAGTGGTGCCATCATGGCGGTTCAAGGTTAATTGAACAGAGTAGTTATAGTTTGGGTCTTGTACTTGTTGAATGGTCCCTGTTACAGTAGTGTCCAGATGATTTGATTGAGTTAGTTTGGCTGGTGTGACTTGAGGAACGGGATAATTCCCTAAACTAAGTTGAGCTTTGCTAATTACGCCTGTTTTTGTATTATTCCCAATAATAATATTAATTGCACCTAATCCAGTGCCAACATCTGTAAAGGTTCCTCGAATCGGATAGTCTTTGCCGTTAAGAGCAGGAGGGATTGAAATTCCTCGTTTATAAAGTGCGCCCACATCAAACGAAATGGCGGCAGACCATTTGGTTCCGGGAAGTAACACCAAGGTGCTACTTGGAAAAGTCAGATATACAGAATGATAAGTGCTACTATAAGAGAGGCTGACGCCGTTAGTTGAACTGTGAATATCTTGAGTGGTTGTTCCTGGATAACTGACAGTCCCTGTTAAAAGAGTCAGAAAATCTTGTTGCTTTAGAGTGTCGTTATCTAACTGGCTTGAAATTTCTGTAGGAAGTTGAATAGCAATAATCGGTCGATCATTAATTGCTAAGCCGATAAGTGTCACACTGTATTCATACGAAAGTGTGATAATATCTTGGTTATACGTTCCCGTGCTTAAGGTACTTTTTAAGGTGCTATTACCAACAGAAACACTAGCTGGCGTAGGTGCCATAGGTTCATCGTTTTCAGAGGAAGCATGGGTTTGCTCGGTTTCTTGTTCCACGATATCGGTTGCTTGAGTTGTTTGTTGTTCTGTTGAAACTGAGGTAAATGTTTCACTAAAAGTAGAGGCGTGAGTTGTAGGGTTCAGTGTTTCAGAATGAGCTATCAAAGGTTGAGTCAGCGATAAAAAAAGCCATGATATGATGCAAGAAAAGATTCCCCAGACGAACTTATTCAAAACCATCCTCTCCTTTTTTGATATTATATGTATAATGACGAAAATATATAATGCGTAAATATTGAGTACATACATTCTATAATGGACCATTCATAAAGTAAAGCGATTACATCCGATGATGAACAAGATATTTTGTTCACAATCTTTTAGGATTTTAAGAAGGAAATTTCTCGAAATTCTATGCTTTTTTAATCCGAAAAAATTAAAAAACTGATAGTTTGCTAAAAATCGAGTCTTTCTTTCACTTCTTAGCACTTAAAATATTTACATTTTCCTAGGGATAGTGTACTATTTAAAGGTATGCATAAATAAAGTTTGATGTATAAAATTAAATGTTATTCGGAGGGAAACAAATGTCTGCGAAATGGGAAAAAAAAGGCACTAATGATGGTGTATTAACTTTTTCAATCGAACAAGCAGTAATCGAAAAAGGATTAACGCAAGCGTTCAATAAAGTGAAAAAAAACTTAAACGTACCTGGTTTCCGTAAAGGAAAAGTATCACGTACTGTTTTTAACCGTATGTATGGAGAAGAAGCGTTATACGAAGATGCGTTAAACGCTGTTTTACCAGAAGCATATGAAGCGGCTGTTTTAGAAGCAGGAATTGAACCAGTAGCACAACCAAAAATTGATGTTGAAAGCATGAATAAAGGGGAAGACTGGGTTATCACTGCTGAAGTAACTGTAAAACCTGAAGTAAAATTAGGTGAATACAAAAACTTAACAGTGTCTAAACAAGACCGTGAAGTAACAGATGAAGACGTGGAAGCACGTTTGAAACGCGAACAAGAATCTCAAGCTGAATTAGTAATCAAAGAAGATGCCGCTGCTGAAAATGGCGACACTGTAGTTATCGACTTTGAAGGCTTCTTAGGCGACGAAGCATTTGAAGGCGGCAAAGGCGAAAATTACTCATTAGAACTAGGTTCTAATTCATTTATTCCAGGCTTTGAAGACCAATTAGTTGGCAAAAAAGCTGGCGAAGAAGTAGAAGTAAACGTTACTTTCCCTGAAGATTACCAAGCAGAAGATTTAGCTGGTAAAGAAGCAGTCTTCAAAGTAACTGTTCATGAAGTAAAAGCAAAAGAATTACCAGAATTGGATGATGAATTTGCAAAAGACGTTGACGATTCAGTAGAATCATTAGACGAATTAAAAGAAAAATTCCGTAAAGAATTGACAGAAGCAAAAG
Organism: Enterococcus sp. DIV0546; assembly: GCF_051712785.1. Lineage (NCBI taxonomy): Bacteria > Bacillati > Bacillota > Bacilli > Lactobacillales > Enterococcaceae > Enterococcus > Enterococcus sp. DIV0546. The sequence goes on from NZ_JBIOPO010000001.1 coordinate 479,651, forward strand.
AAGCAGCAGCTGAAGAAGCAAAAGACGAAGAAGCAATTCGTTTAGCTGTTGAAAATGCTGAAATCGTTGAATTACCACACGTAATGGTTCACGACGAAGTTCACCGTTCAATGGATGAATTCTTAAACAACATGCAACGCCAAGGAATTTCTCCTGAAATGTACTACCAATTAACTGGTTCTACAGAAGAAGATTTACACAAACAATTTGAAGGTGAAGCAGAAACACGCACAAAAACAAACTTAGTGATTGAAGCAGTTGCCAAAGCTGAAAACATCGAAGTAACACAAGAAGACATCGATGCTGAAGTGAAAGATTTAGCAGAACAATACAACATGCCTGAAGCGCAAGTACGTAAAGTATTAAACAACGACATGTTAGAACACGATATTCGTATGAAACGTGCTGTTGAAACAATTACTGAAACAGCTGTTGAAAAATAAACATTTTTAATAAGCTCTTCATTCGATAGAGTTTTCTAAAACTGTAGATGGAAGGTGTCTTTCATCTACAGTTTTTTTCATATAAAATAACTTTTGAAAGGGTGTGTCAAAATGGATAAAAATTATTCGAAAATTAAATATGGATTAGTGGTGTTTGGCATCTTATGCTTGACGTACAATCTCTGGGAATTTTTTACGGCTAAGTATTCAACAAAACAAGGTGTGACGTTTGTTATCGAATGTTTACTTGGAATTGGGCTGATCTTTTTACCGGATCTTGTCAATAAATTTTTAAAAATTATTATGCCACCGACCATCGTTTATTTTTACTGGTTTTTCTTATTTATTTCAGTATTCCTAGGAACCTCGTTGCATATGATTTCAATCATTTCGTTCTGGGATAAAATTTTACACTTTGTTAGTCCGATGCTGTTAACTGCTGTTGGTTATGGTATTGCTGGTTTCCTATTGAAGAAAACGAAGTACGCCGATGTTTCCCCGTGGTTATTTTTATTATTTGGGTTTGCATTTGCAGGGCTTTGTGGCGTCTTCTGGGAATTCTGGGAATTTATCTGCGATTCACTAGGGAACATGAACTTACAACGCTATAATATGTCCAACGGCCAACCATTTATTGGGCGTGCTGCTTTAATGGATACGATGGGGGATTTATTTACCAATACCCTTGGGGCCTTTGTGATGGGCGTGTACACGTATATCAGAAGCAAAGGAAATCCTGAGTATTTAGAAAATTATGCGATAAAGAGAAAATAATAAAAAAGCGATTCAACCATGGTTGAATCGCTTTTTTGCTTTTTTTTAAGCAGGTACTTCGACAGGTTTTTTCAAAAGTCCGTAGACAATTCCTGAAATAATCGCCCCAATTAAGATGAACAATAGATATAGTAATGGATTACTTAATAGGAAGACGACGAAGATTCCTCCATGTGGTGCCAATAATTTGATACCAAACGCACCAACCAACGCACCAGTAAAGGCAGAACCTACCACGAAACTTGGAATCACACGTAATGGGTCAGCTGCTGCAAAAGGAATTGCCCCTTCAGTAACAAAAGAAAGTCCCATTACAATATTGGTTAAGCCGGCATCTTGTTGATCTTTTGTAAATTTATTTTTAAATAAACGAGTTGCTACGAAAATTGCTAATGGAGGAACCATTCCGCCAGCCATTACAGAAGCCATGACCACGCTGCCACCTTCTGCAACAGTACTTGCTAGCGTAGCTGTACCGAAAACATAAGCAGCTTTGTTAACTGGTCCACCTAAGTCGATGGCCATCATACCAGCTAATAAGGCACCAAGTAAAGCTGCATTTGTGCCATCTAAGCCAAGTAGGAAATGATTTAACGCATCATTAATTGCTTTCATCGGGATGTTAATGACTAACATTAATAAGCCCGTAATAATCAAACCAAAAACTGGATAGAATAAAATGGTTTTAATTCCATCTAATGATTTTGGCAAGCCTTTGAAGACTTTACGTAAAAGAACCACTACATAACCAGCTAAGAAACCACCGATTAGGGCCCCAAGGAATCCAGCTCCGCCAGCGTTTGCTAACGCACCAGCCGCAAAACCAGCGACTAAGCCTGGACGATCCCCAATACTAGAAGCAATAAAACCAGCTAAGACAGGTAACATAAAGCCAAATGCTGCGCCACCAATTTGGTTAAACCAGCTAGCTACGTCATTGTAATTCCCTAAATTGGCTAATTGATCTTGAGGAACCCCGATAAATTGATCAATCATAAAGGAAAGAGCAATGGCAATTCCGCCACCAATAACGAAAGGTAACATATGAGAAACACCATTCATTAAATCTTTATAGATACGAGAACCGATTGAACCTTCCGCTGAATCCTCTTGATCGCTTGCAGCCGAGTCACTGCCATGGAAAGTAGGAGCTTCGCCACTAATGGCTAAGTTAATTAGTTCTTCGGTTTTACGAATTCCATCACTAACGGGACGGTTGACTAATTTTTTACCGTCAAAACGATTCATTTCTACTTTTTTATCGGCTGCGACAATCACGCCATCAGCACGAGCAATATCTTCAGCAGTTAAACGATTTTTAATTCCTTCTGAACCGTTTGTTTCTACTTTAATGTCTACGCCCATTTCTTTTGCTTTTTTCTTCAGCGCATCTTCGGCCATGTAAGTATGAGCAATTCCTGTAGGACAAGCAGTCACAGCAATAATATATTTACGATTGCTTTCTGGTGCTGGCGTTGTTTGTTCTTGTTCTGCTTTTTCTTCCGCTTCTTTTTGATCTTCTGCTGCTTGGAAAAGAGCTTGGACTGCTTCTGGAGTTTCCGCCTCTTTCAATTTGCCAACAAATTCTGGATCGATAAGTAATCGAGAAAGGGCCGCAAGCGCTTGGAGATGTGTATCATTGGCGCCTTCTGGAGCAGCAATCATGAAGAATAGATAAGTAGGTTGTCCATCTAGTGCTTCATAATCAACACCTTTTTTACTTTTAGCAAAAAGAACTGTCGGTTCTTTTACGGCACTATTTTTTGCGTGAGGCATAGCGATGCCGTCGCCTAAACCAGTCGATGTTTGTGCTTCGCGTTTTAAAATTCCTTCTTTGTAAGTGTCAATGTCAGAGATGCGGCCACCATCGTATAATTTTTGGACCATTTCATCAATCGCGCCTTTTTTATCAGTAGCTTGTAAATCCATAATCATGACATCTTTTATTAATAAATCATTAATGTTCACTCTATTTTCCTCCCTTAGTGGATTTATTCTGAAATTTTTTCAATTGTTACTTCGTGAATAAGTTCTTGGATAAAATCTTCTGAGGCTAAATCATCAGAAAATGCGGTCGCGCTACCGCAAGCGACACCCCATTTGAAAGCCTCTAAAGGATCTTGTGTTTTTGAAAAGTTGCCAATAAAACCAGCAATCATTGAGTCGCCAGCGCCGACAGAATTTTTCAGTGGACGTTTTAAAACGTTGGAACGATAAACACCTTCTGTTGTGAAAAGTAATGCACCATCACCAGCCATTGAGATAATTACGTGTTGCGCTCCTTCTTCTAGTAACCGATGTCCATAAGGTAAAATGTCTTCAACACTTGTAAAGGTTGTATGATATAATTCTGCCAACTCATGATTGTTTGGCTTGACCAATAAAGGTTTTTGTGGCAAAGCGTTCATTAAATCTTCACCTGTCGTATCAATAACAAATTCTGCGCCTTTTTCCTTCACAATTTGGATTAACTCTTCGTAAAATCCTTTGCGTAGAGAAGCAGGTGTACTTCCTGAAAGAACAACAATATCACCAGCCTGAACACGACTAACTGCTTGTTTTAGTTCTTGAATTTCTTCGTTTGTTAGAGCAGGTCCTAAGCCGTTAATTTCTGTCTCAGTATCTGATTTCAATTTAATGTTGATTCGTGTATCAGCAGACACGGGAGTGAAATTCGTTTGGATTTCTTCTTTTTTCAACCAATCGGCAATGAATGAGCCTGTAAAACCACCTAAAAAACCTAAGGCAGTGGATTCTGTTTCCATACGTTTTAAAATACGTGAAACGTTGATTCCTTTGCCGCCAGGTAATTTAAAATCATTCGTCATCCGATTCAAATCACCAATTTGTAGATGATCGACGTGAACGATAAAGTCGATAGAAGGGTTTAAAGTCACTGTGTAAATCATTTGTTTGCCTCCATTAAAATAGTTTTTTGCTGGAATCCTTGAAGCGATTCAGCAGGGCAGTAGTCAGTTAGTAAAGTAACTGACTCTAATTCTTCCACTTTGGTAAACGTTACTTCATTAAATTTTGTATGATCCAGTAAAACATAGGCTGTTTCTGCTTGATGAATAGCCAAGGCTTTTAGCGCTGCTTCTTCGGGATCAGGCGTCGTTAAACCAAATTCTAAATGTGCGCCGTTAGTTCCTAAAAAAGCTTTGTTAAAACGAAAATGTTGTAGCTGTTCCATACTAGTGGCACCAATGATTGCTTTAGTGGAGAGCTTCAAAGTACCACCAAGCATAATAGTGGGAATTTCCATATCGCTAAGTTTTGCAGCGTGATGCACGGAATTCGTCACTACATGGATTTGTTTCCCAACTAAAAAAGGGATCATTTCTAACGTGGTTGAACCAGCATCTAAATAGATCATATCGCCATCTTGTACATAACTAGCGGCTAAAGAAGCAATCTTTTGCTTTTCGTGCGTGTTTTTGATTGATTTTTCCGTCATGTTTTGTTCAAAGCCTAAATTAAGAATACGCTTAGCGCCGCCGTGAATGCGTTCTAACAAATTGGCGTCTTCTAATTCTTGTAAATCGCGGCGGATTGTGGATTCTGAAGCGTTGAATAAGCTAGCAAGTTCTTGCGATTTGACGACTGATTTTTGATCTAACAATTGTAAAATTTTTTGATGTCGTTCTTCCGTAAGCATTTTCATCCCTCATTTCATGGATATAATAGCACAAATGAAAACGCTAATCAATCTAAAACGGTCAAAAACATTCAAAAAAATTAAAAAACAGTCATAAAAAAAGAAAGCTGCTGAACCTGAGTTCAGCAGCTTTCTTTAATTTACTAAATCATTCGGTAAAGTTTTTTGATAAATCTCTTTTTTGACTTGGTAAGCGAGTTTTTCATCGGTCAAAATAATGAGCACATCGCCAACATGCATAACAGTATCACCATGTGTTAAAATTTCCGATTCGCCACGGCGAATGGAAGTGAGCAACATTTGTTTAGGCCAGACAAAATCACGTACCATCGTATCATCTAAGGAACTTTCTGCAGTGATAGGTAATTCAATAATCGTTTTGTGGCCACGAATATTACTTACTTTAGAAGGAACCAAACGTTCTAATAAGCTTTCATAAATTGGCTTGCCGCCAAGACTATCGATGGTAATATAACTAACTAAAGCGACAACCCCTAAAGACATTAAATGAGAAAAATTGCCGACCATTTCTGTTACTAAAATAATCGCTGTTAACGGTGCTTTACCAATCGCAGTAAAATAACCAGCCATGGCAAAAATTAAAAAGTTTTTCACAAAAATTGGATCCATCCCTACGTATTGGACAAGTAGACTGCCATACAATGTTCCGATAATGGCACCTAAAGTTAGAATAGGCAAGAAAATACCGCCAGGGAGATTCGAACCGTAAGAAACCATTGAAAAAACAAAACGTAAAACCAGTAAGCCGACTAAAGCCCAAATCGTGGCCGGTTGATTGCCTAAAGCTAAAACAATTTGATTCCCACCGCCAAGTAAATGTGGAAAGAAATAACCAATCGGTAAAATCAAAATAAAAGGAACAAAACCATAATAATTAGGAGAAAGGCCTTTGATTTTTCCATATACTTTTGGTAAGGACAACAATGTTTTTTGATATATCCAACCTAATAATCCTAGCAAAACGCCCAGCAGTACTAATGTCCAATAGTACTCTAAAGGCAAAGATTTAACCGGACCAATATAAAGAACTGGTTGCAATCCGAAGAAATGCAAAGAAACAAAGTTAGCGGAAATGGCCGCAGAAAAAGAGGTTAACCAAACTAAAGGTGAAAAGGAATGGTGAACCTCTTCTAGAACAAATAAAAGTCCTGCGATTGGTGCATTAAAAGCGGCGGCTAAACCAGCACTGGCACCACTACTGATTAAAATTTTTTCTTCAGACTTGGTGCTTTGCCGCCATTGACTATAGCCTTGTCCAACCACTGCACCTAGTTGAATTGAAGGACCTTCACGTCCCAAAAATAGCCCAGGACTAATCGCTAAGATCCCACCGATAAATTTTTTCCAAAGCACTGGAAACCAATGAATTTCTAATTGACCTTGAAGTTGTCCTTCCACTTGGGGAATGCCACTGCCTTTAATTGCTGGTTCGCTCTTAATCAGTCGTCCTAATAAATAAGCAAGCACGAGAGAAAATAAGAACCACGGAATCATCCAAAAGGGTTTTTCGTGAAACGTTTGATACAGATGAACGACTTGTTCGCCAATTTTTTCAATGCCTAAGCGAAATAAGCTGACAACAAAGCCGACCAGGATTCCGACGACGATGCCTTTAAGGATAAAGCCGATTCGGGTACCATCTAATTGTTTAATTTCATGTACATCATTATTCATTTCATTTTTAGCCTCCATCACTACTTACTAATGTACTGCGGTTTGACTTGATTTACAAGAAAATTTCATATAAAAAGAAAAAGATTTTTTGTTCTTTTCTAAAGAACTTCAAAGGGATTTTTGGTATACTGTATAAGATTGAAAAAAGAGAGAGGACGTTTAATATGACACAAAAACATGCCTTGGTTCAGGGAATGAATCCTCGACAAGAAGAAGCCGTTTTGCATACAGAAGGACCACTGTTAGTCATGGCTGGTGCTGGTAGTGGAAAAACGCGGGTTTTAACACACCGAATTGCCTATCTAATTGAGGAAAAAGAAGTAAATCCATGGAATATTTTGGCGATTACGTTTACCAATAAAGCTGCTAAAGAAATGAAAGAGCGTGTAAATAAATTACTGGAAACGGGTGGCGAAGATGTATGGGTCTCCACTTTTCACTCCATGTGTGTAAGAATTTTACGTCGTGATGTGGATCAGATTGGTTACAACCGTAATTTTACAATTATTGACCCATCGGAACAAAAAACATTAATGAAACGCATCTTAAACGACTTAAATATTGATTCAAAAAAATATGATCCTCGCTCAATTTTAGGTACGATTAGCAATGCCAAAAATGAATTACAAACGCCTGAAAAAGTTGCTGAAATGCAAGGTTCCTTATATGAAGAAATTGTCGCAAAATGCTATGAAGCCTATCAAAAAGAATTACGCAAAAACCAATGTATGGATTTTGATGATTTGATTATGAATACGATTCGTTTATTCAATGAACAACCAGATACGTTGGCTTTCTACCAAAATAAATTTCACTATATTCATGTGGATGAATACCAAGATACCAATCATGCACAATATACCTTAGTTAATTTATTGGCTGCACGTTTCAAAAATCTGTGTGTCGTAGGTGATGCCGACCAAAGTATCTATGGTTGGCGCGGGGCGGATATGCAAAATATCTTGGATTTTGAAAAAGATTATCCAGATGCCAGTGTAATTTTGCTAGAACAAAATTATCGATCCACCAAAAACATTTTGGCGGCTGCGAATGATGTCATCAAAAATAACCGTAACCGCCGCGAGAAAGAACTGTGGACAGAAAATATAGACGGTGAAAAAATTGTCTATTATCGTGGGGACACAGAACGGGATGAAACACAATTTATTGTGAGCCAAATCCAAAAAGAAATGCGGGAAAATGACCGAATTTATGGTGATTTTGCGGTATTATATCGGACCAATGCTCAATCCCGTGTAGTGGAAGAAATGCTCTTGAAATCTAATATTCCGTATACCATGGTGGGCGGACATAAATTCTACGACCGTAAAGAAATTAAAGATATTTTGGCTTATTTAAGTTTGATTGCCAATCCAGATGATTCAATCAGCTTTGAACGAATTGTCAATGAACCAAAACGAGGAATCGGTAAAAGTTCAATTGAAAAATTACGATTATTTGCGGATACGCATGGTTGGGCTTTGCTGGAAGCTACCCAAAATGTTGATTTGGCAAATATTTCAGGAAAAGCGGGTAAAGAGCTTGGTAATTTTGGCATGATGATTCAAGACTTAACGAAAACAGTGCCCTATTTAACGATTACAGAATTGGTGAAAGAAACTTTACAACGTAGTGGTTATCGGGAAGCTTTGATGGCGCAAAATAATTTAGAGTCTCAAGCTCGCTTAGAAAACTTGGACGAATTTTTATCTGTGACACAAGAATTTGATAAACGTTTTGAAGCGCAAAATAACGACGATCCAAATGGCGAAGAAACAAAATTGGCGGATTTCTTAACAGATTTAGCCTTGGTTTCTGATTTAGATAATTTAGAAGAGAGCTCTTCACAAGTAACCTTAATGACGTTGCATGCGGCCAAAGGGCTGGAATTTCCAGTGGTCTTTTTAATGGGCTTAGAAGAAGGGGTTTTCCCATTATCACGTGCCATGCTAGAAGAAAGTGAACTGGAAGAAGAACGGCGCTTGGCTTATGTTGGTATTACACGAGCGGAAGAAGCCTTGTTCTTAACGAATGCTTATTCGAGAACATTATATGGTCGCACGCAATATAATCGACCAAGTCGCTTTTTAGAAGAAATTGAGGCGGAGCGTTTAATGAAACAAGGGGCGGCGGCCAATTTACAGAAAGCTCCAGCGCGCACCTTTGATCCTAAAGTATTTAAGCCTAGCGCAAGTAAACCAGCTTATACACAGCCAGCTACAAAATCAGTTAGCAACAAAGTGGCAAGTGGTGGCGAAAAAGTTTCTTGGCAAGCAGGTGATAAGGTCCAACATAAAGCATGGGGCGTTGGTACAGTCGTTCGTGTAGGCGGTTCGGCCAAAGACTTAGAGTTGGACATTGCTTTCCCAGAAAGAGGCATAAAACGGTTGTTAGCGGCATTTGCACCAATTGAAAAAATTTAACATGCAAAATAGGTCAGCGATTTAATGAGAAATCATCATTAGATAAATTCTTTTTATTTTCTATCTTAGTGTAAATGTGTTAAAAAGACGATAAGAGCATTACACTTATGAGGAGGAGTTCTACGATGGAACAACAACCATTAACATTAACGGCGGCGACAACTCGTGCGCAAGAATTAAGAAAACAACTCAATCAATATTCCCATGAATATTATGTCAAAGATCAACCATCCGTAGAAGATTATGTTTACGATCGTTTGTATAAAGAGTTAGTCGATATTGAAACGGAGTTTCCTGATTTAATCACGCCAGATTCGCCGACACAACGTGTAGGTGGCAAAGTTTTATCTGGTTTTGAAAAAGCTCCGCATGACATTCCAATGTATAGTTTAAATGATGGGTTTAGCAAGGAAGACATTTTTGCTTTTGATGAACGTGTTCGTAAGGCGATTGGTAAACCCGTTGCTTACTGTTGCGAGTTAAAAATTGATGGGTTAGCAATTTCATTACGTTATGAAAACGGGGTGTTTGTACGCGGAGCAACACGAGGCGATGGAACGGTTGGTGAAAACATTACAGAGAACTTACGAACGGTTCGCTCTGTACCGATGCGCTTAACGGAGCCCATTTCAGTGGAAGTTCGTGGCGAGTGCTACATGCCTAAACAATCCTTTGTCGCATTGAATGAAGAACGTGAAGAAAATGGCCAAGATATTTTTGCCAATCCTCGGAATGCAGCGGCGGGAAGCTTGCGCCAATTAGATACAAAAATTGTGGCGAAACGGAACTTAAATACGTTTTTATACACAGTTGCTGACTTTGGACCAATGAAAGCGAAGACGCAGTTTGAGGCATTAGAAGAGCTTTCTGCAATTGGTTTTAGAACCAATCCCGAACGGCAATTATGTCAGTCAATCGATGAAGCTTGGGCCTACATTGAAGAATACCATGAAAAGCGGAGCACTTTGCCATACGAAATCGATGGAATTGTGATTAAAGTGAACGAATTTGCGTTGCAAGATGAATTAGGTTTCACTGTCAAAGCACCTCGCTGGGCGATTGCCTACAAATTTCCACCAGAAGAAGCAGAAACAGTAGTGGAAGATATTGAATGGACAATTGGGCGCACGGGGGTGGTCACTCCTACTGCGGTCATGGCTCCTGTACGAGTCGCGGGAACCACGGTTAGTCGGGCAAGTTTGCATAATGCAGATTTTATTCAAATGAAAGATATCCGTTTAAATGATCATGTTATTATTTACAAAGCCGGCGATATTATCCCAGAAGTAGCGCAAGTCCTAGTTGAAAAACGTGCAGCCGATAGTCAGCCTTATGAAATGCCGACACATTGTCCGATTTGTCATAGTGAGTTGGTGCATTTAGATGAGGAAGTGGCGTTACGTTGTATTAATCCAAAATGCCCTGCGCAAATTAAGGAAGGGCTGAATCACTTTGTCTCACGAAACGCAATGAACATTGATGGCTTGGGGCCACGAGTGTTAGCACAAATGTATGACAAAGAATTAGTGAAAGATGTAGCGGATCTGTATTTCTTAACAGAAGAACAATTAATGACTTTGGATAAAATCAAAGAAAAATCAGCAAACAACATTTATACTGCCATTCAAGGGAGTAAAGAAAACTCTGTAGAGCGTTTGATTTTTGGCTTAGGGATTCGCCATGTGGGTGCGAAAGCGGCGAAAATTTTAGCGGAGCATTTTGGTGATTTATCAACCTTAAGTCGAGCAACTGCGGAAGAAATTGTGGCTTTGGATTCAATTGGTGAAACAATCGCCGACAGCGTTGTGACGTATTTTGAAAATGAGGAAGTTCATGAATTAATGGCTGAACTGGAAAAAGCCCAAGTGAACTTGACATATAAAGGTCTCCGGACAGAGCAATTAGCAGAAGTGGAGTCACCTTTCAAAGACAAAACAGTTGTTTTAACAGGAAAATTAACGCAGTACACTCGCGAAGAAGCCAAAGAAAAAATTGAAAATCTTGGTGGAAAAGTTACAGGGAGTGTTTCGAAAAAAACTGATATTGTGGTTGCTGGCGAAGATGCAGGCAGTAAATTAACCAAAGCTGAAAGCTTAGGCGTGACCGTTTGGAATGAACAAGAAATGGTCGATGCGTTAGATGCAAGTCATTTTTAAGAAGACAAATTAACGTTGTCAGATTTTATGTAGTAATTTGATGGTATACTTATTTTAGTCATAAAAGTTATATGAACGAGGACTTTCTGAGTTGAGAAAGGAGGTTGATGCTTATGCGCAATTCTTCTTACTTTAACGAAAGGAGCAATATTTTTGTCCGTTGAAGCAGCGCTAGGACTGATGATTGGTTTTGCAACACTTGTTGTAAAACCAATCATCAGTATCCTCGCGCTTGTCTCAGACAACAAAAATAACCGTTCATAAGCTTTGAGGAGCTGAACGGTTAAAGCAACAAAAAATATTTAACTCAGTAAGCCGCTAGTTCTTATAACTAGTAGTGGCTACTAGAGAGGTATGTTCCTGCATATCTCTCTTTTCATTTTCATAATAACATATTTCCGTCATTTTTGCGAGCGACAAATTATCAATGAAATTCAAGGTTTCATCTAAAATATCCGACCATTTTATGGTAGAATGGGAACAGAGTGAATAGCTGAGACAAGCTGTTTAAAGAAATACAATCCAATTGATTAATCTGAAAATGAAAATTTCAGTAAATGATAGAAAGAAGGGTATCTATGGCAATTACAGAAGAACAAGTCAAACATGTCGCTAAATTATCAAAATTATCTTTCTCCGAAGAAGAATTAGCGGACTTTACCAATCAACTAGATAAAATTATTGATATGGTGGAATTACTAGAAGAAGTAGATACAACCGGGGTTCCTTTTACTTCAAATGTGAATGAATCAATCAATGTTATGCGTGAAGACGTAGCGACACCAGGAATGGACCGTAAAGAATTAATGCGGAATGTTCCAGAATCAGAGAATGGTTACATTAAAGTGCCTGCAATTATGGATAACGGGGAGGCAGGAGCCTAATGGAAAAATTATACGACAAATCGTTAACGGAATTACATGATTTATTGGTTTCAAAAGAAATTACAGCAGTTGATTTAACAAAAGAAACTTTAAATCGTATCCGAGATACAGAAGAAAAAATGGATTCTTTTATCACAGTAAGTGAAGAAAAAGCGCTGGAATTAGCAAAAGCCATCGACTTAAAAGGCATCACTGAAAGTAATCCTTTAGCAGGAATTCCAATTGGGATTAAAGACAACATTGTCACAAAAGATATTTTAACAACAGCTGGATCAAAAATGTTATACAATTTTGATCCAATTTATGATGCGACTGTGATGGATAAAGTCTATCAAGCAGATATGATTCCAGTTGGAAAATTAAACATGGATGAGTTTGCTATGGGTGGAAGTACGGAAACATCTTACTTCAAGAAAACTAAAAATGCTTGGGATCAAACGAAAGTCCCTGGTGGTTCTTCAGGTGGTTCAGCTTCAGCTGTTGCAGCCGGTCAAGTACCAGTTTCTCTAGGAACTGATACAGGTGGTAGTATCCGTCAACCAGCAGCTTTTAACGGTATTGTGGGCTTAAAACCAACGTATGGACGTGTGTCTCGTTTTGGTTTGATTGCTTTTGCTTCAAGTTTAGACCAAATTGGTCCATTGACACGAAATGTTAAAGACAATGCCTTAGCTTTAAATGCAATTAGTGGTTATGACGAAAAAGACGGCACTTCTGCAGGCGTTTCTGTTCCTGATTTTACGTCAGATTTAACTGGCGACATCAAAGGCATGAAAATTGCTTTACCAAAAGAATACTTAGGTGAAGGGGTACAATCGGATGTTCGCGAAGCGATATTAAAAGCTGCAGAAACGTTTAAAGCTTTAGGCGCAACAGTAGAAGAAGTTAGCTTGCCACATTCTAAATATGGGATTGCCGCTTATTATATTATTGCCTCTTCAGAAGCAAGTTCAAACTTACAACGCTTTGATGGCATTCGTTATGGTTACCGTTCCGAAAATGTCCAAAATCTAGAAGACGTCTATGTTAATTCGCGTTCTGAAGGCTTTGGTACTGAAGTCAAACGTCGGATTATGTTAGGAACCTTCTCTTTAAGTGCTGGTTATTATGATGCGCACTTCAAAAAAGCAGGACAAGTCCGCACATTAATCAAACAAGACTTTGATAACGTCTTTGCGGATTATGACTTAATTATTGGTCCTTCCACACCAACGGTTGCTTTTGGTTTGGGTGAAAATATCAATGATCCAATCACGATGTATATGTATGATATTTTAACAGTTCCTGTCAACTTAGCTGGGTTACCAGGTATGTCAATTCCAGCAGGATTCTCAGAAGGCTTGCCAGTTGGTTTACAAATTATCGGGAAACATTTTGACGAACATACAATGTACAAAGCAGCGTACGCCTTTGAACAAGCGACAGATTTCCATACGAAAAAACCAGTCATTTTAGGGGGGAACGATTAATGAACTTTGAAACTGTCATTGGATTAGAAGTCCACGTAGAATTAAAAACCAACTCTAAAATTTTCTCCTCTGCGCCAGCGCATTTCGGAGCAGAACCAAATAGCAACACAAATGTAGTTGACTGGAGTTACCCAGGTGTTTTACCTGTGATGAATAAAGGTGCTTTAGAATTTGGGATGAAAGCAGCTCTTGCTTTGAACTGTGAAATTTCAAAAGAAACTCATTTTGATCGTAAAAACTATTTCTACCCAGATAATCCTAAAGCGTATCAAATTTCTCAATTTGATCAACCAATCGGACATGATGGTTGGATTGAAATTGAAGTCGAAGGCAAAAAGAAAAAAATTCGCATTGAACGGGTGCATTTAGAAGAAGATGCTGGGAAAAATATTCACGGCACAGATGGCTATTCTTATGTAGACTTGAATCGTCAAGGCACGCCTTTAATTGAGATTGTTTCTGAAGCAGACATGCGTTCACCAGAAGAAGCCTATGCGTATTTAGAAGCGTTGCGTTCAATTATCCAATTTACAGAAGTTTCTGATGTGAAAATGGAAGAAGGTTCTATGCGTTGTGATGCCAATATTTCTTTACGTCCGTATGGTCAAGAAGAATTTGGTACTAAAGCGGAATTAAAGAACTTGAACTCCATGAACTTTGTAAAAAAAGGTTTAGCTTATGAAGAAAAACGCCAAGCCAAAGTCCTATTATCTGGTGGCGAAATTCAACAAGAAACACGCCGCTTTGATGAAGCAACTAGTACAACGTTGCTTATGCGTGTTAAAGAAGGCTCAAGTGACTACCGTTACTTCCCAGAGCCAGATGTTCCTCGTTTTTCAATTGATGATGAATGGATTGAAAAAGTTCGCGCTAGTTTGCCAGAAATGCCAGCCTCACGTCGTGCCCGTTATATCAGTGAATTAGGGTTACCTGAATACGACGCAATGGTCTTGACTTTAACGAAAGAAATGTCAGATTTCTTTGAAGCAACTTTAGCAAACGGTGCAGATGCGAAACAAGCATCAAACTGGTTAATGGGCGAAGTTTCTGCTTACTTAAACAGTGAAAAAGTTGAATTAGCCGATACTAAACTAACACCAGAAAATCTAGCGGGTATGATTACTTTGATTAACGATGGCACAATCAGCTCGAAAATTGCGAAGAAAGTGTTCAAAGAGTTAATTGAAAACGGTGGAGACGCTAAAGAAGTTGTCGAAGCAAAAGGCCTTGTTCAATTATCTGATCCAGCGCAATTATTACCAATGATTAACGAAGTTTTAGACAACAACCAACAATCAATTGATGACTTTAAAAACGGAAAAGACCGTGCAGTTGGTTTCCTTGTTGGACAAATTATGAAAGCAACTCGTGGACAAGCAAACCCAGGTGTGGTTAACAAGTTATTGCAAGAAGAGCTTTCAAAACGATAAGAAAGTAGCAGGCAAACCATGAAAAAAGCTAGAGTGATTTATAATCCAACGTCAGGAAAAGAGTTAATCAAAAAGAACTTAGCCGATATTTTATCTATTTTAGAAGAATGTGGTTATGAAGCCAGTGCATTTGCGACCACACCAGAAGAAAATTCAGCACGCAATGAAGCACATCGTGCTGCGCGTGCAGGATTTGATTTACTAGTAGCAGCAGGTGGAGATGGGACCATTAATGAAGTCGTGAATGGGATTGCTCCGTTGAAGCGGCGCCCTAAAATGGCCATTATTCCTGCTGGAACGACGAATGACTATGCACGGGCCTTGAAGATTCCTCGTGATAATATCGTTAAGGCAGCAGAAGTGATTAAAAAAAATCAAACTGTCAAAATGGATATTGGCCAAGCCGGTAAAAATTACTTTATCAATATTGCGGCGGGTGGTCATTTAACGGAACTGACTTATGAGGTTCCGTCAGAGTTGAAAAGTATTTTTGGTTATTTAGCGTACTTAGCCAAAGGAGCCGAAATGTTGCCGCGAGTGAAGCCGATTAAAATGCGCATGACGTATGATGAAGGTGTGTACGAAGGCAATGCATCAATGTTTTTCCTAGGGCTGACTAACTCGGTGGGTGGTTTCGAGCAAATCGTACCAGACGCTAAATTAGATGATGGTAAGTTTTCATTAATCATTGTAAAAACAGCCAATATTTTTGAGATTCTTCATTTAGTTGCGTTAATGTTAAATGGTGGAAAACATGTTGAAGATCATCGACTAATCTATACAAAGACCAGCTATTTACATGCAGAAACGTTAGAAAAGAACAATAAAATGATGATTAATTTAGATGGTGAATATGGAGGCGATGCTCCAATGACCTTTAAAAATATGCATCAACACATTGAAATTTTTGCAAATGGTGATGCACTGCCGTCCAATGCGATTATGGGTTCTGTCTTAACTGGTAGCGATGAGATTGTCGTAGAGTCAGAAGACGAAGAGGAAGAAGCATATAATGAAGCCAGCAAAGAATTTGTCAAAGAAGTTGAACGACTAACAGACGAAGATATTGATGGTGATGGAAAGATTGCCGAAAAAGAAAAGCACTAGGTAGTCCGTGAATAGCTAATGAAAGATTTAGTTGATAAGATCTTTCATTGGCTATTTTTTGACTAAGGGAAAGGGTCTCATTCTTTTATTTACCTAAAAAGCTCAAACGAAATTGCTAAATCGCCATGAAAATTCGTTGTTGCTTTTCTTAGGTATTTTCATTAGAATGAGTGAAGTGTATAAAAAGAAGGAGCGACTTATGAAAAATTATCCAGTAAAGAAAAATGACGTCATTGAAGTAGAAATCATTGACTTGACGCATGAAGGTTTAGGCGTGGCAAAAGTGGACCATTATCCATTGTTTATTGAAAATGCCTTACCAGGTGAAAAACTTGAAATCAAAGTCTTAAAAACAGGCAAAAGTTTTGGTTATGGGAAAGTATTGACTGTCCTAAAAAGCAGTGAACAGCGTGTTCCCGTGAAAGATGAAAACTTTACAAAAGTAGGGATTAGTCCGTTGCAACATTTAGCGTACGGCGCCCAACTATCATTTAAAACGCAACAAGTCGAAAATGTTATGCAACGTGTTGCTAAATTACCAGAAGTCCCTGTTTTACCAACAATTGGGATGAACGATCCGTGGCATTACCGGAACAAAGCACAAATTCCCGTGCGTAAAATTGACAACCAACTACAAACAGGTTTTTTCCGGAAAAATAGCCATGATTTAATTCCGATGGAACATTTCTATATTCAAGACCCAGAAATTGATACAGCAATTGTTAAAATCCGTGACATTATGCGTAAATATAGCGTAAAACCTTATAACGAATCTGATAATACAGGGAACTTACGCCATATTGTCGTTCGTCGTGGCTACCATACTGGGGAGATGATGGTTGTTCTAATTACGAGAACACCGAAATTATTCCCAATTAGTAAAATTGTGCCAGATATTTTGGAAGCTATTCCGGAAGTAGTCAGCATTGTACAAAATGTAAATCCAAAACGAACCAATGTCATTTTTGGCGACGAAACCATCTTATTACATGGGTCTGAAAAAATTACAGATACTATTTTTGATTTGAAATTTGAAATTTCCGCGCGTTCATTTTATCAAGTAAATCCACAACAAACAGAAGTGATGTATCAAAAAGTCAAAGAGTATGCGGCTTTAACAGGCAATGAAATTGTGGTGGATGCCTATTGTGGGATTGGGACGATTGGCTTAACTTTAGCCCAAGATGCAAAGCAAGTTTACGGTATTGAAGTAATTGAAGAAGCGGTCAAAGATGCAGAAAATAATGCTAAATTAAACAACATTGAGAATGCCACTTTCACGGCTGGTTTAGCGGAAGAATTATTGCCAAAATTAGTTGAAAATGGCTTGCAACCAGATGTTGTGGTGGTGGATCCACCACGGAAAGGGTTAGACGGTCAATTAGTAAACACATTAATTGAAACGCAACCTGAACGAATTGTTTATGTCAGCTGTAATCCAGCCACACTCGCTCGCGACATTGCATTATTAACAGAAGGTGGCTATGAAGCAAAAGAAATTCAACCAGTGGATAATTTCCCACAAACGACCCACATTGAATCTGTCACGTTATTAACAAAGGCGGTGGATTAAATGAATGAAAAAGAAAAAATGTTAGAATTAATTAAAAAGAAACAAGGTGGTGGCCGTTCTAAAAAAATGGAAACTCCCAAAAATGATCGTAAAAACATGCGCAAAGGGCCTAAAATTTTTAATAAATAAGCGGTTATCAGTAAAAAGTTGTCTCCCATTAATGAAATGGGGGGCAACTTTTTTGTTAAAGCATTCCTAGCCAAACAAATAAGTTGTTATTTTGCTAGTAAATCTGTTATTTTAGACAAAAGACAAGGAGGGCTATTCAGTGGAATATGTAACAACATTAGAAGAATTAGAAGAAAAAATTACAGACAATCGTCTACAAGCCGTCTTTTTGACAGCAAAAAATTGTAGTGTTTGTACAGTTGATAAACCGATTGTCGAAAAAATTGCAACAAAATATGAATTTCCTACATACATTGCAGAAGCTGATAAAAGTCCAGAAATAATTGGACAATTAAATGCTTTTTCTGCACCGACCATTATCTTATACTATGAAGGAAAAGAAATTCATCGCCAAGCTAAAATTATTAACTTTCAAGAAATTGAAAAGCGAGTTCGACAAGTACAAGAAAATAGTTAATCAAAAAGGAAGCCGCCGATCACGGAGATGTAGTGCGCCCCCAAAGTTAGACCAAAAAATCTAACTTTGGAGGCGTATTTAAATTGGCAAAATACGATTATGCATTCAAGAAAAAAGTAGTAGAAGCTTATCAAAATGGCGCAGGAGGTTATCGAACACTTGCGAATCAATTTGATATTGCTTCACTTTCGACTGTTCGTAAATGGGTTAAAACAGTCGAAAAATTTGGATTTAACGCACTTCATCGAAGAGTAAATTACCAACATTACTCTTCCAAATTCAAGTGGGATGTCATACACTATTATTTAACGAGTGGTGACTCTTATCTGACTGTCGCATTGAAATATGGTCTGCCAAACGATACCTTAGTCCTGGCTTGGCACCAGAAATTTCTAGAAACAGGCATAGAAGGGCTTTCACCAAAACAGAAAGGAAGACCTTCTATGTCAAAGAAAAAGAAACCCGTTCAGGTGAAAAAAACACGAACACGTGAACAAGAATTAGAACATGAAAATGAACTATTGCGAGCGGAACTAGCCTTCATAAAAAAGCTCCGCGCTTTAGGAATGAATATCCCGGAACGACTCAAGAACGAGATGCCCGAATCATCCACGAACTCCGAAAAAAATTCCGATTAACAATCTTACTGGAAGCAACCAAATTTCCTAAAGCGACGTATATGTATTGGCAAAAGCGATTTGAGCGAAAAAATCCCAATCAAAAATTAGAAGCCCTGATTAAGAAAATTTTTGACGAAAACAAAGGAAACTATGGCTATCGCCGTATTCAATTAGCTTTAAAAGAACAAGGATTGAACGTAAACCAGAAAAAAATTCGTCGTCTTATGCGTAAACTTGGCCTAAAAGGGACAAAATTTATTCGTAAATCAAGAAAATATAATTCCTACAAAGGAACCGTTGGCTATGGCGAAAAAAACCGTCTACATCGTCGTTTCTACACTTCAGTACCCCATCAAAAGCTAACAACAGATACCTCTGAATTTAAGTATTATGAACGTGATCAAAGTGGAAAGATTCAAATAAAAAAACTCTATTTGGATCCTTTTCTTGATTTATTTAATGGTGAAATCTTGTCTTACCGTATTTCTAAACAGCCGAATGCCAAAGCAATTCTTGAGGCACAAAAAGAAGCCATTGATAAAACGCAAGATTGTCCATATCGGCGCACTTTTCATTCTGACCAAGGTTGGGGGTACCAAATGAAGCAGTACAAAAAGCAATTAACCAGTCACCAGATCTTTCAAAGTATGTCTCGAAAAGGCAATTGTTTTGATAATTCTCCTATGGAGAATTTCTTTGGTTTACTAAAACAAGAAACCTACCATGGCATTATTTATTCTAGTTTCGAAGAACTAGAACAAGCAATTGAGGAATGGATTGATTATTATAATCATCAACGAATAAAGACAAAACTAGGGTGCAGTCCCGTTCAATTCCGTAAACGGTTCGTCGCATAAAAATACCGACCAGATTTCTCCAGTCGGTATTCGGTCTAACTTTCGGGTCTCACTACAAGAGGCTTCCTTTTTAATTATCTCGCTAAATGTTCAGTTTGTTGTTGAGAAAAAAGTTGATAACTGACAAAAACTTCTGCTCTTTTGTTTACTTCTAATTTAACGAAAATATTGTGGATATGTGTTTTTACTGTCCCGATTGATAGGAATAGTTCGTTGGCTATATCTTGATTTGTTTTGCACTCTAAAAGTAACGAAAGCACTTCTCGTTCTCGTTGCGTTAATTGATAGGCATCACAAAAAGGCGCCAAAAGTACGGGTTCATCTGATTGATTTTCTTCCAATTTAGCAGCATCTTTTTCAAGAACCGACAGAGGAAAATCACGATTACAGAAGTAGATAATGGCGATGGAGAGAATGATTGTATAAATATCTTCAGAAACGTTTCGGTTGTTAATTTTAAAGACAATATCAGAATATTGGTCAATGTTAAAAATAACGAAGGTATCTTCCAAAAGAATCGCCACACCGAAACCAATGCTTAGCCAACCAATAAAACGAAGATATTTTTTTGCAAGGGCTGATAAAGGATCTATTCGTAATTGATAGAGCGCATAGAAACCAAGGTAAATTAAAAATAACTGATTGGGTAAATAGTACAACCAAACTTTTAAGGCGGAATTTTGTGAAAATGGAATAGCTAGCATCCATAAACCAATTAAAAATAACCAGACAAATTGATAATTTTTAAAAGGACGCCCACTAATAGTATTGATAATAGCCAGATAGGCAAAATTACAACAAATAAAAATAATGGTCTTTAAAAAAGGTGCGGTCATAAAGGTCTGATTATATTCGGTTGCAAACGAATTAATGAACTCAGTCATATAAACAATCACATTGTCACAAATAAAAATAACCATTAAAAAGAGAAGCAATAAAAAAATCGGTTGTTTATTTTTCAAGTAAAGATTTAAGGTAAAGGTTGAAGTAAACGAATATAAAATAATCAACAAGATGTTATAAATAAAAACAAATGTCACGATTGGAAACCCCTTTCATCTTTTATTTTAAGTGAATGATTTTTCAAAATAATTATACCATTTTCAAATCTATGATTGGTCAGAAATTAGAGAGAAATCCGCCTAAACTTTTATAAACTCCTGGTGTACCAACGGTTTATAACCATAAATAAACTTTTTTTACTGAAAAATCACGCCAAAAAAGAAAGCGTTTTCTAACTTTTGGCGGATAGTAAACTCTTCGCTAAACTTGGTAAAGTCAATGTGTAAACAAAAACAACTTTAGGAGGAACACATCATGAAAAGAGATTACGTTACAACAGAAACATATACGAAAGAGGAAATGCATTACTTAGTCGATTTATCATTAAAAATTAAAGAAGCGATTAAAAATGGGTATTATCCGCAACTGTTAAAAAACAAATCTTTAGGAATGATTTTCCAACAATCTTCAACTCGAACACGAGTATCTTTTGAAACTGCAATGGAACAATTAGGTGGACATGGCGAATATTTAGCACCTGGTCAAATTCAATTAGGGGGACATGAAACGATTGAAGATACCAGCCGCGTATTGTCACGTTTAGTAGATATTTTGATGGCTCGTGTGGAACGTCACCATAGTATTGTTGATTTAGCTAATTGTGCTACCATCCCAGTCATTAACGGTATGTCTGATTACAATCATCCAACCCAAGAATTAGGTGATTTGTGTACCATGGTTGAGCATTTACCAGAAGGCAAAAAATTAGAAGATTGTAAAGTTGTCTTTGTCGGAGATGCAACACAAGTTTGTTTTTCTTTAGGATTAATCACAACAAAAATGGGCATGAATTTTGTTCACTTCGGTCCAGAAGGCTTCCAATTAAATGAAGAGCATCAAGCGAAATTAGCAAAAAATTGTGAAGTTTCAGGCGGTAGCTTTTTGGTCACAGATGATGCAAGTTCTGTTGAAGGCGCTGATTTCTTGTACACGGATGTTTGGTATGGCTTGTACGAAGCGGAATTATCTGAAGAAGAACGTATGAAGGTTTTCTATCCAAAATATCAAGTGAATCAAGAAATGATGGATCGGGCAGGTGCCAATTGTAAATTCATGCACTGTTTACCAGCAACACGTGGGGAAGAAGTAACTGATGAAGTGATTGACGGTAAAAATTCTATTTGTTTCGATGAAGCAGAAAACCGTTTAACATCTATTCGTGGCTTATTAGTATATCTTATGAATGATTATGAAGCAAAAAATCCTTATGATTTAATCAAGCAAGCAGAAGCGAAAAAAGAACTAGAAGTTTTCTTAGACACTCAAAGCATTTAACGGCCAACTGTCCACTGATTGAAAAAATGAATCAGTGGACAGTTTATAAAGAGAGGAAGAGTCTTCATGGAGGGGAAAAAGAAATTTAGTTTAACGAGTGCCATTTTATCAGTCATCTGTGTGGTTTTCGTTGCTGAAGCAGCGGCGCCTGTTGCTGCAATTGGTAATTCTCAGTTTTTTTGGTGGATTTTCTTATTAATTGCATTCCTATTGCCATATGGGTTAATTTCATCAGAATTAGGAACAACTTATATTGGTGAAGGGGGCATCTATGATTGGGTGACCAAAGCATATGGTCATCGTTGGGGTGCCAGAGTTTCTTGGTATTATTGGATTAATTATCCATTGTGGCTAGCTTCATTAGCCGTTATGACGCCAGAACTATTAACGACAATTACAGGTATTAAGTTTTCAACACCGATGATGATTATTGTTGAATTAATTTTTACTTGGATTGTGGTTTGGATTAGTTTTTATCCAGTCAGCGACAGTATCTGGATTCTAAATGGAGCTGCCGTAATCAAGATGGTTTTAGCAGTCTTAATTGGTGGGCTAGGGTTGTATGTAGCCTTGACGAAAGGTGTTGCCAACGAATTTACCTTGAAATCAATGCTACCAACGTTTGACTTAAGGAGTTTATCTTTTATTTCTGTAATCATTTTTAATTTGTTAGGGTTTGAAGTCATCTGTACGTTTGCAGATGATATGGAAAATCCTAAGAAGCAAATTCCACAAGCTATTGTAGCAGCGGGGTTAGTCATTGCGGCCATTTATATTTTTTCAGCCTTTGGAATTGGGGTAGCGATTCCCACCGATCAAATTAGTACCGGCAGTGGTATGATGGATAGCTTTAAACTATTGACAGGCTCGACAGAAGGTTGGTTCATTATGTTGATGGCTTTCCTATTCCTTCTTACGTTGTTCGGCAACATGATTTCTTGGTCATTAGGAGTCAATAATACAGCTTGTTATGCTGCTGAAAATGGTGACATGCCTAAATTTTTTGAAAAACGTAGCAAGAAAAATGACATGCCAATTGGGGCTGCTTTGATGAATGGCATTGTGGCATCGGTGGTCATTGTATTAGCACCAATTTTACCTAATCAAAATTTATTCTGGGCCTTTTTCTCCTTGAATGTCGTCCTATTCTTGTTATCGTATATCCCAGTTTTCCCAGCTTTTTATAAGCTTAGAAAAATTGATCCCGATACACCACGTCCGTTTAAAGTTAACGGAAAACCAGGATTTTTAAAAGTTTTAGTGGTTTTACCAATGATTATGATTATTATTTCACTGGTTTTCACAGCAGTACCTTTAGATTTTAGTCCCGCAGCATTAAATGAAAAATTACCAATTACAATTGGGGCAATCATTTTTATTCTGTTTGGTGAAGTAATTATTTACGTGAAAAAAATTAAGAAGGGAACGAAAGAAAATGGCTAAACGAATTGTAGGAAGTACCCCTAAACAAGATGGCTTTAGAATGCCAGGAGAATTTGAACCACAAGAGAAAGTTTGGATGATTTGGCCAGAAAGACCGGATAATTGGCGCGATGGTGGTAAACCTGTCCAAGAAGCTTTTACTAATGTGGCCAAAGCAATTAGTCAATTTACACCGATGAATGTGGTGGTTTCTCAACAACAATTTCAAAATTGCCGTCGCCAATTGCCGCCAGAAATTACGGTTTACGAAATGTCAAACAATGATGCGTGGGTCCGTGATTGTGGACCATCATTTGTCATTAACGACCATGGAGAAATCCGTGGTGTGGATTGGACATTCAATGCTTGGGGGGGATTAGTAGATGGTTTATATTTCCCTTGGGACCAAGACGATTTGGTTGCACAAAAAATTTGTGAAATTGAGCATGTAGATTCTTATCGTACAGATGATTTTGTTTTAGAAGGCGGTTCATTCCACGTAGATGGACAAGGAACAGTCTTGACTACAGAAATGTGCTTATTAAGTGAAGGTCGAAATCCACAACTTTCAAAAGAAGCAATCGAACAAAAATTATGCGACTATTTAAATGTTGAAAAAGTTCTTTGGCTAGGTGATGGAATTGACCCAGAAGAAACCAATGGTCACGTAGATGATGTAGCTTGTTTTATTGCACCTGGTGAAGTGGCTTGTATTTACACCGAAGATCAAAATAGCCCATTTTATGAAGCGGCACAAGATGCGTATCAACGTTTGCTTAAAATGACTGATGCTAAAGGACGCCAATTAAAAGTCCACAAATTATGCTGTCCTGTCAAAAATGTAACCATTAAAGGCTCCTTCAAAATTGATTTCGTGGAAGGAACCATGCCACGAGAAGATGGCGATATTTGTATCGCATCCTATATGAACTTTTTAATTACAAATGATGGCGTGATTGTGCCACAGTATGGTGATGAAAATGATCGTTTGGCTTTAGAGCAAGTTCAAACGATGTTCCCAGATAAAAAAATTGTCGGCGTTAATACGGTAGAAGTTGTTTATGGGGGCGGCAATATTCACTGTATCACACAACAAGAACCAAAGCGCTAGGAGGGAAACAGATGTCAAAAATAGTGATTGCATTAGGTGGAAATGCGTTAGGAAATTCTTCGAAAGAACAATTGGCAAAAGCACAAACCGCTGCAAAATCCATTGTTGATTTAATTGAACAAGGCCATCAAGTGGTGATTGCTCATGGCAACGGGCCACAAGTTGGCAAAATTCGCTTAGCTTTTGAGGAAACGAGTCAATCTTCAGAAGATGTCGTGCCATTTCCTGAATGCACAGCAATGAGCCAAGGCTATATTGGCTATCATTTACAACAAGCAATTGATGAAGAACTAGTAGCCAGAAATTTAGGGGAACAACCAGTTGTTACGTTAATTACACAAGTCGTGGTGGATCCAAAAGACCCAGCGTTTACAAAACCAACAAAACCAATTGGTGGTTATTATGACGAAGAAACAGCCAAACAGTTGATGGCGGAAACTGGGAACGTCTATCAAGAAGATGCGGGTCGAGGCTGGCGACGGGTAGTTCCTTCACCAAAACCAGTTGATATTTACGAAAAAGTTAGCTTGCGAACACTTGTTGATGCAGGACAGATCGTAATTGCTTGTGGTGGTGGCGGGGTTCCTATTGCCTATGATGGTCCAGTCTATCATGGTGTAGATGCAGTCATTGATAAAGATTTTGCGGCAGCAAAAATGGCTGAACTCATTGAAGCAGATGTTTTTGTGGTATTAACTGCAGTAGAACATGTTTTTGTTAACTTTGGTCAAGCAAATCAACAAGCTTTGACCGATGTTACGGTTACGGCAATGCAACAATATATAGAAGAAGATCAATTTGCGCCAGGTAGTATGTTACCCAAGGTGGAAGCGGCCATCAGTTTTGCAGAAAGTAAACCAAACCGCCAGGCGATTATCGGGCTTTTAGAATTAGCTTCGGAAGCAATCAAAGGAGAAAGTGGTACACGAATTACACAATAAATTCTCAATATTTAACTTTCACAAAAGATTAAAACAAACGCATTTAGCGGACTATCTTAATCGTTAGAGAGTAGGACATCGGTCGTTTTGACGGATGTCCTACTCTCTATTTTGTCTTTTTAACGAACAAAACTGTTAGTTGTTATGCAAAAATAAACATAGTAAGATAATCTTTAAATGGTATAGGAGGATAAAAATGTCTAAATTTTTAAAAGTAATCGGAATAATTGCTGTTTTGTTAGTCATAATAGGCGCTGCAGCGTATTGGTTTATACTCAAAAAGTTCACTCCTGAGGCAGAAACCCCAGCAATGTACAATCAAGAGAGAATCGTTAAAACGATTGAAGACCAATTAAAAGAAACAGATGTACAAAAAGCTCGTACCAAAGCACCGTTGATTATTGAAAAAAATATCACTGAATTACAGCAAGCGATTGCCGAAGGAACATTGACCTATGAAGAACTTACGGCGTTTTATTTGGACCGTATTTTACAGTTCGATCAAATAGATAATGGCATGAACAGCATCTCTGAAATCAATCCGCAAGCAATTAAGGAAGCAAAGGCATTTGATCAGCAAGCCTCTCAAACACCGAAGAAGCCTTTGTATGGTATTCCTGTGACTTTGAAAGAAAATATAAATACGACCAACATGATTTCGAGTGCAGGAGCTTATGCTTTACGCACGTTCAAGCCTAAGGAAGATGCGGAAGTAGTTAAGAAGTTAACAGAGGCGCAAACTTTGATTTTAGGAAAAGTAAACTTATCTGAACTAGCGAATTATATGTCAATGAAAGCACCAAGTGGCTATAGTTCCAAACATGGACAAACACTTAATCCTTATGGGCCGCTCAAAATAACACCTTCAGGTTCAAGTTCTGGGAGTGCGGCTAGTGTGACGATGAATATCGGCGCCTTCTCTTTAGGCACTGAGACGATGGGATCGATTGTTTCCCCCGCTTCTCATCAATCAGTGGTTGGTTTTAAACCGACCCACAGTTCAGTAAGTGGCGAAGGTGTTTTGCCATTGGCACCGTCATTAGATACAGTTGGCCCGATTGCCCGAAGTGTCGTTGATGCTGCGCAAGGCTATAATGCGTTTAAGAAAGACACGGTTCCGAGGATTGATTCAACGAAATTTACTAAAAATAACTTACAAGGTCAACGCATTGGGTTGCTAGAAATGCCAAGTGCTGAAGAAGAATTTACGGCTGCTAAAAAGGCCCTCCAAAAAGCTGGAGCAGAAGTGATTCCGGTAACGCCAGATATGGAAGGGATTGATGGCGGGAAAGTTATTTCCAATGAATTTAAGTTTGCATTGGAAGAATTTGCGAAACGTTATGATTTACCATTTAAAACACTGGAGGAACTAATTGCGTATAATCAACAAGATAAAAAGGTTCGTGCCAAGTATGGGCAAGATTTATTAGAAGCAGATGCTAAAAAGAAACAACCAGATAAAGAAGTCATTCAAGCAACCATTAAAAAAGCACAGCAAACGTTTGATGCGTTGCTAAAAAAACAACAATTAGACGGATATTCTTTTATTGATTCTGAAGGTACGGGTTTAAGTGCCGTGGCAGGATATCCTGAATTGACGGTTCCTTTGGCGAAAAACAGTGAAGGACAACCTTATGGGCTTACTTTTACACAAACTGCCAATAAAGAGCAAACGTTATTTGAGCAAGCTTACAGCTTTGAACAAAGTACCAAAGGACGGATAGTACTTTCAGACCACGAGCTGTTGGCAAACAGTAAAAAAATAAGTAGAGATGAGCAGTAAAGGGAAACTAGGAATGGCGAAACATCCGTATCAAACCTAATAAAGATAATCGACCTACAAATGAAAGGAATTGTTTGTAGGTCGATTATTTAGGTTAGTCGTTTTTTTTGCTTTTTTTAGGCGAATGTTTTCATGTAATAAGTTAATAAGTGGCCAGATTCGAGAAATAAGGCCATCAATTTTTAAGCATTTCAATAAAAAGAGTGAACGATGACTGTATTTGAAGCATAAATATGTGCGGTTGCTTCCGCTTTCGCAACATTAATTTGAAGCGCTACCGTCGTAAAGGGTTCTGCCGCAGGAATCATTAGATGGAAACAAATCCATGACTACATAGAAGATTAAAACAAGATGAAGAAAATATTGTGGCAATAAAGGATATCAGAAAGCTTACAAAATAACTATATGTAGTGTCTTTTTATTTTTTTAATCAATATATAGTATTAAAATCTTCTTTTTATTCCGAAATCTGATTGACTTGTTTTTTAAAACGGAGTACTCTTATTGAGACGTCAACAGATAAAAGTTTGGTTTTAGGAAGGTCGGAAATTTGTCGTGAATAAGAATTTTTTGGTGAATGATTTTAAAGGTTGGGAAACGAGAAGTTACTTGTTTTTAGCTTTGATGGTGGGGGTACAGTTGATTGCATTTGCTATCAATCCATCGAATTGGATTACGTTAGTAGGTGGTTTAGCCGGCATCATTTGTGTGAATTTAATTGCCCAAGGAAAAGTCAGCAATTACATTTTTGGGTTAATCAGTGCAGTGATTATTGGCTATTTTGGGTTAGTGACACGGGTATATGCGGAAGTTCTTTTACAAAGCTTCTATATTATTATGGACATTACAGGGCTTTATGCTTGGCTTCGGGCTAGCGAAGATGGCTCAGGTCAAGTAACCGAAGTAAAAGTTTTAAAAGGTATTCAGTGGTTGTATGCCTTTTTCACGTGGCTGCTCATTGGCGTAGCGGCATATATTTTGTTAGGTTTTGTAAATGATGCGCAACAAACATTAGATGCAATCACGTTCAGTGTTTCAGCGACAGGGATGTTATTGATGATTAAACGTTATCAATCGCAATTCGTGTTTTGGCTACTAGGAAATATTTTTTCAATTTTGTTATGGTTCCGAGCAGGGACGCACGCTGGTGGTGATTATGCGATATTTGTTATGTATTGTATGTATACTTTTAACTCAATTTTTGGTATGTTTAATTGGTTGAAGATAAAAAATAAAATGGAAAAAAATAGGTAGGGAGTTCGATGGCAGTGATTGTTTTAGCAGGTACGATTGGCGCTGGTAAATCTAGTTTAACAGCTTTAATTGCAAACCGTTTAGGTTCAGAAGCCTTTTACGAATCAGTTGATGATAATGAGGTATTACCTTTATTTTATGCGGAACCGGAAAAGTACGCGTTTTTATTACAAATTTATTTTTTAAATAAACGTTTTGATAGTATTAAACAAGCATTAACGCATGAAAATAATGTATTGGATCGCTCGATTTATGAAGATTCATTACTTTTTCATTTAAATGCAGATTTAGGTCGTGCCAACGAAACAGAGGTCAAAGTGTACGATGACTTATTACAAAACATGCTCCAAGAATTGCCTTATGCTGCGCATAAAAAAAGACCTGATTTGTTAGTTCACATTCGTATTTCATTTCCCAAAATGTTGGAACGCATCAAAAAACGTGGCCGTCCTTATGAACAAATTGAGACAGATCCAACGTTGTATGATTACTATCAAATGTTGAACGAGCGTTATGATCAATGGTATGAAGACTATGATGAAAGTCCTAAAATTCAAATTGATGGCGATAAATATGATTTTGTCGAAGATCCTGAAGCGTGTCAATATGTCTTGGCGTTAATTGAGAAGAAAATTGAAGAATTAGAAAGATAAATAAAAAGAAGCAAGTCCGGACTTGCTTCTTTTTGACTTAAAATGTGGATAGATAGGCTAAAGTTGCTACTAAATAAAGGAGTGTAGTGCTAAATTATAGAATCGGATTTTAACCTTCCCCTAAGTTAAAATCGGATAATCTATCCATCGACAGTTTAAGTTTGTATAAAATAGCGGTAGCTATTATCAACGAAGTCATTCATCGGTTGACCTGACTTCTCTAGAAGTATACCATCGAAAATAACCAACAGTTGTTCAAAATTTGGACTTAGTAAGTGTAAATTTTGATTGAAAGTTTCTGTAAATCAATCATTTATTCAAAAAATAATGCTCGAAAGAAGGAAGATAAATGAGCCAAATTTGGTTTGAACGCATTCTACGTTGGCGCAAAAAAGCGCAACGATTTTTACACGGACGTTATGCCCGGTTCGATGAATTGAATCGAACGCTGTTGCTAACAAGTGTCGTGCTGGCGCTCATCAATATTTTTACTGGCTATCTTTGGGTTCGATTATTGATTTTAATCACAGTTGCCTATGTGTATTATCGCTTTTTTTCAAAACATATTCACCCGCGATTGAATGAAAATCAACGGTTTATTCTTCGAAAACAACACCTAATGCAAAAAGTTCATGCTTTTCGCAAGCGACATATGACTCAGAAAGGATATCGTTATTTTAAATGTCCAAAATGTCAGCAGTCATTACGTGCGCCGAAAGGACGAGGAACAATCAAAGTCACTTGTTCAAACTGCCAAAATCAATTTATCAAAAAAGTCTGACCTTCTGTGTTTTTTGGTCTAGGCAACTTTCGGACTTGTGGTATACTTGAGAAAAGAAACCATTGGATATTCTAAAAGGGGAATATCTTGTTAAAAAAGGAGAGAAAAACAATGGAAATTAAACGCCAACAAGAAATTGTTGAAGCGTATCATTATGATATGCGAGTACCTGATTCAGAAGTAGAGACAGATTTACGTGTTAGTTTTTCACCAATTGAAGTAGAAGAAGAAAATTATCCAGAAAACAGCTCAGCACTTGTTGCTCGCTTAGAATTTCGAATTGTCTTTGACGAATTTGTTTTATCAGGGGCGATTAGCCAAATTAATCACATTATTGATCGTAAAATTGAAAAACAAGAAGATATTTCGCAAGAAGAAGTCGATGAACTTGTACGTCCTTTATTTAGCATCGTCGAACGTTTATCTTATGAAGTAACTGAAATTGCTCTGGATCGTCCAGGTGTCCAATTGAATTTTCAACAATCAGAAGAAGCTTAAACTTTAAAAACAGCGTTTGTAACGGATTCCGTTACAAACGCTGTTTTTATTCTTGTGAAGGTTTAGCAACCAAAGCCTTTTTAAACTGTTCATAATTTTTTGTAGCGATATCCATATAAGCAATCGGCTGTCCAACTTTGGTGATTTTTTCGGGAAGATAGGGAGCGAGCATTTCATTGTACAAAATG
Organism: Enterococcus sp. DIV0546; assembly: GCF_051712785.1. Taxonomy (NCBI): domain Bacteria; kingdom Bacillati; phylum Bacillota; class Bacilli; order Lactobacillales; family Enterococcaceae; genus Enterococcus; species Enterococcus sp. DIV0546. Next base: position 510,294 of record NZ_JBIOPO010000001.1, read on the forward strand.
AACGCAGCTTCTGGTACTTCCTCTGAAAGAACATCATAACTGATAAAGTCAATTTCATAGGTTGGTTGAAAAAAGGCTTTGATGTTTTGCTGCTCTTTATTTGAAAAGAGCCAAGGACCCGCATTTGCAGGGCTTCCCACAAATAACGTTGCTCCATCACGGTTGACAGAAAGGATCCAACAAATTTTTTGCATACGCTTACACCTCCTAGAACTAAGTATACCACGTCAGCTTAAAAGAAAGAGGACAAAAAACAAATTATTTTTACAGTGACTAGTAAAACAACGCTTGGTGATAGTTTTAAACTATCACAACGGTTATTTTCTATCAAAAAGTAAGCAAATTATCCCACTATTTGCTATAAAATAAGGTACAATAGAACTATCACTGGAAACAGCCTGCTGTTTTCAGGGTATTTACTGGAGAGTGAGTACCGGGAACCTTTACTTCCTTTGATGTACTTGTCATTAAAAACATAGGGAGGAACTAAAATGACAACATTCATCACTGTATTAGTGATCCTTGCATTTATTGCTGTGTTATTCGGTTTCTATCAAATGCAAAAGAAACATTTAAAATTCTCAACACGTGTCTTTTCAGCATTGGGCGTGGGGATTGTTTTAGGTGCAATTATTCAATTTGCTTTTGGTACAGACAGTAAAATTACTACGCAATCAATGGAATGGATCGGGATTGTAGGTAATGGTTATGTAGCGTTTCTACAAATGCTCGTAATTCCGTTAGTATTTGTATCTATTGTAGGTGCATTTACAAAAATGAAAGAATCCAATAAATTAGGAAAAATTAGCTTTAATGTGTTAGCCACCTTACTAGGAACAACAGCAGTAGCTGCCTTGGTGGGGATTGGAACAACCTTAGCATTTGGTCTTCAAGGGGCAAAATTCACGCAAGGTGCTGCAGAAACGTCAAGAATTGCCGAGTTAGCGACGCGTCAAGATGCGATTCAAGATTTGACGATTCCCCAACAAATCGTTTCATTCATTCCTAAAAATGTCTTTGCTGACTTTGCGGGAACACGACCAATGAGTACCATTGGGGTGGTAATCTTTGCTGCGTTTGTTGGTGTCGCTTATTTAGGCGTTCGTCGTAAAGCGCCAAAAGAAGCTGAATTTTTTGCAAATTTAATTGATAGTTTATATAAAATTACCATGCGAATTGTTACCTTAGTTTTACGCTTGACCCCTTATGGCGTGTTAGCGTTAATGATTAATGTTGTAGCAACAAGTGATTTTGTTGCGATTATTAACTTAGGTAAATTTGTGTTGGCATCGTATGTGGCCTTAATCATTGTTTTTGCCATTCACATGCTGATTTTAATTACTTTAAAAGTCAATCCAGTTACGTATCTAAAAAAAGTTTTTCCAGTCTTGAGCTTTGCTTTTACTTCTCGTTCAAGTGCAGGAGCTTTACCATTAAATATTGAAACACAAACCAAAGCATTAGGTGTCGATGATGCCACAGCAAACTTTGCTGGTAGTTTCGGTTTATCTATTGGACAAAATGGTTGTGCCGGCGTTTATCCAGCTATGTTAGCAACCATCGTTGCACCAACTGTTGGAATTGATGTCTTTAGTTTACAATTTATTTTAATGTTAGTAGCAGTTGTCACAATCAGTTCATTTGGCGTAGCCGGTGTCGGCGGCGGAGCAACTTTTGCTTCTCTAATCGTTTTAGGCGCAATGAACTTGCCAGTTGCAATTGTTGGTTTAGTAATTTCGGTTGAACCACTTATTGACATGGCGCGGACAGCTGTTAACGTTAACGATAGTATGGTTGCAGGCGTGTTAACAAGTGCTCGTATTCATGAATTAGATCGTGATGTCTTAAATGATCGCGACGTTGTCTTAGATGCAAATATCTAAATCAATAAAACGAAAAGTGTTTGAGCAATGTCTTGCTCAAACACTTTTTTTGGATTTTAAGCGAAAGTGCAGTAATTATTTAAAAGAACGTATATAATAAGTTGTTAACTAAATTCAAAAGGACGTGAAGGAATGTTTTCAAACCAAGTAAAGATTATGTTATATGTGAATAATGTTGAGGAATCTAGTCAATTTTGGCAAACGTTTGGCTTTGTTGAAAAGGAAAGAGAGGAAGTTGACGGCACATTGGTGGTAGAAATTGCGCCAAGTGAATCAGCAGAGACGATTATTGTTTTATATGATTTGGCCTTTATTCAAAAACATTCACCAGAAGTGGCGGGGAATACCCCTTCTCTAATGTTTGCTAGCGATGATATCATTGGTCTCTATAAAAAAATGCAAGAGGCTGGCGTTACTGTCGGTGAAATGGTTCAATTGCCAACAGGCTTAGTTTTTAATTTTGCAGATAACGATGATAATTACTTTGCTGTGATGGGGCAAGAAAGTAAATAAAAAACAGCTTGGCACCAGAATCAATCTAGATTCTGGTGCCAAGCTGTTTTTTATAAAAGTTGAAAGTTTTATAAATTTTACTAAAATCTGTAATTTTCATGAAAATATAGCGTATGATAATGCTGTTAATAGAATAGGCGGAGGTAAGCGGTATGCGTAAACGACATGCAAAGAAAAGACATGGAGGAGTGAATTGGCTTTTTATAGTATGTTTGTTGGTGGTGATTGGTGGTAGTGGTTATTTAATAAAAACGTTCTTTTTCACTAGAGATTCACAAGTTAGTCAAGAATCGAAAGTGGTCTTGGAAGAAGATCGCCGAAGTGATAATTATGCGAATTTAACGAAAGAAATAGTTGCACCAGATAGTGGCGAACTTGATCAAAAAATTCAAGAAACAAATTATATTGGTTCGGCTTTGATCATTAAAGATGATCAGGTTTTAGTAAATAAAGGATATGGCTTTGCCAATTTTGAAAAGCAACAAGCCAACACGCCAAACACAAGGTTTCAGATTGGTTCAATTCAAAAATCTTTTACCACAACCTTGATCTTAAAAGCGATTGAAGAAGGTAAACTTACATTAGATACAAAACTCGCTACGTTTTATCCGCAAGTACAAGGTGCTGAGGACATTACGATTAGCGATATGTTGAATATGACAAGCGGTTTGAAGTTATCAGCAATGCCTAATGATATCGTTACCGATGAAGAAATTATTCAATTTGTTAAACAAAATACCATTCAAGTCAATAAAGGAAAATACAATTATTCCCCAGTAAATTTTGTCCTTTTAGCAGGAATGTTAGAGAAAATGTATCAACGTACCTATCAAGAATTATTTAATAATTTTTATCACAAAACGGCTGGTTTAAAGAATTTTGGCTTCTATGAAACCTTATTGGAACAGCCCAATAATTCAACAAGTTATAAATGGACAGAAGATAATTCATATAACCAAGTGCTCTCAATTCCTGCAGCTAGTTTTGCCCATGAATTTGGGACTGGTAATGTGGATATGACGACAGGTGATTTGTATTGGTACTTACATCAATTAACGAGTGGACATTTAGTTTCCACCGCACTTTTGCAAAAATTATGGACGTCTTCTCAGCAAAGCTCTTATCATGGCGGCATCTATGTTCATGATAATTATTTACGTTTACACGGCGTTGAAGCGGGTCAACAAGCCCTAGCTTTATTTTCAAAAGATATGAAAACTGGGATCATATTGCTAACTAATTGTGTGAATCCAGCGAAATACAAAGAATTAATTGGTTCGTTGTTCCATGATGTAACCAATTTAACTGTTAAATTTTAAAGCAGAAGTAACAACGATTACTCCCAAAGCCTTTTTAGGTTTCTTCTGAGAGACTTTATATTAAAATAAAGGGAAGAACGATCAAAGGGAGTGACGAAGATGAAACAATCAAAAAATAAACAAGTTGTTATTGGTGAACCAACGAAAAAAAACATTTATCTTCAAGATATAGAACAGGAAACGCAAGCTTTTATTCTCCAAAACAATCCACAATTGACAGCTGAATCGATGATTACATTGGCGGAGTTACTTAATTATCGTTTGGATTACATGAAACAATTGGTCGCAAATGATTCTGAAAAAATCCAACAACTGAATGAATTAGTGGTTCAACACATCAAAGAAGATAAGCTGATTTCCAATAATATGAATGAAAAGATGGAAAAGAAATTAACCTTTGGACAACGAGCAGCGGATACCATTGCTAAATTTGGCGGTAGCTGGGTGTTTATTGGCTTCTTTTGCTTCGTGTTGATTGCTTGGATCGTGATTAACTCTACCACTTTATTGGGACAACCATTTGACAAATATCCTTATATTTTGTTGAATCTTGCCTTATCTTGTTTAGCAGCTATCCAAGCACCGATTATTATGATGAGTCAAAACAGACAAGAAGCCCGTGATAGAGAACAAGCGAATAATGATTATAAAATTAACTTAAAAGCAGAAGTAGAAATTAATTTATTACATGAGAAAATGGATTATATTATCAATAATCAACTAGAAAATTTGGTAAAAATCCAAAATATTCAAATCGAACTTTTAGGTGAGTTGCAAGAACAACGAGCTACTTCTATATTGTGTGTAAATACACAAGCAAAATAATCGCTTTCCCTTTTTTATTCACCGTATAATGGGATAGAATGACTTTATACAAAAGGGGAAAACAAGATGAAATACCAAGTATTACTATATTACAAATATACAACAATTGAAGATCCAGAAGTTTTTGCGAAAGAGCATCTAGCTTTTTGCAAATCATTAAATTTAAAAGGCCGTATTTTAGTAGCGACAGAAGGGATTAACGGAACGTTATCTGGGACTGTCGAAGAAACAGAAAAGTACATGGAAGCAATGCAAGCAGATGAGCGCTTTAAGGATACATTCTTTAAAATTGATCCAGCAGAAGAAATGGCGTTCCGCAAAATGTTTGTTCGCCCACGTTCTGAATTAGTGGCGTTGAACTTAGAAGAAGACGTTGATCCATTGGAAACGACGGGGAAATATTTGGAACCTGCAGAATTTAAAGAAGCCTTATTAGACGAAGACACTGTTGTAATCGATGCTCGTAACGATTATGAATATGATTTAGGACATTTCCGTGGTGCCGTGCGCCCAGATATCCGTAGCTTCCGTGAGTTACCACAATGGATTTGCGAGAACAAAGAACAATTTATGGATAAAAAAATTGTTACCTATTGTACTGGCGGGATTCGCTGTGAAAAATTTTCTGGCTGGTTATTAAAAGAAGGATTTGAAGATGTTGCTCAATTGCATGGTGGTATCGCCAATTATGGGAAAAATCCAGAAACACGTGGCGAACTTTGGGACGGCAAAATGTATGTCTTTGATGACCGAATCAGTGTCGAAATTAATCATGTTGATAAAAAAGTTATTGGGAAAGACTGGTTCGATGGAACACCTTGCGAACGCTACATTAACTGTGCAAACCCAGAATGTAATCGTCAAATCTTAACTTCAGAAGAAAATGAACATAAACATTTAGGTGGCTGCTCATTAGAATGTAGCCAGCATCCTGCCAATCGTTATGTAAAAAAACATAATTTAACAGAAGCAGAAGTTGCTGAACGTTTGGCTTTGTTAGAAGCGGTAGAAGTATAAAAATAATAAAAAAATAAACAAAAAAACTTCGAAAATTATTTTTTGAAGTTTTTTTGTTTATTTTTTTGTCTTTAAAAGTGTTGATTTTAAAGCTTTCTTAGCTTAAACCATTTTATTTTTTAAAAGCGTCTGAAAAAAATAAAAAAATCTAATAAATATTTCTTTTATATAATGTTTATTGGCTGGGCCAGTCAATGTTGAAAATGGGGAAGGAGGAATTCAGATGAAAATCATAAAAAGGTTTAGTTTGGTATGTTTAGGGCTATTGATCATTGGGTTGCAAACAAAAAGCGTTATGGCTGAAGAAAATAATTATGAATCAAATGGTCAAGCGAGCTTCTATATCACCTACGTTTATGAGAATGAAAAAGAGTCAAATGACGTAGCGGATACCCAACAATCAGAAGAACAGGGAAGAAACAATTTAGCTGCTTCTGGACAAGCAGTTTTACCTAAAACAGGCGCGTCTGAAAATCCACTGTATTCCTTGATAGGAGTTAGTTTGTTGGGGGTAGTCATTTATTTAATTAATAAAATGAAACGAGAGAAGGAGCTTATTTAATGAAAAAAACTATTTTACTTACATCGGCAACCATACTTTTAGGCGTAGGGTTTCAAGCAATAAACGCATCAGCAGCAGAAACTTTTCCGAAAGAATACAATACGGAAGGCACAATTACTTTTGAAGCAGGTGATAATGAAATCACACCGCCTGTTGATCCAGAAAATCCCGATCCTACTGATCCAGTAGACCCAATTGATCCTCCAGGGCCAGGAACGGGTGGTGCCTTATCAATTGATTATGGGTCAAAATTTAAATTTGGTACACAAAAGATTTCTACGGCAGATCAAACGTATTATGCTGCGCCAGATGAAATGAAAGATGGTTCAAAAAAACCAACCTATGTACAAGTAACTGATAAAAGAGGAACGTTAGCAGGATGGAAACTAACGCTTTCCCAACCTGAACAATTTAAAACAGCTACTGGAGAGGAACTAGTCGGCGCTCAATTAACGTTTACAAAGGCAGAAGCTGCTTCAATGGTGGATGAAAAATATAAACCTACTGAAGTCAGTAGTACTATTTCCCTAACACCTGGTGTAAATAATAATCTAGCGATGAACGCTAAAAAAGAAACAGGTGTTGGGACTTGGGTTTATCGATTTGGTTCAAATGAAGCAACAAACAAAGAAGCTGTCCAACTATTCGTTCCCGGAAAATCTGTAAAGCTTGCACAACAATATTCAACGAAGTTAGTTTGGGCATTAGAAGATACTCCCGCTAATAATTAAATAAAGGAGAAAAGCAATGAAAAAACAATTCACAGGAATCGTTCTATGCAGTACATTTGCAGTTGCTGGTTGGTCCTTACAAGCGAAGGCAGAGGAGCCAAAAGAGTATCGTTCGAATGGTTTAGTAGAATTTATTCCGAACGTAGATCCGACAGAGCCGGTTGATCCAGAAAATCCCGATCCAGAAAAGCCAGTCAAACCAATTGATCCGACAGACCCAGAAGGTCCCAATCCTGGTACCCAAGGACCGCTGTCTATTGATTATGCTTCAAGTTTTGACTTTGGGAAAAATCGTATTTCGAATAAAGACCAAGTATATTTTGCAAGAGCACAGCAATATCAAGAAAATCAAAAAGAAACACCAAATTTTGTGCAAATTTCTGATAATAGAGGAACCAATAGCGGTTGGTCTTTAACGGTTACGCAAAAGGAGCAATTTAAAGCAACAAAGGCGACTTTAAATAGTCAGTTGACAGGTGCGCAAATTTCTTTAGCTAACCCGACTGTTAATAGTAATGCGCAAAATGTTGTGAAACCAGAGGCAACAAATAAGATTGCCCTTGTTCCAGGAACCGCATCTCTAGTGGCAGCTGCGAAGCAAGGAACCGGTGCAGGAACCTGGGCTACTTATTGGGGCAAAGTAGAAGTGGTTGCAGAACGCGATGAAACCAATACGGTACACAATGTTAATGTTACAAAAGATGTTGCGCTATCAGTACCAGGGTCAACCCCTAAAGATGCCGTGAAATATCAAACAAAATTATTGTGGACGTTGACGGATGTACCAGGAATTTAAAAAGTAGAGGTGAAGAGAGATGCGAAACAAACAAAGCCTAGTCTTTTTGGCAAGTAGTTTATTCTTACTAATCCTTGCGCCTATTACTAGCGAAGCGATTAGTAATCCTTCGACAAATATCAACGAAGTCAATCGGGAAATAGTGGAGGAATCGGCCAATGATCAGGCAACTAGCGCTCCTTCTCACTCGGAAACATTAGAGCAAGAATCTTCCCTAGAAACGACAACAACAACCGATAATCATCCAGCAGAAACAGACCAATCAACGGCTACTTTAGAACCTAGCGAACAACAAAAGGATGACGATAACAGTGCAACGGAATCGGCGATAGTTGAACCACAGCCGCGCATGTTGGCTGCGCCATACGCTACTTCATTGCCTGATGATCCTAATATCATTCCAATCGACAAGGTGTTTCAAGAGCCAATTGGAAATGCAACAAGTATTTTAGAAGGTGGGAAGTTATTACAACTAAACCCAGCTGTTAAATCACAAAAAGGAGCTATTTGGTCAAAAAAACCAATCAGTTTATTGTCGGATTTTACCTTTAAAAGTTATTTGTATTTAGGAAACGAGTATGCAAATGCTGGTGATGGTATGACCTTTACCTTAACGAATGATCCTAGAATGTCCACAACGCCTCAAGAAGTCATTGGTTCACCTGGGATGGGAATCGGTGCATACTCCACGAAAGCTGGTCAACCTTATGTTAGAAATGCCTTATCGATTGAGTTTGATACCTATAAAAATACTGGTAGTTCCAACCGAATGGACCGAGAAATTTCACAAGATAAGGGAAATGGACATTTAGCTTTTGTCACTCCGAAAGCTAATAACAACAGCTATACAGGGGAGCATTCAGGCGTCACCGTTGCGCCAACCTATCTATCTAATGGAACCTGGCGCATGTTGACTGTTCATTGGAATGCCGCAACCAAAGCATTAACATATGATTTAGAAGGTGTGGGCACGAATACGTATGTAGTTTCAGATTTAAATGCACAATTTGGCGCAACAACGGTTTATTGGGGCTTTACATCATCCACAGGTGGCAAATACCAAGAGAATGCTTTAGCAATGACACAAATTCCTACCAACGTTACGTCACAAGCAGCCCTTAGCGTGAATGGTCAGGAGTTTAGCTCAGCTGTTGAAGCAGTGAAAAATGATCAGGTGATACTACGGAATACATTGAATATTGACAATGACTTTATCGAAGATCGTCAACCGCAAGTAAGCATTGACTTACCTGATGAATTAGCATATGAAGAAAATTCATTAACGATTGATGGTAAAAAGGTAGCAGCCAAAGATCTGACACAAACAGGGAATCACTTAACAATTGCTTTAAATGACTACCTAGTTTTAAAGAAGGACATGATGATTGAATTAAAAACAACCCTTCAAGATAATACGCCCGAAAAAGTTTTAACTATGAACTTTGACTATTATGAAGAAGGAACCTTACTGCAAAAGTCAAATAATGTAACGATTACTATTCCTAAACCAACAGAAAAAACAGTAACCATTTTTTATAAAGACGCAGAAGGTAAAGATATTGCTCCACCTAAAAGTGTAACAGGGAAAATTGGTGCACCCTATCAAGAAAAACCCCTAGATATTTCTGGCTATGTTTTTACAAAAGACTCGGGCAATGCGGAAGGAACAATGACAGAGGAAACAAAAGATATTTATTTTTACTATCGTTTAGGGGAACTATATTTTAAAGAGGCACCAAAACAGATTACTTTTGGTACGGAAAAGATACGTAATCAACCACTAATTAAACTTGGGCATCCCACCGAAGGACTCAAAGTCGTGGATGAACGTAACGCAAATAATTGGCGCCTGCAACTAAAGCAAACGCAACCGTTAACAAATGATTCAATTGTAATGCCAGATGTTTTTTCTTTCGTTTCAACTGCTGGAAGCTCTCAGATTACAAATGAGGCAATTACGCTTTTAGAAAGTAATCAGAAAGGTGAAACAGATTTAACAGCATTACTTGATGAATCAAAACAACAAGGAATTCAAATCAATGTTCCTGTAGCTTATCAAAGAGTTGGAACATTTAAAGCTCGTTTATCTTGGGCGTTAGAAGATGTGCCAGGAAATTAAAGAAAAGAATGGAGAAAAGAAAATGAAAAAAGTAACAACAGTATGTTTATCCACATTTATTTTAGGGAGCTTAGGCATGACTTCTCAAGCCTTTGCAGAAGATGGCGGTAGTTATACATCTAATGGTATCGTAGAATTTACACCAAGTGAAGAGCCAACTAATCCGGTTGACCCAACGGATCCAACTAATCCAGTTGATCCTATTGACCCAACAGATCCTGAAGGTCCTAATCCAGGAACAAACGGTCCGTTGTCAATTGATTATGCGTCAAGTCTAGACTTCGGTGTTCAAAAAATCACGTCGAAGGATCAGACTTATTTTGCTGCTACCCAAAAATACAAGACGGTAGGCGCAACCGATGAAGTCAAAGAAGGGCCTAACTATGTCCAAGTAACAGATAACCGTGGAACCGAAGCTGGCTGGTCATTAAAAGTGAAACAAGAAGGACAATTTAAATCAACTTCTGGTAAAGAATTGACTGGGGCAGCTATCACGTTTAAAAACGGAAATGTAGTGACTGCTTCAGATTCAGGCAAACCAACAGGCCCAGCCACAATCACGCTAAATTCAGATGGTAGTCAATCAGATGTAATGAGTGCAGCGAAAGGAAACGGTGCAGGAACTTATTTATTTGATTGGGGAACAGATGCAACTACAGCTGCTAAAAGTATTGAGTTAACTGTTCCAGGTTCTACAACCAAATACGCTGAAAAATACGCCACAAAATTAACATGGACGTTGACAGACGCTCCAGGAAATTAGACGAATTTTAAAAAGAAGAATAGCGGGGAACATGGTTACCTGCTATTCACTACATATAGAAAAGGAGTAAATAATTTGAACAGAAAAAAACAACGATTTCTTTTTTTTCCGATACTACTAATTCTTTTAGCGTTAGTACCTAGCAATGGTTTTGCCAGTGAATTTAATTTCGCGGTTACGCCTATTCCATCAGAAAAACAAGTAGATAAAGAAAAAACTTACTTTGATTTATTACTAGCACCAAATGAAGAAACTGAGTTGAAAGTGAACTTGCGCAATGATACAGATAAAGAAGTAAAGGTAGGTATTTCCATCAATAGTGCCATTACCAATTCAAATGTAATCGTTGAGTATGGTGAAAATAAGGGGAAAAAAGATCAAAGTTTAGCGTTTGATATAAAAGACTACGTTCAATCCCCTAGCTCAGTTCGTTTAAAACCGAAAAGTGAACAAACGGTTTCTATTAACGTCAAAATGCCTAATACCCCCTTTGATGGAGTGTTAGCTAGTGGTATCACTTTTAAAGAAGAAACGTCAGATGAAGGCAAACGTCAAGACGATAAGAGTCAGGGGTTATCCATTAAAAATGAATATTCGTATGTCGTTGCATTATTGATGCAACAAAACAAAAAAATGGTTGAGCCGAATTTACTTTTGAAAAAAGTCTCACCAGGACAGATTAATGCTAGAAATGTGATTTTAGTCAATCTACAAAATGATCAAAAAACATATATTAACCAAGTTGCCTTTTCGGCAGAGATTACCAAAAAGGGGCATGAAGAAGTTTTATATAAAGAGGAAAAAGCAAACATGCAAATTGCACCAAATACCAATTTTTCTGTTCCCATTGCGCTAAAAGGGCAACCGCTTAAGCCAGGAGATTATCATTTGTCTATGACCGTTGTTGGGAATAAAGATGCTGCAGGCTCATTTAAAAAATCAATAAACAATGAATCGATATCTTTTAGAAATCAATGGCAATTTGAAAAAGACTTTACAATTAATGGCGAAGTTGCCAAAGAATTAAATGAAAAAGATGTGACCTTAAAAGAAAATCATTCAAATTTATATTTGATGATTGGCTTACTACTTTTATTGATAGTGATTTTAATCATTGCCTGGTTGATTTGGCGAAAAAAGAAACAGGAAAAAAACGAAAGAGAAATATAAAGAGTAGTTAATTTTTGATTTGATTATCGGCAACGTTTTTGTTTGTTTTTACTTATCAAACATGCAGTTTATTCAACAAACCTAACTCAAAAAAAGAAATAATAAGAAGGAGTATTGTTAAATATCGTCTGATACCACTTTACTAGTTATATTTTTTATTTTGTTATGTAGCTAAAGTATTTGGCAATATATGTGAGAAAAATGGATAAATACAAACATTTACTATTATGGAGTACATTGTTACTCTCGTTTTTTCAAGTAACCAATGTGCAAGCAGCAGAAGAACGGAATCCAATTTATAATCCGACCAATCCAACAGAAGAAATTTATCCGATTGAGAATACTGGCACACCAGAAAAAATGGAAGAAACAAATGAAAGTACTATGACTAGCGAAACGCAAGCGGAAGAAAGTAGCGAAGACGTTAGTAAAAAAGAAGTGACAACCAATAATCCAAAAACAAATGAAGAAAGGCCTTCTTCCAAGAAAAGTCAGCATCAAGTATTTTTCACGGATGAATTATTTGATGCTAGCCATATCACCATTGTACCAAATAGCACAGGCGGTGCTGGAACGGAGGGGCAAAACACTTTTTACTTGAATTTCATACGGGAATTAGTAGGAACGGCTATTTATGGGAGAAAGAACTGATAAATGATGAATTATGAAATTTTTTTAAATAAAGAAGATCAACGAAGTTATTCCTTGCTAAGGCATTTAGAAGAAAGTCCCACGCTATCAGGTACTTTTATTGCACTTCGCGAAGAATTATCAATGTCGAATTTTTTAGTCAAAAAAACATTAGAAAAATTAAAAGCAGATATTGACAATCTAAAGTTAAGCGACAGCTTAACTTTAGTCGTTTCTGATGTAGATGTTACACTTGAAATTGATGGAAACTATTCAAGTAAACTTTTGCTCACGAAATACTTAACAGAATCGCTCTCTTTTAAATTAGTGTTGTCTTACTTTAGAGGAAATTATAGTTTGACAAAGTTTGCTGAATGTAATCATGTCAGCACCTCTGTGGCGTATAGTACCTTACAGCGGCTAAAAAAAGCCTTAAAGGAGTATCAGATCTATTTTAGTAAGCGGGAAATTGTCGGCAATCAAAAAGCAATTTCATTTTTTTTGTATAAATTGTTCACGCTTTCCAATCAACCAATTTCCGAACTATATTCGGTAAAAGTTTATAATGAAGCGAAACGTGTATTACAGTCTGTTGAGTTAAACTATACTTTCACCACCTATGAGCGACGCAATTTTTTCCATTATTTAGCTATTATGATTAACAACGAAGGACGTGCGGTGGAAGGGATCGATACGCGTGCACTGAATACATTTTCAGAGGAACTAATAAAAAAATCGCAAGTGGCATGGGCATTGGCCTCAAAATCATTAACGTATACGATTGTTTTTTTCTTGTATTTGCATGGCAAACTAGAGAAAAAATATGTCATTCACGAAGATCCTACGATTGAAAGCCTAACTCGTGTTTTCATTGGAAGTTTTGAAAAAGCATTTAATTGTTTAGAGGAGTCAACAAGGAATACTCTAGAAGAAGGGTTAGCAATTATTCATTTCAATGTTATTTACTTTCCGATTAATATGTTTGACGATTTTGAAATGGATTTACAGTTTTTTAAGCAAACATATCCGGAATTTTATTTTTATTTAATTGAATATATTCGTTGGTTAACAGCAAAACATAAAAAAATTGCGAAAGCCAATCACTGTTTGTTTTTTAACTATCTATTGTTGCTAATTAATCATGTTCCGGTTCATTTAATTGCAGAGCCAGCCAAGGTCCTAATTGATTTTTCTTATGGAAAAGAGTATAACCAATTCATCAAAAAAAATTTATCCGTCTATGTGAATTTAAATGTAGAAATTATTGACCCGTTATCAGATACCTTACCAGATGTGGTGATTACCAATTTAAATAACTTGTATCAAGAAGAACAGAGTAAAGTTATGGTTTGGCTGGATCCACCTCGTTCGATTGATTGGGTCAATTTAACGCAATCATTATTGACTATTCAAGAAGAAAAATATCAACAACAAAAAGAATCGACAAAGACAAGCGGTGATCCTATCGAATAGAATCATCGCTTGTCTTTGTGTTTAAGTCTTTACAAAACCACCCAAGTGTTTTATAATATGAATATACGTTCATATGAATAGAAAAACATTAATGAGGAGGCGCATAACAATGTCAAAACAAACAGGTGCACACACACATGAAGAAAAAGGTAAAAACGTTCCAGTTATTCTCTTTTTTACAGGATTGGCTCTTTTCTTTATCGGTTTATTTTTAGGGAACATGCTCTTAGTGAAAAATATTCTTTTCTCGTTAGCTGCTATTTTAGCTGGTTATCATATTATTGGTGAAGGCTTTGGAGATACGTATCGGGATACGAAAAACAATCGAAAGTTTTCGCCTAATATTCATTTGTTAATGACCTTAGCTGCAGTTGGTTCAGCATTAATGGGAAGTTTTGAAGAATCAGCATTGTTGATTTTGATTTTTGCGGCGGCGCATTTCCTTGAAGATTACGCTCAAGGCAAAAGCCAACGTGAAATTACAAAACTATTAAATTTAAATCCAACAGAAGCTCGCTTGATAACAGACGATGGCTCAATTCAAACTGTGTCAGTTGAACAATTGAAGATTGGTGACCGCGTGCAAGTCCTCAATGGTGCGCAAATTCCGACAGATGGCGTCGTGATTGAAGGAAGTACCGCTGTGGATGAATCATCTATTAATGGGGAAAGTATTCCCAAAGAAAAAAATAGTGGTGACCCAGTTTTTGGTAGTACCATGAACGGTTCAGGCACAATTGTTGTTGAAGTAACGAAAGATAGTTCAGAAACAGTTTTTGCAAAAATCGTACAGCTCGTGAACCAATCACAAGAAAATCAATCAGAAATTGCAAGCAAAATTAAACGATTTGAACCGAAATATGTCACACTAGTTTTAGCAGTTTTTCCACTAATTGTTTTAGGTGGCGCATTGCTTTTCCAATTGACTTGGGCTGAAAGTTTTTACAGAGGCTTGGTCTTCTTAATTGCTGCCTCACCTTGTGCTTTAGCAGCGAGTGCCGTTCCGGCAACTTTATCAGGAATTTCCAATTTAGCGAAACAAGGCGTTTTGTTTAAAGGTGGCTCATTCTTATCAAATTTAGCTGAAGTGAAAGCACTCGCTTTTGATAAAACAGGCACGCTAACAAAAGGCAAACCTGAGGTCACAGATTATCTTTTTGTTGATGGCTTAGAAGATCGCCAAGACGAATTAGTAGCTGTTTTAACAAATATGGAGAAAAAATCCAATCATCCATTGGCGACGGCGATTGTTAATCGCTTTGAAGCAGAAACAACGGCTTTAAATTTAGAAGTAGAAAATATTGTCGGGGTGGGTTTAGTAACGACCATTGCAGACACAACTTTTAGAATTGGTAAACCATCTAGTTTCGAACAAGTGCCAACAATCATTGAGAAACAAACAACGAAATTAGCGAGTGAAGGCAAAACGGTAGTGTACTTTGCCGAAAATGAACAAGTGATTGGTTTAGTGGCATTGATGGATGTTCCTAATGAAGAAGCAATGAACGCCATTCACTATTTCAAGTCACAAAATATTGAAACAACAATGATTACAGGAGATGCAAAACTTACGGGTGAAGCAGTTGGTCGCTTAGTAGGCGTGGACCAAGTTTTTGCTAATGTTTTACCTGAGGAAAAATCAGCGATTGTTGATCAATTAAAACGCGAAGTAGGAATGACAGGGATGGTTGGTGATGGCATTAACGATGCGCCCGCTTTAGTGAATGCTGATATTGGAGTGGCGATGGGGGATGGTACAGACATTGCTATCGATGTTGCAGACGTGGTAGTGATGAAAAATGATCTTTCTAAATTAGGCTATGCTCACCGTGTCTCAAAACGCTTGAATAAAATTGTGCAGCAAAATATTATTTTTTCAATGTTAGTGGTAGCAACGTTGATTATCTTGAACTTTTTAGGTATTGCGAATATCGCATTTAGCGTACTTATTCATGAAGGAAGTACCTTAGTGGTCATTTTTAATGGCTTGCGTTTATTAGTTAATACAAAATAAGTCAAATAGTCACTTGCAAGAAAGGAGAGAAAGCGATGAATTCTTTAAAAATGATTGAACTTTCTCTCACCGACGTTGTCATTCGGATGGCTCTAGCCTTGGTTTTTGGAGCTTTGATTGGGTTAGAAAGAAGTATTAAAAGAAAAGGCTTCGGTATCAGTAGTAATGCCATTTTATGTTTGGCCTCCTGTACGATTTCCATTTTACAGATTCAATCGGTGGATATTTTAGTCGATGTGGTGAAACAAAATAGCGCCTTGGCATCCATTATTTCTATGGATATTACACGATATGGCGCCCAAGTGATTAGTGGCGTAGGCTTTCTCGGTGCGGGGATTATCGTTTTTAGAGAAAGGAAAGTCTCTGGGTT
This sequence comes from Enterococcus sp. DIV0546, assembly GCF_051712785.1. NCBI lineage: Bacteria > Bacillati > Bacillota > Bacilli > Lactobacillales > Enterococcaceae > Enterococcus > Enterococcus sp. DIV0546. The sequence continues at coordinate 526,479 of NZ_JBIOPO010000001.1, forward strand.
AACGACAGCAGTAATGATGTGGAATGTTACTATTATTGGTTTAGTCATTGGGATGGGCTTTTTAACCATTGCGTTTATCAATCTCGTGGCAACTTTGCTAGTATTAGCTCTGGCCCATTTTAAACGAAAGACTCCTTTAAAACGATTGCAGCTTATCGTAAAAATGAAGGAACCTATGATTAAAGAAAGCCGACTGCATGAACAACTTCAAGCTTCTTTAGAAAAAGGGGAGCGCTTAGTAGAATTGACTTTGGAATCCGAACAAGAGGCAGTGACAGCAAAGATCTCTTATGTAGGCAAAGAAGATTTCTGGCATTCCAACTTGCACCATCTCTTAAAAGAAAAAGGGCACGTTCAATCTGTCTCTGTCACGGAAACAATTTAACCATAAAATAAAGCACTTGGGCGCTAGCGCGCGCCAAGTGCTTTTGTTTAAATATTTAATACTTTATCTAAGAAATCTTTTGTTCGAGGGTTTTGAGGATTTTCAAAGACTTGCTCTGGCGAACCATCTTCTAGGAAGTTACCGCCATCAATGAACATTACTCGATTAGCTACTTCTTTTGCAAAGCCCATTTCGTGAGTAACTATGACCATTGTCATTCCTTGTTTTGCTAAATCTTTCATTACACCAAGAACATCGCCAACCATTTCTGGATCAAGAGCTGATGTTGGCTCATCGAAAAGCATAATATCAGGATTCATCGCTAACGCACGTGCAATTGCGACACGTTGTTTTTGACCACCAGATAAAGAATCTGGATAGGCATCTTTTTTATCTGCCAATCCAACACGTTCTAAAAGTTCTAACGCTTTTTTCTCCGCTTCGTCTTTTGACAAGCGACCTAAATCGGTTGGTGCTAAAACAATATTTTCTAAAATAGATAAATGTGGAAACAAATTGAAATGTTGGAAAACCATGCCGATATGTTGACGGACTTGGTTGATGTCCGTATTTTTATCTGTCAAGTTCGCACCATCAATAATAATGTCTCCGCTAGAAGCTTCTTCTAATTGATTCAAGCAACGTAAAAAAGTACTTTTACCAGAACCAGAAGGACCGATGACGCAGACTACGTCGCCTTCGTTAATAGAAACATTAATGTCGTTTAAGACCGTGTTGTCACCATATTTTTTTACTAAATGTTCAACTAAGATTTTTTCAGTCATATTAGTTCACCTTCTTTTCAAGGTTTTTCGCTAATTTAGTTAAACTAGTAATTAAAATTAAGTAGATTAACGCAATAACGAAGTAAACCATTGTACTTTGTAATGTGCGAGCAACAATAATTTTTCCTGTTTGTAGTAGTTCGATTAAGCCAATTGCTGAAAGGATAGTTGTATCTTTCAATGAAATAACAAATTGGTTAATGAATGAAGGAATCATAATGCGAATCGCTTGTGGTAAAATAATTTTTTGCATTGTCCGATTATAGGAAAGACCTAAACTTCTTGAAGCTTCCATTTGGCCAACTGGAACAGCTTTGATTCCGCCGCGCACAATTTCAGAAATATAGGCACTGGCATTTAAAGTTAATGTGATAATCCCAGCAATGAAGACCGGGATATTAAAGCCAAGCACACCAGGTAATCCGAAATAGATGAAGAACGCTAAGACCATTAAAGGAATTCCGCGAATTAAATCAACATAAATGGTTGAAAGTACACGTAATGCTTTGATTGGTGAAACGCTGAATAATCCGAAAATAACGCCGACAATTAAAGCAAGTACGAAGGAAATCAACGTTAATAGAATCGTCATCCATAAACCGTGTAACAATTGTTTCCAGTTGTTTTGCATGAAGCCAACAAACGTAGATTCGTCAGCTGTTTCTTCTTTGGCTTCGTTGCCATCTTTTACGTAAGTGCCGATAATTTTATCGTATTCACCGGTACGTTTCATTTCTTTTAAGCCTTCGTTAAACATTTCAAGTAGTTCAGGATTTTGCCCTTTTTTGACAGCAAAACCGTAAGAACCACCTTTTTCACGAGGAATTGGTGTCGCTAGTGGTTGATTTTGCGCAACCCCATAGCCAATGACAGGATAATCATCCATCATGGCATCAACTTCGCCAATTTCTAATGCACTGTATAATGCATCAGTTGTGTCTAAATACTTAATTGAGTAATCATATTTCTTTTTATTTTTTTCTAAGAAATCAGCACTTTCAGTACCAATTTTTACGCCGACTTTTTTGCCTTTTAAATCATCATACGATTTAATTTTGTCATTGCCTTTTTTGACCGCAATTTGAATACCGCTATCAAAGTAAGGAACAGAGAAGTCGAAGGCTTTTTTACGATCATCCGTAATCGTCATGCCTGCAACCATCCCATCTGCTTGACCAGATTCAACAGCTTGGACAGCAGAACTAAAGCCAATAAATTTAAATTCAACAGTAAAACCTTGCAATTCAGCTGCACGTTTGACTAAATCTACATCAATTCCGACATAATCGCCTTGGGCATTTTGAAACTCAAACGGAGCAAATGTAGAATCACTAGCAATCACATATTTCTCTTTTTTAGGAGTGATTTTTTTCATTTGTTCGCCAGCGTCTTGTGTGTTTGTTTCATCACCTGTCGCTAAGTAGTTGTTTAAAATTTTATCATAAGTACCATTGTCTTTAAGATTTTTCAAACCAGCGTTGAACTTTTTGATTAATTCAGGGTTTTGACCTTTTTTCACTGCGAAACCATAAGAACTGCCTGTTTCTTTATCGCCAACTAATTGTAATTTTTGGCCATTTTTCACTGCGTAGCCCAATACAGGATAATCATCAACGATTGCATCCGCTTCGCCGTTTTCTAAGGCTTTATAAAGACCCGTTGCATCGTCAAAATTTTTGATGGTGTAGTCATATTTCTCTTTATTTTTTTCAAGGAAATTGGCACTTTCAGTTCCAACTTTAGCCGCAACCGTTTTGCCTTTTAAATCATCATATGATTTAATTTTGTCGTTTCCTTTTTTTACCGCTAATTGTAAACCGCTATCGAAGTATGGATCTGAAAAATCGAAGGATTTTTTTCGCTCATCCGTAATACTCATTCCAGCAATCATGCCATCAATTTGTTTAGATTGAATCGCTTGGACTGCACTATCGAATCCTAATGGTTTTAAATCCACTTCAAAACCTTGATCTTTGGCAATCGCATCTAATAAATCAACGTCAATACCAATGTATTTTCCTTTTGAGTCTTGGAATTCAAAAGGGGCGAATGTTAAATCCGTTCCAATTGTATATTTCTTTCCTTCTGCATGTGCTGAAGTGCCACTAATGAATGTTAGCAGAGTTACCATCATCACAAAGAAAGAAAGTAAAAAGTGTTTCCTTTTCATAAAATACCTCCTAGTTTTGCATATTGAACAATTATATAGTAAGAAATAGGAAGCTGACAAGTATTTGAACGCTAAAAAGAGAAAAAAACTCTAATTTCCTTACATTACATGTTATAAAATGTGACATAGAAATTAAGAACAAAAGATTAAGATCAGTTGAAGTCCGAAACAGCAAAAGTGGCGAAAATATGTTCGGTATGTTAAACTAATAAGTGGACATTCTGCCAGAATGGGCCGATAATTTAAGAGAAATTAGACACTTTGAGGGGGAGTTATAAATGATCGAAAGAGAAACTTCCAATACCTTTCATTTGGCTTCTAAATATGAGCCTGCCGGAGATCAGCCAGCCGCTATTGCTGAACTAGTTGACGGTGTCAAAGGTGGAGAAAAAGCTCAAATTTTACTTGGAGCGACCGGAACAGGTAAAACATTTACAATCTCTAATGTGATTCAAGAAGTGAACAAACCAACATTAGTGATTGCACATAATAAAACACTAGCTGGACAATTATACGGGGAATTTAAAGAATTTTTCCCAGATAATGCGGTCGAGTATTTTGTCAGTTACTATGATTATTATCAACCAGAAGCATATGTACCCTCAAGTGATACATATATTGAAAAAGATTCCAGTATTAATGATGAAATTGATAAACTACGCCATTCAGCGACAAGTTCTTTATTGGAACGAAACGATGTCATCGTGGTAGCATCAGTTTCTTGTATTTTTGGTTTAGGGGATCCGCGGGAATACAGTCAACAAGTTGTTTCATTACGTGTGGGAATGGAAATGGATCGTAATGAGTTACTAAAAAGCTTAGTCGATATTCAATTTGAACGAAATGATATTGATTTTCAACGGGGGCGTTTTCGTGTCCGCGGTGATGTGGTTGAGATATTCCCAGCTTCACGGGATGAGCATGCGCTACGTGTTGAATTTTTCGGAGACGAAATTGATCGAATTCGTGAAGTAGATGCGTTAACTGGTGAAATTGTCGGCGAAACAGAGCATGTCGCTATTTTTCCGGCAACACACTTCGTGACGAACGAAGAACATATGGAACACGCCATTTCGCAGATCCAAGAAGAATTAGAGGCACGTTTGAAAGTGCTTCGCAGTGAAAACAAATTATTGGAAGCCCAACGTTTGGAACAGCGAACTAACTATGATATTGAGATGATGAGAGAGATGGGCTATACGTCAGGGATTGAGAATTACTCTCGACATATGGACGGTCGCCAAGAAGGAGAGCCACCGTATACGCTGTTGGACTTTTTCCCAGATGACTTCTTACTTGTAATCGATGAGTCTCATGTAACAATGCCGCAAATTAGAGGAATGTATAATGGCGACCGAGCACGGAAACAAATGTTAGTGGACTATGGTTTCCGTTTACCAAGTGCACTTGATAACCGACCGCTTCGTTTAGAAGAATTTGAACAACATGTAAACCAAATTGTTTATGTATCGGCAACACCAGGCCCTTATGAAATGGAACAAACAGAGACTGTTGTTCAACAAATCATTCGACCAACAGGTTTACTAGATCCAGAAGTAGAAATCCGCCCAATTATGGGTCAAATTGATGACTTGGTGGGCGAAATTCATGAACGGATCGAAAAAGATCAGCGAGTGTTTGTCACAACCTTAACGAAGAAAATGGCCGAAGATTTAACCGACTATTTCAAAGAATTAGGCTTAAAAGTTAAATATTTGCATAGTGATATAAAAACACTGGAAAGAACGGAGATTATTCGCGATTTACGATTAGGCGAATTTGATATTCTAATTGGTATTAACTTATTACGTGAAGGAATCGATGTGCCAGAAGTTTCCTTAATTGCGATTCTAGATGCGGATAAAGAAGGCTTCTTACGTAGTGAACGCTCGTTAGTGCAAACGATGGGACGGGCTGCCCGGAACGCCGAAGGAAAAGTCATTATGTATGCAGATAAAATCACCGATTCGATGCAACGAGCTATGGATGAAACGGCACGACGTCGGGCAATCCAAGAAGCATATAATGAAGAACATGGCATTGAACCAAAAACAATTATTAAAGAAATTCGTGATTTGATTTCTATTTCCAAAACAGCTGATAAAGATGAAACAGTGGTTCAATTGGATAAATCATATGAAGATTTATCAAGACAAGAAAAAGCTGATTTATTAATGAAACTTGAAAGAGAAATGAAAGATGCGGCCAAAGCATTAGACTTCGAAACTGCAGCCACATTACGAGATACCATTCTTGAATTGAAAGCTGCCAAATAAGTCAACCAACGGATTAAGTAAAAGATACGATGAACCATCGTATCTTTTACTAATCTTTTCTCTATAGAATGACTTGAAATGATTTGACGTAAGAGATTTAGTAAAAGGAGAACATATATGGCAAATGATAAAATTGTGATTCATGGTGCACGCGCCCATAACTTAAAAAATATTGATGTCACGATTCCTCGTGACAAAATGGTTGTTGTAACTGGACTATCTGGTTCTGGCAAAAGTTCATTAGCGTTTGATACGCTTTACGCAGAAGGGCAACGACGTTATGTAGAGAGTCTCTCTGCTTATGCGCGACAATTTTTGGGACAGATGGATAAACCAGATGTTGACAGCATCGATGGTTTAAGTCCAGCTATTTCAATTGATCAAAAGACGACAAGTAAAAACCCACGCTCAACGGTGGGGACGGTCACAGAAATCAATGATTATTTACGATTGTTATTTGCTCGGGTAGGTCATCCAATTTGTCCTAACGATCATATTGAAATTACCAGTCAGTCTGTTGAACAGATGGTTGATAAAGTCTTAGAGCTACCAGAGCGAACAAAAATTCAAATTTTGGCGCCTGTTGTGGTCAAGAAAAAAGGCCAACATAAAAAAGTGTTTGAAATGATCCAACGTGAAGGGTATGTCAGAATGCGGGTGGATGGTGAAACCTATGATGTTAGTGAGGCACCAGAACTTGAAAAAAATAAAAAACATGATATTGCGATTGTGATTGACCGTATCGTTGTGAAAGAAGGTATTCGCTCTCGCTTGTTTGATTCGTTTGAAGCGGCTTTGCGTTTAGCTGAAGGTTACGCAATTGTTGATGTGATTGGTCAAGAAGAGATGTTGTTTAGTGAACATTATGCTTGTCCTTATTGTGGGTTCACAGTCGGTGAATTGGAACCGCGCTTGTTTTCATTTAATGCACCATTTGGCGCTTGTCCCGATTGTGATGGTTTAGGTGTTAAATTAGAAGTGGACAAAGACTTAGTGATTCCAGATCCCACTAAAACCTTGAGAGAAGGAGCCATTGTTCCGTGGAACCCTATTAGTTCCCAATATTATCCACAAATGTTGGAACAAGCAGCCACCAGTTTTGGGATTGATATGGATACGCCGTTTGAAGAATTACCTGCAGACCAACAAGAAATTATTTTAAATGGTTCTGGCGAGAAAAACTTTCATTTTCATTATGAAAATGACTTTGGTGGTGTTCGTGATGTGGAAGTGCCATTTGAAGGGATTTTAAAAAATATTAAACGACGTTATCATGAAACAAATAGCGATTTTACACGAGATCAAATGCGGTTATACATGACAGAATTGACTTGTCGAAGCTGTCAAGGGTATCGTTTGAATCCGCAAGCTTTAGCTGTAAAAATCAATGGCACGCACATTGGTGAAGTCAGTGAATTAGCAATAAAAAATGCGGTCCAATTTTTTGAAGGTGTGTCTTTATCTGAACAAGAAACAACGATTGCTCGGCCAATTTTAAAAGAAGTCGAAGATCGGTTAACCTTCTTAAAAAATGTCGGGTTAGATTACTTAACCTTAAGTCGAGCTGCTGGTACACTTTCTGGCGGAGAAGCACAAAGAATTCGCTTAGCAACACAAATTGGATCAAACTTATCAGGCGTCCTTTACATTTTAGATGAACCATCAATTGGTTTGCATCAACGAGATAACGACCGCTTGATTGACTCATTGAAAAAAATGCGGGACTTAGGCAATACATTAATTGTGGTGGAACATGATGAAGATACAATGATGGCTTCGGATTACTTGATTGATGTGGGACCTGGCGCTGGACATCTGGGCGGTGAAATTGTAGCCGCTGGTACGCCGGAAGAGGTTGCTAAAAATCCGCATTCATTGACTGGACAATATCTTTCTGGGAAAAAAGTGATTCCTGTACCAAAAGAACGTCGCAAAGGTAATGGCAAAGCGATCAAAGTCACTGGTGCCAGTGAAAATAATTTAAAAAATGTCAGTGTTGAATTTCCGCTAGGTGAATTTGTTGCTGTCACAGGCGTTTCAGGTTCAGGGAAAAGTACTTTAGTCAATCAAATTTTGAAAAAAGCGCTGGCCCAAAAATTAAATCGTAATTCCAATAAACCTGGGAAACACAAAAGTATCACTGGTTATGAAGCCATTGAAAAGATTGTTGACATTGATCAAAGTCCAATTGGTCGAACACCAAGAAGTAATCCAGCGACTTATACTAGTGTTTTTGATGACATTCGCGATTTGTTTGCCCAAACAAATGAAGCCAAGGTTCGTGGCTATAAAAAAGGTCGCTTTAGTTTTAACGTCAAAGGTGGCCGTTGTGAAGCTTGTCGCGGGGATGGTATCATCAAAATTGAAATGCACTTTTTACCTGATGTCTATGTGCCTTGCGAAGTTTGTCATGGCAAACGTTATAATTCTGAGACGTTAGAAGTTCATTATAAAGGCAAAAACATTTCTGATATTTTAGATATGACGGTGGAAGATGCCGTAGAATTTTTCAAACATATCCCTAAAATTCATCGTAAATTGCAAACAATTGTGGATGTAGGCTTAGGCTATGTGACATTGGGGCAGCCAGCAACTACTTTATCTGGTGGAGAAGCACAGCGGATGAAGCTAGCGAGTGAACTTCATAAAAATTCTAATGGGAAAAACTTTTATATTCTGGATGAACCAACAACAGGCTTGCATACCGATGATATTGCGCGATTGCTTCTAGTATTAGAGCGTTTAGTGGAAGCGGGCAATACCGTTTTAGTGATTGAACATAACTTAGATGTCATCAAATCTGCGGATCATGTGATTGATCTAGGGCCAGAAGGTGGCGACGGTGGTGGGACAATCGTGGCGACAGGAACACCAGAAGAAGTTGCTAAAGTCAAAGACAGTTACACAGGATATTATTTAAAACGTGTTCTGAAATAAACATTAATGATTAGATAAAGAACCTTGTTTTTATGGGAAACAAGGTTCTTTTATTATAAAATAACAAATATTTTTTAACAAAAATTAAAAATAAATGTTGACTTAATGTGTAATTAAAAGATATACTATGTTTGTTAACAAAATAACAATGAACACGAAGGGAAGTCTTAAATGAAAAACAAAAAAATAACAACAGGTTTATTAACAGCAGGAATGGTCTTAGCTATCGGAATCACACCTTTTGTACATAGTAACACAATGGAAGCAGCGACCTTAATTTCACAATCAGACCATGAAAAAGTAATGAGCTTTACCAAGAAAGACTTAAAAGAAGCAACGGGCATTCAATTGGAGCCGGCGACAGTACAAGCCGTTCATCAGGAATTAAAGCAACAAATCACCTGGGAAACATTAGGCTATTCCACAATTGATGCGCAAAATATTGCGACACGTTTTACACAAAATACATATCAGGCTCTGGGGATTTTAACAGATATCGCCAACCATTCAGACCTTCAATTGAAAGTCATTACCATTAATAATCCCTATCTAGCAACAGCTAAAATTGGTACCTTTAAGTGGGAAACTGTAACTCCTGAAGTTGGTGGGGACCATGAAACAGCAGACAATGAACTAACCACACCGACACCGACTGTTGCCAGTCTTCAAGAGATTGACGTAGAAATTGAATACGACGAAAATGAAATTGAGTTCACCTATGAAATAAAATCGAACGGAACAATTGAAGCAACGTATGAAGATGAATCTGCTGATTTAGAATTAGAAGGTAAGGCAGCACAAGACAAAATCATGACTCTTTTAGATGGATTGTCAATCAAAACAGCTACAAATGAACAAATTAAAGAACACATTACGAAAAAGTTATCCGTGAATGAACAAGTAAAACAATTTGAGTTTGAAGCTAATTTTACTGATAAAACAGAAATTGAGTTTGTATTAAAATAACACACAGTTATATAGCATAATTCAGCAATTAAAACAGCGTTGACAAAAATGTCAATGCTGTTTTTCTATGAAAGAATAGAAATCTTTATAAGAATGATTGAAAAGCTTCCTTTGATACGCCCGGGGTGTTATAATATAGCGATGCAAGTGAAGGGAGTGTTGAATATGCCAGAAAATTTACAACTGGTTATTATTACAGGAATGAGTGGCGCTGGAAAAACAGTCGCTGTTCAAAGCTTTGAAGACATGGGCTATTTCTGTATCGACAATTTACCACCAAGCTTAATCCCAAAATTTTGGGAATTAATTAAAGAATCTGGAAAAGTTACCAAGATTGCGTTAGTGATCGATTTACGTTCACGGACCTTCTTTAGAGAAATTCAGGATATGTTAGTCGAACTTGAAAATACTAATTTTATTGATACAACGATTTTATTTTTAGATGCCACCGATGAAGAGTTAGTTTCTCGTTATAAAGAGACACGGCGTGCGCATCCAATGGCGATGGATGGTTTAGTGACAGAAGGTATTCGTAAAGAACGTGCAATGCTGGAAGAAATTAAGGCGGATGCTCAATTGGTTATTGACACTACGGACTTGTCCCCTCGTCAATTGCGGGAACGTTTGAATAAAGAACTAGCAACGAGAGAGACACACGAATTTCGAGTGGAAATGGTGTCCTTCGGCTTTAAATATGGTTTGCCGATTGATGCAGATATCGTCATGGATGTTCGCTTTTTACCTAATCCCCATTATATTGATGAACTACGGCCGTTAACTGGAATGGATCAACCTGTTTATGATTATGTGATGGGCTTCCCAGAAACAGATGAATTTTATACCAAATTTATCGATTTACTGCGAACAGTCTTACCTGGATATAAAAAAGAAGGTAAAAGTAGCGTCACCATTGCAATTGGCTGTACTGGCGGACAACATCGCTCTGTTGCATTGACAGAACGTGTTGGCGCTGAATTAAAAGAGGAAGATTATCATGTAAATATTACCCACCGCGACCGCTTAAAAAGAAAAGAAACGGTTAATCGCTCTTAATGAAAACCTATCGAATTCGTAAACCGAAGATCGTGGTTGTTGGTGGTGGAACAGGCTTACCAGTAATTTTAAAAAGTTTAAGAAATCAAAGTGTTGATATTACTGCCGTCGTAACGGTCGCTGATGACGGCGGTAGTAGTGGCGAGCTTCGTTCCTCTATTAATAACATGACACCTCCGGGAGATTTAAGAAATGTTTTAGTGGCATTGTCAGATATGCCACAATTATATGAAGATATTTTTCAATATCGTTTTGATAAATCAGATAGTCATTTTGCCAATCATGCAATCGGTAATTTAATCATTGCTGCTGTCTCAGAAATGAGAGGAAGTACGTATGAAGCGATTCAATTGCTTTCAAAAATGATGCATGTTGATGGACGGATTTATCCATCATCAGAACGGCCATTAACGTTACATGCCGTATTTAAAGATGGCTCAGTGGCGGTGGGAGAATCAAAAATTGCACTGGATCGCAAGACGATTGACCATGTGTTTGTAACAAATACACACGGAGAAGAACAGCCAAGAGCTGCGCGTAAAGTCGTCAAAGCAATTGAAGAAGCAGACATGGTCGTGTTAGGGCCAGGGAGTCTTTTTACAAGTATTTTACCTAATTTAGTTATTACAGAAATTGGTGAAGCCATCAAACAAACGGCAGCCGAAGTAGTCTATATTTGTAACATCATGACCCAAAAAGGGGAAACGGAACATTTTACGGATGCCGATCATGTTCGTGTCTTAAACGAGCATCTACAAGCGCAGTTTGTTGATACGGTGCTGGTTAACACAGAAAAAGTACCAGAAAATTATATGGATCCTGAAATTTATGATGAATATTTAGTTCAAGTAAAGCATGATTTTCAAGGATTACGTGAAGAAGGTTGCCGAGTCATTTCGACAGACTTTTTAGAATTAAGAGATGGCGGAGTTTTTCATGATGGGGAAAAAGTTGTTGAAGAACTTTTCCGTATCGTATTTGGAACGAAATATTAATTAATCAAAAGAATCAAGAGAGGAGGAGCTTAGATGTCTTTTGCCTCGGATGTCAAAAAAGAGTTAACTGGTTTAGAAGTCCATCGAGAACACGCGAAAGCAGAATTAGCAGCATTAATTCGGATGAACGGTTCACTTAGCTTAGTTAATCAACAGTTTGTCTTGAATGTACAAACGGAAAATGCTGCAATTGCTCGTCGAATGTATTCATTGCTGAAAGATCATTACCATGCACAAGCAGAATTATTAGTTCGTAAAAAAATGAAACTAAAGAAAAATAATGTTTACATTGTGCGTCTAAAACAAGATACACAAAAAATTCTAGCTGATTTGGATATTATGGATGGGGTCGTTTTTAATGGCAATGTGTCAAATGAAATCATGGGTAACGCGCAAAAAATGCGTTCCTATTTACGCGGGGCCTTTATGGCTTCTGGCTCAGTTAATAATCCGGAAACAAGTCGCTATCATTTAGAAATTTTTTCAATTTATGAAGAACACAATAATGATATTTGTAAGATGTTGAATTACTATGACTTAAACGCTCGAACATTGGGACGCCGAAATGGGTATATTTGTTATTTAAAAGGTGCTGAAAAAATTGCCGACTTTTTAACATTAATTGGTGCCACGAACTCTATGTTGAAATTTGAAGATGTCCGGATTGTCCGTGATATGCGGAATTCAGTAAATCGTTTAGTGAATTGCGAAACAGCGAATTTAAATAAAACCATTGATGCGGCTTCAAAACAAATTGAAAATATTCAATTTATTGAAAGTACAGTAGGGCTGACGTCATTACCGGAGAAACTTCAGGAAATCGCAGAATTACGGTTAGAGTATCCGGAAGTTAGTCTCAAAGAACTAGGGGAAATGATTCCTTCAGGAGCTATTTCTAAGTCAGGTATTAATCATCGTATTCGAAAAATTAATGAATTTGCAGAAAAATTACGAGAAAAAAGTGCGTAACTTTTCTGCTCCAGAAGTGAAGAATAACATTTCCGTTTGAAGTGCTATCCTTCACTTTTTCTTTAAGCGTGTAAAAAAAATTAAAGTGTGCAAAAAGTGTGTAGCACTGAAATGTAGTGTTGACCTGTGGTTTAAAGAAAGGACGTTGGCACGAATGTTGCATGTAATAAAATGCAAGCGATTACTTATTGCTGTTTTTAACTAAAACATTAAAAACTATTGGAGGGGTCAAAATGGTTCAACGATTAATTAGTGCAAATGCATCAGAAATCAAACGGATGTCAAAAGAAGAGCTGTTTCAGAGTATTAAAGCGAGCGAAGGGCGCGTAATTTTATCGGAAAATGTGGTAGTTCATCCATCCGTAGCAGGTGATATCACTTGTGCGGAAATGTCAAAAGCATATGGCGCAGACATGATTTTATTGAATGTTTTCGATGTTAATCAACCGATTGTAGTAGCCGCTTATGAAGGGCAATATACTGCGGAAACATGTGTCCCTAATGATGAGGTTGTTCATCGTTTGAAAGAACTAGTCGGTTTACCGATTGGCATGAATGTCGAACCTGTTGATGAAAATTTAGACTTAGCTTCAACGAGAGTTTCGATTGAACCAGGTAGAAAAGCATCGGCAGCTACTTTCAAAAAAGCCAATGAACTGGGTTTGGATTTTATCTTATTGACAGGTAATCCAGGAACTGGCGTGACCAACGACTTGATTGCTAAGAACGTGGCCTTAGCCAAAAAACATTTTGACGGTATCATTATTGCCGGAAAAATGCACAGTTCAGGCGTAGATGAACCAGTGGTCAGTTTAAAATCAGCTGAACAATTTATTGAAGCGGGCGCTGATATTGTCTTAGTCCCAGCAGTCGGCACGGTTTGGGGCATCGATGATCAACAAGTCAAAGAAGTTGTGGATTTTGCACATTCAAAAGGAAAATTAGTTATGAGTGCCATTGGAACTTCACAAGAAAGTGCTCAACCTGAAGTTATCCAAGCAATCGGCATTAGAAATAAAATTTTAGGCGTAGATATTCAACATATTGGCGATGCCAATATGGGCTTAGTTGGTATTGAAAATATTAAAGAGCTTTCTGATGCGATACGTGGGAAAAGACATACTGTTGCTAGAATGGCTCGTTCGATTAATCGTTAAAAAAGTGAACAGAGGCACGAATTCAGAAAATTTGAATTCGTGTCTTATGATTTTTTTATTGAAAAACGGTATACTAAAAGAGAAATAAAGGTTTGAAAGGATGAGGTTTTTTTATGGATATTTCAGTAATTGATGCAACAAAAGTTAACACAGAAACAGGGCTTCACATTGGTGAGAGCAATGCCCCTGTCAAAATGATAGAATTTATCAATGTTCGCTGTCCTTATTGCAGAAAATGGTTTGAAGAGTCTGAGGAACTGTTAGCACAATCTGTCAAAAGTGGTAAAGTTGAACGTATCATTAAGTTGTTTGATAAAGAAAAAGAAAGTTTACAACGCGGCAATGTGATGCATCACTACATTGACTATTCAGCGCCTGAACAAGCACTGTCAGCATTGCATAAAATGTTTGCTACGCAAGATGAATGGGGAAACTTAACCTTAGAAGAAGTAGCGACGTATGCTGAAAAAAATCTGGGCTTAAAAGAACAAAAAGATGCAACGCTTGTTTCCGCAGTGATTGCTGAAGCCAATGCGGCGCACATTCAATTTGTACCAACGATCATCATTGGTGAGCATATCTTTGACGAAAGTGTCACTGAAGAAGAATTACGTGGATACATTGAAAAATAAAAAAAATGGAAACAGCGACTGTCGCTGTTTCCATTTTTTTATTTTTAATTTAAGGCGCTACTATTTTCCATTACTTCATCGATTAACCCATATTCTTTTGCTTGTTCGGCAGTCATATAGTTATCACGATCGGTATCACGTTCAATCACTTCAATTGGTTGGCCAGTTCGTTCAGCTAAAATTGAATTTAAACGTTGACGAGTGTCTAAAATGTGACGAGCAGCAATTTCAATTTCTGTTGCTTGCCCTTGAGCGCCACCAAGTGGTTGGTGAATCATGATTTCCGCATTTGGTAAAGCGAAACGTTTGCCTTTTTGACCAGCTGTTAATAAGAAGCTACCCATAGAAGCTGCCATTCCTAATACGATAGTTTGGACATCCGCTTTAACGAAATTCATGGTATCGAAAATCGCTAAACCTGCAGAAACGCTACCACCAGGAGAGTTAATGTACAAGTAAATGTCTTTTTCTGAATCTTGGGCATCTAAGAATAATAACTGTGCAATCACTGAGTTTGCCACGTTATCATCGATAGGGCCGCTTAGCATAATGATACGGTCTTTTAATAAACGAGAGTAAATGTCATAAGCACGTTCACCGCGAGATGATTGTTCAATAACTGTTGGAATTAAATTCATAAGTAAATCCTCCTATATAAAGAAACTTTTAAAGTCATTCTATCACAAAGCACTTTGAATGCCTATGAAAAGTATACCTCTTTGGTCAATAAAGGTCAACGAAGTCGCTTGAAAAATTTTGTGTCATTTTTTATCCGAAACTTTTGGATTATGTTATACTAAAATGGAAAATTAGAAAAGAGCGAGGGGAAAAATATGTTTGTTTTTATCGCCGGAATGGTCGGTGTAATCGTCGGTGCGCTAATAGTCACAGCAAGTGCCGCCTTACATTCATCTTACAAAGAGCGAAAAGAAGTACGTTATCGTGAACTAGAACATTTGGTTAAAGAAATTGAATCATTGAATTTATTAAATAAAAAAGTCAAAGAAATTTTACAAAAGCGTGAATTATATATAGACAGATCAATTGAATACTTATCGATGGATGATTGTTTCATCAGCATCGATGATTTTATTTATTTGGAATCATTTTCTGCTCAAAATAATTTTTACTTACCGACGTACTTAATTGAAGAATTTTTCAAAAAAATTGCGCATCGTAAAGTCATTTTGACGGCCAGCGAAGTTGCTGAAATGGGTGGTCACACCTATAAAGGCGGCCGTGTTATTTTGGAAAATTTTTCAGACGAGATTTTAGCAATTATTGAAGATAAAAAACGTAAAATGCAGCGTTTGTCTAACGAACCACTTCATTATTTTAAAGCGATTAAATAAAAAAAGAACCAGCGTACCCGCTAATTTTTTGGGGTATCTGGTTCTTTTTCTTGTTGTTCCATATCGGTCATAGTGTCTTCAATTTCTTTATGTAAGAAATAAGAAATAACTGTACGGATGATTACCAAGGTTGCCAATTTCAAAATATCTTGAAAAGTTGGTTTGACAATGGATTCAATAATATCAGCAGCAATTAAAATTTCTAAACTTAACAGAATGTAGCTGCCAAGGAAGTTTTTGATGAACGTATTCATTTTGGTTAAGGTAAAGCGGCTTTGATTTTGTCGTTCACTTTTAATGAAATCTTTTCCTGCTAAACAAACACCCCAAACTAAAACAATAATCGAAAAAACATTCAGTCCTAAAATACATAGCTCAAAAAGTGGGGTTAAAAGCGTCATTAACTGATGGGGCCACTCATTCATCGTATTCACTCCTACCA
Source organism: Enterococcus sp. DIV0546 (assembly GCF_051712785.1). Classification (NCBI taxonomy): domain Bacteria; kingdom Bacillati; phylum Bacillota; class Bacilli; order Lactobacillales; family Enterococcaceae; genus Enterococcus; species Enterococcus sp. DIV0546. The sequence continues at coordinate 542,598 of NZ_JBIOPO010000001.1, forward strand.
AAAAGCCTTTTCTTTAACTATAACGAAACGGCTGACTAACGTCAAATATTGTTGAAATAAACGGGCTAAACTATTCAGCTTATAGAACAAAACTAAGAAAATTATGAATAGCATCTAACAATTAAGTAAAAGAACTGTAAAGGTTCTTTTACTTTTTTTGTGTAAAAAAAGAGTCTTAAAAGGAATCAAGTAGCAAAAAGTAAGTGAAAACCAACTTTGTCAGTGGATAGTCTTTTCATTAATTTTTAAAAGACAAATTTTACGTTTTCAAGAGCCGAATACTGCCAAGTTTTAGCCTTTAAAGGTGATAGAATCAGAAATTGAGTAAGAGATGTGTCACAAAAGCAAGGAGACACATCGACTTGATGAAAGATTTAAGGAGCTGTAGTTGAAGTAAAGAGAAGCAAGTGTCCCAAACACTAGCGAAAGAAAATAGGGAGGATTAAAATGTTTAAGAAAGCAACGAAATTATTATCGACAATGGTGATTGTCGCTGGAACAGTTGTGGGAAATTTCAGTCCCACGTTGGCTTTAGCCGAAGGAGTGGTTAAAGCAGGAGATACAGAAGGAATGACCAATACGGTGAAAGTGAAAGACGACAGTTTGGCTGACTGTAAACGGATATTGGAAGGACAAGCTGCTTTCCCAGTTCAAGCGGGTGAAACGGAACCGGTTGATTTAGTGGTTGTTGAAGATGCCAGTGGTAGTTTTTCAGATAATTTTCCACATGTAAGACAAGCGATTGATGAAGTGGTTCAAGGTTTATCTGATCAAGACCGCGTGATGCTGGCTTCGTATCGTGGCGGAAAACAATTTATATTTCCTGATGGAAAAGTAAAAATTAATTCAGCTGATTATGATATGAATGTGCGTGTTGATACTCAATTAACCCATGATAAAAGCCAATTTGTCTCTGGATTTGGAGATGTTCGGACGTATGTATGGTGGTACACCAACTGCCTCAGGATTGAAACTTGCTTTAGATACGTACAATCAAACACACGGAGATTTAACGAATCGAAAAACATATTTCCTATTAGTGACAGATGGGGTCGCTAATACACGTTTAGATGGTTACTTGCATAAAACCAACACCAATGATTCAATCAATGAATATCCAGATCCAAGACATCCTTTTCAAGTTTCGGTTGAGTATAGTAATGACTATCAAGGTGCAGCAGCAGAAGTTTTAGCGTTAAACCAAGAAATTACTAACCAAGGCTATGAAATGATTAATGCGTATTGGGAAAGTGTTGAATCTTTAAGTTCAGTAAATTCATATTTTGATAAGTATAAAACAGAAGTGGGTCCTTTTGTAAAACAAGAGTTGCAACAAGGATCTAGCACACCAGAAGATTTTATTACAAGCCAATCTATTGATGATTTTACAACCCAATTAAAACAAATTGTCAAAGATCGTCTGGCGCAATCGACACCAGCAACAGCTTCATTAACGATTGCCAATCAATTTGATATTCAATCGGCGACCGCTACGGACGATGCTGGAAATGATGTGCCTGTTCAAATTAACGGACAAACCATTTCAGCAACTAGTACAGAAGGTTACGTAGGAAACATCACGATTCACTACGAAGTCAAAGAAAATACAGCGATTGATGCAGCAACCCTTGTAAGTAGTGGGACAATGAATCAAGGAACAATTGCTAAGGAATTTCCAGAAGCGACGATTCCTAAAAATGACAATGCGCATGCGTGTGACGTGACGCCAGAAGATCCAACGATTACAAAAGATATCGAAAATCAAGAACACTTAGATTTAACCAATCGTGAAGATAGTTTCGATTGGCATGTCAAAACAGCCTTTGGCAACGAAACCAGTACTTGGACCCAAGCCAGCATGGTAGATGACATTAATAAAGTGTTAGACATCACTGATGTAAAAGTCACAGATGAAAATGGTAAAGATGTTACAGCCAATGGCACAGTAACACAAGAAAATAACAAAGTAACTTTTGAAATGAACAAACAAGCAGACAGCTATGACTATTTAAGTGGTCATACGTACACAATGACCATTACTACTAAAATCAAAGCTAGCGCAACGGACGAAGAATTAGCGCCTTATATTGAACAAGGTGGGATTCCCAACCAAGCGGACTTAAACTTTGGCAACGAAGGGGACGTGTTACATTCCAACAAACCAACTGTAACACCACCTGCACCAACGCCAGAAGATCCAACGATTACAAAAGATATCGAAGGCCAAGAACATTTAGACTTAACTAATCGTGACCAAGAATTTAAATGGAATATCAAAACAGCCTTTGGCAACGAAACAAGCACGTGGACCCAAGCTAGCATGGTGGATGACATTAATAAAGTGTTAGACATCACAGACGTGAAAGTTACTGATGAAAATGGTAAAGATGTTAAAGCTAACGGCACAGTAACACAAGAAAATAACAAAGTAACTTTTGAAATGAATAAAAAAGACGATAGTTATGCCTATTTGAGTGGTCACACATATACAATGACTATCACCACTAAAATTAAAGCTGACGCAACGGACGAAGAATTAGCGCCTTATATTGAACAAGGTGGGATTCCTAATCAAGCCGACTTGAACTTTGGCAACGAAGGTGACGTGTTACATTCCAACAAACCAACTGTAACACCACCTGCACCAACACCAGAAGATCCAACGATAACAAAAGATATCGAAGGCCAAGAACATTTAGATCTAACCAACCGCGACCAAGAATTTAAATGGAACGTCAAAGCAGCTTTCGGCAACGAAACAAGCACGTGGACCCAAGCCAGCATGGTGGATGACATTAATAAAGTGCTAGATATCACTGATGTGAAAGTCACCGACGAAAATGGTAAAGATGTTACAGCCAATGGCACAGTAACACAAGAAAATAACAAAGTAACTTTTGAAATGAACAAAAAAGACGATAGTTATGCCTATTTGAGTGGTCACACATACACAATGACTATTACCACTAAAATTAAAGCTGACGCAACGGATGAAGAATTAGCGCCTTATATTGAACAAGGTGGGATTCCTAATCAAGCCGACTTGAACTTTGGCAACGAAGGTGACGTGTTACATTCCAACAAGCCAACCGTAACACCGCCTGCACCAACGCCAGAAGATCCAACGATTACAAAAGATATCGAAGACCAAGATCACTTAGATTTAACCAACCGTGAAGATAGTTTCGATTGGCATGTCAAAACAGCCTTTGGCAACGAAACCAGTACTTGGACCCAAGCCAGCATGGTGGATGACATTAATAAAGTGCTAGATATCACTGATGTGAAAGTCACCGACGAAAATGGTAAAGATGTTACAGCTAACGGCACAGTAACACAAGAAAATAACAAAGTAACCTTTACTATGAACAAAAAAGATGACAGCTACTCTTACTTAGCTGGTCATACATACACAATGACTATTACAACTAAAATTAAAACTGACGCAACGGACGAAGAATTAGCACCTTACATTGAACAAGGCGGAATTCCCAACCAAGCGGACTTGAACTTTGGCAACGAAGGTGACGTGTTGCATTCCAATAAACCAACGGTAACACCACCTGCACCAACACCAGAAGATCCAACGATTACAAAAGATATCGAAAATCAAGAGCACTTAGATTTAACCAATCGTGAAGATAGTTTCGATTGGCATGTCAAAACAGCCTTTGGCAACGAAACAAGCACGTGGACCCAAGCTAGCATGGTGGATGACATTAATAAAGTGTTAGACATCACAGACGTGAAAGTTACTGATGAAAATGGTAAAGATGTTAAAGCTAACGGCACAGTAACACAAGAAAATAACAAAGTAACTTTTGAAATGAATAAAAAAGACGACAGTTATACCTACTTAGCTGGTCACACATACACAATGACTATCACCACTAAAATTAAAGCTAGCGCAACGGCCAAAGAATTAGCGCCTTATATTGAACAAGGCGGGATTCCCAACCAAGCCGACTTAAACTTTGGCAATGAAGGTGACGTGTTACATTCCAACAAACCAACAGTGACACCGCCTGCACCAACACCAGAAGATCCAAAAAAACCTAAACCTAAACAACCGTTAAAACCGAAGAAACCGTTGACGCCTACAAATCATCAAGCACCAACGAACCCAGTCAATTTTGGAAAATCAGCAAGTAAAGGAATTCATTTACCAATGACTAATACAACAGTAAATCCACTTTACATGATTGCAGGTTTAATTGTCCTTATAGTGGCTATTAGCTTTGGCATAACAAAAAATAAAAAAAGAAAAAATTAAACAAACTAAAAAGGAAGAAAAAACATGAATAAAAAAATTTCGTTCAGTCTGTTAATTTTGTTACTTAGTTTGTTGGTAGGTTTTACATTTATTCCGCATAAAAAGGAATTAAGTTTTAATGAGTATCAAGAAAAAAAACACTCTGGCGAAACATTTTATGTTGTTTTAAAAAAGAAAAACTGTTCAGATTGTCAGGATTTCGAGAAACTATTACAAGCACCTAAACAGGTTTACTATGTAGAATTAACCAACAAAGAGACCATGAAGGAATGGTCAACATTTATCCGAGAAAATAAAGTTTTACATGTGCCATCTATGTTTAAAATAGATAACGGCCATCTCAAGAAAATTGATGGAGAAGGAGATGCGAATCAATTATTCGCAAACTATCAAAAAATAATGAAGTAAAAAGAATAAAAAGACAAGCCAAGTTTCCTAAATAAAGGAAACTTGGCTTGTCTTTTTTATAGTAATAGTCGTTTATTAAATAACATGTGAAATGTTTTGCAAATTCATTTTGGTTTGATAAAATAAATATGAACATATGAATTTGTTTTCATTTGTTTTGAGAGGAGGAACGAATGATTGAATTGATTTTACTTTTGTCGGTGATTCTTTTAGGTTTATTGATTGGAAATAAAAGAGTTGATAAGTAGCTTTTTCTTAAGGCATTACTTTTGTTTTCTGTTATGCTAAGTGTGAGCATCTTAATTTCGGTAGCTATGTATTTATTATTAACAATAGGCGTTTCAAACGTAATAGGCCAGCGGTTAGAGTCGTTATTTCTTTTAGGGATAGTCGTTATCATCGGTACGAGTCTTTTGTTATATTTTTTATTGAATTTAACGACGAAAAAAATTGTTTTACCCATCGTTTTAATGAAAATAATTGAATATTATATTCAATGGGTATTGATTTATGTTACTATTTATCAAGTGATTTTTGATCAGTTTATTATTTCTTCAGAAGTAAAAAATACGTTACAAGGAACTATTGATGAGCCAGTCGCAATCATTATTGTTATTTTGCCATCATTTATTTCAATTTGGATTGCCGTTGTTTTATTTAGGATTCGTATGGAAGAACTTTAATCAGATACTTTTAGAATGGAGGAGTTTGTATGTCTGCTTGGCAAACATTTAAAAATGGAACAAGGCAATTTTTTAAAGACATCTTGCAGTACTTATGGTTATTTTTTACTTTAAATGTCTTATTATTATTGGTGGGTGGGGCTTTTAGTTGGGCTACTTCCAACGCACTAAAAACTCAAGGTATTCCTTATCTTTCGTTTAATAACCTGAATTTATTGTTAGAAAAGCCGCTTGCTCTGGTGTTATTAATTCTCTTGTTGTTACTTTTTTTAGGTGCAGTTTTTTATCAGTTTACCTTTTTATTATTAGGGATTTTTCAAATACGGCAAGACCATCGCTTTCATTTTAAAGGAGTTACCAAGGCATCTTTTAAGGTTCTTAAAAAGCAAGGTGCCCGTTCGTGGTTATTCTTTTTCGGTTATTTTGTTGTCATTGTCCCTTTTGGTAACCTGATTTTCCAAAGTAATCTATTGACGAAATTTGTGATTCCAGATTTTATTGTTGAATTTTTGTCCCAACGAATTCCTTACTTGGTTGGGTTACTGGCCTTTGGGTTATTAGTCTGGTATTTAGCTATTCGTTTCATTTACACGCTTCCATTAATGATTCTGGAGAGAAAAAAAGCGGGCGAGGCAGTCAAGGCTAGTTGGTCAATGACAAACAAACGATTATGGTTCATTATTCGTAATATTGCATTTGTGACGATCGCGGTATTTGTTTCAACGTATGTTATTTATGTGTTACTTTATCTTCTACAGTTGAAGTTAGATACCTTGAGCGATACCATTAGTTTGCTAGGTGGTATTTTAAATTTAACGGTCGTCCAATTTTTACAGTTTGTCTCTAATGCTTGGCTTTCAGTATTACTGATTAATTTCTTATATACACAATTAAATGTTCAAGCAGAAACGACGACAAAAGTTGCCTTTGACAAAGAAACGAAACGTAATAAATTAGTGACTATCGGAATGGGCCTAGGACTATTCACCATTTTTGGCGGCTATATAATTTTCAACGCTGTTTACTTAACAGGGCTATTAGAATCAAAACCTTTGATTATTTCGCATCGAGGGGTCACCAATAGTAATGGCGTACAAAATACTATTCCTGCTATGGAAAGAACCATTAAATTTAAACCAGATTATATTGAAATTGATGTTCAAGAAACCAAAGACCATCAATTTGTTGTGATGCATGATGCAAACCTTCAAGAACTCGCCGGCGTTGATGGCACGCCGCAAGAATTTACGTTGGCTGAATTAACAAAAATGACCGTTAAAGAAAATGGCCAAGAAGCACCAATTGCCAGTTTTGATGATTATTTAGCGAAAGCAAACCAAGCCAAACAAAAATTACTAGTAGAAATTAAAACGTCTAAACAAGATAGTCAAGGTGCGCTTTCTAACTTTATTGAAAAATATGAACGTCCTTTGATAAAGAATAACCATCAGGTTCAATCTCTCGACTACAATGTGATCAAAGCGTTTAAAAAAGCCAAATCAAAAGTAAAAGTTAGTTTTATTTTGCCCTATAATTTCACTTTTCCAGAAACACAAGCTGATTTGTATACAATGGAAGCTACCACGTTGAACGATACCTTCATTTTAAAAGCTGACCAACAGGAAAAAGCAGTTTATGCTTGGACAGTTAATGACTCAGAGGTATTAAGTAAAATGCTCTTTATGGACGTTGCTGGAGTGATTACCGATGATTTGGAGTTAGTCAATGAAGAAGTCAATGACTTTGAAAAAAATCCGTCGTATGCGGATCGTATTTTGCATTATATTTTTATGTTGCCAAGTGTGGCTTCTCAATAAAAAATGAAGAAGAGGGTTAAATGAAGTGAAAAAAGAATTTTCGCGAGTACTTCTTAAAAATCAATCAGATGAAATTCTTATCTTAAAAGATCGGCCAGACACATGGAATTTCCCTGGCGGAAAACAAGAACTTGGTGAATCAGCGCTGGAATGTGCGATTCGTGAAATGAAAGAAGAATTAGCAGTGGAAATTACTGAACTTGAAGAAATTTTTACTGGACCACTTGTTTTTGATTCAATCGTTTGGCAAGGACATTTTTATTTTGCCAAACAAGCCCAAGGAAAAGTTACGCTGAACGAACCAAATAAAATTAAAGGCGTACAATTTATTAAGCGGTTTGAGGAAGTAAATTTTTCACCAGGATTAGCTCCGCTATTTGATTATTTGGCGCGTAGTGATTATTTAAAGTTAAATAAAACTAACTGGAAATAGAAAGAATAGAAATGTTTTTTGCTAGGGCTTTGTCAAGCGCATCTTTGATTATTTTAGAAAGTCCAAGGAAAAGTCGTGGGCATTGTTTATTCCTAATAAATATGTTATAGTAACTAAGTAATCAATTTTGATAAGTAATTTGAGTTATATATTTAAAAACTATACTTCTCCTTTTGCCACTCAACATTTTTTGCAATAATTTGCATATTTTTATGCACTAGGAGGAAATATATATGAACAACGGTACAGTAAAATGGTTTAACGCAGACAAAGGTTTTGGATTTATTACAGGTGAAGATGGCAATGATGTATTTGCACATTTTTCAGCTATTCAATCAGATGGATTTAAAACTTTAGACGAAGGCCAAGCAGTAACTTTTGATACTGAAGAAGGTCCACGCGGCTTACAAGCAACGAACATCGTAAAAGCTTAATAATGAATGAAAACGGACCACGTGTTGGTCCGTTTTTTTGATAGCTGTTGTCTGATCTCGTCATTAATTACATAGCAAAACAAAGCAGATGCCATTTAAAGGAGGAGAATCTGAAGACGACCTTAACTGAGCTGTTACTTGTAAGTGGATTATTTTGGCTAGTAATCATAATTGGTGTGATTGCGGGTAGCATATTTCTAATTAAGTATTTTAGAGGTCGGAGCTGAACGGTTCTGTTCCCGCCAATTATCAGGTTTTAAGCCTGGGACAAAAATCCAAAGTGATTTTTGCCCCAGGTTCTTTATTTAATTAGGGTATTAAGTTTTAGGTAAAATAATTAACAAATTAAAAGCAATTTACTATATAATCAGAAAGGGATTTTTAAGAGAGAAGCAGGTGTTTACTTGTCGTAATACTTTGTTTAGCAGATAGAAAAAGGAAACGTTATGCGTTACAATAGGAACGGAGGAATTTAACCTTATTGGATTTGTAGCTGAAGCAGAACAAATGTTGTCGCGTTAAGTGCAATTGAGCTTGCCACAAGCAACATTTGAAAAAACTACGGATAGAAAAATCATTCCTAAACAAGAAAAAAACACTCTTTAGATGAATAAAGAGTGTCCAGAAACGTTGATAAATCAACATATTTAAATAACGCGCCCTGAGGGAATCGAACCCCCGTCTCAAGAACCGGAATCTTACGTGATATCCACTACACTAAGGGCGCGGCACGAATACTAGTTTAGCTGATATTGACAAAAATTACAAGAGGGAGGACGAAAATAATGAAATTTGAGCAACGAATGTCCCAACAACAAAAACAAGTCCAGAAGTTGGCCATGACTCAACAGCTTCAACAATCCATTCAAATTTTACAATTTAATACGGAAGAACTCGCTGCCTTTGTTGAAGCGAAAGCACTAGAGAATCCATTGATTGATTTACAAGTAGATACGCAGTACACCACAGATTTTCCGATAACTAGTCGTTCTTACACCAACCAAGACGAAGAAAATAATTATATGAATCAAATTCCAGACTATCATTTATCATTATTTGAGTCTTTAATTGATCAAATTCATTTGAATTACCGCGATACATACTTGCGAACATTGGTTTTGTTTTTAGTAGAATATATAGACGTGAATGGTTATTTAACGATTTCGTTAGAAGAAGCGGCAGAAAAAACCGAAGCAAGCGCCATTCAAATGCTAGATGCATTAACTTTGTTACAACAGCTAGATCCAGCAGGTGTGGGGGCACGCAATTTACAAGAATGTTTGATGCTACAAACAGAACGAGACGATACCGCGCCTAATTTAGCGTATATTTTATTGGAGGAAGAGTTTGATGCCTTAGTGAGTCGTAAATGGGGCCCGTTAGCTAAAAAATTCGGGATTGAATTAGCAGAAATTCAATTGATCTTTGATTATATACAAACGTTATCGCCAGCGCCAGGGAATATTTTTGATGCGACCGAGGAATTGTATATTCGACCAGATTTAACTGTCCGAATCAAGGAAGATCGAATAGTGGTGATTTCCAACAAAGCTGGTCGACCGACATTAAATTTTCAAGAAAATTATTTCAAACGAATGCAAGAGACTGACGACAAAGAAGTCCAAGAATATATTAAGGATAAGAAAAACGAATTTGAATGGTTAGAGCGCGCAGTGAATCAGCGGGGGGATACAATTTTACGTGTAGGGCAAGAAATTGTGCGCCGTCAAGAAGCCTTCTTTTTAGAAGCAGATCGGCCATTAAAACCAATGACTTTAAAAGAAATTGCGGATGCTTTGTCTATTCATGAATCGACAGTTAGTCGTGCGGTCAATGGAAAATATCTAGAAACCACGTTTGGCGTCTTTGAATTGCGCTCATTCTTCTCCACAAGTATTCTTTCATCAGAAGAAGATGGCGAGGATGTCTCAACAACGATGGTTAAAAAGCAACTACAAAAATTAATTGATGAAGAAGTAAAAAGTAAACCGTTATCTGATCAAAAATTAGTCGAGCGATTAAAAGATTCAGGCATGGAAATATCCCGGCGAACGGTGGCAAAGTATCGTGAAGCCTTAGGGATTCCATCTTCATCTAAACGAAAACGATATGAGTAAACAACCAAAGCTTATGAGTGATTTTCATAAGCTTTGGTTGTTTTTTTACAATTTAAAAAATGTTGGTTTTTTGAATTGTAAAAAAAGCCTAAAGGAGACAAAGTTTGCTTGCCATTTCCTAGGAAAAAACGTATATTAAAGTTACTTGCTTCTTTAAATAAAGGAAAAGAATAATTTTATAGAAAAGTTGGAAAGCACAAATGAATCAGACAGCAAATAGCAAGAAAAAACGCTATATTACAGGTTTTGATGGCATTCGGACGATCGCTGTAATTGGCGTGATTTTGTATCACCTTTTTCCCCAAGTCATGCGAGGTGGCTACTTAGGTGTTCCGATTTTCTTTGTTGTTTCAGGTTATCTTATTAACGACTTGTTGCGGCAAGAATGGGCAGAAAATCAGACCATTGATTTAAAAGGATTTTATGTGCGAAGGATGAAACGGCTGTATCCAGCATTAATTGTGATGCTTTTAAGTGCAGTTAGTTATATTACACTCTTTCAGCAGGATTTATTAAACAATATTCGCAGCGTTGTCGCTAGTAGTGTTTTTTATTACAACAACTGGTGGCAAATTTTTAAAGGGTTTTCTTATTTTGATGGATTTGCGACACAATCGCCATTTGTACATATTTGGTCATTGGCAGTTGAAGCGCAAAATTATTTAATTTGGCCATTACTTTTTATTCTTCTGGAACGCTTTGTTCGTAAGCGCGGTCGAATTTTCAGTTTAGTTTTAATCGGCGCCTTAATTTCGGTGACGCTGATGGCCGTTTTATATGTTCCTGGCGCAGATCCTACACGTGTCTATTATGGAACAGACACACGTGTTTTTTCTATTTTACTAGGTAGTGCATTGGCGTATGTTTGGCCAAGCACACGTTTGAAAGAAGAAATTCCAGAAGCCTCTAAAAAAATCTTAAATGGGGCTGGTTTAAGTGCCTTAATTCTTTTAGTATTAGCCTTTTTAACATTATCAGATCATACAAATTTTGTTTATTATGGCGGCATGTTTTTAATTAGTTTGGCAGCCACTGTCTTAGTGGCCGTCACTGCACATCCAGGGGCAGATATGAATCGTTGGTTAACGAATCCAGTCTTTACGTGGATAGGTAAACGGAGTTATGGCATTTACTTGTATCAATTCCCAATCATGATTTTTTATGAGGCCAAAATTAAGACCTTATCGGACCATGTTTTTCTACATTCATTGGTTGAAATAGCATTAATTTTAGTAGTGAGCGAATTGTCATATCGTTTTATCGAACATCCACTGACACGATTGTCTTATAAGGATGTCTGGACTCAATTCACTGAATTCTTACGGAAACCGTGGGACCTTCGTGAAAAAGGGACAATGGCCTTTATGACAGTGATTAGCGTGATTGCAGTATTCGGTTTAATTGTGGCTCCAGCAAACGCTAAAAGTGCGCAACAAGAGCAACTAGAAAAAAATATTGCGAAAAATCAGCAAAAAATTGAAGAACGTAAAAAAGAAGTCCAAGAAAGTGGCACGAAAAATAGTAGCACGTCCACAGAAAGTAGTACAAAACCGAGTGAAAGCCAAGACGTTCTACCCACACAACTCACACCAGAGCAAGTAAAAAAAGCGCAGAATTTAGAAATCACAACTATTGGTGATTCTGTTATTCTAGATGGTGCTAGCGGGTTACAAGATATTTTCCCTAAAATGATTATCGATGGGGAAGTGGGCCGTCAATTGTATAGTAGCATTTCACTAATTGGTGAACTAGACAAAAAGAAAATGCTCAAAGATACTGTTTTAGTGAGTTTAGGTACGAATGGTCCTTTTACAGAGGCACAATTTGATGAATTTATGAAAGCGTTAGGTAATCGAAAAGTTTATTGGATTAATGTTCGCGTCCCAACTAGAAGATGGCAAAATCAAGTGAATAGTTTACTTAGTCAAATGGACAAAAAATACGATAACTTAACGGTCATTGACTGGTTTAATTATAGTAACGCCCATGATGATTGGTTTTATGATGACCGAGTTCATCCAAATGTGGCAGGCGGCGAGCAATATACACACTTTATCGCGGAGAAAATTTTACAGTAGCAAGAAACTTCCAGCTCAGATGAAAGGGGCTGGAAGTTTCTTGTTATAGGAAAAGCAAATATAGGTAATTTAATGATTTTCTTGAAAACCTAAGCTTTTTTTTTAGATATCTGGTATACTGTTTTTGTTACAAGTTCCCGAAAGGATTTAGCAAGTAATTGTCGTTACTTACTAAAGATGCCTTGTAACCGAAACTATTTAGGGGGAATAACATTATGACAGAAAGACATTTATTTACATCAGAATCCGTTTCAGAAGGACATCCAGATAAGGTAGCTGACCAAGTCAGTGATGCAATTTTAGATGCGATTTTGGAGAAAGATCCGATGGCCCGCGTGGCATGTGAAACATCCGTAACAACTGGTTTAGTCCTAGTATTTGGAGAAATTTCTACAACAGCTTATGTAGATATCCAAAAAATTGTTCGTCAAACTGTGAAAGATATTGGTTATACACGAGCAAAATATGGATTTGATGGAGAGACTGTCGCAGTTCTTGTAGCAATCGATGAGCAATCACCTGATATCGCTCAAGGGGTTGACGCAGCCTTAGAAGTGCGTGATCAAGATGAAAAAGACGATATTGGCGCTGGTGACCAAGGCTTAATGTTTGGTTTTGCCGTTGACGAAACACCGGAATTAATGCCATTACCGATCGCGTTAAGTCATCGTTTGGTTCGCCGTTTAGCAGAATTGCGGAAGGAAAAAGTCTTACCTTACTTACGTCCTGATGCAAAATCTCAAGTAACAGTGGAATATGATGATCAAGGTCAACCACAACGTGTGGATACGATTGTCATCAGTACACAACATGATGATGAAACAACCTTAGAACAAATCGAAAAAGACATTAAAGAACAAGTAATCAATGAGGTGATTCCTCATGAACTTTTAGATGATGAAACAAAATACTTTATCAACCCAACTGGTCGCTTTGTAATCGGTGGCCCTCAAGGAGATGCCGGCTTAACTGGTCGTAAAATTATCGTTGATACTTATGGCGGTTATGCTCGTCATGGCGGCGGCGCTTTTTCTGGAAAAGATGCAACCAAAGTTGACCGCTCTGCTAGTTATGCTGCGCGTTATATCGCGAAAAACATTGTTGCTGCTGGTTTGGCGAAAAAAGTAGAAGTCCAATTAGCTTATGCAATTGGTGTGGCGCAACCAGTGTCTATTTCTATTAATACGTTTGGTACGAGTGATCTTCCAGAAAGTAAATTAATCGAAGCAGTTCGTAAAAACTTTGATTTACGTCCAGCAGGTATTATTGAAATGCTAGATTTACGTCGCCCAATTTATAAACAAACTGCGGCTTATGGTCATTTTGGTCGAACAGATATTGATTTACCTTGGGAACAAACAGATAAAGTTGAAGCGTTAAAAGCTAGTTTAGCTGAATAATTAAATAAAAAAAAACAAGAAGTCAGCCAATACTTGGCTGACTTCTTGTTTTTTTTGCAATAATTTTTTTATGAAAAAGCATTTTTTTAAGACATTTTGTTCTTTTTTGTATAGAATAGCTATGGAGCAATTTAGAAAATTGACAATTGAATAGAAAAGGATGTGAACAAATGGCAAAAGAAACAAATGTGAAGTTAGTCACGGTGAGTGTTTTTGTGGCAACATTTATGACAGCCATTGAAGGGACCATTGTGTCTACTGCGATGCCAACGATTGTCGGCTCGTTACATGGCATGGAAATTATGAACTGGGTATTTTCAATTTATTTATTAACGAATGCGATGTTAACACCGATTTATGGGAAACTTGCGGATAAAATTGGTCGTAAACCTGTCTTCATGATTGGCATTATCATTTTTATTTTGGGCTCCTCGTTGTGTGGCTTTGCTCAAGATATGTTGACTTTAATTATTGCCCGCGCAATTCAAGGTGTGGGGGCAGGCGCAATTTTACCAGTTGCGTTAACGATTATTGCCGATATGTATACATTGGACAAGCGAGCGAAAATTTTAGGCTTAAACAGCGCCGCCTGGGGAATTGCCAGTATTTTTGGTCCGTTAGCAGGTGGTTTTATTGTAGATACAGTCGGTTGGCATTGGATTTTCTTCATTAACGTTCCTATTGGACTTGTTTTATTGGGCTTGATTAGTATTTTCTTAGTTGAACCAAAGCGGGAACGGACCAAGATGCCAATGGATATTTTGGGCAGCGTTACTTTGATGGCAGTGTTGCTAACGTTATTGCTAGGTTTTCAAATGATTAGCGATAATGGTTTTACATTAGTAACATTTGGTTGTTTGAGTTTGAGTGTGCTCTTTTTTGTAGCGTTTGTGATGATAGAAAAACGCGCGCAAGACCCAGTGATTGATTTGCATTTATTTAATCAACCAACGTTTGTTTTAGTAAATCTTATTGCGGCGCTTATTAGCGGTTTCTTAATGGGGATTGATGTCTACATTCCGATGTGGATGCAAGGTGTCTTAGGAAAAAGTGCAGGAATTGGTGGCTTAGTTTTAGCGCCTATGTCGTTACTGTGGATGGCTGGATCATTTATAGCAAGTAGCTTTATGGAAAAATATGCTATGAAAAAAGTTTTAACGATTGGGTTATCGATTCTATTAGTCGGGGCCATCTTTTTAGTGGTAATGCCAATGGCCGTTCCGTTTTGGCTTTTCTTTGTAGTGTCTTCTGTCTTAGGAGTTGGTTTTGGGATTACTATCACAACGACTACGGTGACCGCACAAAGTACAGTGGAGCCTGAAAAAATGGGGGTTGCAACATCGTTTAATACGTTGGTGCGTACAATTGGGCAGACTGTGATGGTGTCAATTTTTGGTGTGATTTTAAATGCAGGAATGTTTGCGAAATTGGAAGCGAGCGCGTTAAACGTCGATGCAGATGTCATGAATCAATTAGTGAATCCACATACTGCAAATTTAATTCCAGCTACGTTGTTAAAACCATTACGCGGTATCCTCTATGCAGGTCTGCATAATGTTTACTTAGTCGGTGCGGGCTTAGTTGTTGTCGCTCTTTTGTTAAATATTTTCGCAAAAGCGCAACGAGCGAAGGTTTAGTGGTACACTAATAGAAAGAGTATTGGAGGGAAAAGTAGATGGCCTTTTTACAAGCAAATATTTATTCAAATGTATTGGAAATGGAAGTGAATGTGAACGTAATTTTACCACAAGAAACGGTAAAAAAAGTGGGCACAAGTACCCAAGCAGCATTGACAGATATTCCCGTGTTGTATTTATTACATGGGATGGGAGGAAATCACAGCGTCTGGGCTCGCAGAACCTCTATTGAGCGGTATGTCGCTGATTTGGGGATTGCTGTCATTATGCCGTCCACGGATTTAGCTTGGTATACGGACACGCAATACGATATGAACTATTGGACGTTTATCTCAGAAGAATTACCGAAAATTTGTCATCAACTCTTTCCACAGTTAAGTACAAAACGAGAAAAAAACTTTGCCGCTGGTTTGTCAATGGGTGGTTATGGCGCCTTGAAATTAGGATTAGCGAAACCAGAATCTTTTGCAGCCGTTGCTTCTTTGTCTGGGGCAGTCAGTTTATCATCCACTAGTTTTGGGGAATTATTAAAAGTCCGTAAGCGAAGCTATTGGGAAGGTATTTTTGGCCCGTTAGATCAAATTGAAGGTTCTATTCACGATCCGCTGTATTTACTACAACAATTAGTAGAAAGCCAAACAGAAATGCCCCAATTTTACCTTTGTTGTGGGGAGCAAGATATGTTACTTTCTGCTAATCAACAGATGGCTCAAGCGTTGGAACAGGCACAGGCAAGTTACACTTTTGAAACTGGACCAGGAGAACATGACTGGGTGTTCTGGGATGAATGGATTCAAAAAGCCTTGGCTTGGCTACCAATACCAAAATAGAGAAAGTGGTTTTCGCTATTTACTTATAAAAGATAGCCCTTGGTCCGTCAGTCATTTCGACTGACGGACCAAGGGCTTTTTTATTTAGATGAAGATGTGTTGTCTGCTTGCAACCCATCTAAGTAGGTTTTAACGGCTTGAATAAAGGCGGATTTTTGGTGGATGGAGTGTCGAAATTGAATGCTTTCCTCCATGTACGTTAACTCATTGTCGGAGACATATTGTTTCATGTGCAGCACTTGTTCTTTTAAATAGTCATCTCCGTTCAACACTTGCGAAACGAGCTGTTTTTCCTCCGTTGCGTCCATAATCATCCCAAATAAAAGATGTTGTAAAGACGTTACTGCTAAATGAGTAATTTCTGGTGAAAAACCTGCTTCTCTTAAAATGCCCATCATTTGATTCAAATGACGTAATCGTTGGGGATAGGCAGGGACGGTTTGGATTTCGATGGCTACGGCACAGGGAAATTGTTGATAGAGATCATAATAGTTTTCCATGAAGGCCAGTAAGTCAGAATACCATTCACCACATAATGCAGGTTCTTGAAAGTGCTCTTCAATCGCTTCAGCCATACTTTGAAGTAAGGCTTGCTTATTTTTAAAATACCAATAAATTGCGGGCGCCTGTACACCAAGCTGTTTGGCGACTTTACGCATAGAAAGTTGTTCTAAAGTGGGACTTTTTTCTAACAAAGAAAATGCGGCTGCAATAATCGTGTCTTTTGATAATTTCGGTTCCATGATTTTAGCTCCTATTAAACGTTATCTTCGTAAGTTTATCAAAAAGAAGGTACACTTTATGATAGGAAAAACTTGTGAAAAATTAACTTGTTCGCTTGTATTTTACCACTAAAAATGGTAAATTATGAATCGGCCTTATTTTACAGTGTTAAATTGGTGAAGTCAATGAGCAAATTGATTTTTTTGTAATGGGGAAGAATTCGCAGACCAACACTGAAGAAGCAGGGAACTATTTTAAGAAAGTAGGGATAAGATGGACCTTATTATTCAACACGCCAAAAAATACAAAGGCTCGGTAGTTATTGCCTTGTTGGCGGTGATCGTAATGGTTGTCTCAGCACTTTGGCAACCAAAATTGTTACAACAAGTGTTGGAAGCAATTATGAATGACGATAGCGACAAAATGAAAAACTTAGGGATTCAATTAATTGCCATTGCAGGATTAGGACTCGTTGCAGGGGTTATTAATACAATTTTTTCTGCCAAAGTTGCCCAAGGTGTCAGTGCTGACATTCGTGAAGCAACTTTCCGCAAAATCCAAACCTTTTCATTTGGCAATATCGAAAAATTTTCAGCAGGTAACTTAGTTGTTCGTTTAACAAATGACGTTACTCAAATTCAAAATGTCATTATGATTGCGTTGCAGACACTTTTTAGAATTCCTTTTTTATTTATCGGGAGTTTTATTTTAGCGATGCTAACCTTGCCACAACTATGGTGGGTGATTGTTGCACTTGTCATCGCAGTTATTTTGATTTCTATGCTGTCCTTTTCGCAAATGGGCAAGCATTTCATGATTATTCAAAACTTGATTGATAAGATTAATGGTATCGCAAAAGAAAATTTGTTAGGCATTCGTGTCGTCAAATCATTTGTTCAAGAAAAAAATCAATTGTCACGTTTTACAAAAGTGAGTGAAGAATTAACCACCCATAACTTAATCGTAGGTAGCTTATTTGCTGTGATGATTCCAGCGTTTATGTTGGTGGCGAACTTAGCCGTTGTAGGCTCGATTTTCTTTGTGAGTAACTTAGTCAAGGATGATCCAACTTTAATCGGTGGTGTCGCTTCCTTTATGAACTATTTAATGCAAATCATGATGGCGATTATTATCGGTGGAATGATGATGATGATGACTTCTCGTGCCGCTGTTTCCATTAAGCGGATTAAAGAAGTGATGGAAACAGAACCAGATGTTACCTACAAAAAAGTCCCAGAACAAGAGTTAATTGGTAGTGTTGAGTTTGACCACGTATCTTTCCGTTATCCTGGGGATGAAGAAGATACCTTGAAAGACATCTCTTTCTCTATTCAGCCAGGTGAAATGATTGGGATTGTGGGCGCAACTGGCGCTGGTAAATCTACATTGGCACAATTAATTCCACGTTTGTTTGATCCGACAGAAGGAAAGATTGAAGTTGGTGGTGTCGATTTACGAGAAGTGAACGAACACAGTTTACGAAAAACAGTTTCCTTTGTATTGCAAAAAGCAATCCTGTTCTCTGGAACGATTGCGCAAAATCTACGCCATGGTAAACGTGACGCTTCTGAAGCGGACATGGAACGGGCTTCAGGCATCGCCCAAGCCAAGGAATTTATTGAAAAATTAGCAGAAGGTTATGATGCACCCGTCGAAGAACGGAGTAATAACTTTTCTGGTGGACAAAAACAACGGTTATCAATTACAAGAGGTGTGATTGGTGAACCTAAAATTTTGATTTTAGATGATAGCACCAGCGCGTTGGATGCTCGTTCGGAGCGGTTAGTCCGAGAAGCGTTGGATAAAGAGTTAAAAGAGACTACCACGATTGTTATTGCCCAAAAAATTTCTTCTGTTGTCCATGCAGATCGTATTTTAGTATTGGATAATGGACGTTTAGTCGGGGAAGGCACGCATGAAGAATTAGCAGCTACGAACCCCGTGTATCAAGAAATTTACGAAACTCAAAAAGGAAAGGAGGAAGCTTAATGACTGATTTAATAAAAGCTAGTAAATTTTTCTATCATTATTTAAAGCGTTACAAAGTTTCTTTCCTCTTTATTTTCTTAGCAATTTTCGCAGCGACTTATTTACAAGTCAAAGCGCCGCAATTCGTTGGGGAAGCTATTCAGGAATTAGCGAAATATGCGGTTAATGTGATGCAAGGAAAAGATGATAAAAGTGCGTTCGTTTCTGTCATTTGGAAACTACTCATTTTTTATGTCTTAACTAGTGCCGCTAGTTTCATTTATAGTATTCTCTTTACACAAGTCGTGGGGAAATCGACAAACCGCATGCGGATTGGTTTGTTTAATAAATTAGAAAAATTGACGATTCGTTTCTTTGATTCTCATCAAGATGGTGAAATTTTAAGTCGTTTTACTAGTGATTTAGACAACATCCAAAACAGTTTAAACCAAGCGTTGCTACAAGTATTAACCAATATAGCCTTATTGGTTGGTGTCTTAATCATGATGTTCCGTCAAAATGTGGAACTAGCATGGGCCGCAATTGCTTCTACGCCGATTGCGATTTTAATTGCGGTCTTTGTGATTAGCAAGGCGCGCAAATATGTCGATTTACAGCAAGATGAAGTGGGTAAATTAAATGGCTATATGGATGAAAAAATTAGTGGGCAACGTGTGATTATCACTAATGGCTTACAAGAAGAAACCATTGACGGCTTTTTAGAGCAAAATGAAAAAGTTCGTGCAGCTACGTATAAAGGTCAAGTGTATTCAGGATTACTTTTCCCAATGATGCAAGGAATGTCATTAGTCAATACGGCGATTGTTATTTTCTTTGGTGGTTGGTTAGCAATCAATGGCTCTGTTGATCGTGCCGCTGCGCTAGGTTTAGTCGTTATGTTTGTCCAATATTCCCAACAATATTATCAACCATTGATGCAAATTTCTTCAGGTTATAGCATGATTCAATTAGCTGTTACAGGCGCTCGTCGTTTAAATGAGATGTTTGATGAACCAGATGAAATTCGTCCCGAAAATGGCGAAAAATTAGAAGAGATTAACAAAGCTGTGGCTTTAAATCATGTTGTTTTTGGCTATAATCCAGAAACGCCTGTGTTGAAAGATGTTTCTATTCATGTGGATAAAGGTGAAATGGTCGCTTTAGTCGGACCGACAGGCTCAGGAAAAACAACGATTATGAATTTAATGAATCGCTTTTATGATGTGAATGAAGGCGCCGTGACGTTTGATGGTGTGGACATTCGTGAAATGGATTTAGATAGCTTGCGTTCACATGTAGGCATTGTTTTGCAAGAGTCCGTTCTATTTTCAGGAACAATTCGTGAGAATATTGCTTTTGGTAAGCCAGAGGCCACGGATGAAGAAATTGTTCAAGCAGCGAAACAAGCGAATATCCATGAATTTATTGTAAATCTTGAGCAAGGCTACGATACTGAGATTACGGAAGAGAATAACCTTTTCAGTACGGGGCAAAAGCAATTAGTAAGTATTGCACGAACGATTATTACCAATCCAGAATTATTAATTTTGGATGAAGCAACAAGTAATGTTGATACAGTAACAGAAGCTAAAATCCAAAAAGCGATGGACGAAGCAATTAAAGGGCGCACCAGTTTTGTGATTGCCCATCGTTTGAAAACGATTCTAAATGCGGATCGGATTATTGTTTTACGAGACGGTGAAGTCATTGAAGAAGGCAACCACCATGAACTAGTTGAACAAGATGGATTCTATGCGGAACTTTATAAAAATCAATTTGTTTTTGAATAAGTTGAAAAAGAAGCAAAATGAGTCATTCTCATTTGCTTCTTTTTTTGCTATGCTAAATAGAAAAAGGAGAAATGTCAATGGAAAAAATGAGGAATGTACGGCAATTACGGCGCACGTTTTTGGTGCTAAATACTTTATTTGTACTGAGTGTATTCAGAGAGAATCGATGGACAAAATCGGCACTACTTTTTTGGTTGTTGGCTAATAGTTTTTTATATGGACTGCAGTGGTTGATTTATCTTGGGGGCGAAAAAGGCTGGCTGATACATTTGCAGCGGTGGTATTATTGCGCGATTCTTCTCCAAATAGTAGGCACATTGATTGTATATTTTTCGTTTTTTGTATAAAGGTCTCTCGTTTCTTGCCGGAGAATATGCTAAAATAAAAAGCAGCAGGGGGCGAGAAAACCATGGAAAAGCCAAATAAACGCAAAGCTGATTTAGAACGTACACGGCAAATTATTTTGTCTGTCGCTTCTGAATTATTCATGACAAAGGGGTTCAAAAATACCTCCACTCGTGAAATTGCTTTAAAAGCGAACATTACCCAACCGAATCTCTATCACCATTTTAAAAATAAAAAAGAACTGTATTTAGCTGTGATTGAAGAATTAACGTCCCGTGTTCAGGAAGAATTAGTCCCAATTGTTTCTGGAAATGCATCAGTAGAAGAAAAACTTTATCAATTAATCAAAGTTTTGTTAGATGAACACCCGACCAATCTTTTCTTAATGTTGAACGACATGTTTCAAGAAATGGGCCCTGATTACAATCGTACGCTGTATCAAATTTTCAAAAAAACCTATATCAATAATATTGCGGCTATTTTTGAAAGTGAACCTGAAACCAATTGCTTACAAGAGGGCATCAGTGTAGATGATGCAACTCGGTTTATTTTATATAACGTTAGTGCATTATTAAGTATTGAAAAAACGTACCAGCGAAAAACAGTGGATGACGATGTCAAAAAATTCATTCAATTTATGCTACATGGCGTTCTGAAAAGTCACAAATAAAAAATAGAGAAGCCCTGTTGAAAAACAGACTTCTCTATTTTTTGTAAAATTCACTTATCGATTGATAAATAATTATTGATTTATCGATTGATAAGTGATATAGTTTATTTCGAAAAGAAGAAAGAGGTGAACCATTCATGTTTTTAGGATTTAATGAAATGAAGTATTCAAAAGGACGGTACGTCCTTGTAGTTTTAGTAATGGTCTTGATTGCTTGGTTAATTTTTATTTTGTCAGGTTTAGCGAACGGTTTAGCTCAAGGAAATCGTTTAGCCGTAGATCAATGGCAAGCGAATCAAGTGGTTTTATCAAAAGAGGCCAATAGTAATTTAAATGTATCAGTGTTAGATGAAAACGTGAAAGAAACGATTTCAGGGGGCAAAATTGCACCGATTGGTCAACAATCTTTAGCCATCCGCCCAGCAGATGACAAAAAGGCTGAATTAACGAATGTTAGCTTATTTGGGATTGAAAAAGAAAGTTTTTTAATGCCAAAAGTGATTGAAGGAAACGCATTTACTGATAAAAATCAAGTGATTGCTTCAGAAACATTGAAAAATCAAGGATTTAAAATTGGCGACAAATTAACTGCAGGGAAATATGATGAGCAATTAGAAATTGTCGGCTTTATTTCTAAAAGTAGCTATAACATTGTGCCGGTTATTTACACTTCTCTGGATACTTGGCGGTCAATTAAATATGGTAACAATCCAGCAATGGCCAAAATGGTTAATGGTTTTATTGTTCGCAGCAAGGACAACGCGGAAGTTAAAACGACTAATAAGGACAGCCAAGTTCTTTCAATTTCAGATTTTATTGAAAAACTGCCAGGATACAGCGCTCAAAACTTGACCTTGGATGGCATGATTTATTTCTTGATTGTGATTGCAGCGTTCATTATCGGTATTTTTATCTTTGTGATGACTTTACAGAAAACAGCAATGTTCGGTGTCTTAAAAGTTCAAGGGGTGCCGACTAGTTTCTTAGCAAAGGCAGTCATGCTACAAACCGCTTTATTGGCTGTTCTAGGAGTGGCGATTGGTCTTGCTTTAACAGGAATTACCGTGCTCTTTTTACCAGAAGCGATGCCTTATGCAACTAATGGACCACGCATGATTTTGTTTAGTGTACTATTGATTTTATCTGCATTAATTGGCGGGGCATTTTCAATTCGAACGATTGCTAAAATTGATCCGTTAATCGCGATTGGAGGTTAGAGACATGGCAAATGTTTTAGAAATGAAAAATATTTATAAAAAATATGGTGAAAAACATACAGAAGTGATTGCGTTAAAAGAATTATCTTTTGCGGTTCAGCCAGGTGAATTTGTCGCAGTAATTGGTCCTTCTGGTTCTGGTAAAAGTACCTTTTTAACGATTGCAGCTGGTTTACAGGCACCGACAAGTGGCGAAGTCATTGTTGGCGGGCAATCACTAAATAAGTTAACGAAAAAGCAACGTTTGGCGCAACGTTTTCAAAAAATCGGCTTTATTTTACAAAGCTCTAATTTGGTGCCATTTTTAACAGTGGAAGATCAATTTCACTTAATTGAAAAAGTTGATAAGTCACGTAAAAATAGTGAATTAAAAGAGCAATTGTTAGAGACGTTGGGTTTAAAAGAATTACGAAATAGTTATCCTCGTGATCTCTCTGGTGGGGAAAGACAACGGGTAGCCATTGCGTGTGCATTGTATCATGAGCCAGACGTAATTTTGGCAGATGAACCAACGGCTAGTTTAGATACAGAAAAGGCATTTGATGTTGTCCAATTACTAGCGAAAGAGGCCAAAGAGAAAGATAAAGGGATTATCATGGTGACACATGATGAGCGTTTGTTGAAATACTGTGATCGAGTGGTTCGTATTCGTGATGGTGAATTGACAGAGTAACAAAACAAATAAA
Source organism: Enterococcus sp. DIV0546 (assembly GCF_051712785.1). Lineage (NCBI taxonomy): Bacteria > Bacillati > Bacillota > Bacilli > Lactobacillales > Enterococcaceae > Enterococcus > Enterococcus sp. DIV0546. The sequence goes on from NZ_JBIOPO010000001.1 coordinate 566,107, forward strand.
AGAGAACATGATCGGATTGCTGGAGACAATCCGACCATGTTCTCTTATTTCTTTTCAATACAGAAAAGAACAGGTGGCTGATTTTTTTGATTGATAAACTCATAACGTAAGACACTGTAAACATCTTGCGGTAAGGCTTGCGTGTAATTCGTGACCAAATCAAGTTCCTCTGAACCACCTTCGTGGCCATAATAAACGACTAAAATAATGCGACTTCCTTTTACCAAATGAGGCAGTAACCCATCTAACGCCTGTTTAGTCGTAGCGGGTTTTGTAATAATTTCCTTATTACTTTTAGGTAAATAGCCTAAGTTAAAAATGGCGGCAGTGATTTCTGTTTCTTCATCTAGGACAGCATGAAGATGTTCATGTCCTAATGGAAATAACGTAGTTTGTGGGAGTAAATTAAGTTCTGTTAACTTTTGTTCTGTATTGATCAACGCTTCTTTTTGGATATCAAAGGCGAAAACTTCACCAGAAGGGCCAACCAGCTCTGCTAAGAATGCTGTATCATGACCATTTCCCATTGTTGCATCAATGACGAAGTCGCCAGGTTCCACCACTTCTTTTAAAAGTTGGTGACTAAAATGTAGGGCTGTTTGTAGCATTAATTGAAAACTTCCTTTCCTGAAATGACAGTATATTTTCCTTGATAACTGTTGCGGCGTTTCATTTCCGCATCAATCGCATTGAGAACTTCCCATTTTTTCAAGCTCCACATCGGTCCGATAATTGTTTCAAAGGGAGCATCGCCTGTCAAGCGATGAATAACAATTTCGGGTGGAATCATTTCTAACTGATCACAAATCACTGAAACATAGGCTTCTTTACTCATCAATTGTAAGCGTCCTTCATTATAATCCCGCATCATTTTGGTATTTGTCATTAAATGAAGTAAGTGCAGTTTAATCCCTTGGATATCTGAATCCTGAATAGTTCGCCGCACATTTTCGCGCATCATGGCGGGGGTTTCACCAGGTAGCCCGTTAATTAAATGTGTACAGACCCGAATCCCGTGTTTCCGTAATTTAGCCACACCATCTAGATATGTTTGATAATCATGAGCGCGATTAATGGCAGCGCTAGTTTCCTCAAACGTGGTTTGCAAACCCAACTCTACCCATAAATAAAAGCGTTCGTTTAATTCAGCTAAATAGTTCACCACCTCATCAGGCAAACAATCAGGACGGGTACCAATGGATAAACCAACGACACCTTTTTCATTGACTACTTGTTCAAACCGATGACGAATAACGTCAACGGGCGCATGTGTATTGGTGAAATTTTGGAAGTAAACAATGTATTGATCGACAGTTGGCCATTTTTGATGCATCAATTGGATTTCTTTTTGAAATTGAAGCGGCAGGGGATCGCTAGGTGCAACAATCATGTCGCCTGAGCCAGAAACACTACAGAACGTACAACCACCTTTGGCAACCGTCCCATCACGATTGGGGCAATCAAAGCCACCATCAATTGGCACTTTAAAAATCTTTTCACCAAACTGTTGACGAAGTGCATAGTTCCAAGTGTGATAGCGTTTATTTGGATCATCTGAATAAGGAAAAATTTGCATAATCAAGACTTCTTTCTAGCGTTGTTTGCTTTGAAATCGCCAAACAAAGCGTTTTTCTAAATAAATAGGGTAACTTAATAACAACCAAGCTAAACCAAGACAAAAACCACCTAAGATATCGCTAGGGAAATGGACACCTAAATAGATTCGACTAACCCCAATCATGAAAATCCCAATACCTAGTAAAATTTGCACACAAAGGCGGACCGTTTTATTTTTAATGAAAATTGGCAGAATCAATAAAATAGTGCCGTAGAACAAGGTGCTTCCTACAGCATGTCCGCTAGGAAAACTATACGTATGTTCAGTTACTAAATGCTCCAAAGTAGGACGTTGGCGCATAAAGAATAATTTTAATAAAGAATTACCTACGCCAGCAATTAAGGCAGTATTAATAAAGAGCCATAATGCTTCAGCATAATATTTCCAAACAATAAACAGAGCAATGACAACGATTGCTAAGATGATAATCGTCAATGAATTGGCAAATTTGGTGTACCAAATAAAAAAGTTATTTAGCTGTGGAAAAGGACGACGAACAAAAGAAGTAATCGTTTGATCAAAGCCTTTGAGCCAGGTTGGATAAAAACGAACAACATAGCCTAAAAACATAAATACTAAAAGAAAACAACTACCTGCAAATTGATAATAAAGTTTGTTTTTCATAAAAAATCCTTTCAAAATTTAATCGCAACAATCCGTATTATACCATCAAAAGGGTAAAAAATTAAAAGATAATTTCATTGCCTGATTAGAGGGGATACAGATATTAAAAAAGTTCTGGCAGCACAATCTCTCATTGTGGTGCTAGAACTTTTTTAAATGGCGCATGTTTATTGATTATCATCATCAGGGGTATCAACGGTAATATCGCCGAATTCGCTAGAAAGGTTAAACTCTGTATCCGCACGACCATTCTTATAAGATGTTCGCTCTTTGTTTAAAAGTTGAACATCACCTAATTTTGATTCACCTTTGATTGAAATGTTACGCAAAATTTCTCCAGAATTTACATAAATATCTCCATGGACAAGAGCGACAGTTAATTTTTTAGGCACAGCAGGCATGTCTAAAGAAAAATCACCATTTTCACTTGAAAAGTTAGCTTCTCCTTTGAAATCATAGACGCTAATATCACCATCTGTCGTTGTTGCTTGGATGTTTCCACGAGCATTTTGCACTCGAATATCACCAGAAGTAGTAGTATTTTTGATTTCATCGAAATAGGCTGAATCCAACGTTATATCGCCGTCAGTGGTTTCAACTGTTGCTGTTTTAGCGGAAGTATCCGCTGAAAGGTAGATACCATCTGAAGAGTTAAGCGTCATTTTTTTGGCTTTAACACCCGATAGACTAACATAAGAATTTGGTAGATTAGTTGTTAATTCGTCTACGTTAAAAGCATTCAATGAAACTTGTGAATGGGTTGAGCCATCAATCACTAACTTTTTCACATTATTAGGAATCTGGACACTCACGTTCGGTGTGAGGTCATTAAAAATGCCAATATTAAAAAATGACAACTCGGGTTGGTTTTGTGTACGAGTGGTATTGATGGTTGCTGTTATTTTATTTTTTTCTTCTTTGACATCTAAGGTACCTTTAGCTTTTGAATAAAAGGCATTATTCGGTGATCGTAATCCCATTTTGTTACTATCAGTTTTATAAATGGTATAAGGGCCTTTGCCTTTTAAGGATAAGTGAAGTTCTTCGCCTGCTTGTTTATTTTTTAGTGTATAACTTTCTTTTAGCGGTGTGACTGATTTTTCCGCTTGCTTGTAATAATAGACGGCGCCAGATCCACCAATTAGCATCGCTAAGACAGCAATGGATAAGAGAATCCCTGTTGTTTTTTTCATTAGATATCACCTCGTAAAACAGCAATGTTCCATTGGAAATAACGCTTAAAGACATGTGCTGAAAATTTTAAAATTGGTAGAAACAGTAACCAACCAATGATTGATGCACCAAATAAAAAGAGACTCATAGATAATTGGAAAAAGGAAGCGGCATTTGCTTGAGTAATAACACTATAAATACCATAAATTGGTGAAAATAAAGTTGCAACTCCGGCAATGCCACAACCGACGTACATTAAGGCAATCCCTAAAATAACCCAAAACATGAAGAAAAAATTTAAACAGAAAATACCAAGCACTTGGAAAAATCGGGTTAGCGGCCGATGCTGTGGTCGTTGATAGTAAGGAGAATCATTATCATAGTAAAATTCAGATTCTTCTTCATAGGGATGATCATAAGCAGGTGTAGCCGCTGGAATTTCTTGCCAGCCATTATTTTCAATTTTTCGTTCCGTCAATTCAATGCCTTGTTCTTTTAAAATTTCTTCTGCGATAACTCGTGGTTTCCCCAATGATTTTGCCACTTGTTCTTCTGTTTCGCCTTCCGCAACACGAGCATCAAATAACGCCTTGTATTTCGCAAGAATAATAGCTTGATCTTTTGGATTTAACGCTTTTAAATAAATTTTCAGCTCAATAATAAAATGTTCTTTATTCATTCCGCTCCCTCTTTCTACACGATTCATTTCTCATCTTAAACTATAATTTCTTTTTGGGCGAATAACAAGAGGAATTAAAAAAATCAGACTAAGGTAAAGAAGCATCTACAACTAAAGTCGCAGTTTTTTTCCGAGTAGTAACAAGAGAGTAAATCCATGTTAAAAAACATTACTTCTTTACAATCTAGTTACAGTAATATGAAATTTTGTTGAAGTGTTTTTAATTCGCCAGAAAAAAAGGTATACTTGTTATAATAACAAAACTAAAAAATTACATTTACATATAAGTTAAAAAAGGAAAGTTGGGGACGTATCAATGAAGAAAGAATCAATGTCACGTATCGAAAGAAGGAAAGCACAACAAAGAAAGAAAACGCCAGTACAATGGAAGAAGAGCACTACTTTATTCAGCTCGGCGTTAATTGTTTCATCTGTAGGAACGCCCGTTGCGTTACTACCAGTGACTGCTGAGGCAACAGAAGAGCAGCCAACAAATGCGGAAGTTGCCCAAGCACCTACTACGGAAACTGGCTTAGTAGAGACACCAACAACAGAAACTACGCCAGGAACTACGGAACAACCGACAACGGATTCGTCAACAACGACTGAATCGACAACTGAATCATCAACAGAAACACCAACAACACCAAGTACCGAGCAACCAACAGTTGATTCAACTACACCTGTGGAATCAGGAACGACTGATTCTTCAGTAGCAGAAATCACGCCAGTAGCTCCTTCAGCAACCGAGTCTGAAGCAGCGCCTGCGGTTACACCCGATGATGAAGTAAAAGTACCAGAAGCTAGAGTAGCTTCTGCGCAAACTTTTTCAGCGTTATCACCGACGCAAAGTCCTTCAGAATTTATTGCCGAGTTAGCTCGTTGTGCACAACCTATTGCGCAAGCCAATGATTTATATGCATCAGTGATGATGGCTCAAGCAATCGTTGAAAGTGGTTGGGGGGCAAGTACGTTATCTAAGGCACCAAACTATAACTTATTTGGGATTAAAGGCAGCTACAATGGACAATCTGTCTATATGGATACATGGGAATATTTAAACGGCAAATGGTTAGTGAAAAAAGAACCTTTCCGTAAATATCCTTCTTATATGGAATCATTCCAAGATAATGCGCACGTGCTAAAAACAACTTCTTTCCAAGCGGGCGTTTACTATTATGCTGGGGCTTGGAAAAGCAATACAAGCTCGTACCGCGATGCAACTGCTTGGTTAACAGGTCGTTATGCGACAGATCCTAGCTACAATGCTAAATTAAATAATGTCATTACCGCATATAACTTAACTCAATATGATACACCATCTTCTGGTGGAAATACTGGGGGCGGAACAGTTAATCCAGGAACAGGCGGCTCGAACAATCAATCAGGAACGAACACGTACTATACTGTAAAATCAGGAGATACCTTGAATAAAATTGCCGCGCAATATGGTGTGAGCGTTGCTAATTTACGCTCATGGAACGGCATCTCTGGCGATTTAATTTTCGTTGGTCAAAAGCTCATCGTGAAAAAAGGTGCTTCAGGTAACACTGGTGGCTCAGGCAACGGTGGTTCTAACAATAATCAATCAGGAACGAACACGTACTATACTGTAAAATCAGGGGATACCTTGAATAAAATTGCCGCTCAATATGGCGTGAGCGTTGCTAATTTACGCTCATGGAACGGTATCTCTGGCGATTTAATTTTCGTTGGTCAAAAGCTCATCGTGAAAAAAGGTGCTTCAGGTAACACTGGTGGCTCAGGCAACGGTGGCTCTAACAATAATCAATCAGGAACGAATACGTACTACACAATTAAATCAGGCGATACCTTGAACAAAATTGCCGCGCAATATGGCGTGAGTGTTGCTAATTTACGCTCATGGAATGGCATTTCTGGCGATTTAATCTTCGCTGGTCAAAAAATTATTGTGAAAAAAGGTACTTCAGGTAACACCGGTGGCTCAGGCAACGGTGGCTCTAACAATAATCAATCAGGAACGAATACGTACTACACAATTAAATCAGGGGATACCTTGAACAAAATTTCTGCACAATTCGGTGTTAGTGTGGCTAACTTACAAGCCTGGAATAACATCAGCGGTAGTTTGATTTTTGCTGGTCAAAAGATTATCGTGAAAAAAGGTGCCAACTCAGGTTCAACGAATACGAACAAGCCTACGAATAATGGTGGCGGTGCGACAACATCCTACACGATTAAATCAGGTGATACGCTGAATAAAATTTCTGCACAGTTTGGCGTGAGTGTTGCTAATCTACGTTCATGGAACGGGATCAAAGGCGATTTAATTTTTGCTGGTCAAACAATCATCGTGAAAAAAGGCGCTTCTGCAGGTGGCAATGCTTCTTCAACAAATAGTGCATCAGGCAAACGCCATACAGTTAAAAGCGGTGATTCACTTTGGGGCTTATCAATGCAATACGGAATCAGCATCCAAAAAATCAAACAATTAAATGGCTTAAGCGGGGATACAATTTATATTGGTCAAACTTTAAAAGTTGGTTAATTTAAGATTGAAAAAAATAGCTATCTTTGGTAACATGAGTCTTATAATAGAAAAAAACAATGAGAAGGAATAGTAGAAAGAACCATGTGATAGAGAGCGTATGGCTGGTGGAAATACGTACAGAAGCTTTTGAACTCGCCTTTAAGTTACTTTTTTGAACAAACCAAGTAGGAAAAGTCGGTGACGATCGTTAAGACGTTTGAGGTTAAGGTGACGGTGACTGACCGTTTCTTTGACGAATTTAGGTGGTACCACGTTGCATTTGTATGTTCACGTCCTATAGGAATTTTTCCTATAGGACTTTTTTTTATCACTAAGTGGCTAGTTTAAGTCAGAATAGTGACAATGGCTGCAGGTGGCAAATTTTAAGAATGAAAAATTTTATATTACTAGGAGGAATAACATGAGCTACAATCACAAAGAGATTGAGAAAAAATGGCAAAAATATTGGGCTAAGAACAATTGTTTCAATACATTGGACGACCCAAATAAAGAAAAATTTTATGCACTAGATATGTTTCCCTATCCATCTGGACAAGGCTTACACGTAGGTCACCCGGAAGGCTATACAGCAACCGATATTCTTTCACGTATGAAACGTGCGCAAGGCTATAATGTGTTGCATCCAATGGGCTGGGATGCGTTTGGTTTGCCAGCAGAGCAATATGCGTTAGATACAGGAAATGACCCAGCTGAATTTACTAAGAAAAATATCGAAACATTCCGTCGCCAAATTAATTCACTAGGATTCAGCTATGATTGGAATCGTGAAATTAATACCACTGATCCTGAATATTACAAATGGACACAATGGATATTTACAAAATTATATGAAAAAGGGTTAGCTTATGAAGCAGAAGTTGCGGTTAACTGGGTACCTGAACTAGGAACTGTTATTTCAAATGAAGAAGTCATTGATGGAAAAAGTGAACGTGGCGGTTATGATGTGGTTCGCCGACCAATGCGTCAATGGATGTTGAAAATTACTGCTTATGCAGATCGCTTATTAGAAGATTTAGAGCTTGTTGATTGGCCAGAAAGTATTAAAGATATGCAACGAAATTGGATTGGACGTTCTGAAGGAGCCAATGTGACCTTTAAAGTCGCTGGCACAGAAGAAAGTTTCACGGTGTTTACAACCCGTCCTGATACCTTGTTCGGTGCAACCTATACTGTTCTAGCTCCTGAACTAGAACTAGTGAAAAAAATTACGACACCTGAACAAACAGCAGCTGTAGAAGCATATATTGAAGAAACCTCAAAAAAATCTGATCTAAATAGAACGGATTTAGCAAAAGAAAAAACAGGTGTTTTCACAGGTGCGTATGCTATAAATCCAGTCAATGGCCAAGAAATTCCAATTTGGATTGGCGATTATGTTTTAGCAAGCTATGGCACAGGCGCAATCATGGCGGTCCCAGCGCATGATGAACGGGATTACGAATTTGCGAAAATATTTGGCATTGATATCCTACCAGTAATCGCAGGTGGCGACATTACAACAGAAGCCTATACAGGTGATGGACCGCATATCAATTCTGATTTCTTAAATGGATTAAACAAAGCAGAAGCCATCGCTAAAATGAATGAGTGGCTAGAAGAAAATCACGTAGGGAAAAAAGAAGTATCTTATCGTTTACGTGACTGGTTATTCTCTCGTCAACGCTACTGGGGTGAACCAATTCCTGTGATCCATTGGGAAGATGGAACAACCACAACGGTTCCTGAATCTGAGTTACCTCTACGTTTACCAGTAACATCGGATATTCGCCCAAGTGGAACTGGGGAATCGCCATTAGCAAACATTGATGAATGGGTCAATGTCGTCGACCCTGAAACTGGCATGAAGGGAAAACGTGAAACGAATACTATGCCACAATGGGCTGGAAGCTCTTGGTATTACTTACGATTCATTGATCCTCATAATAAAAATGAAATTGCTGATTTTGAAAAATTAAAACGTTGGTTACCAGTTGATATCTATATTGGTGGTGCCGAACATGCGGTGTTGCATTTACTTTATGCTCGTTTTTGGCATAAATTCTTATATGATATTGGTGTGGTTCCTACCAAAGAACCTTTCCAAAAATTATACAACCAAGGTATGATTTTAGGAGAAAACAACGAAAAAATGTCTAAATCACGTGGCAATGTTGTAAATCCCGATGATGTGGTGGCTAAATATGGTGCGGATACATTACGTCTTTATGAAATGTTCATGGGCCCATTAGATGCTTCCATTGCTTGGAATGAAAATGGCTTAGAAGGAAGTCGTAAATTCTTAGATCGCGTTTGGCGTCTGATTGTTGATGAAGAAGGCAAAATGCGTGACCGAATTACCACAATTAATGATGGCCGTTTAACGAAAGTTTATCATCAAACGGTTAAAAAAGTGACAGAAGATATGGCAAACTTGCACTTTAATACAGCGATTTCTCAATTAATGGTTTTTGTGAATGAAGCCAATAAAGTGGATGCCTTACCTTATGAATATGTGGAAGGATTTGTCCAATTACTTGCGCCAATCGCGCCACATATTGGTGAAGAACTATGGCAAATTTTAGGTAACGAGGAAAGTTTAACTTATGTCCCTTGGCCAACCTATGATGAAGCAGCCTTAGTAGAAGATGAAGTGGAAGTAGTTTTCCAAGTGAACGGAAAATTACGTGGCAAACAAAATGTCGCTCGTGGGTTAAGCAAAGAAGAATTAGAACAAATTGCAATGAACCATGAAGCTGTTAAAGAATTTATTGAAGGAAAAACAGTGCGCAAAGTGATTGCTGTTCCAGATAAATTAGTAAATATTGTTGCAAATTAAGTTATATGTTTTTATTAAAAAAAGAGCCAGACGTATCAAAACGTCAGGCTCTTTTTAAGGTTGTTTTGTTTTACCTTTTTGATTCATATGTTCTTTACATGTGATTGTTATAACTGAAAGCAAGGCGATGAAGAGAAAAAAATAACCAAGCGGCGTACAGAAAAAGGCGGGTTCTTTTAAAAGTCCATCGCTAGATAATGTTGATCCAACTAAAATAGAGATCATAAATAATAAAAGACTAATCAAGCCAAGAAATAAGCTAATACGATATTTTTTCAACTTCAGTTCCTCCTTTAATGAACTATCACTAAGATAAATCAAAAAGGTTAACTTTTTTTTAGGCAACTGTTAAAACTTAGATAAGAAATCTATTTTCTAAGTTTGTCGTTGTTGGTAATTGGTTAAGATCATACGTGAAAAGGGACCGACAATCAGCAATTGATAAGGAAGGGCAACAATAAAGTTCAGGCCCCAAGCTTGGAAATACACACTTAGTGACAACGTCTGGCCTTCCATTAATAAGCCAAATAAAGACATACAAGTCACCATGCCGATAATCATGAGACTTGAAATGGTCAGAATAAGTAATAGCCGTTTTTCTTTATTAAAGGGTAAAGAAAAAGCGATTTTCTTAGCTAAGACACCAACGATGAAAACGTCTAAAATAAAAGCAACGATAAATCCAGGAAGCAAACCTTTTGATAAGGCGTACAATGAAAATTCTCCATGCAATAATAAATTATAGGTGCTCATTCCGAAAACCATCAGAAAGCACATTAACGTAGTAAAAAGCATTCCTTCTTTTTTATTAGTAGGCATTTTTTTCTCCTTTCATTTATTGAGAGTAATGATTGTTCTAGGCAGAAAAGGACAAATTCTCTCGACTTTTACTAGTGTAGCAAAAATAAAAGTTCTTCATAAGTTAGAATTTGCTAAATTTTCTATGTAAATTTAAAATTATAAAATAGTTGAATTTTGTAATTTTGAATGTTAAATTTAAGTGAAAGATATTCTAAATTACAAAAAAACGTTTTTTTGTAATTTAGAATAAGAAAAGAGGGGTATAATGACATATAAATTACTAAAAGTAGATTTTTATAAAAATAGAGATTCTTTTGAAAAGAAATATCAAGAACGTTTAAATTTTGATTCTACTTTACAAACTAAGTTATTTATCCACCCTTTTGACAAAGAAGAACGGAAAACAAAAGAAACCTATGAGTTATTCTACGTTCCTTTACTTCAACACAGCGTATTACAAGAAAAAATTATGAAAAATTCTCAAGAAATAATGAGATATATACATAAATTACCAAAAATTGTACAAAAAAATATCTTTTTTTATCAATTGATTGAAGAGATACAAAGTACGAATGAAATTGAAGGGGTTAAAAGTTCAAGAAAAGATATTAGCAAAGTTTTACACAAATTAAATGCTAATTCAACTGAAAGATTTCAGGGCATTGTAAACATGTATAAAGGTATCGTGACTGATAAAATGCTAAAAATAGAAACATTAGGTCAATTTAGAGAAATCTATGATGAACTCTTTAAAGCTGATATCCAAGAAGAAGACTATCCAGATGGTTTATTATTTAGGAAATCTGTTGTATATATCAGTGATAAAGACAAAGTTGTTCATCAGGGGAGTTCCAACGAAGAAAGTATTATAGCTGATCTAGAAAAACTTATCCTTTTTATGAATCAATCAGCACTACCAAGCTTACTTAAATGTTGTATCAGTCATTACTATTTTGAGTATATTCATCCCTTCTATGATGGGAATGGACGAATGGGCCGTTTTTTGATGTCTAACTATCTCTCTAGAAAATTGGATCCACTGACAGGATTGACTGTTTCCAATGCCGTAATCCATAATAAGAGAAAATATGAAAAAGCTTTTTCCGAAGTCACAAATCCAAGAAATAGAGGAGAAGTAACTCTTTTTGTTCAGACGATGTATGAATTTATCTTATTAGGACAAACGGAAATTTTAGAAGAGCTGAGAACATGGACTAATCAGTTGAAAAGAGCCACGCAATGGTTAAAACATTCAGAGTTACCTGAAGATGAATGCAGTGTTCTGTTTTTATTAATTCAAGCACATATGTTTAGAAACGGCACCGAAAGTGTATCGATTAAAGAGATTCAAGAAAATCAAAACTGGTCCTACGGAAAAGTTAAGCGAATAACGGAAACATTAGAAAAACAAGCGTATATTCAAGTTCAAGGAAAGAAACCGAAAACGTATCGAATCACTCAACAATTTGAAGAAACAATTGGATAAAAAAATCCTGAAACTCTCGATTTTGAGAGCTTCAGGATTTTTTAGTGGTCAACTTTTAATGATTTGTAACGTCCTCTCCAAACCATTTTTGAGAAATTTTACTAAGGGTGCCGTCTTTTCGTAACGTTTCAAAGGCAGCATTGATTTTTTGGACTAATTGATTGTCTGATTTGCGGACGCCCACAGCAAAATCTTCATTGTCATAGCCGACATGAGAAATAGTATAGTTTTTTAAATTATCTTCGTGGGAAAGATAGTAGTTGGCGTAGACGCGATCGATTAGGAGCCCATCAATTCGGCCAGATTTTAAATCTAAGAAAGCTTCATTAAAGCCGTCATATAAAATAGGTGTTTGGTCTTTAACAAATTTTTTCAAAACGTCAGGCTGACTTTCGAAGCCATCATAGCCAGAAGAGCCGTTTTGAACCCCTAAAATTTTGCCTTGCATGTCGCTCGCTGTTGCAATGTTTTTTTCTTTTAAAGAAACAAGTACTTGGTCGTTCGTCATGTAAGGTTGTGTGAATTGAACTTTTTCGGCCCGCTCGCTCGTTTTAGTGTAGCCGTTCCAAATAAGATCAATGGTTTGATTTTGTAATTCTGTTTCTTTCATAGACCAATCAATCGGTTGGAAGTCAACGGAAATGCCATAAAGTTTAAAAACCGCTTTGGCTAAGTCGACATCAAAGCCGACAATTTTGCCTGCTTTATCTTGAAAACCCATGGGCACAAAGGAGTCATCTAAGCCAATAATAATCCGTTTTTCTTTGTTAATCCGTGTCCATTGATCTTCGTTGCTTTTTCTTTTACCACAACCTGCAAATAGGAGTAAACTACAACAGATAACCAGCAAGGCTAAAGAATATTTCTTTTTCATCATAAACTCCTTTCTATTGGACGGGGGCAACCGTCAAAAGATTGTCTGCAATTTTTTCAGCGAAAGCCATATCGTGGGTCACGACAATCTGTGTCATGCCTTGTTTCCGTAAATCTAAAATAACTTCTTCCACTTGTTGACGTAAAGCTGGATCTAGCGCGCTCGTTGGTTCATCGTACCCAAGAACTTTTGGCTTCATTGCTAAGGCACGAGCAAGTGCAACTCGTTGTTTTTGTCCACCAGAAAGTTGGTACGGATAGAGTTTTTCTTTACCAGCCAAGCCCAATTTTTCCAGTAATTCTAAAGCTTCTTGCTGACTTTTTGCTTTTTCTTCTTTTAGTACTAATGTAGGTGCTAAGGTAATGTTTTCTAAAACTGATAAGTGAGGGAAAAGTTGGAAATCCTGGAAAACGACCCCAACCACTTGATCGGCATTGTCCATTTCAGCAGGATTGAAAGGAACACCATCCAACAAAAGCTCACCAGAATCAATGGTTTCTAAACCAGCCAAACAACGAAGTAAAGTGGTTTTTCCGCCGCCTGAAGGACCAACAATCGTTAAAATTTTACCCTCTGGAATTTCTAAATTTAAGTGATCAATAATGGTCCGGTTGTCAAAATGTTTGGTTAAATTTTTAATAGTTAACATGGTAGAGTCCTCCTATTTATAATATTGATAGAATTTTTCAATTTTCTTAGAAGCAACAGTCAAAATTGCCGTAAAGAGTAAATAAATCACTCCCACTAAAGCTAATGGCACTAATGTAACATCGCGGCTCATGGCAATTTTACCAGCACGCAAAAGATCGCCTAAGCCAAGAACATAAATAAGAGAAGTATCCTTGACCAAATTGATAATTTCATTTCCTACGGAAGGCAGCACGATTTTAACAACTTGTGGCAAAATAATCCGCGTGACTGTTTGAAAACGTGTTAAACGTAAAACCTTAGCAGCTTCATATTGACCTTGGGGAATTGCTTGAATCCCCCCGCGAAAAATTTCAGCAAAGTACGCAGCATAATTTAAAATAAATGCGAATAAGGCCGCATCATAACGTTCAAAAACAATACCAATTAATGGTAAGCCGTAAAAAACAAAAATTAATTGTAACAATAGCGGAGTGCCGCGCATTAACCAAATGTAGAGGTTAATTAAGTAACGTAAAGGTTTAAACGAACTTTGTAAAATAAAGGCAATGATGATCCCCAGTGGAATCGAGCCAAGGAGCGTAAAGAAAAAGACTTTCAGTGTCATGCCAGCTCCGCTAACTAAAGCAGGTAAAATTTCTAAAATATAATCCATCATTTTTTCCTCCAACAATTTTTATTAAAAAACAAAAAAGCCTCTTGGCTGTGAGCCAAGAGGACGAATCGCATTCGTGGTGCCACCTCAATTTACTTATCTTTCACAAGATAAGCCTTATGTAGTTGCGTTGACAACTACTCTCTGTTAACGATAGAGTCACCGGTTTTTCTTACTAAAGGATTCAGAAAAACATCTTTTAGGTGTGAGCAAAGAAGAATCCATCTTTTTCTTTCAGCCAATGAAAAAGTCTCTGTAAAGGAAGAGCTAAATTACTATGTCCTAAGCCTTGATTGTAAGTATGAAATTGTTCGAACGGAACAGAAAACCTGTTGCTTTTCTAGAGTATCCCATTGAGCATATAGAAAAGGGGACAACAGACAGGAGCGGTTGAGGCATTCTCTCAGTTTGAAAAGCGCATCTAAAAAAACAAAAAAGTCCTTTGGCTGACTAGCCAAAGGACGAATAATCAATTATCGTGGTTCCACCTTAGTTTATTCGTGTTTCGCAACACGAACCTTATGAAGTTCATAACTTCGCCTGTTAACGAGTGGTCCCGGACTTTCCTACTAAGGGTTCAAAAAGTCAACTCCCAGATGTGGTTCGCTGTTTCTTTACGTCTTTTTCCACCAACCAAAGACTCTCTTCACTAAAGGAAACAGTTACTCTTCTGTTCTCTGTTTTTCAATACTTTACCACCAGAAAAAATATCTGTCAACTCTTATTCTTAAAAAAATATTTTTCTTTCAAAAAGTAAGTGCTGAAAAAGGACAAATGTATGGAAAATCATGTAAAATATAGATAAGTTGTTTGAACAGAAGGAGGAGTTTTGGTATGAAACAGAAAAAGTGGTTAATCGGACTTGTTGCACTGGGCTTGGTTTTAGCAGCATGTGGAAGTGGCGGTTCGAAAACGACCTCGAATGAAGCATCTACACAGAAAATTAACGTCGCATCTGGCGGTGAACTCTCGACATTAGACAGCGCTCATTATACAGATGTCTATAGTTCCGATATGATTGGTCAAGTAGTTGAAGGCTTGTATCGACAAGATAAAAACGGAGATCCTGAGCTAGCTATGGCGAAAGCAGAGCCACAAGTTAGTGAAGACGGGTTAGTCTATACATTCAAGTTACGAGAAGCAAAATGGACAAACGGGGATCC
Source organism: Enterococcus sp. DIV0546 (assembly GCF_051712785.1). Classification (NCBI taxonomy): domain Bacteria; kingdom Bacillati; phylum Bacillota; class Bacilli; order Lactobacillales; family Enterococcaceae; genus Enterococcus; species Enterococcus sp. DIV0546. Next base: position 581,176 of record NZ_JBIOPO010000001.1, read on the forward strand.
AGTTAAAGCAGGGGATTTTGTAGTTGCGTTTAGAAACGTGGTCGATCCAGCGTATGGTTCAAGTAGCAGTAATCAAATGGATATTTTTAAAAATGGGCGTGCGGTGCGGGAAGGACAAGCCACGATGGAAGAATTTGGTGTCAAAGCAATCGATGACCAGACACTAGAACTAACATTGGAAAATCCAATTCCTTATTTAGCCCAAGTCTTAGTTGGAACACCTTTTATGCCTAAAAATGAAGCCTTTGCCAAAGAAAAAGGTACTGCCTATGGGACTTCTGCAGATAATTTTGTTGGCAATGGGCCGTTTGTAATTTCAGGTTGGGATGGCAATTCCGAAACTTGGAAATTGAAGAAGAATAATCATTATTGGGATAAAGAACACGTAAAATTGAATGAAATTGATGTTCAAGTAGTGAAAGAAATTGGCACAGGAGCCAATCTTTTTGATAATGGCGACTTAGATTACACTGTTTTAGCAGATACTTATGCACTTCAGTATAAAGAGTCAAAACAAGCACATTTTGTACCTAAAGCCATGGTAGGTTATTTAAGTCCCAATCATCGCCGTGAAATTACTGGCAACGAACATGTTCGAAAAGCTTTTTTACAAGCGATTGACAAAGAAACTTTTGCAAAAGAAATTTTAGGAGATGGCTCGACAGCTTTAAATGGTTTTGTACCAGCTAATTTTGCAAAAAATCCAGATACAGGTGAAGATTTCCGCAAAGAAAATGGTGATTTATTGCCATATAATATTAAAGAAGCCCAAGCTAACTGGACCAAAGCGAAAGAAGAATTGGGCAAAGATAAAATTGAATTGGAACTAATCTCAGCGGACTCAGCGATTGCCAAGAAAACCATTGAATTTGTTCAAGGGCAATTGCAACAAAATTTACCAGGTTTAACAATCAAATTAAAATCATTGCCTTTGCAAAATCGTTTGGATTTACAAACAGCAGGTAATTACGATTTAGCCTTTGGAACATGGACACCTGATTATGCTGATCCCATTAACTTTTTAGAATTTTATGACTCAAAAAGTGGCTTAAATACTTCTGGTTATAACGATTCAGCGTATGATGCGGGTCTCCAAAAAGTTAGAAAAGATTACGCCAATGAACCTGAAAAACGCTGGAATGAATTACTAAGTTTAGAAAAAACATTAATTGAAAAAGATGCCGGTGTTTTACCACTATTCCAAGGAGCCATTGGTTACTTGAAATCAGATCGCTTACAAGGTTTGCAAGTATTTTCTTTTGGTCGCACAGTATCCTATCGTTTAGCTTATGTAGAAGAATAAATTGACTTCTGAAAAGTCCTATCTTTTGAAAAAGTCTGCTTTCTGTTTTATCCTTAAAGAAGGAAAATTAACTAAAAAAATCAACTATGAAAGGTAGGTTTTTCAAATGTTTAGCTTTCTATGGGCATTAATTGTCGGAGGAATTATTGGCGCAATTGCTGGCGCAATTTTAGGAAAAGACGTGCCAGGTGGCATTATTGGAAATATTATCGTGGGCTTTTTAGGAAGTTGGGTAGCATCACTCTTGTTGCCTTCTTTAGGACCAGTCATCGGCGGGTTTCCAATTATCTCAGCGTTGCTAGGAGCGATTATCTGTATCGCAATTTACTCTTTTATTGTAAACCGCAAGGCGTAAAATTGTATCAAAATGATATCTTGAAAAGCATCATAAAACTTGTGAAGGTTAATCAGACCATTACTTTTGATGTCTTTTCTCTCATATTTTAAGTCTATGACAAAAATCTCTTTGGATTTTTGTCATAGACTCTTTTTTTTAAAAATATTTATTATGAGAATTTCCTGCGTTAGACTGCTTATTTTTCATTTATTATTCATTTTTGATAAAGGAAGTTTTGTTGGATAAAGTGAATAGCTCAAGGCTCAACAAAAATAAAGAAAAAATTAATATGTTAAGTTTGGGGAAGTTGAAATTCTGCTCTCATAATACGCCGTTTTATTCATTAAACGATAGTTGAAAAAAATAAGTGCCCTTGTTATTCTTTGAATTAAACTAATGGGGGCGAAAAGCATGGAATCGTTAAAAAGTAATCTTTTTTTGACCAGAGAAGCATATTTGGAAGCTTTTGAAACAATCATGACACCTTTAAAAACGGCTATTTTAACATCAGAAAAACCTGGCGTAAATTTTGGGTCCAGTGGTGCTGTCTATGATCAGCAACATGCTGAAATGGAAGCGCTCATTCGACCATTATGGGGAATTGGACCGTATTGGGTTACTTGTAAAGATGATGTTTTAAGAGATGCTTATGTGGAAAAATTAATCGCAGGAACTGATCCGTCATCCCAAGACTATTGGGGCGATATTGTTGATTATGATCAATATATTGTGGAAGCAGCAGCATTATCTTTAACTTTATTGCTTCATAAGACATATTTTTGGTCCTGTTTTTCTGAGAAACAGCAAGAAAATATCATGGTTTGGTTAAATAAGGCACTTGGTTGTAAAATTCCTAAAAATAATTGGACGTTTTTCAAAGTGCTCATTCGTTTAGCACTCGAGGGATGTGGACAAGTGATTAACCAAGCGGAACTAGAGGAAGAATTGGCGTTGATTGAACGCATGTATTTAGGTGATGGTTGGTATATGGATGGTAAAACTACGCAAAGAGATTATTATATTTCGTTTGCTTTTCATTATTATAGTTTGATTTATGTCAAATTTATGCGAGAAAGAGATCCTATTCGTGCGAAACGTTTTACAGAACGAGCCGTTATGTTCGCGCAGGACTATCTGTACTATTTTGATGAGGAGGGCGAAGCGTTACCTTACGGACGTAGTCAAACGTATCGGTTTGCTCAAGGAGCATTTTTCGCAGCTTTGATATTTGCAGAAGTAGAGGCGTTACCTTTGGGACAAATAAAAACGCTGTTAGCAAAACATTTACACTGTTGGATGCAACAGACTATTTTCACTTATGATGGTCGGTTGTCCATTGGCTATCATTACGAAAATTTAGTAATGGCAGAAGGTTATAACGCACCAGGCTCTCCGTATTGGGCCTTTAAAACATTTTTGTTGCTCGCTGTGGATCAAGACCATCCGTTTTGGCGTGCTGAACCGCTGGCGATAAAACGAGAAGAAAAGCGTTTGATAGAAAAGGGAAACATGTTATTAATCCATCCTAAAATGAAAACGCATGTCCTCGGCTATCCTGCAGGACTATGGCTTGAAAATCAAGCGCATGCTGCGGCTAAATATAGTAAATTTGTCTATTCTAGCCGCTTTGGTTTTAGCGTTCCCAAAGCTGGTGCGCGTTATGAGGAGGGGGCTTTTGATAACGTATTGGCTGTTTCTCGTGATGGTGAATATTTTCGTGTTAAAGGGAAAGTTCATGATTTTTATTTAACAGAGGAGCAAGTTTATTATAAATGGCTACCTTTTCAAGAAGTAGAAATTGAAACAACCATTTATCCTTTTGGAGAATGGCATGTTAGAGTACATGAAATAGTGACATCGGTTCCATTAAAAGTGCGCGAAGGAGGATTCAGTCTACCGTTACTTGGAAAATTTTCAGAAAAAGAACTTGGTAAAGAGTGGGCTAGAGTCGATTCAGGAGAATTGTGTTCGCAAATAGTTACAATTGAAGGATATGACCACGCAGGTATTCTTCAACCTGAACCCAATACATCGTTGTTTTTCCCAAGAACAAGTTTACCTTATTTACAAAAAGAGCTACCAATAGGAACGCATCGCCTGATTTGTTTGGTAGGCGGTGTGACAAGGGAGGAATAAAAAATGATAAAAATCGAATTGAAAAATAAAGACAATCAGATTATTACTGGCCGAATCGATCACGAGAAGCCAGAAGCGCCATTCATGGCGGAGGGAGACACGTTAGCGGTACTAGCAATTAAACAGTACCTTTATCAAGTTGGCGATAAAATTGTAGTGACTTATACAGGGGCTACCCCTTATTTGATGGTTCAATTAGATGAAACTTTGGCTCCTTCATTGATTTATCTGAAAGAAAAAGTTTGGGAATATCAAATTCCATTAGAAGAATCTGCTCGAAAAGCTTTTGTTGATACGGCCTTTCATTCAGCAAGGCACCAAATAATGGTTCGACAAGCGCACACGTTTGAAAAAGACAATTATCAAAATCTTTCTATGAATACACATGACCAAAAAGAATATTCAGGAGCCTATCCCCATGCATATGCAAACGTTGAAACGAGAGACGATGCTGTTTTCTTTGCGAAAAATGCTATTGATTCTAAGTTTGGTAACCTTTCTCATGGCTCGTATCCATTTGCTTCTTGGGGAATTAACCAACAAAAGGAGGCACAGTTAACGATTGACTTTGGCAGGCCTGTAGAAACGGACTGGATCCGCTTGCTATTTCGGGCGGATTACCCACATGATAGCTATTGGGAGGAAGTCACTTTAGCTTTTTCAGATGGAGAGGAACGAGTAGTTGCCACAACGAATACCGCCTGTTTTCAAGAAATAAAGTTCCCAATGAAAACAACACAAACTTTGACATTAAAATGCTTACGAAAAGCGCTGGACTCTTCTCCATTTCCAGCGTTGACCCAAATTGAAGTATTCGGTCGGAATAAATAACAAGAGGTCGGGACAGAACCGTTTAGCTTCGAGAAATAAGAAGAAATTTCCGAAAATTGATCTTTGATTTTTGGAGAATTTCGGCTTATTTCCGAAGGAGTTGGTTCTGTTCCCGCCGTTTATCAGTTTTTGAGCGTGGAGCAAAAATCCAAAGTGATTTTTGTCCCACGCTCTTGTTTTTAAGAGAAATAATCAAGAAAGGTCGCTTTTTATTTTCTTTTACGTTATAATACAATAAGTTAATATGTTAACAAGTTAAGGAGTGTTGGAGATGTGTAGTCAAGAAAATAAACAAAGACTGATCTCTCTAGGAGAAAATGTCACAGATGAATGGATTCAAACGCAATTAAATGAATGCGTTTCAAAAATTGCTAAAAATATGCAGCGTTTCGGAACACAGTTTCCTTCAGCTTGTGCTACGAATGGTCGATATCGTCTCAAAGCTAACGATGATTGGACCAATGGCTTTTGGACAGGCATGCTTTGGCTGGCATATGAGTGGTCTCACCAAGAAAAATTTCGTTTACTGGCAATGGAAAATATTGACAGCTTTCAACAACGATTAGAGGAGCATTTTGTTTTGGACCACCATGACATTGGTTTTTTATATAGTCTATCGGCGGGTGCTGGGTATAAAATTACCGGTGATGAGCGCTGTAAACAAGAAGTGCTAGCTGCCGCTGAAGTATTGTCAGCACGATTCCAAGAAAATGGCTCCTTCATTCAAGCGTGGGGCCATTATGGTGATCCCAAAGAATATCGATTAATTATCGACTCATTAATGAATTTACCGCTTTTATTTGAAGCAACTAAATTATCTGGAAATAGGATTTATGAGGAAATTGCCTCACGTCACTATCATACGTTAATGAAAACGGTGATTAAATACGATGCGACAACTTATCATACCTATTATTTTGATCCAGAAACAGGCAAACCAAAACATGGAGCTACGCATCAAGGACATAGTGATACTTCCATTTGGGCACGAGGCCAAAGTTGGGCAATTTTAGGGATTCCCCTAAACGAAACATTTCTCCATTCCCAACCATTTCCAGAAATTTATCCACAAATAGTGGAGGTTTTTCTAGCTCATTTGTCAGCAGATTTAATTCCCTATTGGGATTTTGATTTTAATGACCAAATGCCATCTGACAAAGATAGCTCGGCACTGGCAATTGCGGCATGTGGTTTATTGGAAGCAGACAAACTACAGGCTTTTCCTCAAGCGAAAGAGCTTGCCAAAGGAATGATTTATCAATTAGGAGAATATTATCGTACGCAAAATGATTCCGAAAATGAAGGACTGCTACTCCATGGTGTTTACGCACATGCAGAAGGAAAAGGGATTGATGAACCCAATTTATGGGGCGATTATTTTTACATGGAAGCCTTAATGCGTTTAGCAAAACCATCATGGCAAAGATACTGGTAAAGGGGAAAAATGATGCAAACGTTTGAGATTAAAGAAGACTTTTTATTAAATGGACAACCAATAAAAATTATTAGCGGGGCGATTCATTACTTTCGAATGACACCTAGCCAATGGGAAGATAGCCTCTATAATCTGAAAGCTTTAGGAGCTAATACAGTAGAAACCTACATTCCTTGGAATATTCATGAACCAGAAGAAGGCGTATACGATTTTGAAGGAATGAAAAACATTGAAGCATTTGTCCGCTTGGCAGAAAAACTGAATTTACTAGTTATTCTGCGTCCTTCGGCTTATATTTGTGCAGAATGGGAGTTTGGTGGCTTACCAGCATGGCTTTTGAAAGAAAAAGGTGTGCGATTACGTTCGACAGATCCTATTTTTATGACTAAAGTTCGTAACTATTTTCAAGTATTATTGCCTAAACTAGCACCGCTGCAGATAACACAAGGTGGACCAGTGATCATGATGCAGGTTGAAAATGAATATGGGTCCTATGGCATGGAGAAAGCGTACTTGCGACAAACCAAGCAGATAATGGAAGAACTGGGGATTGAGGTTCCTCTTTTTACATCTGATGGCGCTTGGGAAGAGGTTTTGGATGCGGGGACGTTAATTGAAGAGGATGTTTTTGTGACAGGAAATTTTGGTAGTCATTCGAAAGAAAATGCTGCCGTTTTGAGAAAATTTATGACTCGTCATGGTAAAAAATGGCCATTGATGTGCATGGAATACTGGGATGGGTGGTTCAATCGTTGGGGTGAACCAGTGATTCAGCGAGAAGGTACCGACTTGGCGAAAGAAGTAAAAGATATGCTGGCAGTGGGTTCTTTAAATCTCTATATGTTTCATGGAGGAACAAATTTCGGCTTTTATAACGGGTGTTCGGCGCGAGGTGCAAAAGATTTACCTCAAGTCACTAGCTATGATTATGATGCTTTATTAACAGAAGCAGGAGAACCAACAGAAAAATATTATGCCGTTCAAAAAGCAATTAAAGAAGTATGTCCAGAAGTTTGGCAAGCACAACCACGCACGAAAAAACTGGGAAATTTTGGAAGCTTTCCAGTAACTGCTAGCGTATCCTTATTCGCAGTAAAAGATCAAATGATGACACCGAAGACCACCGCGTATCCATTAAGTATGGAAGAAGCTGGCTCAGGCTATGGCTACTTGCTTTATTCGTTTGATTTAAAAAATTATCATCATGAAAATAAACTAAAAGTGGTTGAGGCCAGTGATCGTTTACACATTTATGTAGATGGAGATTTAGCTGCTACCCAATATCAAGAGACAGTGGGAGAAGAGCTACTGATTTCAGGGCAAACTGAAAAAGACACACTTGCGTTAGATATCTTAGTGGAAAATTTAGGTCGCGTTAATTATGGCTTTAAATTAAATAATCCGACACAAAGTAAAGGAATTCGAGGTGGAGTGATGCAAGACATTCATTTTCACCAAGGCTATCAACACTATCCCTTAACTTTTTCACAAGAGCAATTAGCCAAGATTGATTACACAGCTGGAAAAAATCCATTGCAGCCTTCATTTTATCAAGTAACATTTGAATTAGAACAGCTAGCAGACACGTATATTGACTGTCGAGGCTACGGCAAAGGATTCGTTGTGGTCAATGGTCATCATCTAGGTCGTTATTGGGAAATAGGACCCATTCATTCGCTGTATTGTCCCAAAGAATTTTTACAGCAAGGACAAAATGAAGTAGTAATTTTTGAAACAGAGGGAATTGACATTGATTACTTGAAATTTACGAATCAAGTAATCATAGACTAAAAAAATAGAAGTAGAAGCTGAAATTTATTCGGCTTCTACTTCTATTTTGGTTTTGAAATATTTCCAATGTTTATAACTAATAATATATTCAGCAACACTACCATCTGCGAGATAGGAATGTTTAACTTGTTTAACAGCGGGTTCACGAAAACTTAATTGAAGTAAGTTCAATAACTCAGCATCTTCGGGAAAGACAATTTCATTTGTTTCTACAGAAGCTAACGAGAAGAGGTCTACTGAAAAATCTTTACGGACTCGTTCATACACACTTGCATAAGCTGTGAGGTCCTTTGAGAGCGGCTCTTTAACAAGCTTTTTGGGAAGATGTGTGATATGTACGAGAAAGGGTGTATCTTCAGAATAGCGTACACGCTTGATTCTATAATAAGAAGCGTTAGCTGGTAAGCCTAATTCCTTTAAAATTTCGGCTTGATTTTCTTCTTCAATTGAAAGGACTTTAACTTTTTCAGAGTCTAAAGAATGCAACTCGATATCAGAAAATTTTACATTTTGAGAAACTTTTGATTTCGAAACAAAGGTCCCTTTTCCTTGGATACGATACAAGTAACCTGCACTGGTTAGCTCATTCAGTGCTTTGACAGCTGTGATAGAACTAACAGCATATTTTCGTTTAATATCGGCTTCAGAATAAAATTTATCACCAGGAATAAAGGTATGATTTTTTATTTCACGTAAAAGGTCTTGTTTAATTTGTTCATATTTAGGTAACATGCGATTGCCTCCATTCTAGTAATCGAATGAATTAAGCATAACATGTTAACTAGCCTTTAGCAAACACTTTGAAAAAGAGGAAAGACAATTTTTATTTAAAGAATTCAAAAAAATAAATTCAATATATTAAGATATTAGGTTTACGGATAACTTAGTATGTGTTATAGTAAGTTCGTAGAGAACATAACATGTTAAGTAGGGTCACCTACATCTAGGGAGGGAAACTCGTGGAAAACATTGTACTAATTAGTCATGGTAGCATGGCTGAAGGCGTCAAAGTTAGCTTAGAAATGATCGTTGGTCGGCAAGAACACGTGCATACAGTCTCATTACGACCAGATAGCGACAATCTTCAATTTGAGAAAGAGCTAAATGAAAAAATGAAAGCCCTTAACGGTACGACACTGATTATTGCTGATTTACTAGGAGGAACGCCATGTAACGTGGCAACTAAGAATTATTTGAACGTTGACGGAGTGGAAATTATTGCAGGGATGACACTCTCTGTTGTGATTGAAGCAGTGGTTAATCAACAGGCTTCGATTAAAGAATTAGTTTGTTTAGCACAAGAAAATATTGTTGATGTAAAGGCTGGAATGAATCAAGCAGAACAAGAGATTTCAGAAGCCAGTAAAGAAAAAGAGTTAAGTAACTATAGTCAATATGTTGGAAAAGAAAATATTGTAAACACACGGATTGATGAACGGTTAATTCATGGACAAGTAGCGGGAATTTGGTCGACAAGTCTTAGTACACAGCGAATAATTGTAGCCAATGATGAGGCGGCTACAGATCCTTTACAAAAATCATCTTTGAGAATGGCAGCGCCTTCTTCGATGCGTTTATCTGTTCTTGGAGTAGAGGCTGCCGCTAAAAATATTCAATCAGGAAAATATGGTAAACAGCGTTTATTTTTATTATTTAAAAATCCGAAAGATGTGCTCCGCTTTATCGAAGCGCAAGGGCCTATCAAAACTGTAAATGTTGGGAATATGAGTTACAAAGAAGGAGCACGCGAAGTAACAAAAAGTATTCAAGTTTTACCAGAAGAAGAACAAATTTTTGAAACAATTGCTTCAAAAGGCGTCACTGTGACAGCCCAATTAGTTCCAAACGATCCAGTCGTTGATTTTATGAAAAAATTACGCGGCTAAAACTGTCAGACTAAGAAAGAATATTTTTAAATTTAGGAGGAAATTTCAATGCATTTAGCAGCGTATCAAATTATTTTAATTACTATTTATGCGTTTATTGCTATTAATGACTCACTTATTTCAAATACGTTGACGCAACCAGCTATTGCTGGAATGATTTCTGGAATGATTATGGGAGATTTAAAAACTGGTTTAATGGTTGGCGGCACTCTTCAATTAATGCGTTTAGGAATTGCTGCTTTTGGTGGAGCATCGGTACCTGATTATTTCACAGGGGCTGTTTTAGGAACCGCTTTCGCTGTAATCTCTGGAAAAGGAGCGGAGTATGGTATTGGCTTAGCTGTTCCTGTTTCTCTGTTGATGTTGCAACTAGATGTAGTGGCCCGTTTTTGTAATGTCTTTTTACTTCATAGTGTCGATAAAGCGATTGATAAGATGCAAGTAAAACGGATTCCACGCTTAGTTTTATCTGGTTCTGTTCTATGGGGACTGTCTCGTGCCATTCCGATTTTATTAATGTTATTAGCGGGGGATGCTGTAGTAACAACGATTACCGATAACATGCCAGAATGGCTAATGACGGGCTTAAAAACAGCTGGAGGAGTATTACCTGTTGTCGGTGTAGGGATTTTATTACGTTACTTGCCAACGAAGCAATATATCCCCTATTTACTATTAGGCTTTTTCTTAGCGGCTTATTTAAAAGTTCCAATGTTAGGTGTTTCGATAGTTGGGATGGTAGCAGCGATGCTTGTATTTAAACGTGATGGGGCAAAAAGCACGACACAAGCAACAACAGGAAATGGTGATTTTGAAGGAGGATATGACGGCGATGAGTAAGCATAAACTGACAAAAAAAGAATTAAATGCAATTAGCTGGCGTTATATTTTAGGAAGCCAATTAAACTGGAACTATGAACGTATGATGAGTTCAGGATATTTATACGGCATCTTACCTGTTTTAAAAAAATTCTATGGTCATGATGAAGCACAATTTCAAGATATGATGCGCACACACAATCAATTTTTTAACACCAATGCTATTTTTGGGAATTTAATTATGGGGATTGATGTTGCGATTGAAGAGCAAGATGGCTATAAAGCGAAAGAAACAATTATTGCGCTAAAAACAGCTCTGATGGGTTCTTTGGCAGGCGTTGGAGACTCTTTATTCCACGTTATTTGGGGGACGATTTTCGGCTCTGTTGCAGGGACACTGGCTCAAAATGGTTCGGTGGTTGGCTGTGTTATTTGGATTATTGCAAATATTGCACTATTGTTTGGTCGGGCCGCGCTCTTACCACTTGGTTATAAGCAAGGGGTCAAACTAGTGACGACCTTAAAAGACAAGTTATCTGCCTTTACGAATGCAGCAACTGTTCTTGGTGTGACTGTGATTGGTGCCTTAATTCCTTCAGTTATCAAGGCGACAGTTCCTTTTGTTTATAAAAAGAACGGGGTCGAATTAGTTATTCAAGATACGTTAGATGCAATTTTACCTTCCTTAGTTCCAATCTTACTTGTTCTTTTAACTTATTGGATGTTAGGTCAAAAGAAATTAAATTCCACACGAGTGATTTGGATTATTTTAATTTTATCGATTGTTTTGAGTGCCTTTGGTATTTTGGCGTAAAAAGTATATTAAGTGATTTTCAGAGAGTCGGAGAGTGTAGAAAGTATTTTTCTTCACTCTTTTTCTCTAATTCGGATGTAAGCGTTTTACGATAATTTTTTAGGAGGAGAAAGAATGAAAAACAGGAAAATATGGGTAATGCTGGTCGGACTGTTTACTGCTTTGACGAGTGGATTTATGGGAACCACCCTTACTTTTGCAGAAGAAAACGAAGCGAGCCAAACGATTGAGCAACCCTCTTACATTTCAGATTTCCCCAATCAAGTTGGGCATTGGCAAGATTTGGTGGGAACAGCAGAAAAAAAGAATGATTCTGCTGGTTTATGGATCGCAAACACGAAGCAAGGGACAAACCTCGAATCTGTCTCTATCAATCTTGATGCACGCGAACAATCTTCAGGAGATCTTGAACTAACCTTTTTATATGAAGGACAAAGTAACTTTGGATTGGTTTTTCGCGGAGATAAACAAAAGACGAGTCAATGGCAATCTTTTGCTTATAATCGTGACGGTCGCTGGCAATTAGGACAACCAGGCGGTAAATGGCTAACTAATATTCCGGGACCAACATTACTAAGTGGCCAACAATATAAACTGCTGGTTCGCTATGACGGAAAAAAAATTCAGACATTCCTGAATGATCAATTATTTTATGAAAATGAAGAGGTTCATTATCCTGATGGTACGTCCATTAATGATGACTGGACGGGCGCTGTAGGAATTAGACTATTTGGTAATCTATCAAAGCTGAATATCATTTCTATGAAAAGTGGCTCCGTTGGTAGCATTCCTGTTATCGATTCATCTGCAGAATACCGAGGATTAAAAGAAAAATGGCGAAATCAGCTTGTTTCCAAAGAATATGATTCAACTAACCAAGCGCTTGTAGACTACGTCCAAAAAATCTCCAATGAAGCAACAGAACTCGATCAAACGATAAATAAAGAGCCGAACCGCAGCTATTTATGGCCACTAGAGCCTGGCAATACGCCATCTGCTGATTTAACGACTCAATTTACCAAATTGCAAAAATTAGCGTTAGCCTATGGAACGAAGGGGAGTACGCTTTACCAAGATGACAAATTGGCAGCAACCATTATTGATGGCTTAGATTTTATGGTAACGCAAAAAGGATATGATGGGAAAAAGTACCATGGAAATTGGTGGGACTGGCAAATTGGTGTGCCACAGAAGTTTCTTAATATTCTAATGATTTTAGAGGATAAAGTTTCTCCGGAAAAGCAACAAATCTATACAAATGCGCTGAGCAGTTATGTCCCAGATCCATTTAAACAGTTGTATACAAAACCACAAGGAACGTTTGTGGATTTAGCTTTTATCCCAAATTTTGTGACATCAGGAGCGAACCGAACGGACTTAGCTTTAACTGTTTTGGGGTTAGGAATTTTACAAAAGGATAGCGGGAAAATTAACCAAGCATCCAGTAGTATCGTCGATGTATTTAAATTAGTCACAAAAGGTGATGGTTTTTACCAAGATGGTTCTTTTATCCAGCACAATAACATTCCTTATACAGGTTCGTATGGAAATGTTTTGGTGAAAGGGGTTGGACAAATTTTGGCCATTACAGCAGATTCATCTTTTCAAATGGATGCAACTCTTGTGACAGAATTTGTTGAAAATGTTGATCGGGCCTTTCTTCCTTTGATTTATAAAGGAGAAATGCTACCAACTGTGAATGGCCGTTCCATCTCAAGAGCCCCAGCAGTTGGAAAAACAGGCTATGGCTCAACTACCATGTATAATTTATTAATTGTGGCTAAATTTGCTCCTAATAATTATCAAAAGAAATTTCAAGAAGCCGTTAAATATTGGATGAAGGAGAACCCAGATTATTATTTGACAAATGCTCGTGATTTTAATGATTTACAGATGACTATGCAACTTTTAACTAATCCAGAAATTACGGGAGGGCAACTTCCTTTTACAGGCACGAAACTTTATGCTTCGATGGATCGATTTGTCCAACGAACACCTAGTTATATGTTTGGGCTAGGCTTGTATTCAAAGCGCACTGCATCTTTTGAAGCAGGGAATAAAGAAAATAAACGTGGCTGGCACACTGGTGACGGAATGATGTACGTATATAATGATGACGAGGTTCAATTTAATTCCAGCTATTGGCCAACTGTAGATCCCTATCGACTACCAGGAACAACGGTAGATACCATTTCTTTGGCAGATGAAGTTTCAGCATTTACAACAATCACATCGAAAGAGCAATGGGTTGGTGGAGTAACGTCAGACAATCAGGCAGTAGTTGGGATGGCTCTTAATAAAGACGGGACCAAAAATAATGGGAAACTTTTACCTATGAACCTACAAGCTAAAAAATCTTGGTTTGTATTAAATGGGCAAATTATCGCATTAGGCGCAGGAATTAAAGGGGATACAGAAGCTTCGATTGAGACAGTTGTTGATAATCGTTTGTTAAATGATGCCTATCAGTATCAAGTGCTATCAAATATTGGGGAGATTCATGAGAAAAATGAAACGAGTAAAAAACAATGGTTATTACTAAAGTCGGATCATTCCAATGCTAATATGGGTTATTATTTTCCAGAAGAAACAACGGTAAATGTTAAAAGTGAAACTAGAAAAGGAACCTATAAAGCAATTAATGAAGCATTTCCAAGTGATAAAGAATATGTAGGTGATTATCGAACATTTACGATTCAACATGGTCAACACCCAACGAACGAGCATTATGCTTATGTAGTTTTACCAGGAATCGATGAAACTGATTTAAAAACATATGCTGCCAAAAAAACAGTAGAAGTTCTCTCAAATACAGAAGAAATTCAAGCAGTTAAGCAAGAAGAAGAAGGCTATCTTGGGGTTAACATTTGGTCAGAAACTGGCGGTACAATAGCAGGGATTACCTCAAATAAAGCTATTTCTTTAATGAGAAAGACACAACAACACCGAAAAACGTATACTTTCTCTGATCCCACACAAACAACTAAGACACTGACTTTAAAAATACCAAAAGATTACAGCACAGTAATTAGTCAAAGTGACGGAATCACTTATGATGATGCAACAGAAACCTTTACTATTAATTTTGAAAATGCCGCAGGAAGTAGTAAACAAATTATTGTAGAATAACTAAAAGAAATTAAAGTAGCCTCAAATTCCAGTTTAATCGGAATTTGAGGCTACTTTGTTGAAATTATTTAAGATTCTAACATTTCTGCAGGTAATAAAATCGTTTCACGATGGCCATCATCAAAAGCAAAAATTCGCGACGGATATGCCGTAGAATAACTAAATGGTAAGTCGATTGCCATTTCTACTGAACTATTTTCCTGAGAAAAATGGACAGTCACTTTGCCATTATTGTTCAACAAATCAAAGTGAAGTAAGTCGTTTAAAGGGATAACCCCTTTTAGATTTAAGTCAATAATCAACCAAATACTATCAATTAAGCCACTAGGTAAGCTGGAAACAACACCTAATGAAGCATAGCGGCTACGGTCACTATCAAAACGTTCAAACATATGGATGACCTCCTTTTTGTTTACTTACTTTTAGTATACTGCAAATTTAAAAAAAAGAAATTGTTTCGTTTGAAAATATTGCGTAGATTAGCAAAAATTTAATATTCCTCTGTAGCTTCCTAGCTTTGCAGGTGTCATCATTTATGTGAAGAAATCAAGACATGCAGTAAAAAGAAAATGGGACGTACGTTGTTTCAACGTACGTCCCATTTCTAAAACTTAAGAGAATCAGCTGAACAAAAGTGTACTCTTTATTCGGCTAATTCTGGTTCAGTCGTTTCAGCAGCTGTTCCTTCTTCTTCTTCAGGAGCAGTTTGTGCTTCAACAATAGCAACTAGTTGTTCTTCTGGATCAGTTAAAATTTCATAGTCTTTGTGTTCAGGTAAATCAGCGATTGTAAGAGCATCACCAATTTCTAAGTTTGTAATATCTACTTCAATTGATTCTGGCAATTTATCTGGTGTGGCTGCCACTAAAACAGTGTACAAGTTTTGAGCTAAGGTACCCCCAGCTTTCACACCTGCAGATTCACCAATTAATTGAACTTCTGCTTCGACTTCTGTTGTTTCTTTCATATTTACAGATAAGAATTCAACATGAAGCATTTGACCAGTAAAGGTATCTAATTGTGCTTTTGACATTAATGTGTTGATGTTTTTCCCATCAACTGTCATTTTAATAACGGTGTTAGCACCATGTTCGCGTAAAATTTTTGATAAGTCTTTTTCTTCAAAATAGATTGGTGTACTTTCAATTTGGTAACCGTAAACAATGGCAGGTACTTTCCCTTCGTGACGTAGCTGATTTCTTAGTGAACGTGGACGGATAGCTCTTTCTTTAACTTCTAATTGTACTGACATAACCTAATTCCTCCTTGAAATAATGAGTGATTTGGTTAAACTCAGAAACAAAACATAATGGAAAAAAGAAACTCTTTTTTCAGTTGTTCTTGTCTAGAAAAATGCTAACAATAATCAAAAAATCCCCACAAATATTGCCAGGCAACACTCATGGGAATGGTTCATTGTTATCGTTGTTCTCTCCCAGGTCATTACGCTGTTTTTGAGAAACCTTTATTTACTTTACATATTAACCGTAACACTTATATTTTTATACGTCAAGGAATTACCTTTTTCTACTTTTCATCTTTAACGGATTCCACTATACTAATACCAGAATGGAGCGGAACAATGCGATTAGATAAATTACTAGAAGAACTTCAGTTTGGATCACGCAAAACGGTGAAACGATTAATCAAAGGCAAGCAGGTCACTGTGGATGGCATCGTGACATTAAATGAAAGCCAAAATGTCGATGCGCAATTACAAATGATTAAAGTAAAAGGACAATTAATTTCGCATAAGACACATGTGTACTACATGTTGAATAAGCCAAAAGGTGTGGTTAGTGCTGTCTCAGATGCATCTAAAAAAACAGTCATTGATTTGATTGCACCACAAGACAGACGCCCTGGTCTTTATCCAGTGGGCAGACTCGATGGCGATACGGAAGGGTTACTTCTATTAACAGATAATGGACAATTAGGGTATCAATTAATTCGGCCAAATAAAGAAGTAGCGAAATGTTATGAAGTGAAAGTCAATGGTTTGGTCTCTGCAGAAGATTGTGCTAAATTTAAAGATGGAATTGTTTTGCAAGGGGGTATTCAATGTAAGCCAGCAAAAATAACTGTTCTTGCAGCAACTGAAACGGAGAGTCATGTTTTCCTGACTATTCAAGAAGGAAAATTTCACCAAGTGAAAAAAATGTTTTTATCTGTGGGGAAAAAAGTGACTGCTTTAAAACGCCAAACTATGGGGCCGTTGCGGCTAGATCCGCAATTACCTTTAGGTGCTTATCGTTCATTAACAAGAGAAGAGTTACAATTGCTATTGCCTTATTTTTTTATTGAAAAACAACAAACAAGCAAAGCGTTACCGAGTAATTTGAAAAGAGAAGAGGAACGGAAATGAAAACATTGCTTTTTGATGTTGATGATACATTGTTAGATTTTAAATTGGCTGAAAAGAAGGCGCTTCATGCCTTGTTTGAAGAAGAAAATGTACCATTTACATCTGAAGTCGAGTCAACATACCACCGAATTAATCAAGGATTATGGCGTTCATTTGAAGAAGGGAAAATAACAAAAGATGTTCTCCTTGATACACGGTTTGGTTTATTGTTTGACGCGTTTAATCGAGAAGTTGATAGCGTTAAAATGGGAGAAAACTACCGAGAATATTTAAGCCAAGGACATGACTTGCTTGGCAATAGTCAACGTATTTTGGAAAAATTAGCACCCCATTATGATTTATATATTGTGACAAACGGAGTGGCAAAAACACAGTATCGTCGATTGGAAGATTCGAAATTAATGCCTTATTTTAAAGATATTTTTGTTTCAGAAGAAGTGGGTTATCAAAAACCGATGAAAGAGTATTTTGATTTTGTTTTTGAACGGATCCCTAATTTTAGTCGAGAAAAAACAATGATTATTGGCGATTCTTTGTATTCAGATATTCAAGGAGGCCAACAAGCGAAAATTCAAACTGTTTGGCTCAATCCGACCTCCGCTCCAGCAACACCAACCATTCAACCCAATTATACGATTCAACAGCTAGATGAGTTGTTACCAATTCTTGGGCATTAAAAAACAACATTTCCTGTACAGGAAATGTTGTTTTTTTAACTTAAATGTAACCGTAAGCGAACCATATCTTTTAAAGGCAAGCCGTTTTCCATCATGGGCTCATCATAATGATGGATAAAAAAATCTGGTTCAATATGTGTCATTCGAAAACCGACTTTTTGGTAGAGATATAGCTGTTGAAAGCCTGTGCTCCCAGTCCCAATCTCCAAGTAATCATACTTTTCTTTTTTGGCAAAATCAATGGCAAAATGTAATAACTCTTGTCCGATGCCCCGCCCTCGGCTTTCTTCTGAGACAGCGATGTTTACGATTTCCAATGTCCGTGGGTGAGTCGGCAACAGGACTAAAATTCCTTGAAGTTCTTCAGCCTGATAGACAAAGCAAATGCCGCGGGTAATGTAATCTGCCACCATTTTTTTTGAGGGATCTGCCTCATAAAGAAGAGCGTAATGCGCCGTTGTAAGTGCTTCTTTTTTGACTTTTTTAATCATAGGTAGGATTCTCCTTTTATTGATAAGTATACTGTAATTGAAAGAAGTGTGGGCAGATTTTTCATAAGAAGATAAAAATCACATGAAAAGTCTTGGAAAAGGTCTGGCATTCTTCAGAGTTTTCATTATAATAGTAAAAGACAATGAAGTTTTTGAAAAGAAAGAGGTTTATACATGAAAGATAGTCAGCCAATTATCATTGGTGTTACTGGCGGATCAGGAAGCGGAAAAACCAGTGTTAGCCGTGCGATTTTTAATAATTTTCCCGATCATTCAATTATGATGTTAGAACAGGATTCTTATTATAAAGATCAGAGCCATTTGAGTTTTGAAGAACGTTTAAATACCAATTATGATCATCCTTTTGCGTTTGATACAGATTTATTGATTCAACATGTTGAACAACTGTTAAATTATCAAGCCATTGAAAAGCCAGTTTATGACTACGTTGCGCATACAAGAAGTACAGAAACGGTGATCCAAGAACCGAAAGAAGTAATTATCCTTGAAGGGATTTTAATTTTAGAAGATCGCCGCTTAAGGGATTTAATGGATATTAAAGTGTATGTGGATACAGATGATGACATCCGTATTATTCGTCGAATCAAGCGTGATATGGAAGAGCGTGGCCGTACTTTGGATTCTGTGATTGAACAATATTTGACAGTCGTCAAGCCCATGTATCACCAATTTATTGAACCTACGAAACGTTATGCAGATATCATTGTGCCAGAAGGTGGCGAAAACCACGTTGCTATTGATTTAATTAATACAAAAGTGGATAGTATTTTAACAAAAATGTAATAGTCAGCTTAAATAGCCGTCTCTATATCAGAGTCGACTGTTTAAGCTTTTTTTGACTTTTAAAGGGTGGTTTTATCAAATATTTTAAGGGATAGCTAAAAAGTTGAAAATATTGCAAGAAACAATATGCTATAATTTTTTAAAGGAAAAGGAGGGAAGGGAATCTGAATGATAAAAAGAGGTGAGGTTTTTTATGCGAATCTCTCACCAGTTGTTGGTTCTGAACAAGGTGGGATTCGACCTGTCCTGATTATTCAAAATAACAAAGGTAACTTATTTAGTCCAACGTTGATTGTTGCACCGATTACCCGTAACGTAAGCAAGCGGCTGCAACCAACGCAAGTCCTCATCGAAATTCCCCATAACGAGTGCAGGACGCCATCACTTATTTTGTTAGAACAAATTCGAACATTGGATAAAGAACGAATGCTACACAAGGTTTGTCAACTTTCTCGTGAAGAGATGGAACAGGTCAATCAAGCTTTAAAAGTTAGCGTTGGTATCCGTTAATTTACATATAAAGAAATCGTTTTGGGGAAACGGTTTCTTTTTTTGTTGAAATGGTTTCCAAATATTCGTTTTTCTCGTATAGTGAAAGAGGAGGCGATCACATGGATAAAATTCGTTATGGAATTATGAGTACTGCCCAAATTGTCCCAAGATTTGTATCAGGGCTTCGAGAAAGCGCGCAAGCTGAAGTGCGCGGGATTGCATCAAGGCGTTTAGAGAATGCTCAAAAAATGGCTAAAGAATTAGCGATTCCGGTGGCTTATGGCAGTTATGAAGAGTTATGTAAGGATGAAACAATTGATATTATTTATATTCCCACCTACAATCAAGGACATTACTCAGCAGCTAAGCTTGCGTTATCACAAGGAAAACCCGTCCTACTGGAAAAACCATTTACATTAAATACTGCTGAAGCAGAAGAACTCTTCGCAATCGCACAGGAGCAAGGGGTTTTTCTAATGGAAGCTCAGAAGTCTGTCTTTTTACCAATTACCCAAAAAGTAAAGGCGACGATTCAAGAAGGAAGATTGGGAGAGATTTTATGGGTTCAGTCAGTTACTGCCTATCCCAATGTGGATCATATTCCCTGGTTTTACTCGAGAGAAGCGGGTGGTGGAGCGCTTCATGGCTCAGGAAGTTATCCATTACAATACTTACAATACGTATTAGGGAAAGAGATTCAAGAAGTTACGGGAACCGCAACGTATCAGCAAGGAGCGACGGATAGTCAATGTAATTTAGCTTTGAAATTTGCTGAAGGGACGCTGGGCAATATTTTTATTAATGTTGGTTTAAAGATACCTAGTGAAATGACCATCTGTGGGACAAAAGGGCAAATCGTTATTCCTAATTTCTGGAAAACAGATTGTGCTTATTATACAGATGCTCAAGGCAACACTGTCAAATGGTCTGAACAATTCACTAGTGAATTTACGTATGAAATCAATCATGTGAATCAATGTTTACAAGACAAAAAGTTAACTAGCCCCGTAATGACGAAGGAATTAACGATAGCAACCGTTAAAATTGTTGAAGGTTTTTATCAAGAATGGTTCGATAACGAATAATTACCATCACTTGCTATCCAAACTATTCTGTGTTAAAGTGTGTTTTATGCGACGAGTTGACTCAATCAGATAGCTTCGGCTATTCCGTTTTGACGGCTAGTGATTGTCAAACACAACGACACCCGATAGTACGGCTATCAGTTACCGGATTTGTAACGTGTCGGACAGAATACTTTTGTGGAGAAGGTTTCTGTCTATTTATGCAAATAAATAGTGTGGTATCCCTTAACAGTAGTAACTGTTAAGGGATTTTTTTGTATGAAAAGAGAAGTGTTGCACTTTTATAAGTGCAACTTTTTTGTGTTGTGGAACAGATAAAATAACGCTATAGTTTTAAGTGTAAAGGGAAAAGAAAAGAGGTGACAAGGCATGACCGTGTTGTTGTCCAAAAGAGCGATAAATATTTTATTGATGCTTTTGGATTTGGAAGGGAGTATTACCACGCAAGAATTAGCTGAGAGCTTTACTGTCAGCGTTCGAACAATTAAGTATGATTTAGAAGATATTCGTGCTTGGTTTGAACAGCACGATGAGACACTTTATTCAAAACGAAATAAGGGAATCTGGCTAGATTTACCTGACTCTAAACGCTTACTGTTAAAAAATGAAATTATCGATGTCGATCGATTTGAAACCTATCCTGATCAAAAAAGACGAGTCAATGTATTGATTTTTCAGCTATTGTCAGTCAAAGGTTACTTAACGGCACAGCAGCTAGCAGATGAATTATTAGTGAGTCGAAACACAATTGTCAGTGATTTGGAACAGGTCGAACGGTTGCTGCAAGCATATGATTTAACCTTAATTCGCCAAGCACGGCAAGGGTTTACAATTAGTGGTGAAGAAAGCAATGTACGATTACTGATGGAATTTATCACTCAAAAAGAACTTACAGAATACGATATTTACCAAATTATGAACTATGTGACAAAGACAAAAGGGGCTGAAAAGATCCCTAAAATTAAATTTGGGTCAGGGACATTGTTTCAAGGTTGTTATCGTAGTGCATTGAAAAAAATGCGAAATTTAATTAATCCACTCGATCAAAATCAATTTGATTATGCCGAAATATTATCTATTACGTTGAGAGTGGCAATTGCCGCAGCACGTATGCAGATGGCACATACAATTGGGACTTACCGAGTGTTATCGCAAAAAACACGCTTTGAACAACGGAACGAAGTACCACTTTTACTTTTACAAGAGGTGTTTGAACGGTATGACTTGCCTTTATTAGCGGATGAATATTTTTATATTTATAGTGATTTATTCGGAACCCATCAACGGCAAGATATGGTTCAATTAACAAAGCAAGTGATTGAAAGCGTTTCAAAAGAGCTGAATTATCCTTTTGTAAATGATCGCCAATTATTTACGAACTTGTTTGCACACCTGTCCTTACGTTTTACAAAAAAACATTTATTTATTAATGAATACAATCCGTTTTCTGAAGAAATCAAAGGAAAACACCCAGCGTTATTTTTAGCTATTCAAAGTGCCTGTAAACAATTAATTCAACGTTCTGTTTTGTTAGTCAACGATTCTTTCTGCGCATATATTGCGTTGCATTTTTTGGCAGCTCAGGAACGACAACAGCAGGAAGCTAAAGTTGTTAGGATTGTGTATGTTTGCTCGACGGGCTTAGGTGTGACCAGTTTAATTGAACAAAAAATTTTAGAGGAAGTACCAAACGTTGAACTCGCAGGATTTGCTTCTGTTTTAAATGCAACTGAAGTGATTCAAGCAGAAAAGCCCGATTTGGTATTGAGTATTTTCCCAATTGAAGAAATGACATACCCATTTATTAAAGTTAGTCCATTGTTGACGGACACAGACTTAAGTTTAATTCGGGAAGAGGTCGATAAAATTTTATTAGGGAAACGTCAAGGGAAGGGTACCGCTCGCTCCACGAAATCTGATGTAATTGAAAAAAATGAACGGATACAAAGCCAAGATTTGTTAGTAAAAGCGTATATTATTTATGAAGAGTTAAAACGAATGTTTCAAACAAAGTTACTGAGCGAATATCAAGAAGCCTTTTTACTGCACGTTTTATTAATGACACATCGGATTACGTTTAATAAACAATACGAAGAGATTCCTTGTAATAGAGAAGTATCTCATGAACGGCAAGAAGAAATTCGGCAAATTGAATGTTTATTTGCTAAAAATGAGTTACCTGTCAATCATGCTGAAATTTCAGCATTACTTAATTATTTAGAACAACCAAAGGAGGAAGAGGATGGAACTAGCAATGGAAGCACAGGAGATCATTCGACAAAGTGCTGAACCAGAAAAGCTACAATCGATTATCAAACAAACCAGTGCGCGATTAGCAGAAGCACAAATTGAACCAACGGAATTACAGTGGACGATTTTGATTAACCATCTCAATGAGATGCTGAATCGTTCAAGAGAAGGAACGACATTAGCTGGTGTTGATCGGACGTTATTTACGGAACTAA
This sequence comes from Enterococcus sp. DIV0546, assembly GCF_051712785.1. Taxonomy (NCBI): domain Bacteria; kingdom Bacillati; phylum Bacillota; class Bacilli; order Lactobacillales; family Enterococcaceae; genus Enterococcus; species Enterococcus sp. DIV0546. Next base: position 604,036 of record NZ_JBIOPO010000001.1, read on the forward strand.
CACCAGAAACGTTGAAAATTGCAGAAGAAACAACAGAAGCAATTGGTCAGTTATCAGAAGATGAATGGTATGTTTTAGCTGTTCATTTTGAAGTTGCTAAACAAAACAATTAATAGGAGGAAAAGTTATGATTACAGTAGTTATCGCAGATCGTTTAGGAAAAGGACAAAATGTTGCAAAAGGAGTGGAGCAAGCCGGTGGTCGCGCGGTTGTTGTTCCAGGAATGGGCGCTGATATGCGTTTAGGAGATGTGATGCAACAAGAAAAGGCTGATTTAGGCATTTCTTTCTGTGGAAGTGGTGGTGCAGGAGCGTTAACGGCTGCTACTAAATACGGGTATCCCGAAAGACATGGCATGCGATCAATCGAAGAAGGGGTAACAGCAATTAACGATGGGAAAACTGTTCTTGGATTTGGTTTTATGGATCAGGAAGAACTTGGTAAACGAGTAACTGAAGCATTTATTAAGAAACACGGAGCATAGAAAGTAGTAACTTAGAAAGGAGCGGTAATTATGGATGCCACAAAACGGTCAACACAAACCGTGATTGTTTCTGGAAAAGGTAATAAGAAGAATGAAGCTTTTGCAAGTGCATTGAATGATGTTTCAAAAAAAGTATTAAAAGAAACAACAGAGGTCCTCATCCGGATTGAACCGAAAGAAGTAACTATTCGTCAGGCAAAAGAACAAGTTTATACAGAAAAATTTCTGTTCTTCTTCTTTCCTAGAAAGAGAGTGATTTATCATGTCGAACTAGCTGTAGAAGTGGAAATCCAAGCCATTGCAGTCGAAGAAGTTGATTTTTTAACGGAAACAATTAAAGAACCGAACGCAGTAGTAGTTCCGTTTCTTTCAAAAAGAGGCGTATAAAGGGAGGAAGAAGGAATGGAATTTGTAATCATTTTGCTGAAGTCATTGCTTATTGGTGGTTTACTAGGTTTTGCAGCTGGCGCAGGCGCTGCTCGGATGTTTCATGCACCACAAACGCAAGGGTTAGGGGCATTTAGAACATTAGGAGAAATGAACGCGGCACAAGGAGATCCAGCATCACACTTTTCTTTTGGTTTAGGTTTTTTCTTTAATGCTTGGGCTTCGGCCGTGGGAGCAGGGGCCTTTACACAAGATGTGACCCACCGGATTGTGCCTAACTGGGCTGCAGCAATTTTATTGGTAAAGGATAAAGATGTCACTAAAACGATGCATAATCCCAAAAAAATGGGGATTGTCGGGGCCTTTGTAGGAATGGCGACTGTGGCTTTCTTAAATAGTACAGCTGCAGCAATTCCAGAATCGCTACAAGTAACAGCAGTTGCGGTGTTGGTACCTGCAGCAACGATTTTAATCAATACTGTGATGCCCGTTTTATTCTGGCTAGCGGCTTTAGATGCAGGAAAACGGACGGGTTTCTGGGGAACGTTATTTGGCGGATTATCTCAATTAGTCATGGGTAATGCTGTCCCAGGAGTTGTATTAGGGATCTTAATCGGTAAAGGTGTCGATGATTTAGGGTGGACCCGAATGACACGCGGCATGCTTGGTGCCATTATCTTATTATTTATTTTAAGTGGCTTCTTCCGAGGGTTCGACTTAGAAATGATCGAAAGTTTCCGCTTGTCTATTCCTCAATGGTTAAATAATTTACACAATGTCTTCACCGTTAAATAGAAAAAAGGAGGTCTCATAGATGGAACAGCAAGAAAAAAATGAATGGGCACAACAAGAACAAGAAATTCAAGAAGGTTTAAAAGGCAAAAGTTTTTGGTATGCTGATTGGGGCTTTCCCATTTTAGTCGGGATTATGTCAGCGGCAATTTTTGCAGGAACACATATGTATGTAGTTTATGGTGTGGGCGCCTTTAATGAAGTTTCAATTGTTGCGATGCTAAAAGCTGGTTTAGATGGTGGTTCTTATGGCGCTGCCGCAGCATTTGGTGCAAGTTTCCTGTTTGCACGAATTTTAGAAGGTTCTTTAGTCGGGATTTTAGATTTAGGTGGCTCAATTTTAACGGGGATCGGGATTGGCGTACCTGCAATTTTCCTCAGCATGGGTATTAAAGCACCTGTAGAAAACTTTGGCTTAGCACTTTTAACAGGTGCGCTACTAGGGTTAGCAGTTGGTGGCGTAATTGTGTTGATTCGGAAATTTACTATCAATCAAGGAAATTCCACTTTTGGTGCGGATGTGATGATGGGGGCTGGTAATGCCTCAGGACGTTTCTTAGGCCCGTTAATTATTTTGAGTGCGGCGGGTGCTTCGATTCCTATTGGGATTGGTGCCACATTAGGCGCTTTAGGTTTTTACATTTGGAAAAAACCAATCGCTGGGGGCGCAATTTTAGGCGCAATGATTTTTGGTGCAATATTCCCGGTTTCTTTATAATCAGAAAAAGCCTTTTGTTTTGCACTTTCTCTGTCATGAATAAGAATAAGCGTTTACATTATAATGTTACTATGTTATTATAAATGCGAAATAATTATTATTTTTATTAGTTGAACGGAGGAATTAACAAATGAATGGTTTTGTACAGTGGATGGAAGTTAAGTTAATGCCGATTGCGAATAAATTTGGTTCGCAACGCCATATGACAGCGATTAGAAAAGGATTAATTGCAACGATGCCTTTAACAATTGTGGGCTCATTCTTTACAATTTTTCAAAATATTCCAATTGAGGCATACACAAAATTGATTGAACCTTATCAAGCAATTTTAGATATTCCTTCCCGCTATACGATGGGGTTACTTGCACTTTATGCAACATTTGGGATTGCTTCATCATTGGCCAAAAGTTATAAGCTTGACTCTTTGACGTGCGGAATTTTAGCATTAATGGCCTTTTTAGTAACAGCTGCACCACCAACACGTGTCTTTGAAGATGTTGACAACGTCATTACAGCAGGGCGCTATATTAATTTAGCAAATTTAGGTTCAGCTTCTTTATTTGGTGCGATTGTAACAGCGCTGTTATCTGTTGAAATTTATCGCTTCTTTATTGAAAAAGATATTATGATTAAGATGCCAGATGGCGTACCGCCTGAAGTGTCAAATTCATTTATTGCGTTAATTCCAGGAGCAGTTATTCTTTTATTATTCTGGGTTATTCGCCACGTAATTGGTTTTGATTTGAATGGTTTCTTGAGTACGTTATTAATGCCACTTAAAGGTATCCTTGCTGGTAACAGTTTATTTGGCGGCTTACTAACAGTCTTCTTAATCTGTTTCTTCTGGGTTTTAGGGATTCATGGTCCAGCGATTATGGGCCCAGTTATTCGTCCTTTCTGGGATATGTCGATTGCAGAAAACCTTGAAGCTTTTACCAATGGCGCAAACGTTCATCAGTTACCTAATATTTTTACAGAACAGTTTTTACAATGGTTTATCTGGATTGGTGGCGCTGGAACTACGCTTTCTTTAGTTGTTTTAATGATGTTTTCTAAATCAACGTATCTGAAAAGTCTTGGCCGTTTATCGTTCTTACCAGGCTTGTTTAATATTAATGAACCAGTTATTTTCGGAACGCCGATCGTAATGAATCCTATTTTAGGTATTCCGTTTATCGTGGCACCGTTAATTACCACAACGTTATCTTATTTCTTAACAGTCGCTAATATAATTCCGATGATGGCTGCACGTTTAGCGTTTGCAATTCCAGCACCAATTGCTGCTTGGATGAGTACCAATTGGAGTTTCTCGGCCGCAGTATTAGTGATTGTTAACTTCTTAATTACAATGGCTATCTACTATCCATTTTTCAAAGTTTATGAAAAACAACAATTGGATAAAGAAGCAGAAGAATTAGCAGCTGAACAAGCAGCAAAAAATTAAAAAATGTTAGGGCGGGTGTTCTGATATGAATATCCTGCCCCTTCTAAGTCAGAGAAGAAAGTCAGGAGCGTATAAGATGATTATTTGGTTCATTTTCTTTTTTATCGTTAGTCAAATTATTATAGAAAAAGGGCAGTTGCCTACTGTTGTTTATCAATTTGGTTTGGTAAAGACGTTGGTTTTTACGGCAGTTTGTATTACTCTTTCCATGATAATTGGCGGATTTCTAAATCAACCAGTATTGCTCGTTGGCTCTACAACAATCCTGTGTAGCTCGGTGATTGCTTGGAAATTTCGAAATAAATTTGAAAATAGCGGAGTGTGAGAACGAAGATGAAAAGAGCATTAGGTGTATCAGTTTATCCAGATCATAGTGATATCAATCAAGATAAAGCGTATTTAAAAAAAGCCAGCGAATGTGGGTTTACTCGAATTTTTATGAGTATGTTAGAAGTGACCGATGGCAAAGAAGCGGTTCAGAAAAAATTTAAAGAATTAATTAGTTATGCGAAAAATTTAGGATTTGAAACAATTTTAGATGTCGTTCCAAGTATCTTTGATGAATTGGAAATTTCATATGATGATTTGACTTTTTTCAGCGAATTAGGAGCTGATGGGATTCGGTTGGATACAGGGTTTGATGGAAATAAAGAAGCCATGTTGACGTTTAATCCATTCGGCGTGGCTATTGAGTTGAATATGAGTAATGATGTCGCTTATCTTGATAACATTTTGACGTATGAAGCGAATCGACCTTTCTTATATGGTTGTCATAACTTTTATCCACAAGCGGGAACTGCATTGCCGTATGATTTCTTTGAAAAATGTAGCATCCGTTTTAAAAAGGAAGGTATTCGGACAGCTGCTTTTATTTCATCACAAGTAGGTGAAATTGGTCCTTGGGATGTGAATGATGGGCTACCTACTTTAGAAATGCATAGACAGTTGCCAGTCACTGTTCAAGCTAAACATTTATTTGCAACAAATTTAATTGATGATGTTGTTATTGGAAATGCTTATGCTTCCAACGAAGAATTAGAAGCATTGGGTCAGTTGAATCGTTATCAAACAGAATTGACCATTGTTTTTGAAGAAGCGACTTCTGAAATTGAAAAAGAAATCGTAACAAAAAATCAACATTTTCGCCGTGGAGATATCACTCAGCAGATGATTCGTTCCACAGAAGTGCGTAAAAAATATAAAAATGAAGCTAATCCCCCACATGATAATCAAGCAATGCTACAACCTGGAGATGTTGTTGTGGGAAATGATGCATTTGGAAAATACAAAAATGAATTACAAGTCGTTTTAGAACCACATCAAGACTCACGCAAAAACCGAGTAGGGCGTATTATAGAAGAAGAACTTGTATTATTAGAATTCATTAAGCCTTGGACAAAATTTAGATTTATAGAAAAGTAGGGAAGAATATGGACTACGATTTACTTATAAAAAATGGACAGACAGTAGATGGTATGCCTGTTGAAATTGCAATTAAAGAGGAAAAAATAGCTGCTGTTGCAGCAACTATTTCAGGTTCTGCAAAAGAAACTATCCACTTAGAACCAGGTACTTATGTATCCGCAGGCTGGATAGATGATCACGTTCATTGTTTTGAAAAAATGGCTCTTTATTATGATTATCCAGATGAAATTGGGGTCAAAAAGGGTGTTACGACAGTGATTGATGCTGGGACAACAGGTGCTGAAAACATTCATGAATTTTATGACTTAGCGCAACAAGCAAAAACAAATGTTTTTGGATTAGTCAATATTTCTAAATGGGGCATCGTTGCTCAGGACGAACTCGCAGATTTAAGTAAAGTACAAGCGAGTTTAGTCAAAAAAGCGATTCAAGAATTACCAGATTTTGTTGTAGGGATTAAAGCCCGTATGAGTAGGACCGTTATTGGCGATAACGGCATTACGCCTTTAGAATTGGCCAAACAGATTCAGCAAGAGAACCAAGAAATTCCCTTAATGGTTCACATTGGATCAGCACCGCCTCATTTAGATGAAATTTTAGCCTTGATGGAAAAAGGGGATGTCCTAACCCATTGTTTTAATGGGAAAGAAAATGGTATCTTAGACCAAGCAACGGATAAAATAAAAGACTTCGCTTGGCAAGCGTACAACAAAGGGGTCGTATTTGATATCGGGCATGGTACGGATAGTTTCAATTTTCACGTAGCTGAAACAGCGTTGCGCGAGGGAATGAAAGCTGCATCAATTAGCACAGATATCTACATCCGTAACCGAGAAAATGGTCCTGTTTATGATTTAGCCACAACGATGGAAAAACTCCGTGTGGTCGGCTATGATTGGCCAGAAATTATTGAAAAGGTAACCAAGGCTCCTGCTGAGAATTTCCATTTAGCTCAAAAAGGCACGTTGGAAATAGGTAAAGATGCTGATTTAACGATTTTCACGATTCAAGCAGAAGAAAAAACATTGACTGATTCTAATGGATTGACACGAGTAGCCAAAGAGCAAATTCGCCCAATCAAAACAATTATTGGAGGACAAATCTATGACAATTAGTTACGAAAAATTCCACTTAAAAGAAGTCATTAATGCTTCTGGCAAAATGACCATTCTAGGTGTCTCCAAAGTTTCGGAGGCAGTCCTAGCAGCTCAACGATTCGGCGGCGAACATTTCTTTGAAATGAGTGAACTTAGTGTGCAAACAGGGGCCTTTTTAGCCGACTTGTTGAAGGTAGAAGATGCCCAAATCGTTTCCTCGGCTTCGGCGGGGATTGCCCAATCGGTGGCTGCCTTGATTGGAAAAGGCAGCTTGTACCACGCGTATCATCCCTATACAGAAAAAATCGAACAGCGAGAGATTGTTTTACCTAAAGGGCACAACGTGGACTATGGCACGCCTGTAGAAGTTATGGTAGCGCAAGGCGGCGGCCAAGTGGTGGAAGCTGGCTACGCCAACATGTGCAGTCCAGAACACGTGGAAATGATGATTTCTGAAAAAACAGCGGCCATTCTATACATCAAAAGCCACCATACTGTGCAAAAAAGTATGCTGACGGTGGCCGAAGCGGCCAAAGTGGCGCAACGCCACAAGGTGCCGCTGATTGTTGACGCGGCAGCAGAAGAAGATCTTTTCAAATACACTGAAGCAGGCGCTGATTTGGTGATTTACAGCGGCGCCAAAGCCATCGAAGGGCCAAGTGCCGGTTTAGTGGTCGGGAAAAAAGAATACATTGACTGGGTGCGCCTACAAGGTAAAGGCATTGGTCGAGCAATGAAAATTGGCAAAGACAATATCTTGGGCTTTACGCAAGCAGTGGAAGAATACTTGGCACATGGCAGTGAATCAGGGGCTTCGATGCAAGAGCGCTTAAAACCGTTTGTTGAAGCTATTAACAACTTGTCAGATTTAACCGCTAAAATCGTCCAAGACGGCGCTGGACGAGACATTTATCGCGCCAGTGTCAAAGTGGACGGCAGAAAAACCGCCAAGGAAGTCATCCAAGCGTTAAAAGCAGAAAGTCCAGCCATTTATACGCGAGAATATCAAGCCAACAATGGCATCATTGAATTTGACATTCGTTCTGTCAATCAAGAAGAAATGAACAAAATCGTGCAACGATTACAAGAAATTATGGACACAAAGGAGAAATAAGCCATGTCATTAAAACCTAATTATTTAGAAGAACGCATTTGTTTAAACGTCTTAGCCAATTCAGTAGAAAATGCCCAAGCCTGTTATGAAGCAGCAGAAGGACATGTTGTGTTAGGCGTCCTTTCAAAAAACTATGAAACCGATGAAGCAGCCATTGACGACATGAAAAAATACCAAGCAGCAACCAACAACGCTTTATCTGTCGGCTTAGGAGCTGGCGATCCTAATCAAAGTCAAATGGTGGCTCGCTTATCAGAAGTTCTACAACCGCAACACGTGAACCAAGTCTTCACAGGTGTCGGCGCTTCGCGGGCCTTACTTCGTCAAGACGAAACAGTGATTAATGGCTTGGTTTCACCCACAGGCAAAGTTGGCTATGTTAACATTGCGACAGGTCCGTTAAGCTCTGGTGCGCCAGCGGCGGAAGTGCCTATCGAAACCGCCATCAAATTGTTGAAAGACATGGGGGGCAGTTCCATTAAATATTTCCCGATGAAAGGCTTGGCTCACAAAGAAGAATACCAAGCAGTAGCAACAGCTTGTGCCAAGTATGACTTTTATTTAGAACCAACAGGGGGCATTGATTTAGAAAACTTTGAAGAAATTGTTCAAATTGCGGTGGATGCCGGCGTTAAAAAAATCATTCCTCATGTCTACAGCTCAATTATCGATCAAGAAACAGGGGACACTAGAACAGAAGACGTGAAAACGTTACTAACCATGATGAAAAACACATTGAATAAGTAGGTGGCAAAGATGAAAATTGCTGCGTTTGGTGAAGTCATGCTTCGTTTCACTCCGCCAGAGTATCTAATGTTAGAACAAACAGAGCAGTTAAGAATGAACTTTGTAGGGACTGGCGTAAATCTCTTAGCAAATTTGGCTCATTTTCAACTAGAAACAGCATTGATTACGAAATTACCTGCCAATCGTCTTGGTGAAGCTGGCAAAGCAGCGCTAAGGAAGTTAGGAATTTCAGATCAATGGGTAGGAGAAAAGGGCGATCATATTGGTAGTTTTTTTGCAGAAATGGGTTATGGAATCCGACCCACACAAGTAACTTATCAAAATCGCCATCAGAGTGCTTTTGGCAGCAGCGAGGCGAAGGACTACGATTTTGAGGCCTTTTTAGCGGAAGTAGATATGGTGCATATTTGTGGTATTTCGTTAAGTTTAACTGAAAAAACTCGTGATGCTGCTTTGATACTTGCTCAAAAGGCGCATGCCTGTCAAAAGAAAGTTTGTTTTGACTTTAATTATCGACCTAGTTTGAATACAGCAAATAGCGCACTCTTTATGCGTCAACAGTACGAACGCATTTTACCTTATTGTGATATTGTTTTTGGCAGTCGACGTGATTTGGTCGAGCTATTAGGTTTCATTCCGCGAGAAGATTTAGAAGGTGAGGCACAAGAAACTGAACTGATTCAGCGTTTCATGTCTCAATACAATTTGGAATGGTTTGCTGGGACAACGAGAAGTCATTCCCAAAATAAAAACTACTTAAGTGGGTATTTATATACCCAAAATGAGTACCAACCGAGTGAAAAAAGACCGCTTCTTAATCTTGATCGAATTGGTGCTGGTGATGCTTATGCGGCGGGGATTTTATATGGCTATAGCCAAAATTGGTCGTTAGAAAAGGCAGTTACCTTTGCCACAGTCAATGGGGTCCTTGCACATACGATTCAAGGAGATATTCCTTTGACAACGGTCAAACAAGTGAATCACGTTCTTGAGCATCCGAATCTTGATTTAATTCGTTAAAGAAGAAAACCAGAAGAAAAGTCGTGTGTGGCTTTTCTTCTGGTCTTTTTTTCATTATAATTAAAAGAAACAGATTGCAAAGGAGGCAGCAGGATGAGTGTTGCACATCTTTTAACAGTTTTAGAAAATGATGAATTTATTGAACGGATTCAAAAACGACCAGAAGCGTTCATAGGAACGACTGGCTTAGTCGGCTTAGAGAATTTACTTGTTCAGACAATTAACGGTTTATTAGAGTTTTTCATTGAAAAGAATCAAGGGAAAATTGCTATACAGTTATCACGTCAACAAATCTCTTTTCAGGTATCTTCCACACGACCGCTTGTTTTTGAACAAAAGCAAGTCGATTTAGAACCACCTTTTCTGTATTTATCTGTTTTACAAGCCTTCTCAAAACAAGTAGGAATCAGTATCGATCAAGAAAAACAGCGGACTATTTTTATTTACCATCAAGGGCAATTGAAAAAACGATTATTATTACCTATTGAAGAAACCCAGGAACGAATTGAAGTCTTGTTTTGGCCAGATACGCAAATTTTTGGTACAGAATCACTTTCTTATATGCGTGTTTTACAACAATGTCAACAGATTGCCATGTTGAATCCAGGCTTAAAGATTCTCTTAACACAAGAAGAGGAACAAAAAAATCTTTGTTATTACCCTAAAGGTTTAAGTAATTATTTATTTGAAAAAGATAACCCATTAACTAGAAAAGCCGCACCGATTATTCAAGCCAAGCAAACAGAATTGGCCCTTGTTCAATTTATTTTGAGTAAAAATCATGCGCCGCAAGTGCAAAAAACATTTGTTAATGGGCATTATCCCAGTCTTGGTGGAACCCACTATGAGGGCTTTCTTGATGGCGTAGTGGCCGCCTTCAATCAATTTTTAGAGGAGCAACATTATTCATTATCTGTGACAGCAGATAGTTTTTTAGCAGAATTTGATTTTGTTTTAGCCATTACGATACCAAAGCCCCGCTACACTGATGCAACGAAAACCATTTTAAGAAATACAGAGTTATATGAAGTGGTTAAAGAAGTCGTTTTTGACGAATTACAACACTACTTTCAACGTCATCCCAAATGGTTAGAGCAAGGAAGAAGCGAGGGAAATGAATGAAAATTTTTGTCGATGGCGATGGTTCACCTGTGAAAGAGACGGTTATTGAAGTCGCTGTAGAGAAAGCTTTGGATGTGGTGATTGTTACTAGTGTAGATCATTATTCCTTAAAAGATTATCCAGAAAATGTCTCTTTTGTGTATGTTGATAAAGGAGCGGATGCTGCTGATTTTAAAATTGTGCAGTTAATAAAAAAAGGGGATTTTTTAATTACACAAGATTATGGCTTAGCTTCTTTGGTTTTGCCAAAGGGAGTGTCGGTTTTACATCAACTGGGTTATCAATATACGAAAGAAAATATTGATGGCTTGTTAGAACAACGCTATTTTAGTGGCCAAATTCGGCGAAAAGGTGGCCGAACGAAAGGACCTAAACCTTTTACAGACAAAGATAGAACAACGTTTAAACAAGCCCTTATTGAGCTGGTGGAACGGAGTCTTTAGTAAGGAAAAGGCAAGCAAAGAATTTTTCCTTCACTAAATTTGCTTCTATTATGAAACTGGGTTTTATGCTAAAATAAGTAAGGATAATTTGAAAAATAATTTTTTCTAAAAGACAGGAAAGAAACTAGGAGGACAAGCATTTGAAGATTATTTTGTTGTATGGCGGCAGAAGTGAAGAGCACGATGTGTCTGTTTTGTCTGCATATTCCGTTTTAAATGCAATCTATTATAAATATTATCAAGTACAGTTAGTCTTTATTAGTAAAGACGGTCAATGGGTAAAAGGCCCTCTCTTATCTGAACGACCACAAAATAAAGAAGTTTTACATTTAACTTGGGCACAAACACCTGAAGAAACAGGCGAATTTTCAGGAAAACGAATCAGTCCTTCGGAAATTTATGAAGAAGAAGCGATTGTTTTCCCTGTTTTACATGGACCAAATGGTGAAGATGGAACAATTCAAGGATTCATGGAAACCATTAATATGCCTTATGTGGGCGCAGGTGTCTTAGCTAGTGCTAACGCAATGGACAAAATCATGACGAAATATCTTTTACAAACTGTTGGCATTCCACAAGTACCATTCGTGCCAGTTTTAAGAAGTGACTGGAAAGGAAATCCAAAAGAAGTCTTTGAAAAATGTGAAGGTTCTTTAATCTATCCGGTCTTTGTTAAACCTGCCAATATGGGTTCTAGTGTCGGAATTAGCAAAGCGGAAAATCGTGAAGAATTGCAAGAAGCATTGGAAGAAGCTTTCCGTTATGATGCTCGAGCAATTGTTGAACAAGGGATTGAAGCACGTGAAATTGAAGTAGCCATTTTAGGAAATGAAGATGTCCGTACGACTTTACCTGGTGAAGTGGTGAAAGATGTCGCTTTCTATGATTATGATGCAAAATACATCAATAACACGATTGAAATGCAAATCCCAGCGCATGTTCCAGAAGAAGTAGCTCATCAAGCGCAAGAATACGCTAAAAAAGCGTATATTATGTTAGATGGAAGTGGCTTAAGTCGCTGTGATTTCTTCTTAACAAGCAAAAACGAATTATTCCTTAATGAATTGAACACCATGCCTGGTTTTACTGACTTTAGTATGTATCCTTTACTATGGGAAAATATGGGCTTGAAATACAGTGATTTAATTGAGGAACTGATTCAGTTAGCTTTGAATCGTTTTAAACAACGCCAAGAATTTTATAATAACTAAGAAGAAAAAATCACACAAGACTGGGACATGACAAGACTTTGGCATGTCCCAGTCCCTGTGTCAGAGGAGCAAAACATAATGAAATTAACCTTCTGGGAAGTAGCGCAAGCGGTTGAAGCCAGTAATGATTGGCAACAATGGCCTGATTTTCCTTTAACAGGCATTGAATTTGATAGTCGTAAAATTGTGAAAGGGAACCTTTTTGTTCCTTTACAAGGTGAAAATGATGGTCATCGTTTTATTGAGAGTGCCATGGCTAATGGCTGTCAGGCCGCTTTTTGGGGACAGGATTTAGTCGATGCACCGCAACAATTGCCTGTTTTGCATGTTACTGATCCACTGGTTGCTATGCAAAAATTAGCTACCTATTATTTAAATAAAATGCAACCGAATGTCATCGCTGTGACTGGCAGTAATGGAAAAACCACCACTAAAGATTTAATTGCTGCTGTGTTATCTGAAAAGTTTGTGACTTACAAAACGCAAGGCAATTACAATAATCAAATTGGCTTACCCTATACTATTTTACACATGCCTGATGAAACAGAAAAACTGATTTTAGAAATGGGCATGGACCATGCTCAGGAAATTTCTTTCCTTTCCAATCTGGCTCAGCCAGAAGTTGCCGCCATCACAATGATTGGCGAAGCCCATGTGGAAAATTTAGGCTCACGAGCAGGCATTGCACAAGCAAAAATGGAAATCGTAGATGGTTTAGCCAATGACGGTAGTTTATTTGTGCCAAGCGATGAACCTTTGCTAGAACCATTGGTGGAAAAAGTTACGCAACAAGTGATTACTTTTGGTTTTAGCCAGGAAAGTCAACTTCAAGGAATCGTCACAAATGAAGCCAAAGAGCAAACCTCATTCAAAATCAGTGATACACAAATGACGTTTACGATTCCAGTGCCAGGAACCTATAATGTCACCAATGCATTAATCGCAATCGGGATTGGTCGGTATTTCCAATTAACGGATAGTGAGATTCAAAAAGGGTTGGCAACAGCGGAGCTAACAAAGAATCGGACAGAATGGTTGAAAGCAGCGAATGGTGCCGAAATTTTAAGTGATGTGTACAATGCCAATCCGACAGCTATGGGTCTTGTTCTGGACAGTTTTAGCAAAATGTCCAAAGTAGGAAAACGAATTGCTGTTTTAGGAGACATGCTAGAATTAGGTCCTGATTCTGCTGCCATGCATCAAGCAATGGCGCAGCATTTAGCCCCAGATGCGATTGAAGAAGTCTTTTTATATGGTTCTGAAATGGCTTATTTAGCTGATAAATTGCAAGAAACCTATGCACCAGCTAACATTCATTCTTTTAAAAAAGAAGAAAAAAATGAGTTGATTGAAGCTGTCAAAAAAGTCTTACAGCCAGAAGACATGGTGGTTTTAAAGGGAAGTAACGGGATGGGACTTCGTGAAGTCATCGATGCACTTTTGGAAAAGTAAATAAGTTTCATAAAACTTGCTGAAAATAGGATTCTATGATAGAATGACCTATTGCCGGAAGATGACGAGAAAAATTGAATCGTAGTAAATAAAATAGATCTATTTCTATGTTTAATAATAAATGTGAAGCTGAACGACCACGTTTGGCTTTTCTAATGCCATAAGGTGAATTTTTCGGTGAAATCAGGAAAGAAGAAATAGTTGGCACACTATAATGGATTTCTTTTTAACAACTGAAAGTGAAGACACCTGAAACTAGGAAGAAATCGTTCTTTCCGAAACAAAATCTAGGAGGATATCATTTGAAATTTAAAGAACTTGGTTTAGCGCCAGAATTATTATCAGCGGTAGAACGCGCAGGCTTCGAGGAAGCAACCCCTATTCAATCAGAAACAATTCCGTTAGCGTTAGCAGGAAAAGACGTAATCGGACAAGCACAAACAGGAACAGGGAAAACCGCTGCTTTTGGCTTACCAATGCTTAACAAAATTGACGCAGACAACCGCGTTATTCAAGGATTAGTCATTGCACCAACCCGTGAGTTGGCTATCCAAACACAAGAAGAGTTATTCCGTTTAGGCCGCGATAAAAAGATTCGCGTCCAAGCCGTTTACGGTGGGGCTGATATCGGTCGCCAAATCCGTGGACTAAAAGATCGTCCACATATCGTTGTAGGTACACCAGGACGTTTACTAGACCATATTAATCGTCGTACCTTGAAATTAGAAACTGTTGAAACATTAGTTTTAGACGAAGCAGATGAAATGTTAAACATGGGCTTCTTGGAAGACATTGAAAAAATCATCTCACAAGTGCCAGAACAACGTCAAACACTTCTATTTTCAGCAACTATGCCGCCAGCAATCAAGAATATTGGCGTGAAATTCATGAAACAACCAGAACATGTGAAGATTAAAGCCAAAGAAATGACGGCTGATTTAATTGATCAATATTATGTACGTTCAAAAGACTTTGAAAAATTTGACATTATGACACGTTTACTAGACGTGCAAACCCCAGAATTGACCATTGTCTTTGGTCGGACAAAACGCCGTGTTGATGAACTTGCCCGCGGGTTAGAAGCGCGTGGTTACAAAGCAGAAGGCATCCATGGCGACCTATCACAACAAAAACGGATGAGCGTTTTACGTTCATTCAAAAATGGTAACTTAGATATCTTAGTGGCAACAGATGTAGCAGCACGTGGGTTAGATATTTCAGGTGTCACCCATGTCTATAACTACGATATTCCACAAGATCCAGAAAGTTATGTTCACCGTATTGGTCGGACAGGTCGTGCTGGTAAAGGCGGTATGTCTGTGACGTTTGTAACACCTAACGAAATGGGTTACTTACATGTCATCGAAAACCTAACGAAAAAACGGATGACACCATTACGTCCACCAACCGAAAAGGAAGCATTTAAAGGACAATTAAGTGCAGCTGTTGAAACCATCGAAAGTGATCTAGAAGAAAATGGTTTAGACAAATATCTAGAATCTGCTGAAGCGTTATTAGAAAAATATTCAGCGACAGACTTAGCTGCGTTATTATTAAAAACAGTAGCGAAAGATCCAGCAGATGCGGTTCCTGTAAAAATTACCCCAGAACGACCATTGCCTTCAAATAAAAAAGGCTTTAACAAAAATGGCCGTGGTGGTGGCGGTGGGAACAACCGTAATCGCAACCGTGGTGGCAATGGTAAAGGTGGCAGCTATCGTGGCAACAAAAACCATAAAGATGGCGACCGTAATTACAAAAATAGCGACCGCAAAAATAAAGATCAACGTGGCGGTAAACGTCATAACGATAAAAAACGTGGTTTCGTCATTCGCGAAAACGCCAAATAATCAAAAGAGCGAGTGTTCCGTCTATGAACGGAACACTCGCTCTTTTTTGGTAGATAATCGTTAAATAGAAAAACTCAAAAAAAGTAAAAAAGGCATCAAAATGATATAAAAAAAGAAAAACGCCAAAATTATCCAAGTTTTCAACGGGGAAGTTAGATTGAAGAGTTTCATTTTTTGTTGTAGCAAATGAATGGTTACGATCCAAACCAGTTGCAAGAGAAAAAATAGGCTGGGATTTTTAAAGAAGATTGGAAATATGTAGAGCAACAAAGTAAAAATAAACAGGGCGCAACGAAGTAACTTTTTTTGCCGAGAAGTTAAAGTCATACGTTTTTCTCCTTTTTCTTTTTATTCTCCCATAAGTAGCCAAAATTTTCTATAAAATATCAGAACATCCACTTAGTTTCCTGCTTTTTTTCCGATACTTCTTAGTTGTTTTCTTACTTTTATAAAAATTCAGAAAAATTTTATAAAAATGTAAATAGGAAGAAAACGTATGGTACTTCAATTTGTGTGAGGATCTTGTAAAACATTCTTTATTTTTTTAGCGAATCAGTGGAAAAATTTTGAAATTTTGTTAAAATGAAAGGTAATTCGGAGTAACTATATTAAATAGGAAGTAAGGCGGAAAATGATAAAGGGAATTGGTATTGACGCAGTAGAATTAAGTCGGATAAAACCGATTGTTGAAAAACAAGGATCATTTATTCAACGGGTTTTAACACCTAACGAATTGACCCTTTTTGAAAAGTTATCTACAAAACGTCAAATAGAATTTTTAGCTGGTCGTTTTGCTTGTAAAGAAGCGTTCTCTAAAGCATGGGGCACAGGGATTGGTAAAGTTGGTTTACAAGATATTGAGGTGCTGACTGAAAAAACAGGTGCACCATACGTAGCAAACTCGCCCCATAATGGTAAAGTGTTTGTCTCGATTACGCACACAGATACTATGGCGATTGCACAAATTGTTTTAGAAAGCGAATAATAGAAGCAACGAAGAAAGAAGGATGTACAATGGTCGTTGGATGGCATCGTCCTACACGGTTACATATCGATACGCAAGCAATTACTGAAAATGTCCAAAAGGAATGTCAACGTTTGCCAGAAGGAACCGCTTTATTTGCGGTTGTAAAAGCGAACGGCTATGGGCATGGCGCCGTAGAATCCGCCAAAGCGGCGAAAAAAGGTGGCGCGACAGGTTTTTGTGTCGCCTTATTGGATGAAGCAATTGAATTGAGAGAAGCAGGTGTTCAGGACCCCGTTTTAATTTTGAGTGTGGTAGACTTAGCTTATGTGCCTTTATTGATTCAATATGATTTGTCTGTAACGGTAGCTACACAAGAATGGTTAGAAGCTGCTCTTCAACAACTAACGCCTGAGAGTAACACGCCATTACGTGTTCACTTAAAAGTCGATACTGGCATGGGACGGATTGGCTTTTTAACCCCGGAAGAGACTAAGCAAGCAGTGCGGTTTGTTCAATCCCACAAAGAATTTTTATGGGAAGGGATTTTTACTCATTTTTCGACAGCTGATGAAATCGATACAAGCTATTTTGAAAAACAAGCAGGGCGTTTTAAGGCTGTTCTAGCAGTTTTAGAAGAGTTACCTCGGTATGTCCATGTTAGCAATAGTGCGACAGCGTTATGGCATCCTGATGTGCCAGGAAACATGATTCGCTATGGGGTAGCCATGTATGGATTGAACCCTTCAGGTAATAAGCTGGCCCCAAGCTATGCGTTAAAGCCGGCCTTACGGTTGACCAGTGAACTCATCCATGTAAAACGCTTAGCGGCTGGCGAAGGAATTGGCTATGGCGAAACCTACGTAACTGAATCTGAAGAATGGATTGGGACAGTGCCAATCGGCTATGCAGATGGCTGGTTGCGTCATCTCCAAGGATTTACAGTGCTCGTGAATGGCAAGCGTTGCGAAATCGTCGGACGAGTGTGTATGGATCAATGTATGATTCGTTTAGCGGAAGAAGTTCCTGTCGGCTCAGTCGTTACATTAGTTGGAAAAGATGGCAATGAAGAAAATACGTTACAAATGGTAGCCGAAAAATTAGAAACCATTCATTATGAAGTTGCATGTACTTTCTCACAAAGAATCCCCAGAGAATATAACTAGATAGGAGGTTCCACTATGGTCAAACGCGGAGATATTTATTTTGCAGACCTTTCCCCAGTAGTGGGCTCGGAACAAGGTGGCGTCAGACCTGTCCTTGTTGTCCAAAATAACTTAGGTAATCATTTTAGCCCAACGATTATCGTTGCGGCGATTACAGCCAAAATGGCAAAGCCAAAATTGCCAACACATATCGGGATTAATTCTGATGAAACAGGCATTGAAAAAGATTCAGTGATTCTTTTAGAGCAGATTCGAACAATCGATAAGGGTCGCTTGAAAGAAAAAGTTTGTCATTTGAGACTTGATATTATGGAAGAAGTTGATCGTGCCTTAGGCATCAGTGTTGGACTTAGTAGCGATTCAGCCCCAGCAAAAGCAAATTCAGCTACATAAAGAACGATAGCTACTATGAAATCAACAAAGACGAATTGGATTTTTTTAAAAGCGACTGATCTAGTTCGGTTCGCTAAACATAGTTTGAGTAAAAGCGAGAGAGATGGCCAAGTGGCCTCTCTCTTTTTTTGTTTTATATTTTAAAAATTAAAATATAAATATAAAATATGAAATTTTATCATTG
Source organism: Enterococcus sp. DIV0546 (assembly GCF_051712785.1). NCBI lineage: Bacteria > Bacillati > Bacillota > Bacilli > Lactobacillales > Enterococcaceae > Enterococcus > Enterococcus sp. DIV0546. Next base: position 622,049 of record NZ_JBIOPO010000001.1, read on the forward strand.
TATTTTAAATAAAGTTGTTGGCAAGGCTCAAACGGAATGTTACAATCAATACTATATAGAGTTTTTAAAGAGCGTAACAGGTGATTTTACAAGTTTTGATTGTCGAGCGATGACATAAAGGAGATTATATTTGTATGATGATTGTTGTACTTTTAATGAGTAGTTGCTTATTTTTATTTGTAAGCTATCAATTGTATTTGCGATTACTTGTCGAAAAACTGGATTCAGAGGACCGGACATTAAAGAGGAAAATAAATTTCTATAAGTATCAGAAAAATAGTCGTTTAATGATTTATTTATTGTTTAGTGTTTGTCTACTTAGCGTATTATTGTTAGGAATTGTTTATACATATTATCAATTAAATCAACGAAATATCCGCATGGAACAACGGATCGAGCGTTTGGCACAAGGCCAAGCTACTCAAGGTGACAAAATAAAAAAACAAGCGATTAAAAAAACAGCCTTAAATCAGTTTCCCTGGAAGCAAGCTGTTTCGGCAGAATCGGCCGCTGTCTTGACTAATTATGAATTACAATTAGCGCGTGAATGGCGTCCTTACCTCGGAGAGACGAGTATCACAATGATTAGAAGTGAAAAAACACAAACCTTGACACTGTCTGTTTTTTCAGTTGGCTTAAGTTACCATGAATTTCAAACAGGCCAAGACAATATTGTAGCACTTATTGCAGCGTTGAATTCAGTTAAAGAAATTACCATGATTGATTTTAATTTTACTTATCGAGATCAAGAGCAAACCCTTGTCAAATCCATTGATACGTATGCTCGTGAGACGCTTGAAACAAATTTGGAGCCTGTCGTGATTAGTTAAAAGGACGAGAGAAAGGACATATAAATGACAAAAAGACGTTTAATCAAAAAAATTAAAGATATTTCGGATGATACGCTTGAAAAAGAAGTCTTTTTTCAGCCAGGATTCGAACCAGAAAAAATAATTAGCGGAATCAAACCAGAACAACAGGAAAAAGAAATGGCGACCTTAAGAGAAAGGCTCGCCTACTATCAGAAAAAAGAAACAGCCTTTAAAAAACTTCAAGAAGAAAATGAGCAATTAAAGAACCAACAAGAAACGGAAAAACAAGCATTAGAAGAAAAAAATCAGGCATTACTTGAAACACTAAATCAAAAAGAACATGAAATTTTTGAATTGGAAGAGCAACTGGAAACAAACAGTGAAACCACGACAGAGGCTACCACTCTTCAAACAAATCTGCAAAATGCAGAAAAACAATTAACCACTGTACATAATCAAATGGAACGTTTAGAAAGTGAATTAACGCAGCAAGTGGCAGAATTAGAAAAAGAATCGGCTGAACAGCAACAACATATCCAGACATTACACAACCAGTTAGCAGAAGAAAAAGGAAAGTTGGAGAAAAAAGGGGATATTACAGGAATGGAAAAGCAAGTAGAAACGTTAACGACAGAATTAGAAGAAAGCACAACGACTCAACAAGCATTGCAGGAACAAATTGAAAAACTAACTGTACAATTACAAAAAGTAGAAGCCGAAAAACAAACCTTACAAGAGGCTGCCCAACAAGAAGTGATTGTGCAACAACGCATGGAGGAGTTAAAGAATGAGCTTCAAAATAGTTTACAGCAAAAAAATGAAGCGGAAGTAAAATTAGGGCGACTGCAAGGTGTCAATGACAAACATCTTGCTGAAAAGCAAGTTTACGAAGGGGAATTAGCTGCTCTAAGAAAAGAAGTAGAGTCCAAAGAAGACAGTTTAGAACAAGTTCAAAAAGAATTGAAGACACTACAAGCCGTTTCAAAAAATATTGAACCGAGTAGTGAGCAGTTAACAGAATTGCTACGCGCAAAACAGCAAATTAACGATTTATTAATGAAAAATCAGCAATTACAAGAAGAGGCTTTAAAATCGCAACAAGAAATTGGCGAAGTGATGGTTTCTGCCAAAAAAGAAGCCAATCGGATTGTTAATGAAGCGAAAGTAGAAGCAAAACACCTAATCAATTCCGCAGAATTAGAAATGTTAAATATTGGTAACCGAGCGAAAAGTATTTCGAATGAAGTCGAAGCATCAAAAGTAGAAGTACTTGAGATTTATCGCGAATTAGAGGAACGCTTAACTGAGAATGCCAGTCGTTTTGACTTATCAGAAGAAGAAGCAGCCCAATTTCGCCTGTTTCAGAAGATTCCAGCCGGTCATTACTTTGTCTTAGGGGACAATCGTACGCATTCAAGTGATAGTCGTACGTTCGGCTTTGTCGAGATACAAGCGATTGAAGGAATCGTGATATTTAAAATGGCGCCGTTTAAGGAAATAGGGAAAGTAAAATAAAAAGCTTAAGTCAGCCATTTAAGAGTAGGGCACTTAAGCTTTTCTTATTAGAGGTTATTTGCCCAATAACAATTGAATGATTTTTTCAATTGATTGCAGGTCATAACGATTACTAATATCCGAAAAAATATAGTAATGGTCATACTGGGCAACGAGCTGTTCATTATTGGTATTCATTAAAAGCAAATCATAATGGTTTTCTGCGTTGTAAGGCTCAATTTTCAGCGGATATTTTCCAGCGATACTCTGTTGTATTTTTTGTGCTACCAACTCGCTATAGGCACTGCTCAGTGAGTGATAAACACCAATCGTTATTTTTTTTTCATTTAATTCAGCAATGTGATTCAAAATAAGCGTATAATTAATTTCAGTAAATTGATTTTGGTATTTAGAAATAGTGGCTTCTGTGGCAAAGTTCGTTGTAGCGATTTCCACTAATTCGTAAACTTCACTTTCACTAAAAGGATGACGTAAGACTTTCAAAAGTGACTGAATTGTCCAATAATCAAAGGGTAAAATAAATCCAGAAAAATAGTAGAGTTGCGCATGTAATTGAAAAAGTAAATTTTCAATATAAAGTAATCGAATAGGCAGTACGTAATGAGATAGATAACCATGTGCTTTAAGATAAGTTAAAATAACTCGGTTCATTTCGTTAAGATACGTTTTTTCGATTCGTTGTTGTTTTGCTAAACGAAAGGCGAAAGCAGCATTCGCAGAATAATTATGCATGGAACAAAAAAAGTCATAAAACATATAGGCTTCGTTGCTTGTATATGGACGGTCGATTCTTTTCATATATGTATGTATAGATAAATTAATTTCTTCAAATAAAGGTCGATCGAGTTGGGCATCCTGTGGACTAATCGTTGGCAGGGGTTCTAAAACCATGCGACGAAAAGAAATTTTCATCCAAAGTTTAATTTGGAGAATTTCTGTATGATCAAAGGTAATTCTGGGAATTTCTTGTAATATCTCAATTAATCCTAGGTATTGATTGGCCAGCTCTTTTTCCAAATCTGTTTTTTCTTCAAAGATAAACCAGAAAAAATTAAAAAAGAAAAAGCGAATTTGTTTTTCTTCGCCAACAAGTTTTCCTCGTTTGATACGTAAATTAAACTCATTGAGTAAATCATTTAATTCAACAATTTTTCGATAATACGTAGCAGAGCTAATGGCATAATTCTGTTGAAAATACCCGCCATTTATTTCATTCTTATGGAAGAGCTGCTGGACCATGTGAAACTTAATAGATTTATCCAAGAACAACATGATCATTGATTTCATGGAAAAGGTTGGTGCTTTGTTTAGATAAAGGGTATCACCTAATGCAGTCACGGTGAGGCTTTCTTGAAGTTGCTCTTCTTTCAAAAATTGCTCTAAAAAAGAAAGGTATTCATTCAATGTTGGTAAACTAATATTGAAAAAATCTATTAATTCATTTCGTGTTGCTTGGCCTTTATTATTATATAGGAATAATAAAATATCATTCATATAATCATAAGGTTTCTCTAAAAAATCTCTTTTTAACATCGTTGCTCACCTCTCTTTTAAGAATACTGCATCTATGATAAAATGGCAATAAACAACTGATAAAAAGATTGTTTTTTGAAGTGTTTTTTATTATCATTGAAAAAAAGAAATAAAAGAAAAAAAACAAAGCATTTAAATGACAACAAAATAATTAAAATGAAGGAGCGACAGAATATGAACAGCGTAGTGAATTTTAGAGATATCGGAGGATTTCCAACGAAACAAGGCACATCCGTCAAGACAGGGCATTTTTTTCGGAGTGGGGAACTCGTTAATGTTGCACAAGAGGATCAACAGATGCTAGTAGAGGATTATCAAATTAAACGGATTTATGATTTTAGAAGTGCAGCAGAAACGCAAGAACGACCAGATGATTCAATTCAAGGAACCAACTATTTACATATAGATATTTTGGCCGATATTCAGGCACAGACCGCTTCATTAGAAGGAATGCTTAAAACGGTTGGTTCACCCGATGAAGCAATGGACATGGCTTATAAAGAAATGGTTCTTTCCAATTCGGGGCGCAAAGGCTACCAAACATTTTTTGAAAACTTTTTAAGTTATCCACAGGAAGCTATTTTATTTCATTGTTTCGCAGGAAAAGATCGAACAGGAATCGGCGCAGCCTTGATATTAAGTGCTTTAGGTGTGGAACATTCTTATATTTTAGAAGATTATTTAAAGACGAATGAGCAAAGAAAAACCGCTAACGAGCAAATTATTGTGCAATATCAAGCAAATGGAACGCCTCCAGCAGAAATTCAACAATTAGAAACGCTGCTTTATGTGAAAAAAGAGTACTTAGCGACCGCTTTACAGGCGATTGAAAAAGAATTTGGTTCGGTAGAGGGCTATTTAAAAGAGGGACTCGGCTTACCTTTATCCGCCAAAAAAGACATGCTAAGTCTGTACACAAAATCATAGATCCTAAAAAAAGGACTATCCTTTCTAAAAAAGAAGTTTTATAATAGAAAAGAATCTGTTTGTAAGGAGGGATAGGGAATGAAAGAAGGACAAGAACAATTCTTAACGTTCATACTAGATCGAACAAAAGAAGATAAAAAAGAAAAAATGCAAGCGCTACTTGCAGAAATGTTTGAACGCCAACAAACAGGCAAATTAGATAAAATGTACTTGATGACAAAAGCACCAAAACTTTTGGCTTATTTAAAACCAGAAGCCATTGATGAAGTTAAACAAGTCGTTTCGGAATTTTCTAAAAATATGAAATAAACAAACTTAGCTTGAACTTACGACATTTTAAAAATGTGTCGTAACATTCAAGCTTTTGTTTGTTATTCTCTTGTATTTTATGCTAAAGTTATTCAGGCACAAAAAAAAGCAGGTGATTTTATGAAACATATAAAAAATACATGGGAACTATTTATTTTAGATTGGAAAAGAATTTTTAAAAACCCAGTAGCAACATTTTTGATTGTTGCCTTAATGATTATTCCATCATTATATGCATGGTTTAACATTAAAGCGCTATGGGATCCGTATTCAAATACAGGAGAGTTACCAATAGCGGTCTATAGTGATGACCAAACAGCAACTTTTCAAGATAAATCGGTCAATATTGGTGATGAAGTCCTGAAAAACTTGAAGAAAAATAAGCAATTAGGTTGGCGTTTTGTTGATTCAAAAAAGGAATTAGACAAAGGAGTCCAATCAGGAAAATATTTTGCCGGGATTTATTTACCTAAAGATTTTTCCAAAGATTTGCTAAGTTTTACTTCTGGTGATATCAATAAACCTAAAATTGAATACTCAATCAATGAAAAAATTAATGCAATTGCACCGAAAATTACGTCAAAAGGCGCTTCTTCCATTCAGTCACAAATTTCGGAAGAATTCATTAAAACGGCAAGTAGTACGTTAATCAAAACATTCAATGATATTGGCTATGATATTGATAAAAACATGGTCAGCATTCAAAAAGTTAAGAGCATGATTTTAGATACAGATGCCAACATTGGAACCATTGATACGTATGCAAAACAAGTCACAGACTTACATGGTAAGATGCCTGAGCTAAAAGAAAAATTAGCGAAAGCCAACGATGCGATGAAATATTTACCTGAAGTTGATGCTTTAGGAGAGAAGATTGTTGAGCTAAATGGCAAAATGCCAAGCATCAAAGAACAAGCTAGTGTTATTTTGACGTTACAAGAAAAAATTCCAGAAATTCAAAACGCTGGCCGACAAATTGCTATGATTGATGAAGACTTTGCCTCTGTGGAACAAACAATGAGCGAAGGAATCCAAGAAGCAAAACAAGGATTAGAAATCATTCAACAAGTTCAAACGGCGTTGCCAGATATTCGTAAACTAGGTGATCAAGCCAATGATTTAGGGAATGTCACATTAGATGGCGCTAATAAATTGGAAAAGGCTTTACCTGGAATTACTCAAAGTGTGGGGACGATTTTAAAAGCAATTGGAACAATTAGCGCTGGTGTAAATACAGCACTAGAAGATTTAAAAAATCATCGTTTACCAGTTGAAGAAAGAGAAGCAATTAAGCAACAACTGTCTGAAAGCTTAGGAAAACAACATGAAAATATCCAACAGCTGATTCAACTGTTTACGCAAATACAAGAAGCCACAGGTAACACTGATTTACAAGACACAATAAATAGATTGAATACGATTGATGGTATTGTAGTTAGATTAAAAACTGATGTTGATAACATTGATGTGAATGCGGTAACTGATAAACGATTGGAAGAAATTCAAAATGAAGCTCAACAAGTAGAAGCAACCGTCAATAGTATTAACCCTGATGCAATTGAAAACACAGTAAAAACGATTTTAGACAAATTAATTGCTACCATCCAAAACGCTCAAGGTCAACTAAACAAAGCGCAACAAATTGACTTTGAAGGGTTATTGAGCTCAACAAGTCAAACGGTCACTAATGCGATTTCTTTATTAGAAAAATATCAAGCCGAAATGCCGGCAATTAAACAAGAAATTCATGATGCGAATACGATGTTGAATGGCAATATGGAAACCATTGTCAATGGCATTAATCGTGGTGCTGATTTGTATAAAAACGATTTACCAGTCATTCAAGACAAAGTCAGCAAAGCGGCAGCCTTTATGCAAAATGACTATCCAGGTATCCGAAAAGATTTAACGAATACCTTGAAAACAGTCAATGAGAAAATGCCAGATGTTGAAGCGGCCTTAGACAAAGCCAACGAGCTGATTATTAATGATTGGCCAAATATCAAAACAGGATTACACAAAGCAGCGAATGCAATCCGTAAAGGTGAAAAAGAAGTTGATTTAGGTGAAATTCTTAAATTACTAAAATTAGATGCCAATAAAGAAAGTGACTTCTTTACACAACCAGTTGAAGTCAAAGAACATGCTGTTTATCCGATTGCTAATAATGGTTCGGCAAGTACGCCATTCTATACAGCTTTGTGTTTATGGGTTGGTGCTGTATTATTCTCAAGTGTTGCGACAACGGATGTTTATCTTGAAGGAAAAGATAAAAAACGCTTCTCTAAACGGGAACAATTTTCAGCACGGATGTTTACCTTCATTGTCATGGGGATTGGTCAAGCGCTGATTGTAACGCTAGGTAATTACTTTGCGTTAGGCGTAGATGTCCGTAATCCAGCGTATAGTGTCTGGTTTGCGGTATTGATTGCCATTACGTTTATGATAATGGTTTATGTGCTCGTTGCTCTCTTTGGCAATGTAGGGAAAGGAATTGCGATAATAATCTTGGTACTATCCATCTCTGGTGGGGGTGGGAACTACCCAATTCAAGTCTCAGGTAAATTCTTCCAAATGATTAATCCGTTCTTGCCGTTTACGCATGCCGTGAACTTGCTAAGGGAATCAGCAGGAGGCATTTACTGGCCAAATGCTTGGTTTGCAATTTGGATTATGGTGGGGATTTCAGTCGTCTTTAGTATTGGCGGTGCAATTCTTTATCCACATCTGGAACACAGATCGAAAAAATTTGCGGCTTTAGCACAAAAGAGCCATTTATTCCATTAAAAAACAAAAAGCTGAAAACGTCTCTAGCGTTTTCGGCTTTTTGTTTTTCTTTATTTTCAAGGCAACCCTAACAAAGAAGTTTTGGGGGCTCTTGCTTTTGACTTTTTGGCAATGCTAAATAATAAAATCTCCCTCAGAAAGTGAGGTTTTTTGTGTACAAATGTATAAAAAGGTTTTATAGTATTTTTTTAAGAAATAAAAAGTGGGTAGGGGTTGTAAAATGATTCAAGCATTGCTTCAACGATATGAGAAAAAAATTGAACGTCGTAAATTGGAAAAACGAACAGCATTCGGTGCTTTTGCCGGGCGGATTGGGCTTGTTTCTAATTTATTTTTATTCGTTAGTAAATTTATGATTGGCTTGCTTTCAGGTAGTGTTTCAATCATGGCAGATGCCATTAATAGCTTGTCCGATACTATTTCTTCAGTTTTAACATTAGTCGGTTTTTATATTGCTGGTAAGCCAGCGGATAAAGAACATCCCTATGGCCATGAACGTTTTGAATATATTAGTGGAATGCTTGTATCATTAGTGATTACGTTTATTGGGTTTGAGTTTCTAACGACCTCCGTGGATCGCATCCTGCATCCAGAATCAATCAAGGTGACACCCATTTTATTTGCTGTTTTAGCTTTATCAATTGGGATTAAAATTTGGCAAGGGCTGTTTTACAAAAAAGTATCAGCAAAAATTGATTCTCAAGCATTAGTTGCTTCTGCTAAGGATAGCTTTAATGATGTTTATACTACATTAGCTGTTTTGATTTCTGCATTTATTGAAGGCGTCACTGGTTTGCGAATTGATGGATATATTGGTTTTTTAATTGCCGCATATATTATTTATAGTGGGCTGCAGTTAATTCGCGAATTTATTAATGAGTTGATGGGCATGCGTCCGAGCCAAACAGAAATTGATGAAATGAAGAATGTCTTATCAAAAATGGAAACAATTGTAGGGTATCACGATTTACTGATTCATAATTATGGTCCCAGCCAAACGTTTGCGTCTGTTCACATTGAAATTGATGATCGCTGGGATTTAAATAAAGCCCATCAGACAATCGATGCGATTGAAGCGAAGTTTAAAGAAGAGTTGGATGTTAATCTTGTTTGTCATATTGATCCAGTGAATTTGTATGACCCAACACAACAATTTGTTCATCAAACAATCAAAAAGATTATTCGTTCTTTTGATGCGTCTTTAAAAGTCCATGATATCCGCTTAGTTACCCATGGTGAAGAACCGAAGATTTTGTTCGACTTGGTTTTACCTACAGAATCAAAATTATCTGAATTTGAACTGGGTGTGGAAATTCAGCGGCAAGTTTATGAAAAAATTGGTCGTTATAAAGTGGAAATTACCTTCGATCATACGTATTTGTTACAATAAAAGGGAATAATTAACTAAGTTTTCAAGCGAGAGCCAAAAGGTCAAATAGACTTTTAGCTCTCGCTTTTTTGTTTAGAGAATGCAAATCCTTTTGTTATCTGGATTCTCTTGATAAGATAAAGGAAGCGGGGGACTGTAAATGAGTGTCTGATTAAAAAAAAATGGTGATTTTTTTATCTTTTTCAGTAACAAAAATCAATTGACTTTTCATTGTGAGAAGCGTAGCATATGGATTTGTTTGATAAAAAATAATGAAAAAAGTGAGCGGGTCACTCTAGAGAAAAGGAGTAGAAAAAAATGGCGGATTTAAAACGACTGTTCATTGGGAAACCATTGAAATCAGCCGAAAATGATGAACATAAATTAAGCAGATTTGCAGCGCTTGCGTTGTTATCTTCTGATGCACTTTCATCCATTGCGTATGGTACAGAACAAATAGTGGTGGTTCTGGTTACTTTGTCGGCGGCTGCGATTTGGTATTCATTGCCAATTGCTGCATTTGTTATTATTTTACTTATTTCTTTAACATTGTCGTACCGACAAATTATTCATGCGTATCCGCATGGCGGCGGCGCATACGTTGTTAGTAGTGAAAACCTTGGCAGAAATGCAGGTTTATTGGCTGGTGGTTCGTTGTTAGTCGATTATATGCTAACAGTAGCCGTTTCAGTTTCAGCGGGCGCAGAGGCGATTATATCGGCGATTCCAGCGTTATATGGTCATCAAGTAGCAATTTCTATTGGGATTGTGATATTGATCACCTTAATGAACTTGAGAGGCCTGCGAGAATCTGCTTCGTTCTTAATGTTGCCAGTGTATAGTTTTATCGCAATTATTACCTTACTGATTGTTGTTGGGCTATTTAAAATTGTGACTGGCGCACAGCCATTGAATGCGACAGCTTTACCAGGAGCCGTGGTTCCAGGAATTTCTATTGCCTTAGTTTTACGGGCGTTTTCATCTGGTTCTTCTTCCTTAACAGGGGTTGAAGCAATCAGTAATGCAGTGCCATTCTTTAAGAAACCACGAGCAAAAAATGCTGCTGGGACGTTAGCGTTAATGGCAACGATTTTAGGGTTCTTCTTCGTGGGGATTACGTTTATTAACTATTGGTATGGGATTGTGCCCAAAGAAGAAGTGACAGTTCTTTCACAAATTGGGAAAGCGGTCTTTGGTCAAAATATTTTATATTATTTATTACAGTTTGCGACAGCCTTAATTTTAGCAGTTGCCGCTAACACAGGATTCTCAGCCTTTCCAGTTTTGGCTTATAACTTAGCCAAAGATAAGTTTATGCCGCATATGTATATGGATCGTGGCGACCGTTTAGGCTATTCAAATGGTATTTTAACTTTAGCTGCTGGTTCGATTGTTTTATTATTGATTTTCCAAGGTTCCACAGAACGTTTAATCCCATTGTATTCCATTGGTGTGTTTATTCCGTTTGCTTTGTCTCAATCGGGGATGGTTGTAAAATGGCGAAAAGAAACTAAAAATTGGTTGCCAAAATCAATTGCTAATATTGTCGGCGCCTTTATCTCTTTCGCGATTATCGCCATTTTGTTTATTTATCGATTAGGGGACATCTGGCCGTTCTTTATTATTATGCCAGTGTTGATTTATGCATTTTATCGGGTCAATACTCACTATAAGAATGTGGCGGAACAGCTACGTTTAGAAGATGGGGCACAGTTGCATGAGTTTGATGGGAATACAGTTATTGTTCTAGTAGGGAACGTAACCAAGGCAAATGTCGGCGCCTTGAATTATGCGCGTTCCATTGGCGATTATGTCGTTGCCATGCATGTCTCAATGGATGAAAATGTTGAGAAGGAAAAAGAAATTCAGGAAGAGTTTAAAAAACACTTCCCAGACGTTCGTCTATCAATTGTCCACTCTTCGTATCGTTCACTGCAAAACCCTATCTTACGTTATGTTGATTTAGTTAGTAAAAATGCCACGAAGCATAACTACAGTACAACAGTTTTAGTACCACAATTTGTACCAAATAAACGTTGGCAAAATATTTTGCATAACCAAACAAGTTTACGCTTGCGGATTCGTTTAGCGTGGCGGGAAAATATTATTGTGGCTACCTATAGTTATCACTTGAAAAAATAAATAAAAAAATCTGCCATCTTTTGATGGCAGATTTTTTTATTGACGTAATTGTTTTTGATAAATTCTAGCGCAAGACTGCTCTTCGGTGGTTACCATTGTCAAAAATTCCCAGTCATATCTTTCATAAAAAGTAGTATGGTCTGTAAGCAGATAAAGCTTTTTAAATCCAGAATTAGCAAGAAAATCACCAACTGTTGTTAAAAGAATTCCTGCTAAGCCTTGGTGACGAAATGTTGGTTCGACATACAATGCACAAAGGTTTGGCGTAAGGTCTGCACGATTGTGGAAGTCATTATCAATTACGCCCACGCCTGCAACGATGTCCTGCTGTTTATTCAAGCAGACCCACCAATGTGGTACGTGGTTTTCGCTAGTTAGCATTTCCTGCATACTTGCTTGATACGCTTCAGCGGGGATTTGCCACTTTTGGCTAAACCATTGAGCAGCTGACGGAATTAAGTGTGGTTGTTGGTTTAAATCGATAATAGTATAGTTAGACATTATTAATCTCCTAGATAAAAGAACAGATCCCATTGAAAAGAAACAATGTTGGATCTGCTCTGCATTTTTTATTAATTGGAATGTTTGCTAGCTGGGTCTAAACGCCGTTCAATAATCCCTAGAACCCAATCTGTGATAATCGCCATAAAGGCCGTTGGTAAGGCACCGACTAAAATGATAGAAGCACCATCTGTGGCATTGGTTCCACGAATAATAATATCCCCTAAACCACCAGCACCAACGAAAGCACCAATCGCAGTAATCCCGATTGCGACGACTAACGCATTTCGAATACCTGCCATGATTACTGAAACAGATAAAGGTAACTCGACCATATAAAGAAGTTGTACTTTTGTCATACCCATTCCTTTACCAACATCTAAAATATTGCGATCCACTTGAATCATGCCAGTGTACGTATTCTTGATAATTGGCAGGAGAGAATAAAGGAAGACTGTTACAACTACCGTGTTGACACCTAAGCCCATCCCCAACATTAAAATCGAAAGCATTGCCAAAGCTGGTACTGTTTGGATAATGTTCGCTAAACGGATAATCCAGTTGGCTAAGCTACGTTTACGTGAAATCATAATCCCGATAGGAATCCCGACAATTGCAGCAAAGATTACGCCATAAATCGAAATTAAAAAGTGACGTAAAAATTGTTGAAAGACGTAGCCGCCATTTTGTTGGAAATAGTAGATAAATTGTTGGAATAAATTCATATTATTCATCTGTTACTCCCCCTCAAAATAGTTATTTTCTTTTAAGAAACGTTCGGCTACGACCGCAGGTTCAATTAAATCATTATCTGCTTGATAGTTCAATTCTTGCATTTTTTTGGTAGAAATTTTACCATCTAAGCGATTTAATACATCTTTAATTTCCGGCGTTTCTTTTAATAATTTGTCACTAACCACAGGAGCGGCATCATAAGGCGGGAAGAAGCGCTTGTCATCTTTTAACATGACTAAATCGTAACTACCAATCCGGCCATCTGTTGAGTAACCTAAGATAACGTCCATTTTTCCAGCGTTGACTGCATCGTACACCAAGCCAATTTGCATTGGTAAAATAGATTTAAATTGGAAGTTGTATTCCTTTTTAAAGCCTTCATAACCGTCGCCTTCACGTGTGATCCACGCAGTATCGACACCAGCAACTAATTTGTCTGCGACTTTCCCTAAATCACTGACTGTTTTTAAATTGTATTTCTCAGCCGTTTCTTTTGTAACTAAGAATACATAAGTATTTTCAAAACCATATGAAGGGAACCAAGTTTGTTGATAACGTTTTTCAAATTCTGATTGAACTAGATTGAACGCTTTTTTAGGGTCTTTTTCCGCTGGTAAGCCAAGCGTAGTAGTCACGTCAGTACCAGTATAACGAGCTGCAGAAATTGAAGCATCTCCGTTTAACATTGCTTGGTGATTGATGGTCGTAGTGGCTAAGTTGTTAATCACATTTGTTTTTTTATCTGTGTAGTGCTCAACCATATCCGCTACAATGCTCCCTAAAATTTGCGCTTCTGAAGTAATCCCACCTGTAATGGCAACAGTGTTATCATCAGAAGTTGAAGCGAGACCAGGTAAAGAACAACCTGCCAATAAAAGTAAACTGCTTAAGAAGAGTAAGCTTAACTTGAGTTTCTTTTTCATCATTATTCGCCCTCCCTTAAAGCTTTTGGCGTTAAACGATTTTCTAATAATCCAAGAAGAACATCTGCTAAAAGCGCTAAAATAGTTACTGGAATAGTCCCGCCAAAGATTAATTCTGGCTGATAGTTATTTAATCCACTGAAAATCATGTCACCAAGACCACCTGCACCAATATAAGAAGCCAGTGTAGCCCAAGCAATGACATAGACAGCAGCTAAACGAATGCCGGCCATAATTGTTGGCATGGCAATGGGTAATTCAACACTAAAAATAGACTGTAAATTGGTCATGCCCATGCCTTTAGCAACATCTCGGTAATTCTCATCGACATTTTTCATTCCGATATACGTGTTTCTTAAAATAGGTAGAAGGGAATAGATGAATAGCGCGATAATAGCGGGTGTTTTGCCGACACCAAAAATTGGAATCATCAAAGCTAATAAAGCCAACGAAGGAACCGTTTGTAAGGCACTTGTTAAACCAATGACAATATTGGCTACTTTGGGCAAACGTGTTAACCAAACGCCAACGGGCACAGCGATAGCGACCCCTAATAAAAGTGCAAAGAATGAAATATAAATATGTTCAATACTTTTTGAAATCATTTCTGATCCATATTCTTGAAAGAAGCTACTCATTGCTTACGCCTCCTCTTTATCAGTTTCGGACTCGCTTTGTTTTGCTTCTACAGCTTCACTAATCGTTGTTTCATCGCCCCAGATAACATCATAAACAATGTCAACAAGGGAAGCACGTGTTAAGATGCCCACCACTCGTTTTTGTTCATCAACGACTGGCACATATTTTAAGCCGCGTTTTAAGATTCTTTGTAAAGCATCACGTAAAAGAGCGGTTTTTTGAACAAAGAAGACATCTTTATTCAAGATATCACCAACACTAGAAGCTTTGCCCCGTTGCTGATCTAATGTTTCAACATCGATAAAGCCTTTAAGCACATGGGAATTATCAACAACTAATAAGGTATCAACCCGTTTTTCACGCATCAATTTAATCGCTTCTTGTAAAGATTTTTCCGGCGTGATAGTAATAGCTGAATTTAACATGACTTCATCAACAGTGGTGAAATCAGGTTTGGCTTGTAATAAGCGATCTTCTCCGATGAGTTCTTCTACAAATTCATTGGCTGGATGACGTAAGATATTATCTGGTGTGTCAAATTGAATTACTTTGCCTTCGCTCATAATGGCAATTTTATTTGCTAATTTCAACGCTTCATCCATATCATGAGTAACAAAGACAATAGTTTTTCCTAAACGTTCTTGCAAATCTTTCACTAAATCTTGTAATGAATCACGGGTGATAGGATCTAAAGCACCAAAAGGTTCATCCATTAGAATAATATCTTGATTGGCAGCTAAAGCCCGCACAACGCCGATTCTTTGTTGTTGTCCCCCAGAAAGTTCATTGGGATAGCGGTCTAACATTTCTCGTGGTAACTCAACCAAATCAATCATTTTTTCGGCTATCTTATTGCGTTCTTCTACAGGTACTTTTAATAATTTAGGCACTAAAACGATATTTTCACGAATGGTCATGTGAGGCATCAAGCCGATATTTTGAATGACATAGCCAATTTGGCGACGTAGCTCTACAGGATTGATTTTTTGAATATCTTGGCCATCAATTAAAATTTTTCCTTTTGAAGGGTCGGTCATGCGGTTAAGCATCCGCATTGATGTTGTTTTTCCACTACCACTTGTTCCGATGAAGCAGATAAATTCACCTTTATCGAAAGACAAATTAATGTCATCAACGGCGACTTTTCCGCCTTTATAAAATTTTGATACATGCTGAAATTCTATCAACTTACTCACCTCAACTAAATATTTTGAAAATGTATCTTATTACTAGTATGCTATAAAAATGCGATTTCGACAAATGTAATCTATTTTTAATGGGAAAAAGAAGGCGGTAAAATTTTTTTAATTCGTTCTAAAAAAAAGAAAAGACAACTATTGTTTAGTAAAAGTTGTCTGAACGAAACAAGATGTTAAAAAGAGTGTTCTGAGAAGGGGAAAAAGCCGCTATAACAAAGAAAAGTGTCCTTTATAGCAAGTTGACGGGAGCTGAGTTTTTCATTAGAATGGAAAGAGAACAAGGGAATAAAATAAAAAAAGGCGCTTCATGATTTAGCGGCAACTAAATCACGAAGCCTTGAATAGTCACCTGTGCAAGTGGACCATCAAGTTGCCCGTTCAATCAATGGAAACCATTGATCACTTTTATTTTACTGAATTTTTGAAAAAATTACCAGTTTTTTTAAGAAGTAAGAAGTGGAAGAACGAAGGATGCTTTTTATGGAATGTGCAATGACGTTCAGAAAAATCTGAAGGTCATTTTTTATTCTCTTGTTCAAACATTCAAACATAGGGGAAGAGAGACGGACGTAATTTTGTCACCGATTATTACGTCCGTCTTCCGTTGTTTTCTAAAGCGTTGGTTACATATCTTTGTAGAGGTTGGCTTCGATTGCAGTCCGTTTTGGTTCTAAAAAAGGCGGTAAAGCCAACGTTTCCCCTAAATGTTCTAGAGGCTCATCCAATGTAAAGCCAGGAGCCAAAGTAGCGAATTCAACCCGATTCCCGCCTGGTTCACGAATGTATAAACTTTTAAAATATCCACGACTTACATACATTTCAATTTCCCAGCCTTGTGCTAAAGCGCGCGTGTGTAGTTCTTGTAATGCTTCATCATCAGCCACAGAAAAAGCAATATGATCCATACTGCCACGCCCCATTCGGCTTGTTTTATCCGACGTTGTTTGATGAACAGAAAAGCTTTCCGTCTCACTTAAAATAATCGTATTGCCAACTGCTTGCCAACCAAGAAATGTTTCAAAAAAGGCCAAGGTTTTTTCAGAATCTGGCACATGAAATTCAGTAGAGGTCAAACCGATAATTTGAACCGCTGCTGGAATGTCGTTAGAAACAACGAGTGTTTCTTTTAATGGATTTTCAGGAACTTCTGTCAGGATAATATGCGTATCATCTGGATCACTGAAATGTAGGCTCTTTTCTTTTTTGTTAAATGGAATTTTGTTTTCTGTTAAACGTTGTTCCCAAAAGGAAAGGCTATTTTGGGGAATTTTTAAGCCAATCGTGGCTAAATAATTTTTTTCTTCATAGCGGTTGCCTAATAAGGGCACGATAAAAAAAGTTACTAAGCTTCCCGGTGTGCCTTGATAATCGCCATAAAAATAATGAGGCATGCGATTATTGTCTTGATTTACGGTATTTTTGACAAAACGTAAGCCTAACAATTTTGTATAGAATGATTGGTTTTCTTGGCCATGACGCGCTAATAGTGAAACATGATGAAATTGAGCATGCATTTTGAGTTCCTCCTCTAAATAACTATGTATACTTACTTAAAGTAAGTATAGTGCTTCTGACATTTTTTGACAACTATTTAGTTTGATTCAGAAGGCTGACATAGCCAGAAACAAGAAAAAGTGTTAGAATAACCAAGATAAAAACTAGTAGAAAGAGTGACGGAAATGCTAAGTACAGAAGATTTTGATTTTGATTTACCAGAAGAATTAATTGCTCAAACCCCACTAAAAGATCGCGCTAGTTCACGATTATTAGTTGTAAATAAAGAAACAGGGGACATGGAGGATAAACATTTCCATGATATTCTTGATGAATTACAGCCTGGGGATGCATTAGTCATGAATAATACACGGGTACTGCCGGCCCGTTTATATGGAGAAAAACCTGAAACAGGCGGTCATTTGGAAGTTTTACTTTTAACAAATACAGAAGGCGATACATGGGAAACCTTGATTAAACCCGCGAAACGTGCAAAAGTCGGCACGGAAATTCAATTTGGCGATGGTCGCCTAAAAGCGGTGGTTAAAGAAGAGTTGGAACATGGTGGTCGAATCATTGAATTTAAATATGATGGTATTTTCTTAGAAATTTTAGAATCGTTAGGAGAAATGCCATTGCCGCCATATATCAAAGAACGTCTAGATGACCCAGATCGTTATCAAACGGTTTATGCTGAAGAAAATGGTTCAGCTGCAGCACCAACAGCGGGTTTGCATTTTACAAAAGAACTATTAGAAGAGATCAAAGCAAAAGGTGTTCATCTCGTTTATTTAACTTTACATGTCGGTTTAGGAACATTCCGTCCCGTGAGCGTTGATAATATAGAAGAACATCATATGCATAGCGAATTCTATCGTTTAACTGAAGAAGCGGCTAAGCAATTAAATGAAGTGCGCCAAGCAGGCGGTCGGATTGTTGCCGTTGGAACAACTTCTATTCGTACGTTGGAAACAATTGGCACAAAATTTAATGGTGAAATCCAGGCTGACAGTGGCTGGACCGATATTTTTATCACACCAGGGTATCAATTTAAAGTCGTAGAGGCTTTTTCAACGAACTTCCATTTGCCAAAATCTACGTTAGTGATGCTTGTGAGTGCCTTTGCAGGAAAAGACTTAACATTGGCTGCTTACCAACATGCAATTGAGGAAAAATATCGTTTCTTTAGTTTTGGCGATGCAATGTTTATTAAATAAGCGACACTTTGTGAGCAGAATACTTGGGATTGAAACAAAAATATATTATGATAAACACGTGATTTTTGGAATCACAGTAAAGGTGTGCTTTATTTTTTCTTCCCCTGTAAATAATAAAGTTAGAAACCAAAACGCTACTAGGACAAAAATGCTTAGTAGACAATCTTAGAATAAAAAGAACGACGCAACCACGGTTGCGCCGTTCTTTTTTTATGTAAGCAAAGATTAATTATTGAAACAACAATACGAAGAAGTGCTTTCTTCGTATTGCCGGTACTAAGTTGTACCTCGGCAACTCCAAGTACAATCAGAAAAATTGTCTTGTTAAGTACAGCTTATACTGTTTAGGCTTCTTGTTCTACATCGTCATTCAGTGTTTCTTTGAAGGTGAACACATCATCAATGGTTACGCCAAAGACGTTCGCGATGTCATGCGCAAGAAGTAATGAAGGATTGTACTTGTTTCGTTCCAGTTGAATAATTGTTTGTCGAGAGACACCGACTCGATTGGCCAAATCTTGCTGGGTCATACGAGCCATAGCACGATAAACATGAATTGAACTTTCAAACGAAGATTTTTTCTTTTTTCGCATAGCATTCCCTCCTTTAAAAGAAGATAAAATAGAATGTGCACCTTGAATATAACACATATGATTATTTGATACAAATATATTTTATTGCCTAAAAGAAAAAACCGAGCTTAAATTTAAGCTCGGCCTTGTTAACGGGAGGACATCAATTGGTTGAATAAGTGTTTACATTTCGCGATACATGTAAAGCAAAAGGTGAACGTGATGTGGTGAAACTAAAACCTTGTTTTCATACAGTTTCGACGCTTGGATGGTGGATAACTTGCGTTAGGTGATAACAGATAGGGTAAATGCTTTATAGAAACTCCATCCTTCTATAACCTTTCCCTATTTTCCGATACGAGTTATCACTAACAATTACTCTACACGTATTGTTTACAGGTGAATCTTGCAATTCTAACAACTTTGAGTTTACCGATTTTTATCTACTGAGAAAATCTTCAACCAATTGATTTGCATGTCCTCCTTACACTTAAAGAATAGCACCTTTTGGAAGCGTTTGCAAGTTATAACACTTATTAATAAGATTAAATATAATATTTTTCTGGTTATTTTATAACATGTAAAATAAATAATCGTGTGAACCAAATAACATTGTATTTTTTTGTTGTTTTTGTGTTGAATATATAGAAATAAACTATTTTTTTATCAGACAAAATGAAAAAAATGTCCATTGCTTTTTGGCTGAATTCGTTTCCTTTTTCATAAAATTCCCATAATTAAATAGAAACATTGCTGTAGCAACAACGAAAATACCAGTTTTTTTCATACATATGAGAGAACGCTAAGCCAAAGATGAAAAAAGTTGCGTGTTCAAAAAAAATCATGTTATATTTAATAGAGACACTATTATATAGGAAGAAAAAATTAGAGGGGGAATAGGATGGAAGCTTACAAGCAAACTGTCGATACTGTCACAAAAGAAGTTTCAGTCAATACTGAAACTGGTTTAACACAACAAGAGGCCCAACAACGGCTGAAAGAAAATGGCCGCAATCAATTTGAAGAGGCTAAGAAGGATTCTGTGTTAAAGAAATTCATTCACAGTTTATCTGATTTTACGACGATTATTTTATTAGTTGCTGCGGCAATTTCGTTTTATACAGCAATCGTAACAGAACATGGCGAATATTTTGAAGGAATCTTAATTATTGCAATTGTGATTATCAATGCTGTTTTAGCCATTGTTCAAGAAGGAAATGCTGAAAAATCTCTGGCGGCTTTACAAGACATGAACAAGCAAAGTAGTGCAGTCTTACGAGATGGCAAGGTAATCGAAGTCGATGCTGAAGAACTAGTAGTAGGAGATGTTCTAGTTCTTGAAGCTGGTTCAATGATTACAGCCGATGCACGACTTATTCAAGCTTCTCAAATGCGCGTAGAAGAGTCAGCACTAACAGGTGAAAGTGAACCTGTTGAAAAAGATCCTACATACGTGGGGCATGACGATGATGGCTTAGGAGATCAAATAAATATGATTTTCAAAGGCTGTACCGTTGTGAATGGCCGCGGACGAGCAGTAGTAACTGCAACAGGAATGAATACAGAAATGGGTAAAATTGCTGGGTTACTGAATAACAGCGATCAGCAAAAAACACCATTACAAAAACGCTTGAATCAATTAGGCAAACGTATTAGTTTGTTAGCCTTAGGGGCTGCAGCAATTGTTTTCATTATTGGTGAACTGCAAGGAGAACCGCTTCTTGAAATGTTTATGACAGCCGTTTCCTTAGCGGTGGCAGCTGTACCAGAAACACTAACCGTGATTGTAACGTTAACCTTAGCA
This sequence comes from Enterococcus sp. DIV0546, assembly GCF_051712785.1. Lineage (NCBI taxonomy): Bacteria > Bacillati > Bacillota > Bacilli > Lactobacillales > Enterococcaceae > Enterococcus > Enterococcus sp. DIV0546. Next base: position 642,527 of record NZ_JBIOPO010000001.1, read on the forward strand.
TATGGTGTTCAAAAAATGGCTAAGAAACATGCGATTATTCGTCGATTGCCAGCAGTAGAAACGCTAGGAACTGCGAATGTTATCTGTTCTGATAAGACAGGAACACTGACACAAAATAAAATGCGCGTCCGCCGAGTATGGCATCGTGGTGATGAAGTAACGGATACGGAAGATGCCATGACCGATGAAGCCATGGAAGTACTGAAAATGGCTGCTTTATGTACAGATGTCATTGTGGAAAAAGAAGGCGATGAACTAACTGTTACAGGGAATCCGACAGAAGCGGCAATTGTTCGTGCTGTCGAAGAAAATTATCATACTAAAGAAGAACTTGAAGAAAAATATCCTCGTATTGGTGAAATTCCCTTTGATTCAGAACGAAAAATGATGACTACGGTCCATCAATGGGGGAAAAAGTACATCTCAATTACTAAAGGAGCCTTTGATGTGTTACTACCTCGTTTTGGTTTCGGAGATGTCGATCAAGCGGCTATTGTTAATGATCGTTTCGGAAAACGAGCGTTACGAGTTATTGCTGTCGGTTATGCCGTATATGATGAACCACCCAAGGAAATTACATCGGAGGCTTTAGAAAAAAATCTTCGCTTGTTAGGCTTAATTGGCATGATTGATCCACCACGTCCAGAAAGTAAGGGCGCCATTGCTCGTGCGAAAAAAGCTGGAATTAAAACAGTGATGATTACTGGTGATCACGTGGTAACAGCCAGTGCAATTGCTAAAGAATTAGGAATTTTAAAAGATAAAAGTGAAGCCTTATCTGGTTCAGAACTGAAAAAAATGAGTGATGAAGAATTAGATAAACGGGTTAAAGATTTATCCGTTTATGCACGTGTAACCCCTGAAGATAAAATTCGAATTGTTCAATCATGGCAACGTTCTGGCGCTGTTGTAGCAATGACCGGAGATGGCGTGAATGATGCGCCAGCCTTGAAAGCTAGTGATGTCGGTTGCGCAATGGGGATTACTGGAACAGATGTGGCCCAAGGCGCTTCAGATATGATTTTGACGGACGATAACTTTGCAACCATTGTTGATGCAGTGGCGCAAGGACGTGCCGTGTACCGAAATATTCGTAAAGCCATTAACTTCTTGTTAAGCTGTAATATTTCTGAGATTTTTATTGTTTTAATTGCCATGTTACTTGGTTGGGGTGCGCCATTTACTGCGGTTCAACTGTTGTTTGTTAACGTGGTCGCAGATGGGTTACCTGGTTTTGCATTAGGAAAAGAACCAGCGGAAAAAGGAATTATGGATGAGGCACCAATCCCTAAAAATGAAGGGATTTTTGCACGAGGCTTATGGCAAAAGATTGGGATTAATGCAGCAGTGTTCACAGTCATTACTTTGTTTGGTTTTTACCTAGGTGCTTTTGTACCAGGCGTTTCAGCCTATGTTTCAAACAGCTATGAAGTTGGACAAACGGTGGCATTTTTAATCTTAGCTTATTCCTCTATCTTACATGTCTTTAATGTTCGTAGTGCGAACTCTGTTTTCCGTGTAAAATTATCAAGCAACAAGTCGCTCTTTGAAATGGTCGTTTTAGCATTACTAATTACCACAACCATTGCTTTATTACCATTCACACAAGAACTATTTGGATTAGTGCATATTAGTTTAAATCATTGGATGTTAGCAATTTTCCTATCCTTTGTGCCAATTTTCGTCAATGAAATGATTAAGTTCCATTTCTCTGAAGTCGAAGAGGAAGAAGAAGTGATTTAAATTTAACAGGAATAAAAGGAGCTACCTTTGTTCAGAAAATTATCTTAATAGTTAGCAAGTGGGGCAGCAGTCGTTTCGACTGCTGCCCCACTTATTTTTGATTTTCCTTTTTTCAAAATAGGTGGGTTTCTTATCTAAGATGAACATTCTCTAATAAAAAGACTTGCTAAACGATTTAAAACGTATTATAGTGAGTAGCATCGTTAGTCAAAAAGCGCTTTTTGACTAATGAAAAAGATATATAAAACGTTATATAATAAAGAGTTTTAAAAGTTTTTATGGAGCTGTTGGTTAAACTAAACGAAGTCATTTCTTTTGTAGGAGGAAAGTATTGTGTTACACAAAGCAGAGGGGTTTGATCGTCGGAAATTTACGATGGCAGGGATCTTAGTTGCCATGGGCGTTGTCTATGGAGATATTGGAACGAGCCCTTTATATGTAATGAAAGCCATTGTAGGAGATAATGGTGGCTTGGCACGGGTTTCTGAATCGTTTATTTTAGGTTCGGTCTCATTAATTTTTTGGACATTAACTATCTTAACCACGATTAAATATGTTGTTATTGCTTTAAATGCTGATAACCATGGAGAAGGTGGGATTTTCTCTCTTTATACATTGGTTCGTAAAAAAAGTAAGTATTTGATTATTCCCGCAATGATTGGCGGCGCCGCTTTACTGGCTGATGGCGTTTTGACCCCAGCTGTGACAGTGACGACAGCGATTGAAGGCTTACGGGGAATTCCGGCATTTTTTGAACGTTTTGGCAATGACCAAACGATTATAGTGGTTATTACGTTGACGATTATTTTAATTCTTTTTTCTGTTCAACGATTTGGAACAGAATTGGTCGGGAAAGCTTTTGGGCCGATTATGTTCTTGTGGTTTACTTTTTTAGGCATCATTGGTTTAATGAATTTTAGCCAAGATTGGACGGTTATTCGTGCATTAAATCCATATTATGCTTTGCAATTACTAGTCAGTCCAGAAAATAAATTAGGTCTATTTATTTTAGGTAATATTTTCTTGGCTACAACTGGTGCTGAAGCTTTATATTCTGATTTAGGGCATGTAGGAAAAATGAATATCCGCATTAGCTGGCCGTATATTAAGATTTGTTTGATTCTTAATTATTTAGGGCAAGCTGCGTGGTTGTTAACGGTCAAAGAAAACCCTGAAATGCAGGCATTAGCTGAAATTAACCCATTTTTCCAAATGATTCCACGAGGTATTCTCGTATTTGGCGTTGTTTTTGCAACAATCGCCGCAGTGATTGCTTCGCAAGCGTTAATATCAGGTTCGTATACTTTAGTTTCTGAAGCGATTAAATTGAAGTTATTACCAAGACTTAAAATTATTTATCCTGGGAGCAATATCGGTCAAATGTATATTCCGGCGGTAAATTTAATTTTGTGGCTAGCTTGTTCAGCAATCGTGCTGGCTTTTAGAACATCGACACACATGGAAGCTGCGTATGGTCTATCGATTACGATTACGATGTTAATGACAACCATTTTATTGTTGTTTTATCTTTTGGATAAAATTCCAGCTTGGTCTGCGTATCTAATTTCCTTGTTCTTTGCTGCCATTGAAGTTGTCTTTTTCTTTTCAAGTGCTGCGAAGTTTTTCCATGGTGGATATGTTGCTGTGGGAATGGCAGTCTTCTTGTTATGCATCATGATTATTTGGGAACGCGGCAACGAGATTAAGGAAGCGACGGCGGAACAAGTGTCGTTGAAAAAATATGTACCACAACTTAAAGCTTTGAAAGAAGATACATCTGTACCTATGTATCAAACCAACGTGGTCTTTTTAACCTCCGATCGAGTGGATGGCGAAATTAATCGTAATATTATTTATTCGATTTTGGACAAACAACCAAAACGAGCGAATGTTTATTGGTTTGTTAATGTTCAGGTAACAGATGAACCCTTTACTCAAGAATATTCTGTTGATATGTTAGGGACTGATTTTATTGTGCAAGTTCAGCTATATTTAGGCTTCCATATTTCTCAAGAAGTGAATGTATATTTAAGACAAATTGTTCATGACTTGATGAAAACAGGCCGCTTGCCAAAACAGCCACAACGTTATTCATTAACGCCAGGAAGAGAAGTTGGCGATTTCCAATTTGTATTAATTCAAGAAGAATTATCTAACGTTTCTGAACTGAAAAAATGGGATCGACAAATTATGCAGGCAAAATTAGCTATCAAAAACTTAACTACCTCTCCTGAAAGTTGGTTTGGCTTGGAATACAGTGAAGTCAAATATGAATCCGTTCCTTTAATCATTGGCCCACAACGGAAAACGCACTTAGTCGAACGAAAGAATCGTTCATAAATAGAAGAAATTTAACTAAAAGATTGAGCCTAAGTCCTTGAGATACATGGCTCAATCTTTTTTGTAGAATCAGAGTAAATACTGTAATTCCACAAAGAATTCATTTAAAAGCGTTTGGTCTTTAAAGGAATTCATCCGCTTAAAGATGGCCAGTAAGACTTCTTTTTGTGGCTCAGTTAATTGATCTACTTTTAACAAAGGAAGAAAAGCGATAATCAGAGAATAATCCAATTCTGGATTTTGAGAATGTGTAAATAATTCATGGAGTTCTGACAAAATAAACGGATGATAATAAGATTGGTCAGACTGTTCTTCTGCAGTTGTTGGTTCATAAATAGAAATACTCTCTTGGGAATGAGAGGGGGCTTCTACTGTTAAAGGAAAAGCATAAAAGGACTGCTGTAACTTTTGCGCTTGAATCATAATTTTTAAGGAATCGTGATAGGATAGCTGTTCTTCAGATAAACGTCCCATCAACTGAGTAAAAAAAGGTGGTTTTAGCAGTTGTTTATTTTGAAAATTTTCTTTTAATAGCTGGCGCACAAATCGATCAAAATCACCATAAAGTAGCCAATCTACTGTTGTGTCACAGGCTTTAGCGATTTTTTTTAAGTATCGTTTATTGGGTAAATTCAAACCTAATTCCCAGTTACTAATTGTACTTCCACTAGATAAACCAATTTTATTGGCTAAATAACGTAAAGTGTACTTCTTCTTTTTTCGAGCTTCACGCATGCGTGCCCCGACTTGCTTTGTAGTAATTTTCATTGAAACACTCCTTTTGGAATAAATATGAAGATAAGGTGTTCTTAAAATATACATACGCAAAATTCAGCTCTTTTTTTTCTAAACTAAAAAAAGTAATTATTTCTAACAATTTTCATCTTGTGCTATGCTTAAGATGAAAATACTTAAGAAGAGAAGGGATCATATGTCAGCAAAACATAATCATGAACAACACCAGGAAAAACAGCCAACAATGTCCCACGATAAAATGAATCCCATGAATCATGATATGGCGCATGAACAAATGGCTATGTCACACCAACATGAAGGAATGAAGGGAATGGACCATTCAATGCATATGGGGAATTTTAAACAAAAATTCTGGCTGTCATTGATTTTAGCTATTCCGATTATTGTTCTTTCACCAATGATGGGTTTTCAATTACCTTTTCAATTTACTTTTCCAGGTTCTGATTGGTTGGTCTTAATTTTAGCAACAGTGCTATTTTTTTATGGTGGACAACCATTTTTAAGTGGCGCTAAAATGGAATTACAGCAAAAGAGTCCAGCAATGATGACGTTAATTGCGATGGGGATTTCGGTATCATATTTTTACAGCTTATATGCGTTTTACATGAATCATTTTACGAATCAGGCCCACGTGATGGACTTTTTCTGGGAATTAGCCACTCTGATTGTTATTATGCTTTTAGGTCATTGGATTGAAATGAATGCTATTTCCAATGCTGGTGATGCCTTGAAAAAAATGGCTGAACTGTTGCCTGACACAGTCAAGCGAATGACTGAACATGGGGAAGAAGAAATTCCTTTGCAAGATGTCCAAGAAGGCGATCGCTTGATTGTTCGTTCGGGAGATAAAATTCCGACAGACGGTAAAATTTTGAAAGGAAGCACAACAGTCGACGAATCGATGGTTACAGGGGAATCAAAAACAGTAGAAAAAAACATTGGTGACTCCGTGATTGGTGGAGCTGTCAATGGCAACGGAATGATTGAAATTTCGGTAACTGGCACGGGTGAAAATAGTTACCTGTCAAAAGTTATGGAGATGGTTAAACAAGCGCAATCGGAAAAATCAAAACTAGAATCCATTTCAGACCGTGTAGCCAAGTGGTTGTTCTATATTGCCTTATTCGTAGGTGTGTTAGCATTTATCGGTTGGTTACTCGTAACGAAAGATTTGTCTCTAGCATTTGAACGAATGGTTACAGTTTTTATTATTGCCTGTCCCCATGCGTTAGGCTTAGCAATTCCTTTAGTGATTGCTAGAAGTACCTCCATTGCTGCTAAAAATGGCTTACTTTTAAAAAATCGGAATGCATTAGAACAAGCTAATAAGGTTGAATATGTGTTGCTGGATAAAACTGGAACTTTAACAGAAGGACAATTTACAGTTACTGGCTTAGAATTAATGAGTAAGCAGTTTACTAGAGAAGAAGCACTTAAATATATTGGGGCATTGGAAAAAAATGCAAATCATCCGTTGGCAATTGGGATCATGAACTATTTAAATAAACAAGCCGTTCAACCTTATGAAGCCCATAATCTGCAAGCTTTATCAGGCGTAGGACTGGTTGCTACTGTTCAAAACCAAGAAGTCAAAATAGTCAATGAAAAAGAAGTTGCACGGTTACAGTTAACCTTCGATGAAACAATTAAAACAAACTATCAAGAGCAAGGAAATACCTTGAGCTATTTAATCATCGCTGGTCAATTAGTCGCACTGCTTGCTTTAGGAGATAAAGTCAAACCAGAAGCTAAAACATTTATTGCAGAGTTACAAGCGCAAGGAATTACGCCAGTCATGTTAACAGGGGATAATCAAACAGCCGCCAGTGCAGTTGCTAATTATTTAGGAATGAAGGAATACTACGCAGAGCTCTTACCAGAAGATAAAGAAAAAATTGTGCAACAATATCTTACTGAGGGACATCAGGTCATGATGGTAGGAGACGGTATTAACGATGCACCAAGTTTAGCCCGTGCTTCAATCGGCATTGCGATAGGCGCTGGTACAGATGTAGCAATTGATTCGGCAGATGTTGTACTGACGGATAGTGATCCTAAAGATATTTTAAGGTTCTTAGATTTAGCCAAACAAACACGACGTAAAATGATCCAAAATCTTTGGTGGGGAGCTGGGTACAATATTGTCGCCATTCCTTTAGCGGCTGGGGTTCTTGCACCAATTGGGATTGTTTTAAATCCAGCTGTAGGTGCTGTCTTGATGTCATTAAGTACAATTATTGTAGCAGCAAATGCTATGACACTGCATATTTCAAAAAAATAATTCGATATAATTGTAGAGAGCGGAAAGTAATCAATACTTTTTGTTCTCTATTTTTTTCTTCTTAAAAAAATTTTTGCCTTATTTGACGTATTCTTATAACAAGGGAGTAAAAGGGGACGATATATGGATTTCAAGGAATTATTGTCTTTTGAACATAAAAATATGTTGGAATTGTTGGATTTACTGCAACAAGAGCAGACATTTTCTGTTTTGATGGCTGCAGAAAAACTAAAGGTGAGCGACAAAACCATCCATTGTTACATTCAACGTTTTGAAAAAAAGCAGGAAACGTTTAAGATAGAAGGGCTTTGTAAGATTTATACAACGACCAAAGGAATTGTAAAATATCGTGAATTATGCGTTTGTGGCTTGGCTCGATTTAGACAAAAATTTTGTTATTTTATTCCCGAATTTTATATTTTACGTTGTCTAATTGAAGAGCGAATCAATTATGCGCAATTGACCCAGGTATTGGGATTACAGGAATCAACTCTTCGGAAGAAACTTTCTAATATTCGACGTTGGCTAGTTAATTTTGATATTATTGTACGTCAAAAACATTACGATTTAACTGGCAATGAATGGCAAATTCGACAGTTAATCCTTTGTTTTTATTTGTTTTTTCAAGAAAACTGTCTGGAAGAAAACAGAGACATGACTCGGAAAATCATTACCTTTTTTGAGTTGGATTTAAATGTAGCACAACAGAATCATCTTAGTTGGCTAATTTATATTTGGGAGAAACGATATAGAGGCGGGCATGAAATTTCAGTGCCAAAGGCTAATTTATTTCAACAAACAAGTGCTTTTTTTTATTTATTTCGTGTGGAAGTGTTGAGCACTTCTTTTATGTCTCTTAAAGAACAAAAAGCGTTATTTGTGATTCTTGAAGCACATTTTGGTGGTTGCTTTGGCAAGAGAGCGCGAAAGTATTTTATTCATGAGCAAATGAAAATAGAAAGTTTATGCTTAAAAACAGCTATTTTTATTATGAAAGAAATTAGGAGAAATTTTACACAACATCATTTTAATTATCAAGAAATTCATTTATGTCGATTTTTAAGTACGCATATGAATAGTTTATTAGACGGACAAGCATGGTTGCCAGCTCATAAACAGGAACAAACACTCGCTGCTCGTTATCAACAAACCTGGCACAGATTACAAAAACTTATTAGGCTTTTAAAACGCCTATATCCAGTCTTTACTTCAGTAAAAGAACGGGAATTGACGAGTTGCTATTTTTATCACATCCTAGATTTATTTAACCCGATTTTATATGAAAAAAAATATATTATTTGCCTGTTGACGGACTTTCCTCCAGAAAAGGAACAAGCGCTGGGGCAATCTATAAAAAGCTATTTCAGTGAAAAAAAGAATATTACAATTATTCATGGAAAACCAACGTATCAACTTCACCAAGCACACCTCTTAATTGTCAATCATTTGTTTCAGATGAACGTAGCGCTTTCTTCTGAGACAGTTGTTTATTTGCCAGAGGAATTATCTCCTGCTTTTTTTGAAAAAGTCGAAGCGAATCTATCGTAAGAAGTCCAATTTTGTCTAAATAGTGTTAAAATGAAGAAGTAAGAGGAATGGATGAGGAGGATATTAAAATGAAACAACTGCAATTTGGTACAAGTGACGAAACAGTTTCTTCGGTTATCTTAGGATGTATGCGCTTAAATAGTGCTGAAAATCCTCAACAGGTAATTGAAACTGCTTATGATCATGGCATTACATTTTTTGATCACGCCGACATTTATGGTGGCGGCGACTGCGAAACCATTTTTGGTAAGTCTTTAAAAGAAAGTACCATTCGTCGTGAAGATATTTTTATACAAACGAAATGTGGGATTCGTCAAGGCTTTTTTGACTTTTCAAAAGCACATATTTTAGAAGCGGTCGAAGGGAGTTTACAGCGTTTAGGTGTAGATTCAGTCGATGCATTATTGTTGCATCGTCCAGATACTTTAGTGGAACCAGAAGAAGTAGCTGAAGCTTTTCATTTATTAGAAAAACAAGGAAAAGTTCGCTATTTTGGTGTAAGTAACCAAACGCCAGGACAAATTGAACTTTTAAAAACAGCTGTTAAACAACCGTTATTAGCCAATCAATTACAATTTGGCATCAAGCATACTGGCATGGTGGATCAAGGCTTACAAACAAATATGGAAATATCAGGAAGCATTGATTATGATCATGGTATTTTAGATTATTCACGGTTGAAACAAATGACTATTCAAGCATGGTCGCCGTACCAATATGGTTATTTTGAAGGTGTCTTTATTGGAAATGAAAAATTCCCTGAGTTAAATCAAAAATTAAGCGAATTGGCTGAAAAATATCAAACAACGCCAACTGGTTTAGCCAGCAGCTGGATTCTGCGCCACCCTGCTAATATGCAAGTCATCGCAGGAAGTATGAATCTTGGTAGAATTGAAGAAATTGCTAAAGCAGCAGACATTGTGATTAGTCGCGAAGATTGGTACGATATTTATCGTGCAGCGGGAAATGTTTTGCCGTAAAAAGATTCTCATACTTGTGAAGATCCAGCGTGTATTGCTGATTGATTTTGGTATTTGATATAGTTGTCACTAAGGAACTATGTCAAATACCTTTTTCTTTCATTCTGCAATCGCCGTCTACTGCAAATTCTGTAGTTTTTTGTTAAAATAGAAAGGAAACTAGTTTGCTAAAGATGAGGGGAAAAAAATGACCAAAAAAAAATTATTACTCGTTGATGGAAACAGTGTAGCCTTTCGTGCATTTTTTGCGCTACATAACTCATTAGAACGATTCAAAAATAAGAACGGCTTGCATACAAATGCTATTTATGCGTTTAACAATATGTTTGAAAATGTAATGCAAAAAGAAATGCCTACTCATGTTTTAGTCGCTTTTGATGCAGGGAAAACCACATTCAGAACAGAATTTTATTCAGAATATAAAGCCGGACGTTCAAAAACACCGGGGGAATTTAAAGAACAAATGCCGTATATTCGTGAACTTTTAGAAGGTTTAGGCGTAAAATATTATGAACTACCTAACTATGAAGCAGATGATATTATTGGTACATTAGCCAACAAAGTTGATAAAGATGAATTTGATGTTGTCGTGTTATCAGGGGACCGAGATTTGACACAATTAGCGACGGACACTGTCAAAGTAGATATCACTGTTAAAGGAGTTAGCGATATTGAATCATATACACCTGAGCATATTGCTGAAAAATATGATGGGTTAACGCCTAAGCAAATTATTGATATGAAAGGGTTGGCTGGCGACACGTCGGATAACATTCCAGGTGTAACGAAAATCGGTGAGAAAACCGCGATTAAGCTGTTAAAACAATATGGCTCAGTTGAAGGGGTTTATGAGAATATCGATGAAATGAAAAAAAGCAAAATGAAAGAAAACTTGATTAATGATAAAGAGCAAGCCTTTCTTTCTAAACGTTTAGCGACAATTGAAGTCAATGCACCAGTCGAAGTCAATGTGGAAGACTTGGCATATGAAGGGAAAAACTTAGAAAAATTGGTTCCTTTTTATAAAGAAATGGATTTTAAACAATTTTTAGCTAAGTTGGACATTACAGAAGAACCTGTTGAAATGGAAGATATTTTATTTGAAGTAGTCGAAGATCAGTTAACCAATGAAATGTTTACAGACGATATGGCTCTTTATGTTGAGATGATGGAAGATAACTATCATACGTCACCGATTGTCGGCCTTGCTTGGGGCAACAACAAGAAGATTTATACCACGAATAATTTAGCTGTTTTTGAAAGTCAGCCATTTATCGACTGGTTGATGGATGAGACACGTAAAAAAAATGTCTACGATGCAAAACGGACGTACGTTGCACTAAATCGCTATGTAGGAAAAATGACAGGGATTGCCTTTGATGTTTTATTGGCTGCTTATTTACTTGATACCAATGACAATAACGCTGATATTGAAGGTGTAGCACAACATTACGGATATGATGCGATTCAATCTGATGAAGCTATTTATGGAAAAGGGGCCAAAAAAGGCTTGCCAGAGGACGAAGAAGTTTTCTTTGGTCATTTAGCACGTAAGATTAAAGCAATTCAATTTTTAACAAGCAAATTAGATAGCGAATTAACAGAAAAGAATCAAGCTGATTTATTCTATAAAATGGAATTACCACTTTCTCGTATTTTAGGCGATATGGAAATAACTGGGATCCGTGTTGATGCCACGCGCTTAAAAGAAATGCAAGTAGAATTTTCAGAACGCTTGAAAGAAATCGAAGAAAAAATCTATGCAGAAGCTGGCGAAGAATTTAATTTAAACTCACCTAAACAATTAGGCGTTATTTTATTTGAAAAAATGGGCTTACCTGTGATCAAAAAGACGAAAACTGGTTATTCAACAGCGGTGGATGTTTTAGAACAACTAAAAGAACAAGCACCAATTGTGGCAGATATTTTAACTTATCGTCAAATTGCCAAAATTCAATCAACCTATGTTGAAGGACTCTTAAAAGTAATTCAGCCAGATAATAAAATTCATACTCGGTATGTACAAACACTAACACAAACAGGACGATTAAGCTCAGTAGATCCTAATTTACAAAACATTCCTATCCGTTTAGAAGAAGGCCGAAAAATTAGAGAAGCGTTCGTACCAAGAGAGGATAATTGGTTGATTTTCTCTTCTGATTACTCTCAAATTGAGTTACGTGTGCTCGCGCATATTTCTAATGATGAGCATTTAAAAGAAGCGTTTGTGGAAGGACAAGATATCCATGCCAGCACTGCAATGCGAGTTTTCGGTGTTGAAAAAGCAGAAGATGTCACACCTAACATGCGTCGTCAAGCTAAAGCAGTGAATTTTGGAATTGTCTATGGTATCAGTGATTATGGCTTGTCCCAAAACTTAGGCATTACTAGGAAGCAAGCACAACAATATATTGACACCTATTTTGAAAAATATCCAGGCGTGAAGCAGTATATGGAAGAGATAGTCCGCGATGCCAAAGACAAAGGTTATGTGGAAACATTGTATCATCGCCGTCGTTATTTAAGTGATATTAATTCAAGAAACTTTAATCTACGTTCGTTCGCTGAACGTACAGCGATTAATACACCGATTCAGGGAAGTGCCGCAGATATTTTAAAAATTGCGATGATTGAAATGGCGCGTCGTTTAAAAGAAGAAAAATTACAAGCGACAATGTTATTACAAGTGCACGATGAATTAGTTTTTGAAGTACCAGAATCAGAATTAGAACAATTAAATCAACTCGTCAAAGAAGTGATGGAGCACGCAGTTTCCTTACATGTGCCACTTATCACCGATAGTAGTTGGGGAAAAACATGGTATGAAGCAAAATAATAGCTTACCTATTAAGAACGATGAATAAAATAAGGATAAGTAGGATCTGGACGTTGATATCTAAGCGTTCAGACCTCTTTATATAAAGGAGCAAAAATAATGCCAGAATTACCAGAAGTAGAAACAGTGCGAAAAGGACTTGAAAAACTTGTTGTAGGAAAAACCATTCAAGAAGTCATTGTTTTTTGGCCAAGAATTATTGAATCACCAGAAGTTGATGTATTTCAAGGTCAATTAGCTGGTCAAACGATTGAAGGGATTGAGCGAAGAGGAAAATTTCTGATTTTTAAATTGTCTGATAATGATATGATTTCTCACTTACGGATGGAAGGAAAATATGAGTTTCATCAGGCTGATGATGAAATTGCCAAACATACCCATGTAATGTTTACTTTTACAGATGGCACGCAATTACGTTATTTAGATGTACGGAAATTTGGCCGTATGACATTGGTTCCTAAGAATCAAGGTCATCAATATAAAGGGATTTTAGCTTTGGGCCCAGAGCCAACACCAGACGTTTTCCAATTAGCTACTTTTCAACAAGGCTTGAAAAAGCATCATAAGGCAATTAAGCCATTGCTGTTAGATCAAAAGCTAGTGACGGGCTTGGGGAATATTTATGTAGATGAAGCACTTTGGCAAGCGCAAATCCATCCAGAACAACCAGCAGATTCCTTAAAACCTGCGGAAGTTGCTACGTTGTATCAAGCAATCATTGACGTCTTGGCACGCGCTGTTGAAGCAGGTGGAACCACCATCCGCACCTATCTAAACGCGTTAGGAGAAGCAGGGACTTTTCAAGTAGCGTTGAATGTCTATGGGCAAACAGGCTTACCTTGCAATCGTTGTGGTACGCCAATTGTTAAAACAAAAGTGGCACAACGTGGTACGCATTATTGTCCACAATGCCAACAATTGAAAGGTCGTCGATTGAAATGACAAAAGTTTTAGGCATTACAGGAGGGATTGCGACAGGTAAAAGTACGGTTGTTGCTCTTTTTAAAAAAGCAGGTTATCCAATTGTTGACGGCGACATTATCGCCCGCGAAATTGTTGCAAAAGGGCAACCAGCCTTAGCCGCAATCGTTGAAACTTTCGGACCAGAAATAGTATTAACAACTGGTGAATTGGATCGGAAAAAGTTAGGACAATTAATTTTCGCTAGTCCTCAAAAAAGAGAGCTGTTAAATGAAACGCTGAAACCTTTTTTAAGAAAAGAAATTTTACGTCAAATTGAAGAAGCTAAAAAGAAAGCCGCCCTTGTTATTGTTGATATTCCTCTGCTTTATGAAGCTCATTATGAGGCGATTATGGATCAAGTTGCTGTGGTATATGTACCAGAAAAGATTCAAAAAGAGCGTCTGATGGCCCGAAACCAATTAACAGAAGAAGAAGCGCAACAACGAATTGCTAGCCAATGGCCGATTGAAATGAAAAAAGAACGAGCAGATATCGTGTTTGATAATCAAGGAACTAGAGAAGAAACGGAACAACAAGTGAAGAAGTGGCTAGAGGAACAAACTGGAAAGAAGTGAATATTTTTTAAATGGCGTAAAATGTTTTGAAAATTTCAGAAAAAACAGTGAAAGTCTTTGTTTTTATTAAAGAATGGCAAAGATTCAACTAAGAACCAGTTCTAAAGACCTAGTAATAGCGCAATTTCATGTTATAATATAGGCAACAAAAATTATACAGAATAGAAGAGGTGAACGTTATGCGTTGTCCAAGATGTCATCATAATAATTCCCGTGTTATTGATAGCCGTCAAGCAGATGATGGACGTGCAATTCGCCGTCGTCGTGAATGTGAAAATTGCAGTTATCGGTTCACTACATTTGAAAGAATTGAAGCGGCGCCATTACTTGTAATCAAGAAAAATGGGGATCGTGAAGAATTTAATCGTGATAAAATTTTGCGTGGGCTCATTCGCTCTGCGGAAAAAAGACCCGTTGCTATGGAACAAATGGTTCAAATTGTCGATAATGTTGAAAATCGAGTGCGTAGTTTAGGGGAAAATGAAGTCTCTACAACGCTTATCGGTGAATATGTGATGGAAGATTTAGTCAATCTAGATGAAATTGCCTACATCCGCTTTGCGAGTGTTTATCGACAATTCAAAGATATGAGCGTGTTTTTGAAAGAGTTACAGGACATTGTCGACAAAGCAAAATCTTCTTCTCCTGACTCAGAAAATTAAAAAGGAGGTCTTTCTTTGAAAAGAAATCGGCAAAGAATCCAACCAAAAAATATTTTTCAAGCGGTTATTGATTCACCGCTTTCTGATCAAGAGAAAGAGGTTTTAACCTTTTTATATCAACCAATTGTCGGCGCCAATGCGTTTAGTTTATATTGGCTTTTGTTATCTGAAACAACAGACTCAGAGGAGAATGGCTCGCTGTTTCATGCAGATTTAATTAGTTTGCTGGACTTGAGTTGTCAACAATTAGAAGAAGCTTGCTACAAATTAGAAGGCATTGGGTTGCTAGAAACGTATAAAAAAACAGATCGGGAATTAGGAGATTGTTATTTATATTATTTAAAAGCACCTGAAACAGCCGCTCGTTTTTTTAAAGATGAAGTGTTAGCTTTAGTGTTATTTAATCGGGTTGGACAACGGAAATTTGATCAATTAGTGCAAAAGTTCCAACCGCATCCTACCAAAACAGAGGGCTATCAAAATGTTTCCGCTAGCTTTCAAGAGGTTTATGCCTTTAAAGAAGAACAAATTGTTTCCGAAGCGAACCGATTGACAACGATTCAAGAAACTTTTTCTCAAAAAGAAAAAGCGAAGAAAATTTCTGTATCAACGGATTCTTTTGATTGGCACTATTTTGTGGAAGGTTTGCACCGTTTAGGTTTACAACTGCCTGAAGATGAGGCTAGTTTTCAAGAAGAAGTCTATGTTTTTCATCAATTATATGGCATCAATGAGTTAGATATGGTAGACTTTGCTTCGAAATCATTTGACTATTATACAAGTCGAATTTTGCCTAAGGAATTAGTGCGAACGATTCATCAAGCGTTTGATCCTGATAAAAAACCACAATCAACAAACGTAGTGACAAACAAGCAAGCACAATTGACGGTGGAAGAGCAACAAACGTATCGATATAACGCATTAAAAATGAATGGTTTTTCTGAACTGGATATTCAAATGATTATGGATAGTGAAAAGAATCCGCCTATTCAATATTTAGAAGCTTTAAAAAATAGTCGAGGCGGCTATACGACACCACAAGAACGTTCATTAGTGAAATATTTGGTTGCTAAATCAGGCTTACCGACTAGTGTGATTAATATTTTGATTAACTATGTTTACAATATTCAACAACAACCGACTTTAAAAGCGGAGTATGTGAATCGAATTGCGAATGAATGGGGACAAAGTGGCATTCATTCACCAGAAAAAGCAATTGAACATGTCAGAGAATTGGCAAAACAAAGCCAAACCAAACAAAAACAGCGACAACAAAATTATTCAGGGAAACGCCAAACTGTTCGACAAGAGCGATTGCCAGAATGGGCCGATCAGCCAAACGATGAAACAAAACTTTCCCCAGAAGAACAAGCCGAGTTAGATCGACAAATTCAAGAATTTTTAAACCAAGGAGGTGACCAATGATGGAAGACGTAGGAAAAGAAATGTCAAAAATTATCCAGAAGCGTGACATCAATGAACGATATGAAGAGCTGGTTAACGAAGTATTGAAAGATCAAGATGTTCAAGCCTTTATACAAGCAAACCGAGAGCGTTTAACCGATGAAGATATTCGTAAAAGTTATGCTAAGCTGTATGAATTTGTTCAAGAAAAAAAGAAATTTCAATTAAACGATCCGGCAATGATTGCCCCCGGCTATGAGCCAAGATTAATGTTGAATTTTCATTACATTGATGTAACGTATGTCCCAACGGCTGATTTAATCGCCCGTCAGAAGGAAGAAGAAATTCGTAATCGAGTAAGGGCAATGGACATGCCAAAAGATGTCCGAGAAGCAAATTTACGAGATTTCGATCCATCTTCTCAAGGTCGAGCCAAAGCGTTAGCAGAAGCAATGCAATTTTTAAGAGAATATCCTGCGACACCAAAAGAATTTCATAAAGGGCTCTATTTACAAGGCCCCTTCGGTGTAGGAAAATCTTTCTTATTAGGTGCGATGGCTAATGCTTTAGCAGAACGTGGATTTACTACGACAATTGTTCATTTTCCAACATTTACAGTAGAAATGAAGCAAGCCATTGGTCGCGATCAAGTTGGTGAAAAGCTCGATGCAGTAAAAAAATCCCCTATATTAATGATTGATGACATTGGTGCGGAATCCATGACTAGTTGGATTCGTGACGACGTTTTAAGCGTAATCTTGCAATACCGAATGCAAGAACAATTAGTTACTTTTTTCTCTTCCAATCTAGATTTAAAAGCTTTAGAAGAGCATTTAACCGTGACGCAACGAGGAGAACAAGAGCCGCTAAAAGCCAGACGAATTATGGAACGTGTGCGTTATCTGTCAAAAGAGATTACGATGACAGGAAATGATCGACGAAACGGTTAAAGCAATCCTTTTATTTTTATGGATTGCTTTTTTTCTTGCGCTTGAAGATGTAGCGTAAGTTTCGCAAAAACAAGTACTTTTGTGTACACTGACAATAAAGAAGTGAGGAAAAGAGGCGTAACAATGAAGAGAAAACTTTGGATTTTTATTGGGGTATTCGTGGTGCTTCTGGGAGGATATTTTCTTTTGTTTAGAGAAAAATCCTATAAAATAGAGGTGGAAAAAGTGAATCCAAAAATTCAACGCTTAATGTCGACAGACAAACAACATTTTTTAACAAAACATGAATTTCACACAAAAGAAACAGCTGAACGCAAAGATTTGTTGAAGTTTTTTATTGAAACCCGGCTCAAAACAGACGGCGGCTTTTTAACCAATTATTTACCAGATGCTGAACGCAAAGATGTCGCCACAGGACATGAGTTGCTAAGTGAGTCTTCGGGTCTATATTTGCGTAATTTAGCTTTTGATACGCAGGGACGTTTTGATAATTTTTACAAGCAGACGAAAGACACCTTTTACGACGGCGTCCAATTTAGTTACCGAATTGACGAGCAAGGCAATAAATACAATGTCAATGCCTCGATTGATGATTTACGGATCATTCGTTCATTAATTGAAGCAGGGGGTCATTTTAAAACAGATCAGTATGATCAAGAAATTAAAAAATTAGGCAAGAGTTTTATGAAAACCTCTATGAAAGATAATATTCTAATTGATTTTTACGATAGTAAATCAAAACAACAGTCTTCAGAAACTTCTTTGTTTTATATTGACTTAATTACGCTGGGTTATCTATACAAAGAATTTGGGATTTCAGCAGACTACTTGCAGTATCATTACCAATTAATAGACGATGGCTATATTTCTGATGATTTACCTCTTTATCAAACGAAGTTTAATCATCAGACAAATAAATACGAAAACAACGGAACACTTAATATTATTGAATCTTTATTAACGATTGTCCATTTAAGTGAAGTGGGTATGGCGAAGCAGACTAGTATTGATTTTGTACGAAAACAAGTTCAGCAAGGAACGCTTTTTAACTCGTATGATTTAAATGGATCGCCCGTGGATAAAAATCAATCTGCAGCCAGTTATGCGATAGCGGCTTTAATTGGTGTTGCCGAAAATGACAAAGAGTTGTATCGTGCGGCAATTACAGTACTTAATAATTTTCAAATTATGGATTCAAGCAGTCCGATTTATGGAGGATTTGGTGATAAAGTTACGAAACAAGTCTATTCCTATAATAACTTAATGGCTCTTTTGGCCTATGATTTCTAGATGAGGTGAAAGCATGGAAAAGATCAAAAAACACATGAACTCGGCTTTTGAATGGTTGAGTCGTTATATTTCTCCAAGTCTTTTGACCGTTTTAGGGATTGGGTTAGTGACAAGCATTTTGTTATTTGTTTATCCGATTAATGGCTTGGGAGATAATGGCGAGTATTTTCGTGTGTTAAATTCAAATAGTCTTTATCGTGTCAATGGTGATAGCTACGACAATGTGGCCTATTTTGTTAAGGACTTTTCAATTATGCGTTATTTTAATGAAACAACGACGCACTTTGTTTCCACTCAACAATTTTTCATCACCATTGCCATTTGGCTTAATAAACTTTTTTATAGTCAAACACTTTTCGATATTCGTTTCTTAGGTTTCGTTTATCTTAGTTGTTTTTTAGTGTCAATTTATATTCTGGTACGAGGCTTAACCGAAGGCGTATCTTTGAAAAAAAGTTATCTTATCTCCTTGTTGGTTATTTTCATCTTGGGGGATACCTCCTATACGATTTATTTTAATTCCTTTTATACAGAAGCGACGAGTTTTTTACTTTCTGTGAGTGTTTTAGCATATTCAGTCTATTTTTATCGGGTGACGAAACCACGAACTTGGCTCAGAAGAATAGTTTTAGTTATCTTGGCACAAGCAGTAGTACTTTTAATAGGAACAACACGCCAAGAATATTTGCTGATTATTGGCGTAATTATTGCTGGATTAGGATTTTTTGTCTACTTGTCACAACGTTACCAACGATTGTCAATGACGGCCTTTTTAATTGCGTTGATTGGTTTTACAACGTTAGCGGCTTTTATCGTTCCTAACGATATCTATGAACGTGATGTCTACCACAGTATGACGCGCGGTGTAATGAAGGATAGTAAGGTTCCGGATAAACGGATGTCAGAGGGCGGAATCAACCCGCAATATGGGTTGCAAAAGGGACGTTCCTACTTTGAAGAATACAGTCCTGTGTCACCAACTTCTGAACAAATGAAAAAAGATTTTTTTGATAAAACGAGTTTTGGATGGGTGTTCTTGAATTATTTAAATTATCCATCTGAATTATGGCAAGGACTGAATTCAGCGGTACCAAATGTTTACTTAGTAAAGCCTAATAATGTGGGGAATTTTGAGAAAACGACAGGGCGTGCACCACTGGAACAATCTAAATTTTTTATGGTGTATAACCGTATTAAAGCCAGTTTTTTCCCTAAAAACTTTGCTTTCTATCTATTATTAGGCGTGATTCTGTTTGGTTTATATGGCGTTGGTTTATACAGAGGACTCAAGAGAAACGAACCCAGATTAGTTTTTCGCTTCTTTTTAATGACAGGGATTTATCTAAATTTATTAGTTGTTTTCATTTCAACAATTATTATTGATGGGGATAGTGACTTAGTACGTCATTTGTTTTTAGTCTCAGTATTTTTAGATTTTCTCTTGTTACAAATTGTTTCTGATGTTATTGGTAAACGAATGTGGCAAGATACAACACCACAAGTCATTGGGGAGGTAGAGGGAATTGAAAAATAAACAATATCTTATTGGCTGGGTGTGTTTCTTACTCTTTTTCGTTTTTTGTGGCTTTGCCAAACCGGCGCTGGCTGCACCAAGTAAACATGTCTTACTTGTCTATGACAGCTTGAATATTGCTGGGAAAAAAGAAAATGATGTGGATGCTTTACAACGAGTGTTGACGAGTTTTGGAGTAGAAGTTCAGAGTGTGGCGGTATCAGATTATGTACCTGGCGAATTGCTAAATGATGGCTATGACAGTTTGATTTCTATGGTGAATTGGCCTGAACAAGCCGGCGTTATTGCCTCTGATTTTCTAGCAGATCGAGTTCATTTTAAAGGTAAACAATTACACATTGGTCGAAACATGCGTGACGATGAAAAACAATATTTTAGCGGTACATGGAAAGAATTAAGTCATCGTCAATATCGGTTAGAAGATGAAAAAAACCGCTTTTCTCAAGTATTGCCTTTTCAAGATCAATCAGTTGTGCTGGAAAATACGCAAGGTCAGACAGTTGGTCGATTAAAAACACAAGAATTAGCACCAGAAGAATATCCATTTGGTGTAATTGAGAATGGGCATGCTTTTCTCCCAATGTTTGAACGCAAAGGCGCTGTTTTTTTAGAAAGCTTGGACGTAATTAGTCAATGGCTGGAAAGTGAAAAAATGTCACGGCCGTTTTTGACGATTTCTGATTTTAACCCGTTAAGAGATATGTCTGTGGCAACCTATTTGCAAGAAGAATTAGTTAAAACCACGTATCCTTATATTTTATCCAGTACGAGCGTTTCACAAAACAATACGATTTTACCTTATAAACTATTTACGAATGCGTTACGTGCGTTTGCTTCGACGGGGGTTATTTTCTTAGAAACACCGGTCGTTAACAATGTTGATTTAAATGACCAACGTGCTTTGAAACAATTGATGGAGCAGCAGATTAGTTTATTGGTCGACAGACATGTCTATCCAGTAGGCATTTCTGCTCCAGGATACTGGAATCAAGACCTTCAATACCAAGAGGATGGTCTAGCAATTAGTGATACAGTGATTCTAAGAGAAAATCCGCCGATTGAACGCGTTTTTTATCGGAACCAAACGGGAGAATCAATCACTTATAAGAATGCTTTGTTTGATTTACCGTATGATTATTTATCGGGGATTGAATGGACGGATAAAGATAATCCGAATGACTATCGATTTCCAATGCCGACCACCATTAGTTTTTCATTTCCAAATTCTAAAAAAGAAGTGGATCATCTAATTCAAGAAGTCAAGGAAGCACCAATAGTGTTTAGTGTTTCAGAAGCGGATCAACATTTCACTGTTCAAACACAAACGCAGAAAATCGAATTTCGGAATAATCGGTTCTTCTTAAACAATCAAATTGTCAATGGTTTGGCTGATACAGGGGCCTCAACAGTTGAAAAACAACGATTTACAGGCTTATTTTCATTCTTTTTCAGTATTACAAACAATATTTTGATTGGCGTTGTCACGCTGACTTTAATCATCCTGATTATTTTGTTTATGATTGGACGAAAGAATTATCGGTCGAAATATATTAATAAGGAGGAAGACAAATGACCATTGCTGACATTGTAATGTTAACAGCAACTATCATTATTTGGAGTCTACTAATTGTAAATATTCTCTTAGTTATTTTTGGCTATGTTTATTATTTAAAAACAGATCCTGTCGCACCACCACCTGTAGAGGACGAAGACGCGCCGTTTGTTTCAATTATGGTGCCGGCCCATAATGAAGGAATTGTCATTGTGCGGACAGTTGAAGCGTTATTGAATTTTAATTATCCGCAAGATCGCTATGAAATTATTGTGATTAATGACAACTCAAGTGATAATAGTGCTGAGCTTTTAGCGAATGTCCAAAAAAAGGCGGTTAATCGAAATTTGCAGATTATTAATACAGACAATATAACAGGTGGTAAAGGTAAGTCTAATGCCTTAAACATTGGTTTCAAGCAAGCCAAGGGGGACGTGATTGCCATTTATGATGCGGACAATACACCTGAACCGAATGCACTCCGTTATTTAGTTGGAGAGTTAATCGCTAGTGAGGAATACGGCGCGGTTATTGGTAAATTTAGAACGAGAAATCGCAATGCAAGCTTGTTGACACGCTTTATTAATATCGAGACACTGGCCTTTCAATGGATGGCACAAGCCGGTCGTTTTCAATTATTTAAGTTATGCACGATTCCTGGCACAAATTTCATTGTTCGTCGTAGTATTATTGAAGCCATTGGCGGCTGGGATGACAAAGCGTTAGCCGAAGATACAGAAATCAGTTTCCGCATCTATATGATGGGCTATAAAATTAAGTTTCAACCAAAAGCAGTGACGTGGGAGCAAGAGCCACAAACTTTGTCAGTTTGGTTCCGGCAACGGACGCGATGGGTCAAAGGCAATATTTATGTCATTGTTAAAAATGCTAAATTATTGTTTAATCCTAAAGCGAGTCGGATCCGTTTTGATATTTTATATTTCTTGTCCATTTATTTTCTCTTAATGACATCGCTCGTTTTGTCAGACATCATGTTAGTTTTATCAATGTCTGGTTACTTAACAACGACCCTGCAAGGATTTAGCAATTCCTTATGGTTGTTAGCGATTTTGTTATTTATTTTCAGTACTTTTGTCAGTATTACAACCGAAAAAGGCGAAATGACTTTAGAGAATATCTTAATTATTGCCTTGATGTATATTACATACAGTCAGATGTGGCTAGTAGTCGCCGCTTATGGCATGGTGATGTATATTAAAGAAAATGTTTTTCATAAACAAACACAAACAAAATGGTACAAAACTGAACGATTTAAATAAGGAGGAAACGTGCAATGAAACAAAAAACAGTCACTTTAATAGGGTTGTTCTTTCTGGCAATTCTGATTGGTGTCGCAAGTCCGACCGTATACGCCGAAAATAAAGAACAAGACAACCATACCTTTACACAACCTTTTCAAAATAAAACAATCTCTTTAACAGGTACTTCTGTCCGTAGCACCATGTATTTTACAAAAATTGATTATTGGGACGTAAAAAAAGCATCATTCAATATGACTTACCAAATCACACAATTAAAAAATAATCAGACCTCAGATTTAACTGTGGCAGTGAATGGTGTGAAGTTTTATTCTTGGCGTCCTGAAAATACGACTGGTATTCAACAAAAGACGATTGAAATCCCTTTGGAACTGATTAAAGAGACAAATACATTGACTGTTGAGGGCCAAATTATTAATCAGGCAGGAAACGATATGTATAATTTAATTGAAACTCCGGCAAATTGGTTAACGATGTATGAAGGATCTAACGTAAACTTCCAATACGATTTACAATTACCAGAGAATACAATTCATTCTTTTTATAATCATTTTGTGGGAGCAGACACGATTGCAAATAAACACAGTGTTATTTTGACACCAGAAAATGCATCGGAAAAAGAATTAGCTGCAGCGACCCATGCGTTAGCTGGCGCTGCTCGTTTGATTACTACTTCAGAAGAATTGTTGCCAATGGCTTCTTTGAACAAAGAACAGTCAGCACCCTATCAGTTGATTATTGTCAGCTATGATAAATTACCAGATCAGTATAAAAGTCAAATTGATAGCAAACGTGTGGAGGACCAGGCTGTCTTAAAATTTTTCAATCAACCAGATAAGCATGTTTTAGTAGCTACTTCTAAAGATGAGGACTTACTTGTTCGTGCGGGACGTTATTTAGCAAACTATGAATTAATGACCCAAACAGATAAAGAAGAGACAACAGTTGATGAGAATACCGATACGTTTAGTTCAACTTTAGAATTTGATGGAAATTATCCATTAACCTCAACGGGGGACAAACTAGAAGGGGCCTATCACCAAGAACAAACGTACTTTGTCAATTTACCAGTGGATCGAAACAATGCCAATGGAAGTCGCGTGCATTTACATTTTAAATACGCTGAAAACTTAGATTTTGATTCTTCTTTAGTGACGGTCTATGCCAATGATAAACCAATTGGCAGCAAGAAATTAACCGCTGCTCGTGCGAACGGTGATGAATTAAATCTCGAATTTCCAAAGAACTTAGAAATTGCTGATAGTTTTGTTTTAAAAGTTGCTTTTGATTTGAATGTTAAATCACCAGAAGTTTTGCGAAATGGTCAGACTCCATGGGCCTTTATTGAAAATAATTCGAATGCGTTTATTCAAACAGAAGAACTTAATGACATATTATTTAACAACTATCCGAACATTTTTATCAGAAGCCGTTCTTTTGCTGATTTAGCGATTTTATTACCAGAAAAAATGGACGACAACTATTTTAAAGTGTTGACCAATTTATTTAACTTAATTGGTAATTATGCCGAAAGTAATGTCGGTGAGATTACGTATTATAAAAAAGCGCCTAAAAATGCGGCATTAGAAAATCATAACTTGATTATTTTTGGTACGCCTAAGGATAATCCGATGATTCGTAAGTTAAACGATCAGTTATATTTCCATTATGATAAGGACTTCACACGTTTTGTTTCAAACGAGAAACTGAGCATTGAAAAAGATTATGGTAAACAAATCGGTACGGCGCAGTTAATGTTTTCTCCATATAATGCGAAAGCCGCGGCGTTAATCTTAACAGGAGCTAAATCACAAGGTGTCTTTTTAGCCTCTACACAAGTGAATACAGAGAAGAATACTTCTATGTACAAAGGAGATGCCATTGTGGTCGATCCGAACTATCGTCGCTATGATTATCGTTTCAAAAAACGTGTAAGCAACGTTAGCAACGAATCATTAGGTAAACGAATTGTCAATAATCATAAATTAATGATTTATCTATTTGTCTTCTTAATTGGTATGACTATTATTGGATTAAGTGCGTTCTTCATCGTGAAGAAGAATTTGAAAGGTGGGGAATAGAGTGAATCAAAAACGAGTGACCTTACTTTTGGATTTAACTTTGTTAGTAGGAATTGTTTTGGTTGTCGGCACAACCATCTTTATGGCCTTAGGAACGAATGATTTCTTTGTGGACTTAAGTTGTCTATTAATTTCAGTTATCTTAATTATCGTTACCTATTTTGTAGGAATTACAGCGGGGTTAACATTTTCGCTTATATTTATTTTTCTACAATTGACTTATGTTGTATATCAGTATGTCTATCATGATTTGTTTAGCTATGGCTCATTATTTTGGCTAATCATGCCGCCGCTCTACTGTTTAACAATCTATGCAGTGACTTATCAAATTCGTACGATTGAAGAAGAAAATATTCGCTTACGTAAAGAAACTTCACGGTTAAATGCGTTAGATGCAGTAACTAATTTAAGAACAGCAAAAATGTACGAGGAAGGATTCGATTTATTTTCTGACATTTCTACACGTTATGAAGCGCCGTTATATTTAGTCGTGATCCGAGTGGCCTATTGGGAAAGTATTCGTAACTTATTAAGTCCTGAACAAAAGAATGAATTGCTACAAATCGTGACAGCGGCGATTAAAGAGACAACGGATGATCGCTTCTTACCATACTTTATCGACGGCACACCGCCGACTTGGGCGTTATTAATTTTCCGCGATGGGGATGATGGATATACTACTAGAAAAGAATTCAAACAACAAGCTCAAGAGAAATTTGCCCATTCTGAAACCTTAAGGAATATTACTTTGACATTACAAGTTTCCTATACCAAATATGATCCTGCCGAATTTAACAACGCTTCAGAATTTTTAGGGGATGGAATTAATTCTCTTCAATATGATGTTTAAAAAGGAGGCAAACAAATGACTGAAAAACTTGCTGTTTTTACAGGGAAATTAGCAGAGGCTGGTGTGTTAAATGAGACGCAGCCATTGTCAATGCGATTACATTTAGAAAATATCCAAGCAGAAAGTGATCCAGAATCCATTGTGCCCTTATTTTCTCATGGGGTAATTTTAAACATACTTGTTGAACAGTTAGAGGAAAGTATCCCGCTGTCTCACTTGAAAAAAGGGACCAAAGTCCGTTTCACAGTCGTGGGCTTGCCGCCGATGACTATGTCGATTCCACCGCATGTTGGTGGGCAAGCGATTGAATTGATAGAAGAAATCTAAAAAGCTTCTGCATTAGCTATGATTATTAGCTAATGCAGAAGCTTTTTTATTCAAAGGTCATTCTTTCAATTCGATCGAACGCTTCCTTTAATAAATCTAAATTTTGTGTTGCGGCTAAACGAATGTACTCATCGCCCGTTGTTTCACCAAATGCTTTTCCGGGAATCACTAATACTTGTGTCTCTTTTAAAAGCTTTTCCACAAAAGGGACGGAAGTTAGTCCAGTTTTTTGAATATTAATGAAGGCGTAAATACTTCCTTTGACTGGATGAAGCGAAAGGAAAGGAATCTTTGCTACTCGCTGGGCCACATACTCTAAACGTGTTTGGAACACTTCAACGATTGGGTCTACAAATTCGTCAAAATGTTGTAACGCATAGATTCCTGCTTGCTGTGACAACGTAGGCGCAGAATACGTAACGCCTTCATTAATTAATTTGGCTACTTCGTTAATATAGTCTGGGGCAATCATATAACCAATACGCCAACCAGTCATTGCAAAGGCTTTTGAAAAGCTACCAAAAGTGATAGTATTTTCTGGAGCAAACGTAGCCATGGGAGTAAACGTTTCTTGGAAACAAAAGGCTTCATAAACTTCATCTGAAAGAATGTATAAGTTGTGTTCAATCGCTACCTGTGCGATTTCTCTGAAAGTTTCTTCAGAGAAAACAGCGCCTGTTGGGTTATTCGGTGAATTAAGAATAATCGCTTTGGTTTTAGGCGTGATTTTTTCTTTCAAAAGAGCTACATCAATTTGGAAACCATCTTCTTCATAGGTTGGTAAAAAGACCGGAACGCCATCTGCTAAAAGGACTTGGTCTTTATAAGGAGAGAAATAAGGTTCATGAATAATCACTTCATCTCCAGGATTTAGAATCACTTGTAAGGCAAGGTACATTCCGTGCAGAGCGCCAACTGTGGCCCGGACTTGATTCGGTTGAAAAGATAATTGATAATGTGACTGATAAAACTGAATGACCGCCTCAATGAATGCCTCGCTACCATCAGAAGCGGTATATTTTGTATGCCCATTTTTGGCATCGTTAGCTGCTTGTTCGATAATCCGCTCATCGGTAATTAAGTCAGGGTCACCAATCGATAAATCGATTAAATTTGGGGTCTTTTTCGCTAATGTTGCAATATCCATGAGTAAATTTTCAGTAGGTTGTTGGTAACGTGTTGCGATATTCTTGCGATCCATACCAGGTGCTCCTTTTTATAAAACTTTTCTTAGAAAATCTTGTGTTCTTGGGTTTTGTGGCGCATCAAAAATTTCTTCAGGTGTGCCTTCTTCTTGAATGATTCCTGCATCCATAAAAATGACACGGTCCGCGACTTCTTTTGCGAAGCCCATTTCATGGGTAACCACTACCATTGTCATCCCTTCAATAGCTAAATTTTTCATAACGGATAGCACTTCGCCCACCATTTCAGGGTCTAAGGCAGAAGTTGGTTCATCGAACAGCATCACGTCAGGGCGCATGGCTAAAGCACGAGCAATCGCTACCCGTTGTTGTTGCCCACCAGAAAGTTGAGCGGGATAATTTTCTTTTTTATCTGATAAACCAACTTGTTCCAGTAAGGAAAGAGCATGTTCTGTGGCTTCAGCAGCGGCTTCTTTTTTTACTTTAACAGGACTAATCGTTAAGTTTTCCAAGACATTTTTATGCGGGAAAAGATTGAAATTTTGGAATACCATTCCCATTTTTTGACGAAGTTGATCAATGTTGGTATTTTTATCTAATAAATTTTTTCCTTCAAATTCAACGTTGCCACCAGTTGGTGTTTCTAATAAGTTCAAGCAACGTAAAAAAGTACTTTTACCACTGCCAGAAGGGCCAATAATTACGACAACTTCACCAGCTTCAATTTCTAAGTCAATTCCTTTAAGTACTTCATTTTTTCCGAATGTTTTCTGTAAGTTTTTAATGTTAATCACTAGTACTCATTCTCCTTTCAGCAACACCTAATAGACGCGAGATAGTAAAGGTTAGGACGAAATAAATCAACGATACAATTAAGTAAGGTAAGAAGGGTTTAAAACTTGCTCCTTGAACGTTGCCAGCTTGGAAAATTAGTTCTGAAACACCAATGACTGAAACAACGGAAGATTCTTTAATTACTGTAACAAATTCATTGCCTAACGCTGGTAAAATATTTTTAATAGCTTGTGGGAAAATGATGTATCGCATTGCTTGGTTTTGATTCATTCCCAAAGAACGAGCAGCTTCCAATTGTCCTTTATTAACCGCCTGAATACCAGCACGAATAATTTCTGCTACATATGCACCACTGTTTAGAGAAAGGGCAATACAACCAGCTGCTACTTTTGATAAGTCTAAACCAAGAACGCCTGTCCCGAAATAGACAATAAAAATTTGAACAAGCAAAGGAGTGCCACGAACATATTCAATATAAGCAATGGCAATACCACGTAAAATTTTGGAATTGGCTAACTTCATTAAGGCAAGTAATGCCCCTAAAATGGCACCAAACAAAACACCAATGAAAGCTAGGAAAATGGTATAGCCTGCACCGTTAAGGTAGAACTTTCCATACTTTTGTAAAAAGCTTTGATCTTTTTGGAACATTAATTGATTGGCTTCTTTTTTATAACCGTCCATTAATTTTTGATCATTAATTTGTTTAATAGAGGCATTTACTTTCTCCGTCAAAACGGGCGCATCTTTAGGAAAAGCAACGGCAGTATCTTTTGAGCCTTTTTCAAAGGTAACATCAGCAAAAGCTAAATCCTCATTTTGAGAAACATAGGCTTCGCCAACCGGTTCTTCCATAACGACTGCATCTAATTTATTATTTTTTAGATTCATAATTAAATCTGGAATTTTTTGAAGAGAAGTAGGGACAGCACCGGTTAATTCGGTTTTAATTAATTCTTCTTGTGTCGTTTGCTTTTGGGCACCTGCACGAACGCCTTCGAAATCTTTAGTGGAATGAAATTTATCTTTGTCTTCTTTCCGAACAATGACTCTTTGTTGAACGTTCATATATGGTTGAGAAAAAGCTACTTCTTTTAATCGTTCAGGCGTTGGCGACATGCCAGAGATGACCATGTCAATCTTGCCAGTTTTTAAGGCCCCTAACAGAGCATCGAAGCCTAGTTCTTCGATTTTTAACTTAACGCCTAAATCGTCGGCAATTTTTTGAGCAATAGAAATATCAAAACCGACAATTTTATCTTCACCATCTACTTTTGCATGAAATTCATAAGGGGCATAGTCTGCGGATAAGCCGACAACTAGTTCTCCCTTTTGGATGATTTTGTCATAGACTGGATCGTTTTCGGCTGCAAAAGTTTCTTTAATAGGTAATAATGAGAGCAACAAGAATAAAATTGGTAAAATCGTCTGTAGCCATTTTTTACATTTGGTCATTTGCGTAAACTCCTTTTTGTATTATTTTTATAAATATTCAAAAAAAGCGAATAAATGTATAAAAATTTATTGTGTTATGATGTGGTTTATCATATCATAGAATATGTAAAAGGAAAAGTAGTAGAGTTGAAAAAAAACAACTTTTTCAAAAAAATTTTCAAAAGTCAAAAATGAAGGGGATTTTCAAGATGGAACAATCATTAATTGTGAGAGGGACACCACAAGAGTATCTTTGCGAAATTGGTTCGTGGGAATTATTAGAAGGACAACTATTATGCAGAAATATTCATCGTGTATTCATTTTACACGGGACCGAGTCATGGCAAGCGGCAAAACCGTATTTTCCGACGTTTCAAAAAGTAACAGCTGTTTTTGAAAACTATGGAGGTGTTTGTACAGATCAACGTGTGCAAGAGTTAGAAGCGCAAGTGCTGGACAATCATTTAGAGGCCATCGTCGCTGTTGGTGGGGGAAAAGTGGCCGACTTGGGCAAAGCCTTAGCACACAAAATGGCGTTACCGGTAATTATTTTGCCCACTTTAGCAGCTACTTGTGCACCGTGCACACCATTGAGTGTAATGTATCGAGAAGATGGAGCAATGGAACGGTATGACGTTTTTCCGCAAGCAAACGCTTTGGTGTTGGTAGAACCAAGAGTGTTATTGCATTCGCCTCGGTCCTTAATGGTGGCAGGTATTGGGGATACATTAGCTAAATGGTACGAAGCAGATGCGATTATTTCGCAGTTAGACGTCCAAGTGTTACCTATTCAAGTTTCTCATTTTGCCGCGGAAAAATGCCGCGATATTTTGTTAAATGAAAGTATCAATGCTTTAAAAGCGATGGAAGAGCAACAATTAAATCAATCGTTTATTGATGTCATCGAAACAAATTTAATTATTGGTGGAATGGTGGGTGGCTTTGGCGATGATTATGGTCGGACAGCGGGTGCCCATTCCATTCATGATGCACTAACTTTGCTGCCAGCTAGCCATCAACAATTGCATGGAAACAAAGTGGCGTATGGTGTGTTTGTTCAATTAGCCATTGAAGAGAAATGGCAAGAAATCGCTGAATTGATTCCTTTCTATCACCAACTAGGTTTGCCTATTTCTTTAAAAGAAATGGAGATGGACTTAACTGAAGCCGAGTATCAAGAAGTAGCAGAACGTGCTTGTATAGAAGGCGAAACGATTCATTATATGAAACAAAAAATTACCCCTGAAATTGTGAAAACAGCGATGCAAGATTTAGAAAAATATACAGCGACAAAATAAGTGCCAAACAGCAACTAGTTCATTTGAATTATTTGAACTAGTTGCTGTTTTTTAAGGATCCTTTTTTGAAAAAAGAAACCTTGAGAAATCCTTGCAAATTCAATAAAAAAAAAGTATGATGATGGGAGGACAAATTATAGTAGAAAGTAGGGAAATGAATGACGGAACCAGCCATTCGTTATCGTTTAATCAAAAAAGATAAACACACAGGTGCGCGTTTAGGTGAATTAATTACTCCTCACGGCACATTTCCAACACCAATGTTTATGCCGGTAGGTACACTTGCGACAGTTAAAACAATGTCACCAGAAGAATTAAAAGAAATGGGTGCCGGTGTTATTTTAAGTAATACTTACCATTTATGGTTACGCCCAGGTGAAGATTTAGTCGAAGAAGCAGGCGGTTTACACAAATTTATGAACTGGGATCAACCTATTTTAACTGATTCAGGTGGCTTCCAAGTCTTCTCATTAAGTGATATGCGGAAAATCGAAGAAGAAGGTGTGCATTTTAGAAATCATTTAAATGGTTCAAAAATGTTCCTTTCTCCAGAAAAAGCGATCAATATTCAAAATAAATTAGGATCAGATATTATGATGAGCTTTGATGAATGTCCACCATTTGATGAAAGCTATGAGTATGTCAAACGCTCGATTGAACGGACTTCTCGTTGGGCTGAGCGTGGCTTAAAAGCCCATGCGAATCCTGATAGACAGGGATTATTCGGTATTGTTCAAGGTGCGGGATTTGAAGATTTACGTCGTCAAAGTGCCAAAGATTTAGTGAGTATGGATTTTCCTGGCTATTCGATTGGTGGCTTATCTGTTGGTGAGTCTAAGGAAGAAATGAACCGAGTCTTAGACTTTACGACACCGTTAATTCCTGAAAATAAACCACGTTACTTAATGGGTGTGGGTGCCCCTGATTCATTAATTGATGGAGTGATTCGTGGGATTGACATGTTTGATTGTGTGTTACCAACACGTATTGCGCGCAATGGTACTTGTATGACTTCACAAGGTCGCTTGGTTGTTAAAAATGCCCAATATGCAAGAGATTTTCGTCCGCTTGATGAAAAATGTGATTGTTATGTTTGTCGTAATTATACGCGGGCCTATATTCGTCATTTGATTAAATGTGATGAAACATTCGGAATCCGTTTAACATCGTATCATAATTTATACTTCTTGTTAGACTTAATGAAAAATGTCCGTCAAGCAATTATGGACGACAATTTATTAGAATTCCGACAAGCGTTTTTTGAAGAATATGGCTTTAATAAAGCGAATGCAAAAAGTTTCTAAAAATTAGAGGAAAAAACTAGTTCTTCAAGCATTTTTTTGATACAGTTAGTAGTGTGAATAATGCAGAGTGAGGTGAAACAAATGGGTGGCGGATTTACAATGATTTTTACATTAGTCCTTTTAGGAGGAATGATGTTTTTCATGACACGTTCTCAAAAGAAACAACAACAAGAACGTCAAAAACAACTAAACGCAATGAAAACTGGCGATAGTGTTGTCACAATTGGTGGTTTACATGGTGTTTTAAGTGAAATCAACGAAAAAACAGTTTTAATCGATTGCGAAGGTATTGTCTTAGAATTTGACCGTGCAGCAATTCGAACTGTAACATCTGGAACTGCCGTTACAAATGATTCAGCAGTAACTAGTGTACCAGTCACAGAAGTTGAAGAGACAGTCACAGAAGAAGTAACTGAAGTTCCTGAAACATCAGATCCTTCAAAAGAAAAGAAAGACTAAACGAATCAACTGATTTATTTAATGGTTAAAGAGAGCGGAACAGGCTTTTCAAAGGCGAAACTGTGACCAGTAGTCACACGAGAAAGCCAATAAGAAGAGATAATTCCTATTCCGCTCGTGTCGTTTATCTTAAAATGTAGGACTAGGAAGGTAGGTCATTTTGACTTACGCCCTAAGTCCTTTTTAACTATTAAGTTTACAAAAAAGGTTCCTTTTTATAGTGTTGAAAGATAGTTAAAAAGTGAGCAATCTTTCGCTTGGTTGGAAGGAGAAGAGCCCATGACAAAGGAAAAATTAAGTTGGTTACAACAAAAAATGCTCAATAAAAGTATTAAAAAGAAGTGCCAAAATTTTCGTGAACTAGGTTATTCTTCCATCAACGAAGAAGATTTATTGACTTATTTACTCACCTATCGTTGGAAAAAACAAACCCATTTATCTGTCAAAGACTGTCGTAAAGACATTCAGAAGGTTAAGCCGAATGAATTTTTTGACTATCAACAATTATTGGCACAGACATCAAAAAATCCTTTAAGGGACTGGCATGATATTGAAGACTTATTCTAGAAAAAAGAATAGGTCTTTTTTTTTGAGATAAAAAAAATTATAAATAGTTGTGAAAAATATCACAAAAACTATTTACAAGATTCGTTTTATGTTGTATGATGTGAATGTGAAATAGTTAACAAAGTTTTTTTAAAATGAAACTCTTAGGAGGATGAACATGGTTAAAACAGTAAAAAAAGAAAAGACAGAAACAGTTGATGTTTCATCAATGATTGATGAATTAGCAACAAAAGCGAATGTCGCTTTAAAAGCAATGGAAGATTTTACACAAGAACAAGTAGATCACATTGTCCATCAAATGGCGATGGCGGCGTTAGACCAACATATGCCTTTAGCAAAAATGGCTGTCGAAGAAACTGGCCGTGGAATCTATGAAGATAAAGCAATCAAAAATATGTATGCATCTGAATACATTTGGAATAATATTAAACATGATAAAACTGTGGGTGTAATTAAAAAAGACGAACAAACCGGCTTAATGGAAATTGCTGAGCCAGTTGGCGTGGTATGTGGGGTCACACCAACAACGAACCCAACGTCAACAACTATTTTTAAATCACTAATTGCCTTAAAAACAAGAAATCCAATTGTTTTTGCTTTCCATCCTAGCGCACAAAAATGTTCGGCAGAAGCGGCACGTATTGTACGGGATGCGGCGATTGCAGCAGGTGCACCAGAAAATTGTATTCAATGGATTGAACAACCATCGATTGATGCAACTTCTGCTTTGATGAATCATCCAGGGATTGCCATTGTTTTAGCAACTGGTGGCGCAGGCATGGTAAAATCTGCGTACTCAACAGGTAAACCAGCACTAGGCGTTGGTCCTGGGAACGTACCAGCTTATATTGAAAAAACGGCTAAAGTGAAACGTGCGGTTAATGATTTAATTGTTTCAAAATCATTTGATAATGGAATGATTTGTGCTTCTGAGCAAGCGGTCATTGTGGATAAAGAAATTTATGCTTCTGTCAAAGCTGAGTTTGAAGCACACAATGTTTACTTCGTGAAACCGAATGAATTACAAAAACTAGAAGATGCAGTGATGAATGAAGGCAAATACGCAGTAAATCCAGCGATTGTCGGTAACTCTGCAGAAAAAATTGCTGAATTAGCAGGAATTAGCGTACCAAAAGGCACAAAAATTTTAGTCGCTGAATTAGAAGGTGCAGGTCCAGAATATCCATTATCAAGAGAAAAATTATCGCCAGTTTTAGCAATGATGAAATCAAACAATGCAGAGCATGCTTTTGAACTATGTGAAGCGATGTTAAACTTAGGTGGTTTAGGACATACAGCAGTAATTCATACAGAAGATGAAGAGTTACAAGTTGCTTTTGGTTTACGTATGAAAGCTTGTCGTATTTTAGTGAATACT
Organism: Enterococcus sp. DIV0546; assembly: GCF_051712785.1. Taxonomy (NCBI): domain Bacteria; kingdom Bacillati; phylum Bacillota; class Bacilli; order Lactobacillales; family Enterococcaceae; genus Enterococcus; species Enterococcus sp. DIV0546. The sequence goes on from NZ_JBIOPO010000001.1 coordinate 676,859, forward strand.
CCATCAGCAGAAGGCGGTATCGGTAACATTTATAACGAAATGATTCCATCCTTAACACTTGGTTGTGGTTCATACGGGAAAAACTCTGTTTCTAAAAACGTATCAGCCATTAACTTAATTAATATTAAAACGGTAGCGAAACGGAGAAATAATATGCAATGGTTTAAATTACCTCCAAAAATTTTCTTTGAAAAAAATTCTTTACAATATCTACAAAAAATGGAAAATGTTGAACGTGTCATGTTAGTTTGTGACCCAGGTATGGTTCAATTTGGCTATGCAGATATCGTACGTAAAGAGCTACAAAAACGTAAAAATGATGTGAAAATCGAAGTATTTTCTGATGTTGAACCAAACCCATCAACAAATACTGTTTATGCAGGTACCAAAATGATGGTTGATTTCCAACCAGATACCGTGATTGCCTTGGGTGGCGGTTCTGCAATGGACGCGGCGAAAGGCATGTGGATGTTCTATGAACACCCAGATACAGAGTTCTTTGGTGCAAAACAAAAATTCTTAGATATCCGCAAACGGACATATAAAATTGCCAAACCAGAAAAAACACAATTTGTTTGTATTCCAACTACTTCAGGAACTGGTTCAGAAGTTACACCATTTGCTGTTATCACTGATAGTGAAACACACGTGAAATATCCGTTAGCAGACTATGCGTTAACACCAGATGTAGCGATTGTTGATCCACAGTTCGTAATGTCTGTGCCAGCTTCAGTCACTGCAGATACAGGTATGGATGTTTTAACACATGCTATTGAATCTTATGTTTCCGTGATGGCTTCAGATTACACACGTGGTTTAAGTTTACAAGCAATCAAGTTAGTTTTCGATCATTTAGAAAATTCAGTGAAACGTCCAGATATGGAATCTCGCGAAAAAATGCATAATGCATCAACCATGGCAGGGATGGCATTTGCTAATGCATTCTTAGGTATTTGTCACTCTATTGCTCATAAAATTGGTGGGGAATATGGCATTCCACATGGTCGTACAAATGCGATTTTATTACCACATATTATTCGTTACAATGCGAAAGATCCATCAAAACACGCAATGTTCCCTAAATATGATTACTTCCGCGCCGATACTGATTATGCCGACATTGCAAAATTCTTAGGCTTAAAAGGAAATACTACCGCAGAATTAGTAGAAGCTTTAGCAACAGCAGTAGCAGACTTAGGTAAATCAGTCGGAATTGACATGAACTTGAAAGCCCAAGGTGTCTCACAAGAAACATTAGACACAACGGTTGATCGTATGGCAGAACTTGCATATGAAGACCAATGTACAACTGCAAATCCGAAAGAACCATTAATTAGTGAACTAAAACAAATTATCTTAGATGCTTATGTAGGATAAAAGAACTCAAATAAAGAGACCAGAACATTAATGTTCTGGTCTCTTTAACGTTTTGCGAAAACAGTGCTGTCGATACCACGGTTATGACACCAATTAACTAAAACTGGATCGAGGATAAGTGCGGTACTCGTTAATTCTTCTGTCGTCTTTTTTCCTAAAAGAGTATAAAGCATTTTCACTTCTTCTTGCCATTGCTGTACAAGGGCTAGGGTATTTTCTAAACCATTTTTACTCATAAGGGAAGCTAAGATAGTCCCAGCAACTCCCATGCTTTTGGCACCTAAAGCGAGTCCTTTGACAATATCAAGAGAGTTACGCACACCGCCAGAGCCGAGAATAGTTAGTTTCTTTTGCCAATTTTGTGATTCCAGAAGAGAGATGACCGTTGATTGCCCCCAATCATCTAAGAAAGAAAGTTCTCGTTTCTTCCGCCGGGCATTTTCAATTTGTGTAAAACTCGTTCCGCCTTGGCCGCTCACATCCGCTGCTTGAACGCCGATAGAGGTGAGTTTTTCTAAGGTTTCTTGGCTCATGCCAAAGCCAACCTCTTTGACAATGACAGGCACTTCTACGGCCTGTACGATAGCTTCAATCTTGGTTAGCCAATTAGTGAAATCACGATCTCCTTCAGGCATGACCAATTCTTGGGGCACATTTACATGGATTTGTAAGGCATTCGCTTGAAATAAATCAAGCGCTCGCTTTGCTTCTTCCACACCCAAGCCTGCACCAATATTGGCAAAAATGAGTCCATCTGGGTTTTCTTTTCGCATAATTTGATACGTATCCGCTAAACTAGCATCTTTTAACGCTGCCGAGACAGATCCTGTCGCAACTAAAAGGCCAGTTTCTTTGGCAATAATGCCTAATTGCTGATTAATTTCTTTTGCACGCTGACTACCACCTGTCATTGCATTGACATAAAAAGGTTGGGGAAGCTGAAAAGAAAGAAACGAAGTGGAAATATCCACTTCGTTAACAGCGGATTCAGCAAACGATTGGTGAACAAAACGCACACGATCAAAGTCATTACTTTTTTCTTTGTGGAACGCTTTAGCTAATGATAGATGTTCATCTTTTCGATTCATGCTTCTCCTTACACTCCTTTTGACCATAGGTATAGACGTGAAGTGGCAGTGGGGTAATTCCGTCTTTTTCCCAAGCTGTCATTAATGGTAAAATCCCAGATTTTTGGCGGAAAATTACAATCCCACAATCGCCCCCGCCAGCGCCAGAAGATTTCGCAGCTCCTGTATAAGATTCAGCCAAATCACAAAGATTTTTCAAGGCTTCTGTTTCGATTACCACAGCAGTCAGTGAAGATAATTCGGCGAGCAATTGGCGATTTTTAGTAATTTGTTTTTGAATAACAGAAATTTTTCCTGTGTTAAAGCCATTAATCATTGTTTCGACACAAAGCCGACTTTTCATTAAGAACTGCTCATAAGCCGCTTGTTTTTCTTCTTTTGATTGATGGACTCGATCAACTAAGTCTGAAGTGGACGCAGGGCTACCTGTCCAACCAATTAGTAAACGTAGTTGTTTCGGTACTTTTAACGGAAAAATCATTAATTCAGGCCAGTCCATTGCTAACAAATCAGTTAATGTTTCAGTGGCTACTTTTTGATTGACCCAATCATGATCGAAGGTTGAAAAGGCAATCCAGCCCCCGTAACAGCTGGCGGCGATATCTCCGCAAGAACCATTTCCTTGAACGGCTAAGTGAGCTAATGCTGATAATTTGAAAATTTCCTCATTTTCCAAACCTAAGTCATAAAAAATATTCAAGGCTTTGACAGTTCCAACGGTTACTGCACCGCTTGAACCAAGACCATATTTTCGTCCATTTGAACTATCTAATTCACTCGTCACTTTTAAATGATAAAATGACAATTCTTTGTTTTGCTCTTGCGCATATTTTTCAGTTAGATGAATCGCCGCTAAAACATAATGAAAAGGATTTTCGCGAATATCTAATACAAGCTCACCATTTCGGCGTGTCCAGCGAATAGGTAACGAGCTGTATTGTGCAGATTGAATACTGCCTTCATCTGTTGTTTCTTCGACAGTTACAGTTACGAATTGATCCACAGCAACGATAATGGCAGGGTGGCCAGGTTCAACAACGGCATATTCTCCTGCAATAAATAACTTTCCTGGCGTAGTAACTTCAATCATGCTTATTTATCCATTCCTTTCGTTTCAAACAATTCAATTCCGGGACCAGCAAAAGCTGGGACTAACTGCTCTTTTGAAAAATGTTCACTTAAAAATGTTTTTAATGCTTCTAGGTTTTTCTTTTCGACTAAGACCTTGACATTCGGACCTGCATCCATTGTAAAGTAGCAAGGAATTCCTTTGGCCCGTGCTTGGCGAACTAAAGCCATCGCTTGTAAGCTGCCTGGGGACCAGTAAGTAAATGGAGGGACAGCGCCTAAGGTGGTTCCATGCATCCTTAACCCATTGGCTTCAATGATTTCTCCTAAACGAGGGAAGTCTTTTGTTTTAATTGCTTCATGAACTTGGGATAAATCTTTTTCCACATTGTCCAACCAGCCTTGATAAAAGCTAGAAGTTTCTACTGTTCGTTTCATTCCATCACGGCTGGAAACATCTTTTTCGCCATCGTTAATTAAGATAAAGAGCATGGCCAATTCGTTTTCCCAATTATTGGCTGGAATATTTTCAGCAAACGACGTTTCATCAGAGTGACCTTTGTTCCATTGAGCAAAACCACCAAAAATACTACGACAAGCAGAACCTGAACCACGTCGCGCTAAACGTGATAAGTCTTTTGCTGAAAGATTTAATCCTAAGGCTACGTTACAGGCCCCAGCTAAAGCAGCTAGACCACTCGCTGAAGAAGCCAAACCAGCTGCAGTAGGCACAAAATTTTGACTTTCTACTTTTGCAAACCAAGTACAATCGGCTTGTTGACGAACAAGGTTCAAAAATTCTTTGACTTTTTTTGTTTGTTTTTCGTTTTGCAAGATACCATCTAAAATAAATACATCTTCTGAATAATGGGCATCAAATGTCACAGTTGTTTCTGTGTAAAAGGCATCTAATGTTAATGATAAACTACTATTCATTGGTAAAATGTATTCTTCATTGGCTTTTCCCCAATATTTAATCAGAGCAATATTTGTATGCGCTCGTGCTTTTCCTGAAAGCATTACTTTTTCACCTCTAATGATTGAATCCATGTAGCAACAGCTCCATTTTCTTCTAAAGTCTGTGCAATGGTTTGTGCGGTCTTTTTATTATCTGTTAAGGCAATCATACAGCCACCGCGACCGCCGCCGGTTAATTTTGCTCCTAGAGCGCCATGTTCTAAAGAGAGAGCCACTAGTCGATCCAGCATATCGTTGCTGACGGTTAATTGCTGGAGTTGCTCTTGCGCTAACGTCATTAGCTGACCTAATTTTTGTTTATCATCTTGTAAAATTGCCTGCTTCGCTTCTTTAGTAAAAGAACCTAATTGTTTCATTGTTTCAGCGATTGCTGTGGGATTATTTTGAGCTAGCTGCGCAATGTCTTTCACTGCTTCACGTGTTTGACCTTTAATTCCCGTATCAGCTACTACTAAGTAGGCATTAGATAAATTCATCGAGAAATGTGTGGGCGGAAATCCTCTAGTAAAAAATAATGGATCAGCGCCGCTTGTTGCTGCGGCATCGATACCACTAGGATTGCCATGAGCAATTTTCTCACTTAAAGAAACAAGCTCAAACAATTCTTGATATGTATAAGCGTAATCAAAATAATCAAAAAGGCTTCGAACGATGGCCACAGCGGTTGCTGCGCTTGAACCCATTCCTCGTTCAGCGGGAATCGTACTTGTTAAGGTCAAAGTGCCTTTAACTGTATCTTCCTTTAAAAAATGTAAGGTTTGCTGAACAACTTCCTTGATATTTGCTAGCTCTTGGGGCACGTCTTCAAGCAATCCTGTAAAATATGCACAATCAATCTGCATAGTTTTTGCCGGGGTAAAGACGGCTGTGATTTCTGTCGCTTGAAAAGGAAAGGCGATTGCTGGTTCGCCGTAAACAACGGCGTGTTCCCCCATTAAAATGATTTTTCCCGTCGCTTGACCGAGGCCTTGTTTTTTTATATTCATTCACTGACATTCCTTTTGAGTAGAATCGAGTATAGGACAAAAGACGTTCTTGGATTAGAAGAACGTTTGTCATAATCTCTTCATGATTTATAGGAAATGATTCCAAAAGTTTCTCTTGTTCCAAAAAAAGAGATTGCTTAACCTAAGATAGTTTACCTAAAAATAAGGCACAAGTAAAATGGTTCCGTTGGTTTTTCCAAAAAATTAATAACAATTTAATAAGAAAGAACCGACAGAACCAGTTATTCGGCTATTTTTTTAAAATTTTCTTAGGTAATCACCAAACCAAGGGCACTTGCTAAATAAATGGCTTGTTCAGGGGTGACTTTGAGACCTGATAAATAGTTTGGCGAGAAAGTCAAGCGTTCAAAGGTGTTTTGGGAAAAATCCAATCCTTTTAAAGAAGTATTTAGCCAATTACTTTCGGTTAAATCGCAAGCTTCTAGCAGGAGTTTCTTCCAGGTGACCTCGAAAAATTCACTTTCGACTAAACGTGTCTGATTAAAGTGAACAAGATTAAAATTTGCAAAACGAAAAGAAGCATAATCGGCTTTGCAATCTTCAAATAGACAATCTTTTAAATAGCTATCTGCAAAATTCGTTCCTGTCAAATTGCAACGAAGGAAAGTCACTCGATGAAAACTGCCAGACAGCCATTCGACGTTAGAAAAATCGCAAGCTTCAAAACGCACATTACTACAATCAAAAGAAGCAAACTGGCCATTTGCTAATGAAAGATGATCGAAAACAGCATCCCGAAAGACTAAGTTACGAACTTCTTGATTCGATAAATCAATCTGCTGATACAAATGATTTTCTAAGATTGCCTCATCTTCTAATTGACAGTTCGTTAATAGAGGAAGTTGTTCTGGTAGATTTGGTGGCAAGGGATAAGTTATTTTCATAAAACGCCTCTTTCTTCTTGTTGATTTTCAAAGGTTTCATCAATTGAGTAGGCCCGATTATAGAAACGTAGCGCAGTTGTGAAAACATAAGCGCCGGCAAAACCAAGTAAACTACCTAACACAATCCCGACTAATCGATAGTTTAAAAGATTACTAATGACTTGCTGTCGTGCAAGATTTGATAATAATAAGGACATCGGGGTAATAAAAAAGCTGGCAATCGCATAGTTTCTGTTAATGAATCCTTCAAAAGCTGCATATAGAATACTAATGATACCGATTGTTTGTAAAGGTGTAAAGGGAATCGTTAATAAAATTGCAGAAAGCAACAAACCGAGACTCGTGCCTAGAATCCGTTGAACATTTCGCTGCATCACAGAATGTAAATTTTCCCCTTGTAAAATGGCTGCGCAAGTAAACGTCATCCAATAGGCGTTGACTAAATGAAGCGATTGGCTTAAATAAGCCGCTAAAAATAAAATGGCCGCATAATGCAAAGCATCTAATAAAGAAGCGGGATCAATATAAAGTCGTTCTTGAAGAGACATCCGTTTTTGAAAAACGTAGGGGCGCTTGTCGATGAAATGAAGCACAATGCCCATGATAATGCCGGTCACTACTCCTAAAAGAACAAAACTGGCCATGATGGGAATCTTATGTAAAGGAAAATTGTTGCTTGTTCCCATTGCGGTTGACATGATAACTAACAAAGCACCAGGCTTCTCAATGCCATACAATCTAAAAAGTAAGCGTGCAAAAAAAGCGACGATGGCAATTGTAATAGGAATCAACCAAGGTACATGGTGACTTAGCATTCCTAAGCTGTTGCCCAGAACAATAAAAAAGCCAACAATATTCAGTCTGCGCAATAATTGAGGCAAAGGAAGCGGCTGATAATAAATAAACGTATAAATGCCCATCGAGCCAAAGGTCCCAATGAGTAAATTATTGGAAAAATAACCAATTAATAATGGAATTGCCATACAAATTGCGACACCAACTAACCGAAATAATTCGTCATTTGCTTTATCAATAGCAAACAAATCCTTTAAAAACGTAGAATTTTTCATATTTTGTCACTCCTTTACTTCCTAATTTACCATAATGTTTAGAAAACTGACAAAAGAATTGCAATAAAAGACAGGAAGAAAAAGAGTGGTTTCTGATAGGAAGAGAAGAAAAATTAAAAAAAGTTAACATTTTGACTTGCAATTTTAATATGAAAAATGTAAGATATATTCCATAGCAATAAATAATTATTAAATTCTGATTTTTCAGAAAATACAGATTGTATTATTTTAGGAGGCAACACTATGAAATTGAAAAAGTCATTAACATTCGGTGTGATTACATTATTTAGCGTAACAACTTTAGCGGCTTGTGGAGGCGGCGGAACGTCAGATAGCTCAAGCGCGTCTGGTGGCGGTAAGGCAAGTGGCGAACAAGTTTTACGTGTCACAGAACAACAAGAAATGCCAACAGCTGATTTATCACTAGCAACAGACAGAATTAGTTTTATTGCATTAAATAATGTATATGAAGGAATTTATCGTTTAGACAAAGATAACAAAGTCCAACCTGCAGGTGCAGCGGAAAAAGCAGAAGTTTCTGAAGATGGACTAACATACAAAATTAAATTAAATAAAGATGCAAAATGGTCAGACGGTAAACCAGTGACTGCTAATGACTATGTTTACGGATGGCAACGAACAGTTGATCCAGCGACAGCTTCTGAATATGCTTATCTGTATGCCTCTGTAAAAAATGGTGATGCCATTGCTAAAGGGGAAAAAGATAAATCAGAATTAGGAATTAAAGCAGTCAGTGATACAGAATTAGAAATCACTTTAGAAAAAGCAACACCATACTTTGATTACTTATTAGCTTTCCCATCGTTCTTCCCACAACGTCAAGATATTGTGGAAAAATATGGTAAAAATTATGCATCAAACAGCGAAAGTGCTGTCTACAATGGTCCATTCGTCTTAGACGGCTTTGATGGTCCTGGTACAGATACAAAATGGTCATTCAAGAAAAACGATCAATATTGGGATAAAGACACAGTGAAACTGGACTCAGTAGATGTGAATGTCGTGAAAGAATCACCAACCGCGTTGAACTTGTTCCAAGATGGACAAACAGACGATGTCGTTCTTTCTGGTGAATTAGCCCAACAAATGGCCAATGACCCAGCTTTTGTTAGTCAAAAAGAAGCATCAACACAATATATGGAACTAAATCAACGTGATGAAAAATCACCATTTAGAAATGCAAACTTACGTAAAGCAATTTCTTACTCAATCGACCGTAAAGCGTTAGTTGAATCAATCTTAGGGGATGGTTCTATCGAGCCAAACGGTTTAGTACCAGCAGATATGGCAAAAGACCCAAGTGGCGGCAAAGACTTTGCTAAAGAAGCAGGTAGTCAAATTGAATATGATACGAAAAAAGCTAAAGAATACTGGGAAAAAGCGAAAAAAGAATTGGGGATTTCAACCTTAACAATGGATATTCTTTCTTCAGATGCAGATTCTTCTAAGAAAACAGTTGAATTTGTTCAAGGGTCAATTCAAGATGCTTTAGATGGTGTGAAGGTAACGGTTAGTCCGGTTCCATTCTCTGTTCGTTTAGATCGTTCAAACAAAGGCGACTTTGATGCAGTAATCGGTGGTTGGAGTGCTGACTATGCTGATCCAAGTAGTTTCTTAGACTTATTTGCTTCAGATAACTCATATAACCGTGGACGTTATAACAATGCAGAGTTTGACAAGTTAGTGAAAGCAGCAAGTAGCGCAGATGCGACAAATCCTGAAAAACGTTGGGATGATATGTTAAATGCAGAGAAAACGATTATGGGAGACATGGGTGTGGTACCATTATTCCAAAAATCAGAAGCGCATTTACGTGCTGAAAAAGTCAAAGATGTCGCAGTTCATCCTGCTGGCGCAACGTATGACTACAAATGGGCATACATTTCAGAATAACCTGACAAAAGATCGATAGCAAACAAAAAAGGACCTTTGCCATGGAATAAAAGGCAACGGTCCTCTTGCTATCTTGTCTTAGACCAAGTAAAATAGTAGAAAGCCTAAAGACAGAATCAGTAAGATGCCCCCAGTTTTTAGCCAGAAAGAGCGATGTGCATCGCCAATGACTGAAAGCGGGATAAACTCTTTCGGTTCATTTTTCTTTTTAAAACGAAACGCGTTTTTCATTGAGCGCTGAAAGTTATCGAAAAAGCCAGAGGACATAATCCATAAAGCAATGCCGATAATTAAAAAGAAAAGCGAAACGATAAAGAAGGTATCTGATAATGAGGAGGTAGTGATAGGTTCTTTACTTATTAATAAGTAAAGAAAAATGCCGATACTGGAAATAACGGCTGTAATAATTGGCCATTTAAAAGTTTTCATGTGTTCACCCTATCTATTATTGTGGTCTATCTAGTCATTACTTTAACGAAAATAACTGAGGAAGTCAAAAAAATCTCGGAGGTGTCATTATTGAATAGTTTTGGAAAATATTTTCTTAAACGGATCTTTTTCATGATTATCACTTTGTGGTTAATCGCAACGATTACGTTTTTCTTAATGCAATTATTACCAGGTACGCCTTATACCAACCAAGAAAAACTTAGTCCAGAAACAATCGCTATGTTGAATAAACAATCTGGCTTAGATAAACCAGTGATTGTTCAATACGGAATTTACTTAAAGAACCTGGTAACGGGAGACTTTGGTATTTCATTCCAATTTAAAAACCAACCTGTTGCTAAGTTATTAGCTGGTCGAATTGGACCATCCCTTCAACTGGGAGGACAAGCGATTATCTTTGGTACGTTAGTCGGTATTTTATTGGGGATTATCGCAGCGATGCGTCAAAATACTTGGGTAGATACGTTGGCAACATTGTTAGCCATTTTAGGTCGTTCTATTCCAAACTTTGTTTTCGCGGTATTATTACAATACATTTTTGCAATGAAATTAAGAATCTTACCAATTGCTATGTGGAATGGTTTTGCATACACAATCTTGCCAACTATTGCCTTGGCAATGAGTCCAATGGCCGATTCGGCTAGGTTTATTCGAACCGAGATGGTAGAGGTCTTGCATAGTGATTATGTCGAATTAGCCAAAGCAAAAGGCTTGAGTCGCTGGCAAGTTGCATTCCGCCACGGATTAAGAAACAGTTTAATTCCATTGATTACCTTATTAGGACCTTTAGCCGTTGGTTTAATGACAGGTTCTTTAGTAGTAGAAAATATTTTTGCCATCCCTGGAATTGGGGAACAGTTTGTAAAATCAATTATGACAAACGACTATCCAACAATTATGGCAGTAACTATTTTGTATTCAACAATGTTAGTTGTTGTAATTCTGATTGTTGACTTACTTTATGGTTTAATTGATCCAAGAATTCGCGTATCAGGAGGTGCAAAAGGCTAATGGAAACAGTCAATAAAAATAATCTACCACAAGCGATTAAAGATATTCCGGCAGATGAGTTTCAGCCTCTAAACACTTCAACTCTAAAAGAAAGAGAGCGTATTGCCACACCGTCTTTAAGTTTCTTACAAGACTCATGGCGTCGTTTGAAAAAGAATAAAGCTGCAGTTATCTCAATGAGTTTCTTAGCAGTTATTATCTTTATCTCTATTATTACCATTTGGGTTTCACCACATAACCCAACGAAACAAAATGTTTCTTACATTAACTTACCACCACGAATTCCTGGCTTGGAAAGCGTGAATGGTTTAAATGGTAAAACAACAGTTGCTGGTCAATTAGTTGATAAATATGCACAAGCAAATGTTCCGGATAACGTAAACTTTTATCTAGGAACAGATGGTTTAGGTCGTGATGTCCTAAGTCGTTTATTTATGGGAACACGTATTTCCTTGTTAATTGCGTTTATCGCGGCAATTCTAGATATTACGATTGGGGTAACGTATGGACTGATTTCCGGGTTGGTCGGCGGTCGTGTCGATACAGTGATGCAACGTATTTTAGAAGTTCTTTCTGGTATTCCTAACTTAGTTGTTATGATCTTGATGCTAACAGTCTTTGATCCAGGGATTGTTTCGATTGTTTTAGCCATGGTTATTACAAACTGGATATCAATGGCCAGGATTGTGCGAGCCCAGACCATGAAACTAAAAGACCAAGAGTTTGTCATGGCAGCAGAAACATTGGGCGAATCTCGTTGGAAAATTGCTATTAAACATATTTTACCGAATATCTCAAGTGTCATTATTGTCCAAATGATGTTCAGTATCCCATCGGCAATTTTCTTTGAAGCGTTCCTAAGTTTTATTGGGTTAGGCTTACGTCCACCAACCGCATCTTTAGGAACCTTGTTAAACGAAGGATACAAAACTTTCCGTTTCCTTCCATATTTAATGTGGATTCCAGCGGCAACACTTTCAGTTATCATGATTTGTTTCAACTTGTTAGCTGATGGTTTACGTGACGCATTTGATCCTAAGATGAAAGAGTAAGAGTGGTGAATGACTATGGAAAAAGTATTAGAAGTTAAAGACTTAAGAATCTCCTTTGATACGTTTGCAGGTAAAGTCAACGCCATTCGTGGTGTGAGTTTTGATCTTTATAAAGGTGAAACGTTAGCCATCGTAGGTGAATCAGGGAGTGGTAAATCTGTTACAACTCGCAGTATTATGCGTTTGTTGAGCAGTAATGCCAATATTGATAACGGGGAAATTTTGTTTAAAGGGCAAGATATTGTTCATAAAACAGAAAAACAAATGCAAGCCATTCGTGGTAAAGAAATCGCAATGATTTTCCAAGATCCGATGACTTCATTAGACCCAACGATGCCAATTGGCAAACAAGTGGCGGAATCATTAATCAAACATAATAAAGTCTCAAAAAAAGAAGGCTTAGCGCAAGCATTAGAATTACTAAAATTAGTCGGCATTCCTAATGCTGAAAAACGTTTGAAAAACTATCCGCACCAATTTTCTGGTGGACAACGTCAACGGATTGTCATTGCAATTGCTTTAATTTGTTATCCAGAAGTTCTAATTGCAGATGAACCAACTACAGCGTTGGATGTAACCATCCAAGCACAAATTTTAGAGTTATTAAAAGACTTACAAGAAAAAATTAGCACTTCGATTATTTTCATTACCCATGATTTAGGGGTAGTAGCGAACGTGGCTGACCGTGTCGCTGTCATGTACGGTGGACGTCTGGTTGAAGTGGGAACAGCAGAAGAAATTTTCTATAATCCACAACATCCATATACTTGGGGACTTTTAGGGTCAATGCCAACGATGGAAGGAACAGAAGACAAACTTTATGCGATTCCAGGTTCACCTCCAGATTTATTAGATCCACCAACTGGAGATGCCTTCTATCCACGGAATGAGTTTGCTTTAAAAATTGATACAGAAAAAGAACCACCTTATTTTGAAGTATCACCAACCCACAAAGCAGCAACGTGGTTATTAGCACCACAAGCACCAAAAGTTACGCCTCCAGCAGAGATTGTTCGTCGTTGGGCAATTTATGCAGAGCGTCAAAAAAATCCAGGAGGTAGTAATTAATGGCAGAAGAGAAAAAAGTCCTATTAGAAGTCACTGGTTTGAAACAGTATTTCAATGTTGGTCGTAAAGACGAAGTAAAAGCCATTGATGACATTAGTTTTCATATTTTTGAAGGCGAAACCTTTGGATTAGTTGGCGAATCAGGAAGTGGAAAATCAACAACTGGTCGCAGTGTCATTCGTTTATATGATCCAACTGCTGGTGAAATTCTTTTCGATGGAAAAGACATTAGCAAAATTAAATCAAAAGCGGACATGCAAGCATTCCGCCGCGATGTCCAAATGATCTTCCAAGATCCATATGCTTCATTGAATCCAAGAATGAAAGTCAATGATATTATTGCTGAAGGAATCGATGTCAATGGATTAGCTAAAACACCAAAAGAGCGGGAAGAAAAAGTCAATGAACTTTTAAAAACGGTGGGATTAAATCCAAGTCACAGTACGCGTTATCCTCATGAGTTTTCCGGTGGGCAACGTCAACGGATTGGGATTGCTCGTGCTTTAGCGGTTAATCCACGTTTCATTATCTGTGATGAGCCGATTTCGGCTTTGGATGTGTCGATTCAAGCTCAAGTAGTAAACTTATTACAAGATTTACAAAAAGAACAAGGCTTAACTTACTTGTTTATTGCACATGACTTATCGATGGTAAAACATATCAGTGACCGAATTGGCGTAATGCACAGTGGGAAATTATTGGAAATGGGCACAAGTGATGATGTCTATAATTTCGGCGTTCATCCTTATACAGAAAGTTTACTTTCTGCGATTCCATTACCAGATCCAGACTATGAACGCACACGTAAACGGATCGTTTACCAGCCTGCAGCGGCAGATGGGAAAGATCGTGAGCTCCGTGAAATTCTCAATGGACACTATGTTTATTGTGCTGAAGACGAAGTTGCAATGTACCGTGAAAAAATTGAAGAGAAGAAAAGAAAAGCTGGTTTATAACCAGCTTCTTTTCTAACTATCTTGGTAGGGTGGTTATGAGATGAAGGCTCTGAAAGCTTATAAATACAGACTTTATCCAACCTCAAAACAAGAAGAGTTTATTCAAAAAACATTTTCTTGTGTTCGATTGGTGTATAATTTAATGTTACAAGACCGGATTGATATCTACAAAGAGATGCGAAAAAATCCTCAACAAACGTTTAAAATGCCAACGCCAGCTAAATATAAGAAACAATACCCTGTCCTCAGAGAAGTTGATAGTTTAGCCTTGGCAAATGCACAAGTTTATTTGGATCGAGCCTTTAAAAATTTTTATCGGGAAAAAGGGATGGGCTTTCCAAAAAAGAAAAAGAAAGAAACGGTGCATTCCTACACTACGAACAATCAACATGGCACGGTCAAAATTTTGGATAATCGTTATTTGAAAGTACCTAAATTGAAATCTTTAATTAAAATGAAGGTACACCGCCAACCGCTGGGGGAGATAAAATCTGTAACTATTTCTATGAGTGCGAGTCACAATTATTATGTTTCCATTTTGTGTGAAGCGCCGATTGAAACGAAAACAAAGCAACAAAAAATGGTGGGAATTTGTAGCAGTAGGGAAAAATTTGCGCTGCTTTCGAATGGTGAAAGCTTCGAAAAAAGCTATTGTTCAAAGCATTTAAAGCAAAAACTACGTCAAGAAGAACGAAAATTAAACAAGCGTAAAATGATTGCTTTAGAAAAAGGTGTCGATCTTTCGCAAGCAAAAAATTATCAAAAACAAAAAATAAAAGTCGCAAAAATTCGCGAAAAAATAGCCAACCAACGGACGGATATTTTAAACAAAATTACAACGGAATTGGTTTCAAGTTACGATGTTATTTGTATTGAAAAAGCCCATCACAGTAATGAGCGGCCGCCAAAACATGATCGTTCTGAACTAGCTTGGTCTTTATTTTTAGCTAAACTGTTGTATAAAGCACAATGGTATGGCAAAGAACTCATTTGTATTGAGTCAGAGGAGATCAAAACAGAGTTGTCTTTTTCTGAAAGTACAGAAAATTCAGAGTATCTTAGAAGCCAAAAAATCTTAGAACGTGGCTTGTCTAAACGAGAAACCTTATAAATAGAAGAACTGTAGGGACTACAGGGATCGCCTAGGGGATAGAAAATGTACACCATGTGTTGAACCATTTGTTTCTAGGAAGTCACATTGGGACAGTCCACTAATTATTAATGATCAAAATACGAGTTCAAACGAATCTAGTACTAGATTCGTTTTTTTTTGAGGAAATATATTGACAACTAGGATAATCTAAGGTAAACTAGTGAAGTTGAGAAATGAAAGCAGAAGCACCCGCTTCTCGCCTTAGTTGAGTATATCGCTGGGCTAGATAAAGTATTCCTTATTTTTTTAAGTAAGGCAGACTGTTGGCGGGTTCTGGATAGGAACCTGTTTTTTTATTGCATTTAGCAAACAAAGCAGACTTCCGTTAGGATTTTCTCTTAAAAATTTTGGAGGTGAATGACCATAGCAAAGGATATGATGGTTAACGACGGCATTCGTGCACGCGAGTTACGTTTGATCGGACAAGATGGTGAACAATTAGGTGTAAAAACCAAAGCAGAAGCATTACAAATCGCTGAATCTGCAAACTTGGATTTAGTACTTGTAGCGCCAGGAGCGAAACCACCAGTTGCGCGAATTATGGATTATGGAAAATTCCGTTTCGAACAACAAAAGAAAGAGCGTGAAGCTCGCAAGAAACAAAAAGTGATCAACGTCAAAGAAGTTCGTTTAAGTCCAACAATTGACGTAAATGACTTCAATACAAAACTTCGTAATGCACGTAAGTTCTTAGAAAAAGGAGACAAAGTGAAAGCTTCTATCCGTTTCAAAGGCCGTGCCATTACCCATAAAGAGATTGGTCAGAAAGTTCTTGATCGCTTAGCTGAAGAAACTGCGGACATCGCCACAGTGGAACAAAAAGCGAAAATGGACGGACGCAGCATGTTTCTAACGCTGGCACCGAAAAACGACAAGTAAACGAAGAGACCGAGCATTCGGACTTTTGGTAATTTCTACAAGAAGGATATTCGACAGTTGTGACTGTTAGAGTCTTTCACTTGAAGCAAAGATTTTGAGGAGGAAAATTAGTCATGCCAAAACAAAAAACACACCGCGGATTAGCAAAACGTGTAAAACGTACTGGTGGAGGCGGCTTAAAACGTGGCCGTGCCTTTACATCTCACCGTTTCCACGGTAAAACTAAAAAACAACGCCGTCAATTGCGTAAAGCAAGCATGGTTGCAAAAGGCGATTACAAACGTATCCGCCAACAATTAGCAAGAATGAAATAAAACAACTCGGTGACTTTTAGATTACCGTCAAGAGAAACAAGATATTAGGAGGAATTCAACATGGCACGTGTTAAAGGTGGAACAGTAACCCGTAAACGTCGTAAAAAAGTCCTTAAGTTAGCGAAAGGCTACTACGGATCAAAACATACTTTATTTAAATCAGCAAAAGAACAAGTAATGAACTCTTATTACTATGCATTCAGAGACCGTCGTCAAAAGAAACGTGACTTCCGTAAATTATGGATTGCACGTATCAACGCGGCAGCTCGCATGAATGGCTTAAGCTATTCTAAATTAATGCACGGTTTGAAATTGGCAGAGATTGATATCAACCGCAAAATGTTAGCTGACTTAGCCGTTAACGATGCAGCAGCATTTACAGCGTTAGCTGAACAAGCAAAAGACGCTTTAAGCAAATAAGCTTAAATAATCTTTCACACCCTACTCATTGAGTAGGGTGTTTTTTTAATAACTCCGTTGGTAACTTTCATCTATAAATGAAAAAATTTGTGAGAGCGGAATTTCTTCAGAAAGACTTAACCAATGCTCTTTATTCATATGATAGGCAGGAAAATAGCCAGGTTGGTTCTTTAATAAGGCAATCAATTCAGGCGCAAGTTTAACGGTTAAAATAGTGAGCTGCTTATTCTCGGTAGCGCCGAGCAGTTGTGCATCCAGTGGCATAATTAAAGCAAACCATTTCGCATTTCTAGGATGACGAAAGACGAGATAGTCTGGGTGTTTTTTAAAAGGAAAATCGGGCGTTATCTGATAACGTTCTTGGATATAGGCGCTAATAGTTTCTTGAAAAGTCATAGGTTTCTTCCTTTCGTTAAGGCTAGGCATATCTATTTACATCATAGCAAAAATTACATAAAATTACTTCGTTCAAAGGAATGGGAGGAGGGAGCAGATGACATTAATTTCAACAATTTTAGTAACCTTGGTGGCTGTAGAATTTTTCTACATTATGTATTTAGAAACGATTGTACCAACATCTGAGACAACAAGCCGTGTTTTTAAAATGGATAAGCAAGAGTTACAAAGAAAATCAGTCACTACATTGTTTAAAAATCAAGGAATCTATAATGGATTAATCGGTGCAGGACTTATTTATAGTGCCTATTTTGCGCAAGCAACGATGGAGATGACAAAATTTTTATTGATTTATATTATTTTAGTGGCGGCGTACGGTAGCTTAACTAGTGATAAAAAAATCATTTTAACACAAGGCGGTTTAGCTATCGTGGCTTTGATTAGTTTACTCATTTAGCCATCAGAGTTAATAGAGAGAGACAGTCAAATCGACAGAAAAAACACGGTTGATTTGACTATTTTTTATGGAATTGAGAGAGACAAAATATGGTATACTTTGTTTATTAGATAGGGAGGAATTAAAAATGCTGAACCAAAAAGAAGTAAAAAAAACCGATTATCCTCAATTAATTTCTCTATGGCGTTCTTCAGTAGAAGCTACCCATTTGTTTTTGAGTCAGGCAGATATTGATAAAATCGAAGTGGTTTTACCTGATTATTTTCAACAAGTTCAATTAAGTATGTGGTTAAATGAAGAACAGAAATGTGTGGGTTTTAGTGGAACAAATCAACAAACGTTGGAAATGTTATTTATTGACCCAGTCTATTTTCGTAAAGGCTATGGTGGAGAAATTATCAAAAAGTTAATAGAGCAAGAATCAATTGTCTTTGTTGATGCCAATAAACAAAATGAAGGGGCTGTGAAGTTCTATCAATCTCAAGGGTTTCAAGTAATTGGTGAATCAAAGGAAGATCCTCAAGGAAATCCGTTTCCTATTTTACATATGAAACGGATATAGAAAAGAGGGAAGAAATCATGCGGGTAATCGTTACTGAATACCAACCAGCCTGGGTGGAACAGTTTGAAGAAGAAGCCCAAGCGTTGAAACAGATTCTAAAGGAAAATTGTCTTAAAGTTGAACATATCGGTAGCACATCTGTGCCTAATTTAGCAGCCAAACCAATTATTGATTTTTTGGTCATTGTTGAAGAAATTGAAAAAGTAGACCTGTTACAAGGGGAATTTGAAAGAATCGGTTATGAATATATGGGGGAATTTGGACTATCAGGACGTCGTTATTTACGAAAAGGCCCGATAAAAAGAACACATCATGTGCATATTTATCAGTTTGACAATACGCAAGAAATTTTGCGCCATCTTGCTTTTCGAAATTATTTACGAGAAAATCCGGCAATTGCTACAACCTATGGTACATTAAAAAAGCAATTGGCCCAAGCACACCCCGATAGCATTGATAAATATATGGATGGCAAAGATGCGTTCATTAAGAAAATAGAAAAAGAAGCGTTGAAGAAATATTGGGAAAAATAAAAAAAGTTGCTAAAGCTAGCAACTTTTTTTTGGTTCTTTTTTGAAAAAATGATAAAGAAGACCACTTAAAATACCACCTAAAATAATTCCAATCGCTAAATTATGCGTATAGACGATCACACTCACTGTCACGAGTAAAATAACAATTTCAGTAACTTCAAAAGTTCGGAAAAGCTGCAAACTTTCCCAATCAAAGGTGTCGACTGCCACTGTCATCATGATTCCAATCAATGCAGCTGTAGGAATGGCGACCATCACGGATTTAAAAACAAAAATGAATAGAAGGAGGGTAATACCTGAAATCAAAGTAGAAAGCCGTTTTCGTCCCCCTGATTTAACATTAATGACCGCTTGCCCAATCATCGCACAGCCAGCTTGGCCACCAAAAAAGCCGGTAATTATATTAGCGAATCCTTGCGCCTTAACTTCTCGTTGGCTATCACTTTGGCTCGCTGTCATTTTGTCCACAATGGGGATTGTCAATAAAGATTCAATTAACCCGACCATTGCTAAGGCGACAGAGCTAGGTAAAATAATCCACAACGTTTCTAAGTTGACGGGTACATTAGGCCAACGGATCGCTGGATGAAACTGACTCATTTCACCAAGATCACCTACCGTTTGTAAATGACCTTTTAAAAAATAGGACAGGATAGTCATGAATAAAATAACAATTAAAGCAGGAGGCACAATTGTAATAAACTTAGGTAATAGATAAATAAGTAAGATACTACAGATAATCATGCCGTAGGACCACAGTGTTTGATGAGGCAATTGTTGTACTTGCGCCATGAAAATTAAAATAGCTAACGCATTGACGAATCCGTACATCACTGTCTTGGGAATAAAGCGCATCAATTTATGGATACCCAAATAACCTAAAATAAATTGCAGAAAGCCTGTTAAAATAGTCGCAGCAAGCATGTATGACAAACCGTGTGCTTGAATTAAGCCTGCAAGGACTAAGGCCATTGAGCCAGCAGACGCCGAAACCATTGCCGGACGGCCGCCCGTAAAAGTAATCACAAGTAAAGTAACAGCTGAAGCAAACACTGCAGAAAGCGGGTGAACACCAGCAATAATCGCAAACCCGATTACTTCTGGTAAAATGGCGACAGAAGAAACGAGACCCGCAAATAGATCATTTCGTTCATTGCCTAACCATTCGCTTTTTTTAATACTAAATAACATCGAAAAACTCCTTTAAGTTAATAAAACCTTATTCATAATAGCATGAATAAGCTGAAATAAAAAAGTTTGACGTGTTAACGTCAAACTTTTTTATTAGAACTGTAGCAGTGCCAACAACAAAATGGCTAGGACGACTTGAACAGTTCCTACTGATAAACCATAGATTAAGAAACGTTTGCCTTCTTGGAAAAACTTTTTAAAATCGAGTCGTAACCCGATTGCTGCCAAGGCAGTAATTTCAAACCAAGAACTAAAGAAATGAGCAGTCTCACTGATCACGACGGGGAAATGAATCAAACTATTAAAGACACAGGCAATGAAAAAGCCAACTACATACCAAGGTAGGGCGCTGCTTTTTTTGGTGACTTCTACCAACTCAGCCTCTGATTCTGCCGTCTTACTTTGCTTGAAACGTCCAAATAAATAGACAACTGCTACGAGTAGGACAATCCGCATAATTTTAAAGAGCATCGCAAGTTGAACTGCGTTCTCATTGACCATATTGGCACTGGCGACAACCTGACCAACTGATTGTAAAGTCCCTCCGATTAGTGCACTACGAGCCAACAAATTGGTACCATAGAGAATCCCACTTAAAATGGGTAAGGTCAACATTAAAACGGTTCCTAATAAGTTTACTAAAGTAATGATTTGGCCTTTTTCTTCCTCGTCTGCTTGAATTGCTGGAGCAATCGAGGCAATGGCAGAGGATCCACAAACGGCATTACCACCAGCCATCAATAAAGACATATTATCAGAAAAAGCCAGTTTTTTACCGATCAAATAGGCGACAATAATGGTCAGCGACATTTGAATGAGAATAAATGCGACACCTTGTAAGCCAATTTGGGCAATCGTTTGAAAGGTCACGGTGGTTCCCAATAAAACAACAGAAAATTCTAGTAATTTACTTTCGGCTACTTTGGTTCCGCGATTTAAATTGGCACCGCGAACAAAGGTATTTCCCAAAAAGATTCCTAGTAAAATAGCGATCGTTGCGGCGCCTAAGCTAGGTAACCAGATGGCAAGAAACTTGCTAAGGCAGGCGACAAGGAAAGCTGTTAGCAAGCCGAGAAGAATTTGGAATAAAGATTGGATATAATCATTTTCTGAATTTTTCATTGAAAAAATCTCTCTTTCTTGTTCATTACTTCCAGTATAACGAAATTTTTTACATTTGAGAAATAAATAGTTAAAATAATATTTATAATAGAAAGTTATCGAAAGGATACTTATGTTTAAATTATTAAAGACTTTTCAAATTGTGTATGAGCAAATGAACTTTTCCAAAGCAGCTACCTGCCTATATATCTCACAACCAGCCGTTTCTAATCAAATCAAACAATTAGAAGAAGAATTAGGCTGTTCATTGTTTTTAAGAAATGGTCGACAAGATGTAGTCCCTACTAGGCAAGCAGAAGTCTTGTATAATCGTTTGCTAAATTTAGCTGATGATTGGCAAGAAACATTAACAGCTCTTCATCAGGCGAGATTACCTAAAGAAACTTGCCGAATTGCTGCGTCTAATACTTTTGCAGTTTATTATTTGCCGCAACTGATGCAGCATTTACAGACACAGTATGCAACAATCAATTTTGTTTTAGAAATGAACAATTCAGAAGAAGTAGTGGAAAAAGTTGAAAAACATCAAGTTGATTTTGGCTTTATCGAAAAACCATTAATTACGAAAGGAGCCTCTCGTGAAGAAATTATTCAGGATCAATTGGTTTTAGCTGGGGACCCTGCCAATCAGAATTGGTTGGTACGTGAAAAGGATTCTGGGGTCTTTCATTATACCCAACAGTATTTAGAAGAAAGTAATCAAAGCCCAACACTCATGACGGTTAAAAATAATGAAATGATTGTTAAAATGTTGGAATTGGGCATGGGGCAATCGTTGCTTTCAAGAAAGGCGATTACTGAAAAAATCCCCTTCCAAACGTTAGGTGAAAAGTACTGGCGTTCCTTTTATTTTTTGACACGGGGACATTTAAAATCCTCCTTGCTTCAAGAAGTAAAACAAGCAATTTATCGATTCTATCAGACGGAAATGAATAAATACTAAAACGTTCTCTTTGTTTATTTATCAATCTTTGACTACACTAAAGAAAACGAAGGAGGGAACCACAATGCCTAAATTTTCACCTTGTTTATGGTTTGACACACAAGCGGAAGAAGCTGCTAACTTCTATACAACAATCTTTGAAAAAGGTGCAATTCTAAGTAAAACGAACTACGTTAATGAGGAGCACCAACCTCAAGGAACATCATTAATGACCATTGAATTTACCTTGGCGAACCAAACAATCATTGGTTTAAATGGCGGACCAGAATTTTCCTTTACGCCAGCTAGTTCATTTTTTGTTGAATGTAAAACATTATCACAAACAGAAACGTTGTGGAAAAATTTAACAACAGATGGACAGATATTGATGCCTTTTGGGGAATATCCTTTTAGTCCTTTATATGGTTGGGTAGTGGACAAATTTGGTGTCTCTTGGCAAGTGTCTTTTTCAGGAAAAGAACAAACAATTGTACCAACCTTTATGTTTGCTAATGAAAAATATGGCGAAGCAGCCAAAGCTCTATCAGAATGGTTGGCGATTTTCGGTCCAGGCGAAATAATTGAAAAAGTTGAATATGAAGATGGGAACATTGCGCAAGCACTTTTCACATTACAGGAGCAACCGTTTCGAGTAATGGATGCACGAGATAAACATGATTTTGATTTTACCATGGCCTTCTCCATTTATATTGATTGTGAAAATCAGGAGGAAATAGATCGGCTATGGCAACAAGTGACTGCTAAAGGGAAAGAATGGCCGTGTGGCTGGATGGAAGATCAATTTGGAGTCAGTTGGCAAACAGGCAATCCTGAACTGAAACGTTATTTATCTGACTCAAATCCAGCTAGAGCAAATGAAGTGACCAAAAAATTGTACCAAATGAAAAAAATAGATTTAAACCAGTTAAAAGAAGTGTATGACAAATATAATCATTAGAAAAACTGAGGTTGTCTGATCGACTACACTTCGTTACGTTGGTATCAATTCCAATACATGGAACATACTAGAGTTGAAGGGCTTGTCTTTTAAGGATCAAGACCTTCAACTCTTAAAAAAGGCTCGATTCTTGCGAGTTCCAAAGAAGCCACTTCTATTTTGTTGTTTACTTAATGGTTAGGACTCTGCCGATTTTTTTATAAGATTATGCTATAATTAAGAGTAGCAATTATTGAAGGAAAAATGAAAAGTCCGAAATAGGAAGTGGTAAAATGATTGAGTTAATTGTGTTGTTAACAGTTTTTACTTATGGAACGAACTTTGTTTTATATCTTATTTTGAAAAATAAAAAGTCCATGCCAATTGTCGAAAAAGCTTCTATTATATTAGGAATTAATATGTCTGTGTTATTATTAGATGGTATTTTTGCTTTCGTTGGCAAATTCATCATGTTATCAGAATGGGAATTATTAGCGCCTATTTTTGAAATAGTGTAAAAATCATCATAAAGTCCTATATCCAAAAAGAATGAAGTTTGTTAGGATAAGAAAGATGAAAATTTAGAAATAAAAGAGGTGGGATTGCATGGCTAAAATCATGATTGTCGAAGATGAAACAACCATTCGAGAATTAATTAGCGAGGAATTACAAAAATGGCAATTTGAAACGATTGGAACAACCGATTTTAATGATGTATTGGATGATTTTCAAGAGGAGAATCCCCAATTAGTCTTGATGGATATTAATTTACCTGTGTACGATGGGTACTATTGGTGTCAAAAAATTCGTGAAGTTTCTAAAGTACCAATTATTTTTATTTCGAGTCGTAGTACCAATATGGATATGATTATGGCGATGAACATGGGCGCGGATGATTTTGTTACAAAACCGTTCCAGATAGATGTTTTAATTGCTAAAATCAATGCTTTGTTGCGCCGCTCTTATAACTATTCCGATACGGATAGTGAAGTGCTTTCACATAATGGCATTACTTTAAATGTGGACAATGGACGAATGGAAATCAAAGGTGAAATGATCGATTTAAGTAAAAATGAATACCGATTACTATATCTTTTAATGAAAAAGCACGGAAAAATTTTAACACGTGAAAAATTATTGCGCGCTTTATGGGACGATGAACGTTTTGTGGATGACAATACGTTGACGGTAAATATCAATCGTTTACGAAAAAAAATTGAGCAAGCAGGGATTGCTGGCTATATTGAAACCAAAGTGGGCGTCGGTTATATGGTGCCCTAGATAGGAGTAGACAATGACCATTCTAAAGTATTTAAAAGATCGCTGGTTATTACTAATTGGTTGGTTATTTTTTCTGTTCTTAACTTGTTTTATTTTATGGTTGGCTCCTAATGTCCGCTTAGATTGGACAGTGGTTGGCTATATCTTTTTACTGCAAAGTGTTTTTTTATCGCTATTTTTAACAATTGATTATTATTTAAAACGTAAGTGGTGGCTTTCGTTGGCAACGGAAAAAGAGCCGCCTTCTTTACAAGAATATTTGAATACAGCAGAAAAAGAAGAAGAACTACTTGTCCAAACGTATATTAACGGTTTATTGCAAGAGCACCAACAAACCATGCAGCAAGCAATTAACAACCAACAGGACCAAAAAGATTACATTGACTCTTGGGTTCATGAAATCAAAGTCCCCCTAGCGGCTATCACGTTACTGGTACAATCTGTCGAAGATGATATTCCAGAGAAAAAATATTATCTATTGGAAAATGAGTTAGGGAAAATTGATGAATATGTCGAGCAAGTCCTATATTATGCTAGATTGGACAGCTTTTCTCGAGATTATTTACTCCAAGAATATTCTTTAAAAGAAATTGTGCAATCTGTTGTTCGTACGCAAGCAAATTATTTTATCCAAAAAAGATTGCAATTCTCAATTGAAGGGGAAGATGAAGCGGTTTTAACCGACCGAAAATGGGTCATTTTTATTTTCCGCCAATTATTAAGTAATGCAGTCAAGTATACGCCAGAAGGCGGCACGATTACGGTTCTAATTTCCAAAAATAAACAAGGTATTTATTTATCTTTAAAAGATTCTGGGATTGGCATTCCGACACAAGATCAACGACGCATTTTCGATAAAGGATTTACTGGTGAAAACGGGCGAAAAAGCGAACAGCATTCGACTGGTCTTGGCCTGTATTTGGCCCATAGCTTAGCGAAAAAGTTAGGTCATGATTTAACAGTCGAATCGACAGAAGGGCAAGGTACGACGATGACATTGTTTTTCCCTTCCCTCAGTTATTATAATGAAGTGAAATAAAAAGTAGGTCTATCAGCAAACTAAAGAGGTGATAGGCCTTTTTTATTTATTAAAACTTTCTTGCTAACTTCTCTTACTCTTCTTAGTTGTTTAGAAAACGTTTTTATTGTTAGAATGAAATGAAATAAATTTGTTAGGAGAATATTATGAGTTTACTTATCGCTTTAGTGCCCATGATTGCGTGGGGCAGTATTGGTTTAGTCAGCGGTAAAATTGGTGGAAGCGCCAATCAACAAACGTTAGGTATGACAATCGGCGCATTACTATTTTCAATTGTTGTCTTTTTTGTCATCCAGCCTACGTTGACGACAGCCACATTAATTGTTGGATTTATATCTGGTTTATTCTGGAGTTTGGGACAGAATCAACAATTTCATAGCATGAAATATATGGGCGTTTCAGTTGGCTTACCAATTTCAACTGGGATGCAGTTAGTTGTTAATACCGTTGCAGGGGCTGTTTTTTTCCATGAATGGACAAAAACAAAAGACTTTGTTGTGGGCTTTATCGCTTTAGCCTTTTTAGTTTTTGGGGTGTATTTAACAGCTCGACAAGATGATGATAGTCAACCGAAAACCTCAAACAGTATGTTAGATTTTAATAAAGGGATTCGGGCCTTGATTTTCTCAACAGTTGGGTATGGTGTCTATACCATCATTATTAATGCCACTGGTTTAGATCCGTGGGGAATTATTTTGCCACAAAGTATTGGTATGTTAGTGGGGGCTAGTTTCTTTGCCTTCAAAAAAGTCAAAGTTGATCGTTTTGTTTGGATGAATATGACGACGGGTCTGCTTTGGGGCTTAGGAAATATTTGTATGTTATTAACCATGCGTGAAATTGGCTTAGCTATTAGCTTCTCTTTATCACAAATGGGGATTATTATTTCGACTCTTGGGGGCATCTTCCTTTTAGGCGAAAGAAAATCAAAAAAAGAAATGTTTTATGTTATTTTTGGTTGCATTTTTGTTATTCTAGGTGGTATTCTTTTAGGGTATATGAAAGCGTAAATAGTTTATTTACGCTTATTTTTTTTACGGGGGTAAACACATGTCTATTTTCAGAAAAAAAGAAATCACTGTGCCTGTCAATGACAGTAGTGGGATGAAAAAAAATCTTAAGACGATGGACTTAATTTTTCTAGGAATTGGGGCTGTAGTAGGAACAGGGATTTTTGTTGTGACAGGTGTCGCAGCGGAACGCTATGCAGGTCCAGGGCTCGTCTTATCATTTCTGGTAGCAGCAGCCGCAATTATTTTATCTGGTTTATGCTATGCAGAATTTGCATCACGTATTCCGGTCATTGGCGGGCCGTATGCCTACATGTATGTGGTCTTTGGAGAAATTGTGGCTTGGATGACTGGTTGGATGATTATTTGTGAGTTTTTCTTGGCGGTTTCATCCGTTGCTTCAGGTTGGTCAGGCTATGTCCATGGCTTTTTGGATAGCTTAGGTTTTTCTTTGCCGCAAGCGTTAAGTGGCGCTTATAATCCAACAAATGGTACATATATTGATTTGATTGCCATGTTGGTCGTTGTAGCTGTAACTTTTTGGGTATCCTTAGAAGCGAAAACAGCGTTACGTTTAAATAACTTAATGGTTTTCGTGAAGTTTGGGATTATTTTATTATTTGTTCTCGTTGGGATCTTTTATGTAAAACCAACGAACTGGCAACCATTTATTCCTTATGGTTTTTCAGGCGTTTTCAGTGGCGCTGCTTTAGTTTTCTTTGCCTTTTTAGGGTTTGATGCGGTCAGTATGGCCGCGGAGGAAGTGAAGAATCCGAAAAAAGATATTCCAAAAGGGATTATTGGTTCCATTATTATTTCAACATTGTTATATATTGTTGTTACGTTAGTTTTAACTGGGATTGTTCCATTTACGGATTTAGGGGTCAAAGATCCGGTGGCTTTTGCGATGCGTTTCATTAATCATGGCGCAATTGCGACAATCATTTCAGTTGGCGCTATTTTAACCTTATTAACAGTGACGATTGCGATGATGTACAGTTTAGCCCGTGTGATTTATGCGATTAGTAAAGATGGATTATTGCCGCAGTTTATGAGCAAAATCGATGAGAAGCGGCACACACCTAAGAATGCAACCTATGTAGCTGGATTTTTAGCAATGGTTTTTGCTGGTGTTGTTCCAATGGAGATGTTGGCTGAACTTACAAATATCGTGACACTCTTTTATCTGATGTTTCTCGCTTTAGGAATTATCAAATTACGGACAATGAAAGGAGAACCGCAAGCAGGTGAATTTAAAGTGCCTCTTGTGCCGGTTCTACCATTAATTTCAATCGTGGTTTGCGCGGCTCTAATGTTCCAATTGTCTTTAGCTACTTGGCAAGTATTTGGCGTAGCCGTAGTGATTGGTTTGGCTATTTATTTCTTTTATGGACGACACCATAGTATTGTTCGTTTCGAGACAAAAGAATAAAAATGAACGAAAAAAGAGAGGAATACTTGTCAAATAGACAGGTGTTTCTCTCTTTTCTTTCTGGCATTTTCTTCATTTTCAAGAGAAAACCGACAAGAAATATAGTTTAATAATGTCTAATTATGGTATACTGTTTAGGAGTAAATCCTGAGGGTTTAGGAAAATGACTAAAGGAGGTTTTTTCTGTATGTCACAGAAAGAAACATTTTATATTACCACCCCAATTTATTACCCAAGTGGGAAGTTACATATTGGGAATTCATATACAACAATCGCCTGCGATGCAATGGCCCGTTATAAGCGTTTAATGGGTTTTGATGTATTTTATTTAACAGGTGTGGATGAACATGGCCAAAAAATTGAAAAAAAAGCTGCTGAGTTGAATGTGACACCAAAAGAGTACGTTGATAAAATGGCAGCAGATGTTCAAAAATTATGGAAAACATTAGATATCAGCTATGATAAATTTATTCGGACAACGGATGATTATCACATGGCAGCCGTGCAACAAATTTTTGATCGTTTAGTAGAACAAGGAGATATCTACCTTGGAGAATATGAAGGTTGGTATTCAGTTTCTGATGAAGAATTTTTCACTGAAACACAATTAGCTGAAGTATATCGTGACGATGAAGGCAATGTCATTGGTGGGAAAGCACCAAGTGGTCACGAAGTCGAATTAGTTAAAGAAGAATCCTATTTCTTCCGCATGAGTAAATATGCGGATCGCTTGGTACAATATTACGAAGAACATCCAGAATTTATTCAACCAGAATCTCGTAAAAATGAGATGCTAAATAACTTCATCAAACCAGGATTGGAAGATTTAGCCGTTTCAAGAACGACTTTCTCTTGGGGAATTCCATTAAAAAATGATCCAAAACATGTGGTTTACGTATGGATTGATGCGTTATCAAACTATATTACAGCACTAGGTTATGGCTCAGAAGATGATTCATTATTCCAAAAATATTGGCCTGCGAACGTGCAAATGGTTGGGAAAGAAATAGTGCGTTTCCATACGATTTATTGGCCAATTATGTTAATGGCCTTGGATTTACCATTACCGAAAAAAGTCTTTGGACATGGTTGGTTATTGATGAAAGACGGAAAAATGTCTAAATCTAAAGGAAATGTTGTTTACCCTGAAATGTTAGTAGAACGCTACGGTCTAGATGCGTTACGTTACTATTTATTACGAGCAATTCCATTTGGTAGTGACGGCGTCTTTACACCAGAAGATTTCGTTTCTCGCTTAAATTATGATTTAGCTAATGACTTAGGAAACTTGTTGAATCGAACAATTGCGATGATTAATAAATATTGTGATGGCAAAGTACCAGCCTATGCTTCAAAAGTTACCCCATTTGATAGTGAACTATCGACAACTGCGGCGAATGTTATTGGAAAATATCATGAAGCAATGGAAAAAATGGAATTTAACACGGCCATTGCAGAAATCTGGACGCTAGTTTCTCGTGCCAATAAATATATTGATGAAACAGCGCCTTGGGTATTAGCTAAAGAAGAAGAGAAACGCAACGAATTAGAAAGTGTCATGATCCATTTAGCGGAAAGCTTACGAATTGTGGCAATCTTATTGCAACCAGTCATGACAGAAACACCAGGGAAAATTTTCGAACAATTAGGCTTAGATCCAGAAACAATGAACATGGAAAATATTCATTTTGGTGAGTTCCCAACAGACGTAACAGTAACAAGTAAAGGAACACCTATTTTCCCACGTTTAGAAATTGAAACAGAAGTAACGTATATTCAAAAGAAAATGTCCCAAAGCGAAAGTGCTACAGAAGAGGATATTAAATGGAATCCAGAAGAAACAACTTTGGTTTCAACGAAAGAAAAACAAATTAAGTACGATGATTTCGATAAAGTGGAATTAAAAGTTGCCGAAGTTATTGACTGTAAAAAAGTCAAAGGAGCAGATAAATTATTGCAATTCCGTTTAGATGCTGGAGATGAAAACCATCGTCAAATTCTTTCAGGTATTGCTGAATTTTATCCAGATCCAGCTGCGCTAATTGGCAAAAAAGTAGTCATTGTGGCTAACTTAAAACCAAGAAAAATGCGTGGTCAAATTAGCCAAGGAATGATTCTTTCAGCTGAATCACCAGAAGGGAAACTTCAAATTGTTGAAGCACCAAAAGAAATGCCAAATGGTGCAGGAATCGCATAAAAGCATAAGTAGTAAAGATAAAAGGTAAATTGTAACCTTTTATCTTTACTACTTTTTTTGTATACTAGAAGAAAAGTGATTTGATGTGGGGGAAGTTTGATGGCTTATCATAAATTTAAGTTTTATGAGCAACGAAAAAATGATCCTAAATGGCGTCCGTATTATTTAGAAGCTATGAGAGTAAGGGAACAAGCACGGCTAACAGTTCAACGTAGAAAAAGAAGGGCAAGAATTAGAACCTTTTTAGTGGTTGCGATACTGGTTATTTTAGTTTTTCTGTTATTGGCTCATTGGACATATTCACAAACAAATGAACTCTCTTTCTCCAGTTTTATCGACGTCCTAAAATCGAAAATCAACGAATTTTTAAATTAAAAGAATCGAAGAAAAGCCTAGAAAAAATCATTTGCGATTTTTCCTAGGCTTTTCTATTTTAGAGTTTCACTTTTTTAGGTATTCGTTTTTTACCAAAACGGCCTTTCGTTAGGCGACTTGGTAAAATAATCAGTAAGAGTGAAAAAGGGACACTAATAATTTGCCACGTGAGTAAACGGCCTAAGCTATTATTTTTATAGAGCCACTCTAATATAAAATGCAGTCCTAAAATACTTAACAAAGCCAAGCCTGTCAGGAAATAAGGCGTTGATACCCAGTCGGTCGTTTTCAAGAGACTAAAACCTAAAGGAATTAGATAAAAGTAAGCACTTGTTAAAGTAATCCGCCAACTTTTCATAACGGTGCCTAAATTAATTATAAAAAAAAGTAAAGATAGGACTAAAGCAAAAGGTGGAAACAAAGCCACTAACGCCGAATAGATGGTTCCCCAGACGAGCATTAAGGGACCTTTAACAATAGCGGCAATAAGTGTAAACAAGCCAATTAGGAGTAACTGCTGTGTCAGTGAGCCAAAAGTTAGTAAGCCAAATAAAATAAGCAGTAGCCAGTGCCAAATGGTTTGGTTTTGTTGTTTTCGCTCAATAGTTACATTTTTTTGGATAGAGGTTTTTAAAAAATTTTCTAAATCAGGTGATTGTTTCACTTTCTCACACTCCTCTCAACTTAAGAGACAACAAACGAGTAGGTCTGCTAATTAAAAAGCAGTACCTACTCGTCTATTATAAGTGGTTTTTCTAAAAATAAAATCCGCCTTAAGTCTCAGTTACTGGGCTGCCAAGTAAGGTGTAAACCATTCAGAAAGTGTGCCGGTATAAGGTAAAACGACCCGTTTCATTCCACGAGAAATAGCAGTATACAGGATTTTTTTATCTCGTTTATTGTCGGAATAATGATTAACATTTGGGTTATGAAGAATTACATTATCAAATTCTAGACCTTTTGCCATATCAATTGATAAAACTTGCAGTGACGGATGCTCTTCCAATGAAAGAGAAGCACTGAGTTCTTTTGTTAATTGTTCTTTTTCTGCAAATGTTTTAGTAATAATGGCGGTGCTTTCTTTCGGATCAAAAGTTGCAATGGAAGTGACGATTGCTTTAAGATAGTCAGACGCAGAGTCACAAGGAATAAATGTCGGCTTTTCTCCATCATGCCGGATGGGCACAATGGTTAATTGCTCTGGTTGAGTGCCTAATGTTTGGAAGAGTCGTGTAATTTCTTTACTTGAACGGTAACTGTTTAATAATTGATAGGTTCCAACAGAACGGCTGGTTTCGTTAACCAATAGATCATGGGCTTCAGAAAATTCAATGGCTGTATTAAAAATGGCTTGATTTTCATCACCAGCTAAAGTAAAACTAGCTTTAGGGAAAAGTGTCAGCAGTAATAATAATTGGGCTTCTGTATAATCTTGGACTTCATCGACTAGGATAAAAGCCATTTGCTGGTTGGCGAGGTTTTCAATAAATGCATGTTTCACCAAAATAAGGGCCACAATTTCATCGGCTGTGAAAACAGCTGTCTCTTTTTGATACGATTTTTCAGTGAATAAAGAATAAAACGTTTCAAAAAAGGCCCATTGATCTAGCCAAGCATCATTTTTGATAGCGGCAGTGATGGAGCGATATTTTTTCTTCAAACGTTTTAAAGCAAAATCAGCCAGATGTTTTTCATTATCTTCGGTAATCACTGTGCCAAAATAACGAACTTGTTCAGCTTCTGTTAAATCTTGGAATTGATCCAACATTTTTTTAGAATGGGCTTGTTTTAATAAGTACCGTGTCCAAAGACTGGTTAATTTTTCTTTTGTGGCTGAAATTCGTTGGCGAATACTCAAGTCAGCTGGTGTTTCTTGATAAAGTTTAAAAATTGTTTCTGAAGTAAATAAGGTCTGCTTTTTAAAAGTTAAAGGACGGAAAAAATGTGGCTGCACAACCGCTTTTTCAGGATTGCTTAAAAGAAACGTTGCAAATTCTTTTGAACGAATAACGTGCTCTTGCTCCGTTGCCTCAGAGCGAGTAATGCGTTCGAAATAGTCCGTTTCTTCTTCCATTGGCCATGATTCTTTGGTAGTGAAGCGCAAAAATTGTAAAAGAGTCAAATTCAAGGGATTTCGTTCGCCTAAATTCGGTAAAACTTGAGAAATATAATCAATAAATGTTGAATTTGGTGAAAGTAATAAAATATTATCCGCTGTAATTTCTGCTCGATGTTGATAAAGTAAATAAGCAATCCGTTGCATAATCGCAGACGTTTTCCCACTACCAGCAATCCCATTGACTAGTAGGAGTGGCTGCGTTTCGTCACGAATTATTTGATTTTGTTCTTGTTGAATGGTTGTCGTAATGTCCTTCATATAAGGAGAAGCATCTTCTTCTAAAGAATGCAATAACACATCATCTTGAATCGCAATGGTTGTGTCAAAATAGTTGATTAATTGATCTTTTTCAATAATTAACTGTCTTTTCAAATCAAGTTGTACAGGAATGGTTTGTTGATGTGCCATGTAGGCTGTTTTTCCTAAAACATTGTCATAAAATAACGAAGCAATCGGTGAGCGCCAATCGTGAATGCGCGTTTCTTCTTCTAAAGAAGTAAAATCGTTTACGCCAATATAAAAGTTTTCTGGCTCTTCAGGGCTGTCTTCAAAAGTCACGCCAATTTTGCCAAAATAAGGAACTTGTAATAGGCGTTTCACTTTGTCTAAATTTTTAGCCGTTGCTTCATTTTTTAAGTTCCACTGATCAATTTCACGGTTCTTCATTTCCAACATGGCAAACGTCTCTAGATTATCGGCATAACTATCAAAATTCAGCTTAGAATCGCGACCAAATTCCTCTAGCATATGTTTGCCATCTTTCATTGTGTTCGCCAATTGCTCTTCGTAAACTTTTTTAGCCGCTTGCAGCTCATGATAAACCGTTGTTAAATGCTGTTGTTCATAAATTTTTTCATCGGTCATGGAGATTCCTCCTTTTAATAACATGACTGAATAGTATACGTTACTTTTAGCATAAATGCAAGCGCTGTTTATGAGGAAATGGCGAATCTTGTCGCCGAGTCATTCAGATTTTTCAAGAAATATGATAAAGTAGAGAGGAGATAAAGGAGGCAATCATAATGATTTTTGATACACATACACATTTGAATGCAGAACAATTTAATGATGATATTCCAGAAACGATTGCACATGCCCAAGAATTGGGTGTTACAGAGATGGCCGTGGTAGGTTTTGATGAACCAACGATTGAAAAATCTCTTTTACTTAGTCAGGAATATGCCAATATTTATAGTATCATTGGTTGGCATCCAACAGAAGCGGGTAGCTATAGGCCAGAGGTTGAACGACGATTACAAGAACAATTAACGTTGCCAAAAATTGTCGCATTAGGTGAAATCGGTCTTGATTATTACTGGATGGAGGATCCTAAAGAGGTGCAAGAAAAAGTCTTTCGCCGTCAAATTGCGATTGCTCGGGAAATGAATTTACCGTTTAGTGTGCATACGAGAGAGGCATTAGAAGATACCTATCGAATTTTAAAAGATGAAAAAATTTCAGATATTGGTGGAATCATGCATAGTTTCAGTGGTGATGCCGAGTGGATGAAGAAATTTTTAGATTTAGGTTTGCATATTTCTTTTAGTGGAGTCGTAACGTTTAAAAAGGCGTTGGATGTTCAAGAAGCGGCGATGGCGGTACCACTCGAACGAATGTTGGTGGAAACAGATGCACCCTATTTAGCCCCTGTTCCTTATCGTGGTAAACGCAATGAACCAGGCTATACACGATACGTAGTGGAAAAAATTGCTGAATTGCGTCAACTAACCTTTGAAGAAGTGGCAGAACAAACGAGAGTCAACGCTCATCGCTTGTTTCGGATAGATAAATGAAGGAAAAAATGAAAGTTGCAGAAATCATTGTCGTTGAAGGAAAAGACGACACACGCCGCATTCAAGAGGTAGTTACAGCAGATACGATTGAAACGATTGGCTCTGCTATCAATGATGAAATTTTGACACAAATTGAACACGCACAAGAAACGAGAGGCGTGATTATTTTTACAGATCCAGATTATTCGGGCGAAAAAATTCGTAAAACAATAATGGAAGTCGTCCCTGATGCAAAGCATGCTTTTTTATCAAGAAAAGTTGCAGTTCCTAAAAAAAATGGTGGTAGCCTAGGGGTTGAACATGCTAGTGATGAAGCAATTATTGAAGCCTTAAAAAAAGTCGTAACACCTGTTCAAGCTGGTGAAGACTATCAAGAAATTCCTAGACAAACACTAGTTGAATATGGTTTAATAGCGGGAGCAAATGCAAAAAAATACCGTGAATTATTAGGAGATGACCTAAGAATTGGCTATACAAATAGCAAACAGTTAGTCAAACGGTTAAGCATGTTTCGGATTACAGAAGCAGAATTGAAAGAAAGCATGACACGTATTTTAAAAGAACTTGCAAACGAAGAATAACTACATGGAGGAACAAGCGTGACGGACTATAAAGAAATTGCCACACCATCCAGAACCAAAGAAATACTAAAAAAGCATGGATTTTCATTTAAAAAGAGTTTAGGTCAAAATTTTTTGACAGAGCCTAATATTTTAAGAAAAATTGTAGAAACAGCGGGAATCAATCAGCAGACAAATGTTGTCGAAGTCGGGCCTGGAATTGGTGCATTAACAGAGCAATTAGCGATGAACGCGGCACAAGTTGTGGCTTTTGAGATTGATGATCGCTTGATTCCTGTCTTAGCAGATACCTTAAGTCGCTATGATAATGTAACAGTGGTGCATCAGGATGTTTTAAAAGCTGATTTGGTCGAGACAACCAACCAAGTTTTTCAAGAGAAGTATCCGATTAAAGTGGTGGCTAACCTACCTTACTATATTACTACGCCAATTATGATGCATTTTTTAGAATCTTCTTTAGATGTAGCTGAAATGGTTGTGATGATGCAAAAAGAGGTCGCTGATCGAATTGCTGCTAAACCAGGAACGAAAGCTTATGGCTCATTATCAATTGCTGTTCAATATTTTATGGAAGCAAGTGTCGCCTTTATTGTGCCAAAAACGGTTTTTGTGCCGCAGCCCAATGTTGACTCGGCGATTATTAAATTGACGCGCCGTGCTACACCAGCAGTGACAGTGACCAATGAAAAAGAATTTTTCAAATTAACCAAAGCCAGTTTCCAATTAAGACGTAAAACATTGTGGAATAACTTAACGCATTTTTATGGGAAAGATGGACAAACGGTGGCTTGGCTAAAAGAAAGCCTGGCTGAAGCAGAAATCGATCCTTCTAGACGTGGTGAAACATTGTCTTTAGAAGAATTCGCTCGTTTAAGTAATGCTTTAGAAAAAAATAAACCAGTATAAAAAAGAACTTTCTGTTATTTATGAGAAATAACAGAAAGTTCTTTTATGTGTCTTGACACATTGCGGCTGTTCAGCTACACTTGAGAAAAACAAAAGGTGTCATGACACCTTTAGGAGGCAGTTTTAATGAAAACAAACTCAGTAAAACGTTTAACAATTTCAGCACTTTTAATTGCAATGGGGATTATCATTCCAATGGTTATGCCAAGAATTACCATTGGTCCAGCCAGTTTTACGTTAGCAAGTCACGTCCCAGTTTTTATTGCCATGTTTATTTCTCCAGTGGTGGCAATTGCGGTTAGTCTAGGAACAGGTTTTGGTTTTTTCTTATCCGCAACACCGATTATTGCTTTGCGGGCCTTATCTCATTTGATTTTTGCAGTCATTGGCGCAGTGATTTTACAAAAGCATCCAGAAATTTTAATCAATAAAGAGGGGAAATTCACTTTATTAAATGGGAAATTACAGTTGTTTAACGTGGGAATTGGAGTGATTCATTCCGCTGCCGAGCTAGTGGTTGTTTCTGTATTTTACACAATGGGCAACTTGCCAGGAACCTATTATACAGCCGGCTTCATGTATTCTATTTTTCTTTTGATGGGCGTTGGTGGATTAATTCATAGTTTGGTGGATTTCAGTATTGCCTACTTTTTAGCAAGTACCTTAAGTAAACATGTAGATATTCCAACTTTTACAGAAGCGAAACAACCCAAAGTGATAAAGAAGAAGGTTAAATTAGCATAAAGAGAAACAATCGAGGCATCCGTCATTGCGACGGATGCCTCGAGATTTTTTTATTTAATGACTTCTTCTGTTTGAGGGTCGAAGAAATGTCCTTTGTTAATATCAAAAGCTAAGTCAATCATTTCACCAGGATGGTGGAAGTCACGAGCATCTACTTTTGAGATAAACTCTGTATCACCAATTTTTGTATAAAGCATGGATTCAGCCCCTAATAATTCAGAAACAACGACTTCAGATTTAATCACCGCATCTTTCATTGCCGTTAAAGCCACTTGTTCGCTATGAATATCTTCTGGACGAATACCGAAAATTAATTCTTTGCCTTCATAACCATGTTCAACAAGCTCTTTGTTTCTTCCTTCAGGAATTGCTAGTTTTAAACCATGTTGGTTAGAAATAACCCCATTGTTTAAGGTAACTTTGAAGAAATTCATGGCAGGTGAGCCGATGAACCCAGCTACGAACATATTTTTTGGTGTATTGTAAACTTCTTTTGGTGAACCAATTTGTTGAATAAAGCCATCTTTCATAATTACGATTCGATCAGCCATGGTCATCGCTTCGGTTTGGTCATGTGTCACATAAATTGTCGTAGTTTCTAAACGTTGGTGTAGTTTAGCGATTTCAGCACGCATGGCTACACGTAATTTTGCATCCAAGTTTGATAAAGGTTCATCCATTAAAAAGACTTTGGCATCACGGACAATTGCCCGGCCAAGTGCAACACGTTGGCGTTGTCCACCAGAAAGCGCCGCAGGTTTACGTTGTAAGTACTCTGTTAAGCCCAGAATATCCGCAGCATTTTCCACCCGTTTTTTAATTTCAGCTTTATCATATTTTCTTAGTTTTAAACCAAAGGCCATGTTATCAAAAACAGTCATATGCGGGTAAAGCGCATAGTTTTGGAAAACCATGGCAATATCACGATCTTTCGGTGCAACGTCATTCATGACTTTGTCCCCAATTGATAATTCACCTTCAGTAATATCTTCTAAGCCAGCAATCATGCGCAATGTTGTTGATTTACCGCAACCAGAAGGTCCGACAAAGACGATAAATTCACGGTCTGTAATTTCTAAGTTAAAATCTGTAACAGAATAATGTTCTGCATTGTCATATTTTTTATACACATTTCTAAGCGCCATTTCCACCATTTGATACGTCACTCTTTTCTTTTTGATTTGTTACTCATAGTTTAAATGAAAACGCTATCTTTCGGCAAGGGAGAGTTGCACAAGAAAAAGAAGACTTTTTCGTCAAGGTGACAAAGGGCAAACACTCTCAGCGGATTTATCGATAAACTTTTGTTATAATATAACAAAGACAGGAGTTGGATAACATGAAAATCGCTTTAATCGCTCATGATCGTAAAAAAACATTAATGATCAAACTAGCAACCGCTTATAAACATATTTTAGAAAAACATGAATTGTATGCAACAGGAACGACAGGCATGAAAGTGATGGAAGCAACTGGCTTACCCGTGCATTGCTTTAAATCGGGGCCATTAGGTGGGGATCAACAGATTGGCGCAATGATATCAGAAGACAACATTGATTTAGTTATTTTTTTAAGAGATCCTCTTTCCGCGCAACCGCATGAACCAGATGTGACAGCTTTGATTCGTCTAAGTGATGTCTATGAAATTCCTTTAGCAACCAATATCGGCAGTGCTGAAATTCTTTTGAGAGGTGTCGAGGCGGGGTTTGCGGACTTCCGTGAGGTTATCCATGAAGGCGATCGTCGACCGTTAGCTTTTTAGAGAACCTTAATGGTTATTTTGACTATTTTGTGGTATATTTTATGAGGACTTTTGTCCAAATAAAATAACAGAGTAGGAGACAAAGCGTTAAGTGCTAAAAGGATGGGATGTTGCCTTTTGGACGAAGAACATGAACAGTGTGTTGCTAGAAAGCAAAGGTTCTTACTTTGCTTATCATCAGAACAACACGTTCAGCTTTTTAATGTTCGCGGTTTTGTTTTCGCATTCGCTGCATGGTTCGTCATGTAGCAGCTCTTAGAGGAGATGCTAAAAATGACAAAGAAAAAATTTGGCACAAAATCCATTGCGTTAATGGGCGTACTCATTGCGGTGGTCGTTGTCTTTTCACGCTTTTTTGCGTATGAAACAACGTTTTTAAAAATCAGTTTCACGTTTATCCCAGAATCATTGATTGGGATGATTTTCGGACCTTTTTGGGCTGGAATCGGCACGGCGGTGGCTGATGTGGTAGGAATGTTGCTTTTTCCAAAGGCAGGCTATTTTCCTGGGTTTACTTTAAATGCCTTTTTGGCTGGTGCTATTTATGGTTATTTCTATTATAAGAAAGAAATGACATGGCAACGAGTGATTTTGGCGACATTGTTGGTCACCGTTTTAATTAATATCATTTTAACTCCTTTGTGGTTAAGTTTAATGTATGGAGTCAACCTAGCAAATTTTGCTTGGTGGGTGCCACGCTTAATTAAAACAGTTATTTTCTTTCCTATTCAAGTAATTGCCACTTATTATTTAGGCAATAAAATTCCCTTTAAACGTTTATTTGGAAAGCCATTATCTGAATTAGATCAATAAATTTAAAATTAAAAGAGTCACTTTTCATCATCCCAGAAAAGTGACTCTTTTTTATTGTGCTTTTTGATTAAACTGTGCTTCGTAAAGGTCACGATAATAACCCTGTTCTTTTTGCAATAATTCGTCATGGGTGCCAATTTCAACCACTTGACCATTGTCCATAACTAGAATTTTTTCAGCACTTTTGATTGTTGCTAAGCGATGGGCAATAACAAAACTGGTCCGGCCAGTCATCATTTGTAAAAAAGCATCCTGAATTTTTTGCTCGGTCAATGTATCAACTGAACTGGTCGCTTCATCTAAAATAAGCATCGGCGGATTACTAATCATCGTGCGTGCAATAGTCATTAATTGTCGTTGTCCTTCAGAAATTTTAACGCCTTGAGAACCAATCTCGGTATCTAGTCCTTGAGGTAAACGCATGACGAAATCAAAAATATGGGCTTTTTTCATGGCTTCTATAATTTCTTCGTCAGAGGCTTCAGGATTCCCGTACGTTAAATTTTCCCGAATGGAGCTATCGAATAGCCAAGTATCTTGGAGAACCATACCAAAACTTTTTCGCAAGCTATCCCGAGTAATTTGAGTAATGTCGTGAGTATCAACCGTAATTTGACCATGGTCGACCTCGTAAAAGCGCATTAACAAATTCACTAATGTTGATTTACCCGCACCGGTTCGCCCAACAATGGCAATTGTTTCTCCTGGTTCAGCAATTAAATTAAAGTTTTCGATTAAAGGTCGCGTCGGCGTGTAAGAAAAATCAACGTCTTTAAATTCAACACGGCCTCGCGCTTCTTTCAAAACAATTGCGTTCGGGGCATCAGGACGTTCAACTGGTTGATCCATCATATCAAAGGTACGTTCCAATCCAGCTAAGGCGGCTTGGATTTGGTTGGTGATTCCTGAGAGTTCAATAAAAGGTTTAGAAAATTGACTAGAGTAAATGGTGAAACTGGAAATAACACCAACTGTGACTAAAGGATTGCCACTTAAAACTAACAAGCCACCGACTAATCCAATCGATAAATAAGATAAATGGTCGATAAATCGAGAAAGTGGGTTGGTTAAGGAGGAAGAAAACTGAGCCTTCTGTCCTTTTTCATACAACGTTTGATTCAATGCTTCAAATGTTTCTTGCGTAGCTTGTTCTTGTTGAAAGGCTTTAACAATTTTTTGGTTGCCAACCATTTCTGAAACGAAGCCGGAAATTTCACCAACAATCGTTTGTTGTGCAGCAAAGTTTTTTTGTGAAGCTTTTGCAACAAGCCAGTTTACAATAAAAATAATCGGCGTACTGATAAGAACCACTAATGTGAGCAGGGGACTTAGCCGGATCATAAAGAGCAAAGCAACAACGACGGTGGCCATGCCAGAAAATAATTGGTTGAAGACAGCCGAGCAAGCCATTGAAATATTGTCAATATCGTTGGTAAAGCGACTGACGATATTTCCGTGTGACGTTTGGTCATAATAACTTAACGGTAATTGATTTAAATGGGCAAAGGCATCTTTTCTCAGCTGTGTGGTCGATAAATAAGACACGCGATTACCGAGACGTTGAATCAGCCATTGACTTAG
This sequence comes from Enterococcus sp. DIV0546, assembly GCF_051712785.1. Lineage (NCBI taxonomy): Bacteria > Bacillati > Bacillota > Bacilli > Lactobacillales > Enterococcaceae > Enterococcus > Enterococcus sp. DIV0546. The sequence goes on from NZ_JBIOPO010000001.1 coordinate 717,301, forward strand.
AACGGTTACGAGTAAAATCCCTGCTAATAAACCTAAAATTTTGATGAGTTGCGCAGCATTGACTTGTCCTTTACCAACCATTGTATCAACGGATTTACCTATATAATAAGTCATGAGGACAGTCGAAAAACCACTGAGAATTCCTAGGATTAAGGCGCCAATAATTTCTTTTGGATAGCGTAGTAAATACGGCTTAAAACGTGAGAAGGCACCAAAATGAATTTTTTTAGTTTGCATGGGTATCCTCCTCCTGTGACGCAACGATTTCTTGATACTCTTTAGAAGAAGTAAGTAATTCTTCGTGGGTGCCAAGGCCAGCGACTTTTCCACTATCTAGGACTAAAATTTGATTCGCCGTAGCAATCGAACTCACGCGTTGTGAAATTAAAATAACGGTTGTCTCTGCTCGTTCTTTTTGTAAAGCACGGCGCAGATTCAAATCTGTTTGATAGTCGAGGGCACTCAAGGAATCATCTAAAATAAGTAAATGCGGTTTCCTAATCAAGGCACGGGCAATGGTCAACCGTTGTCTTTGTCCACCAGAAAAGTTTTTTCCGCCTTCGTTAACAGGCGTGTCTAACCCTTGGTCTAATTGTTCAACAAATTCTTTACATTGGGCGATAGCTAATGCTTCCCAACAGTCTTCATCAGTTGCATTTGGTTTGCCCCATTGTAAGTTTTCTCGAATAGTCCCTGTAAATAAGACGGCAGTTTGTGGAACACTTGCAACTTGTTGGCGTAAAGTAAAGAGCGGCCAATCGCGCACATTTACACCATTAATAAAAAGGTTTCCTGCACTCACATCATAAAATCTGGGAATGAGTTGGGTTAAGGTACTTTTCCCGCTGCCGGTAGGTCCTGTGATGCCGAGAATTGAGCCTTTAGGAATCGTAAAATTGATATTTTCCAAAGCCAAACCGGCCTCTGGTTCATAGCGAAAATCTACATGGTCAAAGGTAATATCACCAAATTGTGGAGATGTTTTTGCTGATTCTGGTGTATCTGTTAACTGACTTTCTACAGTTAAAACCTCATTGACACGGTTTGCGGAAGCGGCAGCTCGCGTAAAAATTACCACGAGATTAGAAGCAACAATTAAAGCGAGCATCATTTGATTCATATAATTGATCAATGCTAAAACTTCCCCTTGTTGCAAGGAACCAAAAGAAACTTTTAAGCCACTAAAATAAAGTAAAAATAAAATTCCAACATTCATAATCAAAGTGGTTAAAGGCGTTAATAAAGCAGAGACATTCGATACGCGAATGTAAATATCGCCTAAATCATCTGAAGCTTTATCAACATGTCGTTGCTCTGTTTCCTTTCTAGCAAACGCACGGATCACACGGACACCGCTTAAGTTTTGACTGATTTGACGGTTTAACCGATCCAAATATTCTTGGACTTTTTGATATAAAGGCACAGTCACTTTAATGATAATAAAGAGAATAAGGCTAAAAATTGGTAAAAGTAATAGGAAAAGAAAACCCATCTGCACGTCAATGTAAAAAGCCATGACCACAGAACCGATACTTAAAAAAGGTGTCCGAATGACCAACCGAATAAACATCGCTAAAGCCAATTGAAGCTGGTTGATATCGTTTGTGATCCGGGTGATGAGGGTATCTGTACCAAAACTATTCAATTCTTTGTGTGAAAGCTGATTAATTTTCTTCATTAATTGATTTCTTAGCTCCGTCCCAAAACCTTGCGAAGCGACTGAAGCATAATATTGACAAATCATGACAAAAAATAAACCAACTAACGACATAACAAGCATCCAGAGGGCCATTTCTATGACAGTCTGTCGGTCGTTTTGACGAATACCGACATCGACTAAGTGAGCCATGAATAAGGGCAAGACTAACTCGAAACAAGCTTCTAAAAATTTGAAGACTGGACCGAGGATAATTTGTTTTCGATAATTTTTTGCGTATTTCAATAAACCAAACATAAGATTCCTCCCTTTGCTGCTCTCATTGTAGCCTAATCTTTCAATGAAAGAAAGTTGTTCGCTACATTTTCTCAACTTCTGTTAAAATAGAAGAAAAGCGCAAAGAAGTGGAGTGTGACAGAAACGTGGAAAAAATGAGTCAGGTTATTTTGTTATTTTTTATTTATTCCTTTATCGGCTGGTTATGGGAAACGGTGTATTGTTCATTAAAAGCCAAAAAATTTGTTTATCGAGGATTTTTGGTAGGGCCTTATTGTCCTATTTATGGATTTGGGGTCTTAAGCGTTCTCTATTTTGTGGAACCCTTTGAGAACAATCTCTTGGTATTGTATGTCGGATCGGCTGTTTTAGTGACGATTTTAGAATATGTCACTAGTTATGGCTTGGAAAAACTGTTCCATGCCTCTTGGTGGGATTATCATGATGTACCTTTTAATTTAAACGGTCGTGTGGCTTTACCGGTTTCTCTTTTTTGGGGATTGGGTTGTGTCTTGATTGTCAAAGTTATTCAACCAGAAATCGCCAAAGTTGTCAGCTTTTTACAAGCAACCTTTGGCAACTACTTAGCCCTTTGCATAGTGATTGTAATGGGGCTTGACTTAATTTATACGTTGCTGAACATGCAAGGTTTCAAAAAACTTATTACCGAGATGGGCCAAACGTTGGAAACGAACCAACAAGAATTTAAGCAACGGTTGAACACAAAAATGGAAATCGCTACAGCTGATTGGCAGAAGTTAAAAGAACGAACCAAAAAAGAGCATTTCCAAAATCGGTTAAATTTCCAACAACGTCGTTTTATTAACAATTACCCAAAACTAACTTTAAAAAACATTAAAAATTCCAAAGAAGTTCGGCATCTCTTAGAAGATTTGAAGAAAAAGGGCCAATAATTAACAAAAAATATTACAAAATATTTCAATCAATGGTCTAATGGGATGAAAAAAAGAAAAATCGTCAAAAGCTAGTTTTTAAGCCGTCTTAAGAAATTCTTAAAGAATTGAGATAGAAATGGACTAATGAATAAACGCAGGATAAAAAAAGAGTTGCATTTAAATTGTAATAAATTGTAACATGATTGAAATAAAACAAGCCCTCCTGACTAGTATAATGAGTAGGTGTTTTAGATAAGTTAGGAAAGGTGTTGGATTTAGTGAAGGTTAAAAAGTTGATACCATTTTTAACAACAATGATGCTTATCAATTTTGGACTTCCAGTCGCTGCGGCAGCAGAATCACTTGATTCGTTGCAAGAAAAAGAAGCGCAAGCGAAACAATCTGGGGAGTTAATTAGTAAAGAAATCAATTCAGCCTTAGACGATGTAAATGCTAAATATGCGGAAATCGAACGTTTAAAAACGCAAATTTCAAAAGCGGAAGATACGTTGAAAACTTCGAAAGAGGAAATAGAAAAAACAGAAAAAAATATTTCTCGTCGTAAAGAAGCTGTTGGCGATCGTATGAAGGATATTCAATTAAATGGCGACCAACGTACTTGGCAAGCCTTATTAGATGCAGAAAATTTATCAGATTTCTTTAATCGGGCCTACGCCATGACCGTTTTACAAAACTTTGAACGGGAAAAGATTGAAAGCTTAACTAGCGAAAAAGAAAAGTTAGCTGCATTACAAGAAAAAGTTGAAAATACGCAAACAACTTTAAAACAAAATGAAGAGAAATTACAAGTTGAAGCTTCTTCAATGAATAATAAAGTCTCTGAGTTAAAAGAAAAAATGGCGGATAATGAAGAATTATTGGCTCAAATTTCGACAGACAAACAGAAAGAGCAACAACGCTTAGTCAGCGAAAAAGCAGCAGCTGAGGCACAGAAAAAACGTGCGGCAGAAACTGCCAAAGCAGAAGCAGCGAAGAAACAAGCAGCTGCCGACAAACAAGCGCAAGCAGATGCGGCGGCTAAACTAGAAGCCGAAGCTGCTGAAGAGTCAAGCAGTCAAGCATCAAGCTCTTCTACAAGTACGGAAAGCAGTAGCACTGAATCTTCAAGTTCAGCTAGTTCATCCGAATCGTCATCAACGACAGAATCATCGACAGGCGAATCATCAACACCAGGAACTGGCTCTGGTCGTGTGCTTCAGATGGAATCAACCGCTTATTCTTGGCGTGAGCCAGGTGCAAGTAATCTAAGTGCTACTGGTATTGACTTAAGTAAACAAAGCAATGTAGTTGCAGTTGATCCAAGCGTAATTCCTCTGGGGTCATTAGTGAAAGTCTCTGGTTATGGCTTTGCTATTGCTGGAGATACAGGTGGCGCTATTCAAGGAAATATTATTGATGTTCATTTTGATTCAGTAGACCAATGTCATGTTTGGGGACGACGTCAGGTTACAGTAGAAATTCAATAATAAATTTGTTATACTAAAGACAAGATAAAAGGAATTGGCTAAGTCAGTAATGATAGTAGCCAGTTCTTTTTTAGTTAAATGTAAAGGAGAATTACAATGATTCGCTCGGCAACAAAAGAAGACGGTCAAGCGATTGCTCGGCTGGTCTTAGTTATTTTAAAAGATATGGAGTTACCAATTTTAGAAGAAGTCTCAGAAGAACAAATGATTGACCTATTAGCAGAGGCAACGGCGTATCCAACCTATCGCTATGGCTATCAACGAATTTTAGTTTATGAACATGCAGGTGAAGTTGCAGGGATTGCTGTCGGCTATCCTGCGGAAGATGAAAAGATTATTGATGAACCTTTAAGAGAAGTCTTTAAAAAACATGGCTTAGCAGAAGATGTTCGGCTATTTATTGAAGAAGAAACCTTGCCTAATGAATGGTATTTAGACACGATTTCTGTGGATGAACGTTTCCGTGGAATGGGAATTGGTTCTAAGTTATTAGATGCTTTACCTGAAGTAGCTAAAGCTAGCGGGAAGCAAGCCTTGGGTCTAAATGTTGATTTTGACAATCCAGGGGCGAGAAAGTTATACGCAAGTAAAGGCTTTAAAGATGTCACAACAATGACTATTAGTGGTCACTTATACAATCATATGCAAAAAGAAGTGTAAAAATAACGAAGCTAAAGTCAATCACTTTAGCTTCGTTATTTTTCATTAATCCGTTAAAGGATCAAAATCTAATCCAAAATCATCGGAAGTTTTTTGTTTTTTCTTATTATATAACCAGTAGTCAAGGACAGCTGCTATACAGATGCACAACGGTGCGTCCTCATCATTGGCAACAGTTAAAACAAAATAGTCGCCTGTACAAAGCATGGTTTTATCCATTGACATAATTTTTTTATGGACTTGATAAATTGAATATTGATGCGCTTTGATATCACCAACAACTGCCCAGTGAAGGCCTTGAACATAATAGAAATCAGCATTCAAATTGAACAGTTTTCGTAGAGTACCCACTTTTTCAAAACGCTGATATAACTCAAATCGTGTACCAAAAGTCCAAGAAACTTGTTTAATACTGGCTAAAATTTCTCCGTTCATTGCATATAAAGAAAGCGCATCTCCTCGTGTACCCCAGCGCCCCACCAATAGAAAAAGTGAACGGCCTGCTTGGTCTTTCACGATGGTTCGCGTAACTTTTCCTAACTGTTGTTCTTGAATAAAAAATTCAGACACGACACGATCTCCTTTCTATATATAAATGAGTGCTGTAACTGGTAGTGCTTATTACAAATCTTCTCTTATTGCACGCAGGATGGCTTCGCCAACACCATTTTCTAAATTAGTGGCTGTTTCATATTTAGCGTATTCTTTTAATTCCAGTTCGGCATTGCCCATTGCAAAACTTACTCCGGCCCATTGAATCATGCTGACATCATTTAAATTATCACCAATAGTCATGACTTGTTCAGCGGGAATCCCACGTTCTTTAGCGACGCGCGCAACCGCAATCCCTTTTTGTGCTAGGCGGTGGTTAATTTCAATATTATTAAGCGCAGAAGAGGTAACAACCAAATCATCTAGTTCTTCTACTTCCATCCCAGCAGGACCTAATACTTTCGGCCCATCCATACTGAAGCCAATAATTTTAAGGACTTCAATCGAATCATCTTTTAAAATGTCGTCCAAACGATCAACATAGGTAATATGCAATAAAGATAGGTGTGCTGAAGCCATGGCAATCGCCACTTTATAAGTTAAATGGGGCATGGATTCTGCAATATGAGCGGCAAAGTTTTCAATTCTTTTTTCTTGATGTTCAGAAAAAATACCTTTATTTGTAGAGATTTCATAGTAAACATTGTGTTGACTCAAAATAGTTAGTACTTCTGTTACTGTTTCTTTTTCGATCCCAGCCGTGAAAAGTGAGTGTCCATCTTTGTCGAACACTTGGGCGCCGTTTAAAGTAATCATGGCGCAGTCAATTCCAGCTTCTTCTAACGCGGGTTTCGCTTCGGTATATGCGCGGCCAGTAGCAACCATAAATTCGATTCCTAAACGTTCCGCTTCGCGAATTGCTGAAGCGTTATCATTTGTGATGCTCATTTTTGCATCTAAAAGTGTTCCATCCATATCTGAAGCAATTAATTTAATCATCGATTCTCTACACCTCATTATCTATTTAAAGCTTACCTATAGTTTACCACGTTTTTCCAAGAGAAAGTACCCAGAAATTTCTTGTCAGGTTTGGAGAAATTCGTTATGCTTAGAGAGCGAAGGAGTGAGCATTATGAAAGAAATTATTCACAATAGTTGGCAAAACATTTTATCTGCTGAATTTGAAAAACCGTATTATCAAGAATTGCGGGAATTTTTGAAAAAAGAATATCAGACACAAACGATTTATCCAGATATGTATCATTTATTTTCAGCGTTAGAACTAACCCCTTTTGAAGAAGTAAAAGTAGTAATTTTGGGACAAGATCCATATCATGGACCCAATCAAGCACACGGACTAAGTTTCTCTGTCCAGCCAGGTGTGAAAGTGCCGCCATCTCTTGCGAATATTTACAAAGAATTACAAGCTGATTTAGGGTACCAACCCGTCAACCATGGCTTTTTAGAAAGCTGGGCCAAACAAGGCGTGTTATTATTAAATACTGTGTTGACCGTTCGGGCAGGTCAAGCCTATTCCCATCGAGGTAAAGGGTGGGAGCAACTGACAGATGTCATTATCGAAAAGTTGAATGAGCGTGAAAAACCTGTTGTTTTCATTTTATGGGGACGTCCTGCTCAAGAAAAAATTAAAATGATTGATACGACTCGGCATGTGATTATCAAATCGCCACACCCAAGTCCATTGTCAGCACATCGTGGTTTTTTTGGCTCACGTCCGTTTTCTCAAGCGAATGCCGCTCTAGAACGTTTAGGGGAAACGCCGATTGATTGGCAACTTCCTGAAACAGTGTAGTGTAACAGTGTATGCTGTTATAGTGTAGAAGAGTTAGTTTGTGAAAAGTTTATCGGATTATTGGTTTTTTTGACTAATACAGCTAGAAAAAACTGTTATTTTCTTTGAGAATAGTGTATGATGGATTTTGTAAATATAAAACTGGAGGGTTTATCGTGGAATTATTCGATAGCTTAAAATTTAAAGTCGTACGCCGTAATATCAAAATTGTTTTCCCTGAAGCAACAGATCCTAGAATCTTAGGTGCTGCTGCCCGCTTAAAATCTGATGAATTAGTAGAACCAATCTTAATTGGTGATCCAACAGATATTGCAAATGCTGCTATGGCTCGTGGAATCAACACATCAAACTTTATTATTATCAACCCAAATGATTATGAAAAATGGGATGAAATGGTCGAAGCATTTGTTGAACGCCGTAATGGAAAAGCTACTAAAGAAGATGCTGAAAAAATCTTAAAAGATGTCAACTATTTCGGTACTATGTTAACTTACATGGGTATTGCTGATGGTATGGTTAGTGGTGCTATCCACTCAACAGGTGATACAGTTCGCCCTGCGTTACAAATCATTAAAACAAAACCAGGCGTGAGCCGTACAAGTGGTGCTTTCTTAATGATTCGTGGTCGTGACCAAGAAAGATATTTATTCTCAGACTGCGCGATTAACGTGAATCCAACTGCACAAGAATTAGCTGAAATTGCTGTTGATAGTGCCAAAACAGCTGAATTATTTGACATTGAACCAAAAGTTTCATTGTTAAGTTTTTCAACAAAAGGTTCTGCAAAAGCACCAGAAGTAACAAAAGTTGCTGAAGCTACAAAAATTGCGCAAGAATTAGCACCTGAATATGCGATTGATGGTGAATTACAATTTGATGCTTCTTATGTATCTTCTGTTGCACAATTAAAAGCGCCCAACTCAAAAGTTGCTGGAGAAGCAACAGTCTTTGTATTCCCAGATTTACAATCAGGAAATATTGGCTACAAAATTGCTCAACGTTTAGGTAACTTTGAAGCAATTGGCCCAATCTTACAAGGATTGAACAAACCAGTTTCTGACTTATCACGTGGTGCAAACGAAGAAGATGTTTATAAATTATCAATCATTACAGCTGCTCAAACATTAATGAACGACTAATTAACTATGTCGAAGCATGATAAATAAGCAAAGTAGAAGTTGAGGTTCCCAGGACACTTGGGCCTCAACTTTATTTTTTTGAAGCTGCCACTAGTCAACTTATTGAGTTTTCGGTATACTTTCATACATAGATTCTTGCAGATGGGAGGCAAAAAAATGAACATTGTCCTGAACAATCCATTGGAAACAGAAGCGATTGCTAAAATCATTGGACAAAAGGCACAAGCTGGTGATGTAATTGTCCTGACTGGTGATTTAGGGGCCGGTAAGACGACAATGACGAAAGGGATTGCTTTAGGATTAGGCATTTCCCAAATGATTAAAAGTCCCACCTATACGATTATCCGCGAATATCCACAAGGACGACTTCCGTTATACCATATGGATGTCTATCGTGTTGAAGAGGGTGCGGATGAATTAGGGTTAGATGAGTATTTTGAAGGAGATGGGCTATCCGTTGTAGAATGGGGCAGCTTGATTGAAGAAGAATTGCCAGAAGATTATTTAGAAATTATTTTAAATAAAGATTCTCAAGAAGCGGACAAGAGAGTTCTTGAATTCCGCGGAACTGGTCCATTGGCAGAAGAAAGAATAGCAGAGATTCTGAAAACGTGGGAGGCTCGCGAATATGACTGAACAAACATTTTCTATTCGAGAAGCAGTGCCTACTGATGCGGATCAATTACTATCTGTGATGTCAAAAATTGGGAGTGAAACGCCCTATTTGGTGATGGATGAGCGAGGAATGGCCATGTCGACAACAGAATTGGCTGAAAATCTAGCAACACTCTATGAATCGCCAAATAATGTTTTATTGGTGGCATTAGCGGGAGAAGCGATCATTGGCACCGCTTCTGTGTCTGCTTCTTCTAAAAAGCGGATGGAGCATATTGGTGAAATTGGCATTAGTATTTTAAAAGAATACTGGGGCTATGGACTAGGCAGTATCCTAATGGAAGAACTTATTCGCTGGGCGCATGAAAGTCATGTTATTCGTCGCTTGGAATTAACGGTACAGGATCGCAATCAACGAGCGATTCATGTCTATAAAAAATTAGGGTTTGAAACAGAGGCAATTATGCCTCGGGGTGCCAAAACAAACCAAGGTGAATTTTTAGATGTTCATTTAATGCGTTTGCTGATTGATTAATTATTGGTTAATAATTTTAATTTCTTAAATAATCGAACGATAATTGCATGAAAAAACAAAATTTTCGCAATTATCGTTTGTTTCATATTTATTTTTCTGATATTTTTGTTATAATTATAGAAGAATTTAACGAAAAAATGAAAATTTATTTTGGGAAGGAATGTAAGAAATGGCGAAGGCAACGAAAATGAATGTTAACTATCGAGAGTCGATCTTGGATCGTGCGTATCGTTTAGAGCTAATAAAAAAAGATGAGTATGCAAAACATCAAGAAAAATTATCATTATTAAATGAAAAATTGTCTGACGGGGAACCAGCTCAATTTGATGCAAAAGAAGAAACGTTTTGGAAAAAAATTTCGCAAAAAGTTATTTTATAAAAGTAATACATACGAATAAGAGCGTACACATAGAAAGAAGCGTAAGCAGTGTTAAACTGCTTACGCTTCTTTTTTAATGAATAGGAATAACTGTTTCACGCTTAATTAATTTGTGAGGAATAACGAGACGGACACCATTCGTCAATTCTTCGTGGATTAATTCATATAATTTTTTCATCGCCATTCGACCTAATTCTGACGTGTCGATGTCAATGCTTGTTAGATAAGGATGTGTCAATGTTGAAAAGATTGAGTTGTTAAAACTAATAATGGATAACGTTTCAGGAACTTGATAACCATAGATTTGCGCAAGTTGCATCGTCCGCAAAGCAAAGATATCATCAATCACCACCAACGCCGTGGCATTATTTTGATGAAGAATGTCATCGAAAGCCATGTAATCTTCAGGTTTTTCTAACGCAACGCTTGGTAAAACAGTTAATCCTTGCATCATCATTGCTTTTTGATAACCAAAGTAACGTTCAAAGTACAAACTTTCATGCGTTGTATTGGTCACAAATAAAATATTTTTATGGCCGTTTTCAATTAAAAATTCCGTCGCTTGTTTCCCTAATAATTGATTATCATTATCCACGTAAACTATTTCCGTTTCATGTTGGTAAGGTTGACCAATTAAAGTAAAGGGAATGTTGTTTTCATATAAGTAATCAATGACGGGGTCCTTACTATCTGAATACACAAGAATAAAACCGTCCACTTGTTTTTGAAGATGCATTCTTTTAACGTTTTCCAATAGTACATCAAAGCTTTTGGCAGTTGCAATAGCAGTAGTCATATCATAAAGACGGGCTTCCTCGTTGATGGCTTCCATAATTTCTAAATAAAATGGATTCCCTAACCGTTCTTTCGAATCTAAAGGAGGTAAAATTACGCCAATGGCACTTGAAATTCGTTTACCCAAATTCCGTGCCGTCATATTTGGCACATAGCCTAAGTCATCCATGACTTTTCGCACTTTCTTTTTTGTCGATTCAGAAATACTTGGATGATCGTTAATGACACGCGAAACGGTTGAAGTTGCAACCCCCGCTTTCTTAGCGACATCTTTTACTGTAATTGCCATTTTTGCCACGCCTTTCTTAGTGATTATAGAAGGTTAAATTGATAAACCGTTTGGTAGGTTTGCTTTTTATTAGCTGGTAATAAAATAGAGCCCCACTGAGGATGATGAACAATGTCAGGATACTCTTGTGGTTCAATTGCTAAGCCATAGTTTGAATGCATCGCTTGTCCATTAATAGAAAATGGAGCCTCAAAACCAGTCGTAGAAAATAATACCATACTTTGGTTCGTTGTTGCTATCGTCATTTTTCTTCCAGAAGTAGGCTCTTGTAAGCATAATTGTGGCTGTCTTAAGTCAGAGCCAACTAAGGAGAAAACATCATCTAACCCAGTTGGATAGCGTTGGAGGATTGTTTCGATAGGTGTCAGTTCATTAAAACGTATGGATAGTTCAGAAGCTGGTAAAATCCGTCCAGTAGGCAGCTTATTATCGTCTAATTCTAACATACCTTGACAGTTCAAAGATAGCAAATGTGACAGAATGTCTAACTTTCCATCGCCAGATAAATTAAAGTAGGCGTGGTTCGTAGGATTAAAAAGTGTTTCCTGTTTACTCCGTCCAGTACTGATCATTCGTAAATGATTATCCTCTAGCTGATAAGTGATGGTGGCCTCAATTGGTCCAGGATAGCCAGAAATGGTGTCGGTTAAATGAAAAGCAACGCCAATGATATCCTTTTTTTCAAAGGGCTCGACTGTCCAATATTGAAAAGACCACCCCTTTGAGCCACCATGGATATGATGACCGTCGCTGTTTTGTTCTAATATTCCATTTTGCCAATGGCCATTACGTATGCGTCCAGCAACTGGTCCAACAGTGGCACCAAAAAAGCTTTGATCCTTTAATACATCTTGATACGAATCATACGATAAAAGGATATTTTCCCAATGATTATTTTTGTTTGGCATCAAAAGTTGATGGAGGCGCGCGCCATAATTGAGAAGAACGACTTCTAAAAAGTCGTTCTTCAAAGTAATTTTTTTTAAGTTTGTGTTTGGAATATCGGTTACGGTGATACGATTATCCTTCATGATCAAGCCACACTTTTTTTAAGTAATCAAACGTTAAAGCGCTCGTCTCTGGCACGATAGGCAACCCTTCGCCTAACTCTTCTTTGCGGCCAACGCCAACAGGTTGCGCTCCACTAGCAAGAATCGCTTGAATCCCAGCTTTGGCATCTTCAATGCCAAGACATTCTGCTGGTGTCAAATCAATTTCTTTCGCAGCTAAAATGAAAATATCTGGAGCGGGTTTACCTGCCTGGACGTCTGCTGGATTAGCAATGGCATCAAAAAGGGGCGTCAATTGCATTTTTTCTAAAAGAAAAGGCCCATTTTTACTTGCAGAAGCCAAGGCGATTTTAATATTGGCTTCACGTAATTCCGTTAATAAAGAAAGAATTCCTGGGTAGACATCTTCAGGCGTAATCGCTTGGATCATTTCCAAGTAATAATCGTTTTTCCGTTGCGCTAACTGGGCAAATTCTTCAGAAGAAAACGTGCCTTCTTTTTTTCCGTATTTTAACAGTAACTGCAGAGAATCTTCGCGGCTTACACCTTTCAGTTGTTCGTTGAAAACACGGTCAATGGAAATTCCAATTTCGTTCCCTAATTTTTTCCAAGCGTGGTAATGAAATTCTGCTGTATCAGTAATAACGCCATCTAAATCAAACAAAACGCCTTTAAACATGAACTTCTTCCTTTCTGATCGGTAAAACTAATCGATCTTTTAATGTGTATTTTTGATCGTAAACAGTTAATGGAATTGCAGGGCCGTCGAGTAAAGTGAAGGCCACTTGGTCTGCTGCAACTTCAACAAATAGTAAACGATTCCGGTAATTAATGTGGAACGAGTAGGCTGTCCATGTCGCTGGTAAAAAGGGTGCAAATTTTAGTTGTTGATGGTCCGTTTTCATTTGGGCAAAACCTTGAACAATCGCTAGCCAACTACCAGTCATTGAGGTAATGTGTAAGCCATCTTCTGTATCATTATTGTAATTATCTAAGTCAAGGCGCGCTGTTCGTTGATACATTTCCACTGCTTTTTCTTCCATGCCTAATTCAGCAGCTAACACAGCATGAATGCTTGGTGAAAGGGAAGATTCATGGACAGTCATTGGTTCGTAAAAGTTAAAGTTCCGGCGTTTTTCTTCTAAAGAAAAGGCATCATTGAAGAAATAAATTCCTTGAAGAACATCGGCTTGTTTAATGAAACAAGACCGCAAAATTTTATCCCATGACCAATGTTGATTTAAAGGCAGCTCACTAAGTGGTAAATCAGAAACTGGCATTAAATCTTTATCTAAGAAAGTGTCATGTTGTACAAAAATGCCTAATTCGTTATCCACTGGGAAGTACATATTTTCTACAATGTCTGCCCATTTAGCTAATTCGTCGTCTGCAATTTTGAGCGTTGTTTCTTCTTGGAATTTTAAATAAGACTCACGGGTGTAACGTAGAACCCACGCAGCGATGGTATTGGTATACCAGTTATTGTTGATATTATTTTCATATTCATTTGGCCCCGTTACGCCATGAATCATATATTGTTTATGACGTTGGGAGAAGTGGACCCGATCTGCCCAAAAACGAGCGATTGCCACAAGTACTTCTAGACCAGCATCTTTTAGATAATCTTCGTCTCCTGTATAGTTGACATAATTATAAATCGCATAAGCAATCGCACCATTTCTGTGAATCTCTTCAAAAGTGATTTCCCACTCATTATGACATTCGACACCAGTAAAAGTAACCATTGGGTAAAGCGCACCCTTTAACCCTTGTTGTTGGGCATTATGAATGGCTTGAGGCAATTGATTGTGGCGATATTTCAGTAGATTTTTAGTAACTTCGGGCTTAGCCAACGCCAAGTAAAGTGGGACAGCATATGCTTCAGTATCCCAATATGTGGCACCACCATATTTTTCACCAGTAAAGCCTTTTGGTCCGATATTTAAACGATCGTCTTCACCATAGTAGGTTGAGAAAAGTTGGAAAAGATTAAAACGGATGCCTTGTTGGGCTTCGTCATCTCCTTCAATAACAACATCAGCTAATTGCCAACGTTTTGCCCAAGCGGCAGCTTGCCCAGCTTTTGCTTCAGGGTACAAGGTAGTCATTTCTGAAAATAATTCGTTTACTCGTGTGATTTGTTGCGTTTCTGGCACATCACGACTGGTAACGACAAGCACTTCTTTTGTGATGGCGGTCGTTTCGCCTTCGTTTAAAGACACTGTCAATTCTGCGGTTAAAGCCAAGGGCTGTTGTGTATATGTAGGCACAACAGAGGCTCCATCGATGAAATGGCGCATGCCTGCAGTCACTGTAAAACGCTCTATTTCAAAGTTGTTAGGAATGGTCTTAGTCGTAACAAAGCCAAGTGTTTCTTGTGTTTCAATAGCCATTTCTTCCCAAAAATGTTCTTCATAATTGCTGTCTTCATTTTGAACATCGCCATCCAATTTTGAGTGAAGAGTGATTGTGCCTGTACCTTCCAACATTTCAATTGTTAAGTGGATGTAAGCTGCTTCTTTTTTTTCTAAGCTTAAAAAACGTTCAAAAGAGAAGCGCACTTTGTTCTTCGGTGTTTGGATGGTGAATTGCCGAGAAAGGACCCCATTTTGCATGTCTAATTCTAAAGAAAAATCTTCGTAAGGTGTAGTGGCTAAATCAATTGTTTGTCCATCAATTTGTAAGTCCATTGCGATGAAATTAATTGCGTTAATCACTTTGCCAAAATATTCAGGATAACCATTTTTCCACCAACCAACACGTGTTTTGTCTGGATACCAAACACCTGCTAAATAGGTTCCTTGATGGTGGTCGCCAGAATAGTGTTCTTCAAAATTTCCCCGCATCCCCATATAGCCATTGCCAATGCTCGTTAATGATTCTTGTAAACGTAAATTTTCTTTATCTAAGTGTGTAGTACGGATTATCCAAGGATCAATTTGGAATAAACGTTTGATTTGTTTCATGAGAATCCCCCTCAGTGATTTTATTGATAGGTCTATCATAAACGCAACCGATTGCATTAGTCAATAGTCAATGCTTAAAAAGTGTAATCTTATGAATAAAAGCTGAAACAAAGGTAGGATAGAAGGAGCTTTATTTACTTTATTAAAAGACAAAATAAAAAAAGGATTAAGTAGTAGGGAGTTGTTTTCCACAATATTTTTGAAATTAAAGCATTTACAAAAAGGAAACAGGAGTATATAATGGCAACATAACGAAACCGATTGCGTAAGGAGTGGCAGGAATGAAAAAAATGTTTAGTTTTGAGTTTTGGCAAAAATTCGGGAAAGCTTTAATGGTCGTTGTGGCAGTAATGCCCGCAGCGGGTTTAATGATTAGTATTGGGAAATCGCTTCCCTTAATCGATCCTAATTTAGGCTTGTTAGTAACAACAGGCGGAGTTCTGGAGAGTATCGGTTGGGCAATTATTGGCAACTTACATTTACTATTTGCGTTAGCAATAGGTGGCAGTTGGGCCAAAGATCGTGCAGGTGGCGCATTTGCAGCGGGGATTTCTTTTGTTTTAATCAACCGTATTACTGGAGCCATTTTTGGTGTAACAAATGAAATGTTGGCTGATGAACAAGCTTTCACGCATACCTTATTTGGCACCAAGATTATGGTGAAGGGATTCTTTACAAGTGTCTTAGAAGCTCCGGCATTAAATATGGGTGTTTTTGTAGGGATTATTGCTGGTTTTGTCGGTGCGATGGCTTACAACAAGTATTACAATTATCGGAAATTACCAGATGCGCTATCATTTTTTAATGGTAAACGGTTTGTCCCATTTGTCGTTATTTTGTGGTCAACAATTGTCTCAATTGCATTAGCACTTATTTGGCCAAATATTCAAGCGGGAATTAATAATTTTGGGTTATGGATTGCGCAATCTCAAGACAGTGCACCTATTTTAGCGCCATTCTTATATGGAACGTTGGAACGTTTGTTATTACCTTTTGGGTTACATCATATGTTGACGATTCCAATCAACTATACACAATTAGGTGGAACGTATGAAATTTTATCTGGCGCACAAGCTGGAACCCAAGTCTTTGGTCAAGATCCTTTATGGTTGGCTTGGGCAACAGACTTAGTGAATCTTAAAGGCGCTGGTGATATGAGCAAGTATCAGTTTGTCTTAGAAAATTGGACACCAGCTCGATTCAAAGTAGGCCAAATGATTGGTTCTTCAGGGATTTTAATGGGGATGGCTTTGGCGATGTATCGTAATGTCGATGCAGATAAAAAAGCTAAATATAAATCAATGTATTTTTCTGCTGCTTTAGCTGTTTTCTTAACTGGTGTGACAGAGCCGCTAGAATTCATGTTTATGTTTGCTGCAGTGCCGCTTTATGTGATTTATGCCGTGATCCAAGGTGCTGCTTTTGCAATGGCTGATATTTTACCATTGCGTGTGCATTCGTTTGGAAATATTGAATTGTTAACAAGAACACCGCTAGCAATAAAAGCTGGTTTAGGTGGCGATTTAATCAATTTTGTTTTAATGGTCATCATTTTTGGTGTTGTCACTTATTTCTTAGCGAATTTCTTAATTAAAAAATTTAATTACGCAACACCTGGAAGAAATGGAAACTATGACAATGATAACGGCGAAGAAATCGCATCTGGCGCGGCTGGTTCAGGCGTTGTCGATCAGCAAATCGCGCAAATTGTCTACTTACTTGGCGGTAAACAAAATATCAAAGAAGTTGATGCGTGTATGACACGCTTACGTGTCAGTGTAAAGGATCGAGAAAAAGTCGGTTCGGAAGAGGCGTGGAAACGGGCAGGTGCAATGGGCTTGATTGTGAAAGATAATGGCGTTCAAGCCGTTTATGGACCAAAAGCCGATGTTTTAAAATCCGATATTGAAGATTTATTAGCTTCCGGCGTTGACATTCCAGAACCAGTTATAGCAGAAAGTACAGCAGGAGTGCCAACAACGAATTTCTTAGGCAAGAAAAAAGATTTCGTGGCTGTAGCGACAGGGGAAGTTATTCCAATGGCGCAAGTCAATGATCCTGTCTTTTCACAAAAAATGATGGGGGATGGATTTGCAGTTAAGCCTCTAGAAGGAGAGGTGGTGGCACCAATTTCGGGGAAAGTCCTAAGTGTTTTCCCAAGCAAACATGCGATTGGGCTACAAACAGAAGAAGGTATTGAAGTACTTGTCCATATGGGAATTGATACAGTTGAAATGGCAACACCTGCTTTTGAATCTTTTGTTAAAGAAGGACAATCATTGAAAGCTGGGACGAAACTAGCTAAAATGAACTTGGATGTGATTGAACAAGCTGGCAAAGAAACAACGATTATTGTCGCTTTTACAAACAGCGACAAAGTGGAACAAGTAGTTATTAATCAACTAGGAACCACCACTGCGGGAACTGTGATCGGACAGATTGAAATTTAAATGATTAGGTATGAGGTCGGGACAGAACCGTTTAACTCCGAGAAATAAGAAGGAATTTCCGGAAATTGCTTTTTAATTTTTGGATAATTTCGGCTTATTTCCGAAGGAGTTGGTTCTGTTCCCGCCGTTTATCAGGTTTTGCGCGTGAAGCAAAAATCCAAAGTGATTTTTGTCCCACTCACAGACCTAATAACATGTAAGAGAAGGGGAAAAGATGAATCTTTTAACAATCAATACTCATAGCTGGTTAGAAGAAGAACCATTAAAAAAATTAGAGGAGATTGCCAAGGTGATTTTATCTTCTGAAAGTGAAATAATTGCCTTACAAGAAGTGAATCAGAAAGTCGCTTCCAAGAAAGTGCCGTTAGAACAGTTAACTACTTTTTGTCCCATAGCGACCCAAACGCCGATCCATGAAGATAATTTTGCATATCTAATCGTTCAATATCTAGCTGAAAAAGGCCAATACTATTATTGGAGTTGGGAAATGAGCCACGTTGGTTACGCTATTTATGAAGAAGGGAACGCACTACTTTCGAAATGTCCGTTGACTAGTGAAGCTCTCCTTATTTCAGAAAGCCAAGAACCAACGAATTATCGAACAAGAAAAATCTTAGTAGCGGAGACAGAGAGTTCAAAAGGTACGCTTACTGTTGTCTCTGGTCACTTTTCTTGGTGGGAAACACCCTGTACAGGTTTTGCCTATGAATGGCTACAATTAGAGAAATACTTAGCGATGGGGCAACAACCGTTAGTCATTTTAGGCGATTTAAACAACCCAGCTGGTACAACTGGCTATCAATTAGTGGAAAATAGTTACTTGCCGATTCAAGATGCATTTGTTGTAGCGGAAGAGATAAGCGGTGAAGCTACAGTAGAGAAAAAAATAGATGGCTGGGAAGAAAATGAAGCAGCCTTGCGGATTGACTACGCATTTGTTCCAAAACAGTGGCACGTACGAAAATATGAAGTAATTTTTGATGGTAGGAAAACACCGATAGTCAGTGATCATTTTGGCTTACTCATTCAACTAAAATAAGAAAAAGCGCTGAATTTTCAGCGCTTTTTCTTATTTATTCGCTCATGTAACTATTCTTCTCAGTCTTGTTTGGCTAATTCTTGATCCCGAAGGATGGTGGCCTCAATCCCTTTGATGACTGTTGAAATAAACGCATTGTTTTCTAATTCGACAATCCCAGCAACCGTGGTTCCACCAGGAGAACTGACTTGGTCGATTAAAGTCCAAGGATTCTCTGTGCTATTTGCCAAAGTTTGAGTGCTGCCTAGTACAGCTTGTGTGGCAATTTCTAAGGCTAACTCTTTGTTCATACCATTTTTAACGGCTGCTCGGGCAATCGAATCAATAAATAAGAAAGCATACGCAGGAGTGCTACCTGCAATAGCAGTAAAAATCGAAAAATACTGTTCCTCTAATTCCCAGGCTTGGCCAACTGCTCGAAACAACGATAAAACAGTCTGGATGTCTTCAGTGGATGTAAAGGCATTGCCACAAACAGCGGCTGCACCTGCGCCAATCAATGCATTCATATTGGGCATCACACGAACAAGACGAAGCGGTTGGGTAGTCTCAAACAGTTGATACAATTCTGCAATAGTCGTACCTGCTGCAATGGAAACAATTAGCGGTTGCTTGTCTAAAATTGCTTCTTTAGCTTCAAGTAAAGCTGCTTGAACGAATTGTGGTTTCACCGCTAAAATAACTAAGTCAGCTACTGCAATAGCTTCTTGTGGTGATGCAACCGCATGTGCACCAATTTCTTTTGCAAAAACGGCGGTTTTTTCGACTTGAATATCATAAAAATAAAGGTTTTCTGCGGCAATAAATTGCTTTTTTAGCGCACCTTTGGCAATGGCGGATGCCATATTTCCAGCACCGATAAAACTAATTTTCATAAAAAATTCCTCCTAAAAACTGTTGAATCTCTTTTTTCGTGTTACCATGTATCTAGTATAGAAGGAAACGCCAAAGAAAAAAATAGAGGGAGTAAAGTAAAAAGTGTTTGATTATGAGGTGATTAATTGGCAAGCAAAGAAGAGCAATATGCAGCATTTTATCAGTTTTTAGAGACCTTAGATTGTTATTTAACCACTACTAATGCTCTTGGGAATGAAGTAGCGCAATTTAAGGAAAATCCACATCGAGAAATTGCGGGCTTTATGCTGGCATCTTCGGAAACCATTGACGTTCCGAAAGGATTTATTCGGATGCTGTATTGTTTAGAGCAAGACGGCTATGCTTATTTGGATCAACAAAGGTGTTCGTTTTCGGCTGGCCAAGTCATGATTGTCAATGAGGCCACCTCTGTTAGCTATCAGGGGCAAGGAATGTCTATGATTATATTTTATTTTAAAAAGCACTATTTTCTTGATACGCTCTTAAATCAGCTGGCGGAAGAGCCAGTCATGTATCGTTTTTTTACAGAAATTGCTAGCAGTGAATTTGAAAACATTCCTCGATATTTCGTTTTTGCCAGCCAGCCAAATTCGGATGTTCACGTCTATTCGCTATTATTACTGAAACAAATTGTGAAAATGGCCTATTTTAATAATAAAGTGACCAAAGCGGCCTTTATTTTGCTGATGGTGGAACTAGGTCAACTGCCTAGAGAAGCTTTAAAGATGCAAGATAATTATTTGTCGAATCATCAACGTGTTGAGGTGATTTTAGCGTATATTGAACAACAGATTGCACATGTCACTTTAGCAGAAGTCGCCGCTAAATTTCATTTTCATCCGAATTACTTATCGAATTTTTTAAAAGAAAAAACAAACAAAACGTTTACGGAAATTGTCTTAGCCTACCGAATCCAATTGGCGAAAAACTACTTGAAGCAAACAGATTTATCGATTCAAACGATTGTTGAACGAATCGGCTATCAAGACAAAGCCTTTTTTTATAAACGTTTTAAAGAAGAAATGGGCATGACCCCAAAACAATATAGACAGAAAGAAGGAATGGCAGATGTACGAAGAAATCTTTGAAGAATTTCAGTTAACTGTAGTAGAATTACCAATCGAATTCGTTGATGATTTGCCTGTCTATCGCGGACACTTAAAAGAATTAACGTTTCTTTCAGCGGAAGCCTCTTCACGAAAAAAACTTTACCAACAGCTTTTACAGGCTTATTTGTTGTATAGAGAAGAGAATCAAGCAGTTGTTGAAGAGGAAGAAATAACTTCCTCGTTATTGTCTACAGAGCAGTTATTAAAATACTATGATGGTGAAACGTTCGATGGGTTTCAGTTGCCATCAAATGAATAAGAAAGCAGGAGAACAGATGGATACAATGGCAAAAATTAATCAATTTCGAGATGAAAGAAATTGGCGCCCCCACCATAATGAAAAAGATTTGGCGCTCTCAATTTGTTTAGAAGCAGCAGAATTGTTAGAACTTTTTCAATGGAAAACAGCAGAAGAAGGCATCAAACAAGAAGAACGAATCAAAGAAGAATTGGCTGATGTTCTCATTTACTCCTACATGATGGCTGATAATTTAGGGTTTGATTTGGACGAAATTATCGAAGAAAAGTTGAAGAAAAATGCGGTGAAATATCCAGTGCCACACTAAGAAGCTTGTATTTTGATTACACGCCCCAAAGTTTAGAAAAATATCAGTTTGGGGCGTATCAAAATTGATGCTTTTTTAGTTTCAACTAGTTGTATTTTATTTGATTTAATCTATTGTCTCGAATAAGTAGATGAATCCTATCTGCGAAGTGGGTGTCGTTTATATTCCTAGTCTTAGCCAACGTTTATTATTTACCCTTGCAATAGCCAGCGCGATGATTGTTAGAACTATAATATACAAGATAATCAATAAATTGTGGTCAAAACTAATTGAGTTTTCTGAGCCTTCTAAAAAATTCTGGACGTTTAGATATAATTCGTTTGAAGCATCAAATATTGCAAAAAAACGTAAAAATCCACCAACTGCAACAAAAAGTACTGTTGTAATCCAATAGAGTATGCTAAAACCGATAGATAAAAGAACGTTAGCAGATAAAAAACTGATCAACGCAACAATTAAAATATACTGAATTGAAATCATCGATAATAAAAAAAACATTTGTAGAATTACAGAAAAATCCATAAAAATAAAGGAAACGATAAATAACAGAACTAGAATACTGCCTAGGGTCTCTACCGTAAGTGTCAAAACTTTTCTTATATAAAAAGTAAGGCTATTGGTATTCATCATACGATAAAATAAAATTGTTTTTCCTGAGTACTCTTTATTAATAAAGAAAGAGACTAGAAACGAAAACATTAGAAAGCCAAATTGTGTAAATACAGTATATGTACTAAATAAGTATTCTCGGTAACTTAACCTAGTTACTTTATCGATGCCAATAGGTAGAATCCATCCCATTGCAAAGATTGCAACGATAATTGCAATTAAAATAATCATTATTTTGTTGGAAATCGTTTTTTTTAATTCCAAAATTTCACCCCTCAATATACTTCTGAATAACTTCAGTTTGATTAGTAAAACGAATCATTTTGAAATCTTCAATTAAGTAATAGTTGCCTTTTAAATTTTTTAAATCTGATAAATTGTGTGTGATGTTTAGAATAATTTTTTTAGGATGATTTTTTATATATGCAAGTAGAAATAGATAGATTTCATTAATTGTCTGTTTATCTAAGGCGTTGGTAATTTCATCTAATACAATAATTGATTTATCTTCCAGAAAAAAAGAAAGTAATTTTAGTTTTTGTTTTTGTCCATCACTTAATTGTCCAATTAAGGAAGTTTTAGAAATATTTGTAGCGTGCAAAGAATGAGCCAAGTGTGCGACTGAATCTAAACCAAATCTTTTCTCTAGAAGAATAAATAATTCGCAGACTTTTAAATCGTTAGGGACATTAGAAAAGCTTGAAATAATCGTAACATTTTTACTTATTTCAGAAGGGATTAAACCACTTCGGTTTAACAATAAATCCTTAGCAAATTGTGATTTCCCTACACCGTTTTTCCCTAAGATATGATTAATCACCCCTTTTCTAAATGAAACTTTTGTATGTTCTAAAAGTAATTTATTATTTATTTTCAATGTGTAATCATTTAGTTCTAACAACTTAGTCACCTCACACAAACCAACTAATGACTGTTTCAATGACCAATAACAAACTAATTGCTTGTATTAGCTTTACAATCAAGTGATTTTTTCTTTTATTTTCTAATTCATCTACACTGAATAACGTGATTAAAACTTTATAACCATCAGAGTTTAACACAGGAACTAGATTCCATAACAACGCATATGAAAAAAAAATGAATGAACTGTCGAGTATTTTATTTTTTAAAAATAAGAGATTGATGACCTGAATAAAGTTAATGGTTAGATAATTTGTAATTAATCCAGCTAAATGAACTATTATTTTTTCGTTTTTTGAAATAAGATAAATTTCATTCATTTCAACATAGATTGCTGGAAAAATATAATAATTCATCTTAAATCCAATTTTTTGATGTTTTTTTCCAATGTAGTTTAAAGATTTTATATGCCCTAATTCATGTATAAAAATATTCAAAGAAAGATAGAAAAATAGGAAGACATAGGCAAGGTGTAGATTAGCGGATATTGATTGTATTTTTGTATCAGAATGGTTTAAAAGAATCACATTTATAAAAAGAAGAAAAATAAAGAACGTGATGATTGATGCGAACTTGATTACAGTCACCTTAGGAGTATATTCGTTTAGTGATTCTTGTATACTTTTTGGTAAATTTTTCAATTCGCTTTTTAAATATACATTATTTTCTTTATCTTTAATAAATACGGAATTTTCAACAAAAACCTCATATTTTTCATCTGTATATTTATAACATTTGCTCATAATATTTCCTCATATATGGCGTAAGTAATTTAATGTTATTTTCTGTTTTAAACAATTGACGACAAATACTACAGATAGATGAAAATTCTTTATTAATTTTTATATGAGAAAATTCATTATTATTTGAAACTATATTGATGAACCAACTGAAACCTTCTCTTCTCATGATATATAATAACAAATTTGAGTTCATTTTTGTTATTGTTTTATCAAAATCCTGATATAATTCATCGTTCAAAATTAGTGCAGTATCAAAAATAGCAGGTGAACAGCAAGGGTAAACATTACCATTAAAATGATAGACTGGTTCAAAACCTGGACATTTTAGTTGATTAGGATGACTTAGTGAATAAATATTTTGAAATTCATCATCATTTATATTTTTGGCTTCTCCTACAGGAATTAAAGGGAATTTAGTCACAGGTATTCCTAAAATAGCTTCTCCTAAATCGTGGATTATTTTATCTCCTGTACTATTTTTACTAACAGCTATATTTACAGTGATTTGAATATCGGGATATTTTCTACTTTCTATTAAAATATTTCTTATGTAGTCAGTTTTAATAAATTTTGAGTGAAAATCATCATGGCTTATTGAAAGGTTCGTAACTCCCATTCTATTCATATCTAAAAAATATTTTTTTACTGTTTCAATTTCTCTTCCCCAAAAACCGTTAGAAATTAAAGTACTGATTTTTCCAGAGGAATTAACTATTTTTAATAGGCTATATAAAAAGGGATAATTTAAAAATATTTCTCCACCAGTAAAAGAGATAGTTTTTATTTTTGGATTGTTTGAAAAATTCTCTACTAAGTTGATCACTTCGTTTTTATCTAATGCTTCTTTTTTTGTAGGTGAACAAGAGAAACAGCAATGCTCGCAAGAAGCATTACATCTTGCACCTAAATTCACAACAACACTTTCATACAAAAGATTCACACCTTCTTTCATTAATATCTAATAAAACTGAACAGCTTTCACTTAGAAAGCTGTTCAGTTTTATTTTGTTAATGCACTCACTGGATTTATTTTCCTGAACCAGCAATCCAAGCGCCACCTTTGGATTTCACAAAATACCATAAGTCATTGATTTTTGCTAATTTTTCAGATTTTTCAACCAATTCTTTCATTTCCAATTCTTTCATAATAATATCTCCTTTATAATTATTCCACATAAGTGGTATTTAAATGTTAGCAAATTTTTTTTGATATGTAAAGGTGAATTTGCTTTTAAAATAGAGATTAAACCGTTTTTCTAAAAAACATATTTATTAATTTATATATTTTTAGTTTATATTTTTTAATTCATATAAAAAACATAAATATAAAATGATATTAAAATATAATAAGTGGTGAAGTAGAAATTAATGCTTAAAAGAAGACTTCAAATATCTTAGCTCCATAATGATAAGTTTGTTTAATTTACGGTTATAGCTAGTGTAAATATATAGAATATATGGTATAGAAACTTTTTCATTGACTTTCACATGGTGTCAAGGTTTATGATAAGAATATCAATTGAATGAAAAGGAGACTCTATGTATCAAATTGGGCAATTTGCCAAGTTAATGGATATTTCCCCACGGATGCTGCGTCATTATGAAAAAGCAGGAATTTTTGTTCCAAATGAAATTGATAAAAAAACAGGATATCGCTATTATAGCGCACATCAAATTCCTTTATTGAAACAAATTTTACTGTTAAGAGATTCAGGGTTTAAAGTTGAAGAGATGGCAGAAACTTTGAGAAAACTTAAGGATGCTTCTTTTTTGGAAACTATTTTGTTAAGAAAACGAGATCAATCGCGACATTTAATTCAAATGGAGGAGCAAAAGATTAAAAAAATTAATCAACAGTTAGTAGCTTTGAAGGAGGAAAAACAAATGATTAAAGGGACAGAAATCGATTTTATTGTTAGTGATAGCCTTAAGGCGCTTGCCTTATATAAAAAGGTGTTTGAAATAGAGGTAGTGGAAGCAACCGAATACCCTATCGGAATGAATGAAGCGGTTTTTCAACTTTATGGCACGAGGTTTCACATGTTAGATGCCAATGAAGAATATGGTTTAAAATCACCAACCCAAGAACATCCCAATACTATCTGGTTTAATATAACAGTAGAAAATATTGAAGAGACACATCAACTGGCAATGGAAAACGGTTGTCAAGAAGTACAGCCTATTACTGAAATGATGGAAGGAGCGCTCAAAAATTCATTGTTTATTGATCCGTATGGGTACATGTGGATGCTCCACCAAATCTATCAAGAGTTGAGTTTTGATGAGCGGATTGAGATTTTAGAAAACGAGCTGTAAAAATCAATATTCTTGTGTTTGTTTAACTAGTTATCTGAAAAGAACGTAACGTTTGTCAACTAAGCGTTACGTTCTTTTTTATGCGTGTTAACAGAAATTAGTTAAAAAGATAGAGATTTGAACGTCTATATTCGGTATACTAACTATTAAGAAAATAAATTTTTAATACAAAAAAATTTATTTAGCTCTGTGGAAAATCAGAGCTAGAACATTCGGTAGGAGTGGAAGGGAGAAAAAATCAGTGTATGGGAAAAATAAAGTAGGGATAGAATTACAAATGAGCGTGGGGGAGTATCGAAAAATAAAAGTAAAAAGTATTGTAATGAAGAATTTAGTTTATCTAGCTGTTCTTTTAATAGGGATCTATTTGTGAATGAGTTTCTTAAAACGATTTGAAAGGACTTATTCAGCTCCAACAGACGATGTCGTAGTAAAAATTAATCAAAATCATCTTTTTGTTTCAGATAATGCACAAATTTTGAACGAAGAAGTCATTAATAATGTACAAAAAATTAATCAAGAACTTAGTAATAGGTGAAGTGTATTGGGAAAAAGTTCCAGAAACGAAACTGCCTGCGTGTCGGATTAGTGGAATTAATGATAACTTAATACCTGCTTGCCTAAAAATTATTTTGTTTCCTCTTTCGATTTTATTAAAACATCCTTTTTTGGTATCGGCGACTCTGATTATTTATGTTCAAGTTAGTTTATCAGAGCAGTCGTTTCCTTCGACAGTTTTCACACTAATCACAGAGATTCTGACATTTTTAGAAGACGAAGACTCTTTAGTACCCATGGTTAGTCTGGTCTATTTTTTGATTCCGGTCTTTTTCTTATTTGGTTATATAAAATCAATAGGTGTTGGCTTACAAAATAGATTGCACCTGGATTCTATGATCCGTAGGTTTTTAAAAGATATCCAGCAAGTAAGTTCAGAAAAATCAAAATCATTAAAACAATTAGCAAACGATTTAGACAACCAGCAATATAAAATTGAAAAAAAATTATTGCGGAAAAAAATTAGAGAAAAAAAGATTACCAACAAAAAAGCTTCAAAATCCTTCTACCCGATAAGATTTATTAAGACTACGTATCCTGAATACTATGATATGCGTTTTGCTTATGGAAATGTGTCTATTGCTAAATTTCTAGCAAGTTCACGTTCTGACAGGCAACTAAAAAAGACTAGTATGTATGCGAATCGTCATGATTGGTGGGTTACAAGCAACGAGGGTTCTTCTGATGATGGCTACAGTGACAGTTTCGGAGGTGGTAGTTTTGGTGGAGGTGGAGGTACTTCAAGTTGGTAGAAAGTTAAACTAGGTTAGGATGAACTTGGAATAACAAAAGCGCCTCTTAGAAACCCTTGTTTCTAAGAGGCGCTTTTGTTATCGTTACGTCACAGGAGGGATTCGAACCCCCGACCGTCCGCTTAGAAGGCGGATGCTCTATCCTGCTGAGCTACTATGACAATAGTTGTAACACAACAAAGCTAATTATAATGGAAGTAGTGTTAGAAAGTCAATCGGAAATTTAAATAACAGAAGAAGTTTTTTTGGAGAGAGAAAGTGAAGAAAATAGAGAGTTTATATTGACGAGGTTTTCTGGTTCTGTTATTATAGTTAGTGTTGTAATTGTGGTCTCCACAGCTACAACCGCACAGAACAAGTTTTTAAGCATGAGTAATCATCACTTGGGATGGCGAGTCTAAGTCTAGAAGAAGGAGGTGCTGTATAGCATGTACGCAATTATCAAAACTGGTGGTAAACAAGTGAAAGTTGAAGTAGGTCAAGCAATCTACGTTGAAAAATTAAACGTTGAGGCTGGCGAGAAAGTTGTTTTTGACGAAGTTATCTTAGTAGGTGGCGAATCTACAAAAGTTGGTGCGCCAACTGTTGCAGGCGCAACTGTTGAAGGAACTGTTGAAAAACACGGCAAACAAAAGAAAGTCGTGACTTTCCAATACAAACCTAAAAAACACTCTCACCGTAAACAAGGTCACCGTCAACCGTATACAAAAGTTATGATCGAAGCAATCAACGCTTAATCTCTCTTGTTGACAGGAAAGAAGGCCTATCAATGATTAAAGGTTCTTTTAAACGAACAGGCTCCGGCCGAATCGTTTCATTCGAATTAACCGGGCATGCTGAAGCGGGTCCTTATGGCAGCGATGTGGTTTGCGCGGCAGTTTCTGCCTTAGCAATCAGCACAGTCAATGGGATTGATGCCTTAGCAGGTTTTGAACCGATTGTGGAAGTTGATGATGTAGAAGGTGGCTACCTTTATGTCGAGATGTTAACTACTGTCAATCAGGAACAAAAAAATATTGCCCAAATTCTATTAGAAAATCTTTTATTAGGTTTACAATCAATAGAGAACGAAAATACTGAATTTATTCAAATAAAAACAATCACTGAGAAATAGGAGGTGCAGACTATGTTATTGACTATGAATTTACAATTATTTGCCCATAAAAAAGGTGGCGGTTCTACATCAAACGGCCGTGACTCTGAATCTAAACGATTAGGCGCTAAAAGTGCTGATGGCCAAACAGTTACAGGTGGTTCAATTTTATACCGTCAACGCGGAACTAAAATTTATCCAGGTGTAAACGTTGGAATCGGTGGCGACGATACGTTATTTGCAAAAGTTGACGGTGTGGTACGTTTCGAACGTAAAGGCCGCGACAAAAAACAAGTATCAGTTTATCCAGTAGCTAACTAATACGATTAAAAAGCTGAATCTCCGGATTCAGCTTTTTTTGTCTTGCATAAAGGAAAGGGTTAGACGGAAATAAATGAAGATCTCAAAATAAAAAAAATCTCACATTGGGTTTAACTGCTTGTCTGACAAGGTTAATTGATGATATATTTAATGTAATAACAAGCATGTTATAAAATAATTGAGTCAAAAGAAAGAAGGGTATTATGCAGAAGAATTTTAGTGTAGTAAAGAAGTACGTGAATTTGATTTTGGATATTGTATTAGGGATTTTAGGAGTTTTCTTATTAGTATTTATGGCTAGTTATTTAGTTGACCTCGCTACATATCTCATGAAGCCAATGACGCCGGATAATTTTTCAGTTATCATGCAAGAAATTATTTCATTCTTTATGTTATTTGAGTTTATTATGATGATTCTTCGCTATATTCAAGAAGGACACCATATTCCGATTCGTTATTTGATTTTAATTTGTTTAACCGCAATTTTACGTCAATTAATGGTTGCACATGGCGATGGCTTGCAGACCTTATTGTTATCTTTATCAATTCTTTTACTAGTGGTTGTGCTATTTATTCTCGGGTTAAATGGCAGCAAATTTTATACGCTAGGAAAAGCGAAAGTAGAAGAAGATCACGAGCAAGATTTTCATCATTAATCGAACATAATCAAAGACCGTCCAACGTGAGAATTTTTCTCTAACGTGGGGCGGTCTTTTTAATGCATAGTTAAATAGTTAACTCAATCAGTTCAATTGTTGGTAAGACACCAAAGCGTGCGCTGATTTTAGTGGTTCCGATTCCTGGGTGAACAATTAGCGGCGTTTCATCTTCTAAATGATAAAGCCCATGTGTATATTTTTTGGCAAGCTGATTTTTGTAAGTGAAAAAAGGCAAGCGAATCTGTCCGCCGTGACTATGTCCTGCTAAAATGAGGTCAATGTTTTTGTTGACTGCTGAGTCTGCGACATCTGGCTCATGGGTTAGTAGCAGAGTGGGCGTTCCAGTAGGGCGGTTGACTAAAGCTGCAGCTAAGTCGGTTTGTCCATATAACGAATCTTCTAAACCAGCGACGTACAAGGAGATGCGGTGTGAGACAGGCAGTAATTTGCCCGTGTTTTTTAGTACGGTAAAGTCGGCAGCTTCTAAGATTGTTTCGTAAAAATTGGTATCTAACCCGCTATACTCGTGGTTGCCATAAATAGCGAATTTGCCATAAGGGGCGTTAATTTTACGGAAAAGTTGACTCACTTCATCCTGAATTTCGATACCGAAACGGGCATAATCATCAAATAAGTCTCCTGTAAAAACGACTATGTCTGGTTGTAATGTATTTGTTTTTTCAACAATCTGTTTTAAGGCCTTCACAGAATAATTCTTTTTTAAATGAATATCAGAGAGTTGAACAATCCGTAAGGTTTTCCCTGATTCTGTTACTTTAATTTGATTTTTGTGTATGACTAAGCATTTAGGTTCAATAAAAAAACTATAGCTTAAAATGCCGATAATAATGAAAAATAGTGCCAGAAATAAATAAACGTTCATAATTTCCTCCTTGAAGTCGCTAAATTAGTTTACTACAAAAGTGTTAAGCAAAAAATAAGGAAAGGTAAAATTTTCAGTAAACTTTCTCGATGAAGTTTTTTGGTGATTCATGCTTTTCTGAAGCAAATTTGCTATAATGAAAAATGAGAAAAAAGAAAGAAGGTCGAACCAATGATGGCAAGAGTCGAAAAGCTACGGGAGTTAATGAAAGAAAATAATTTACAAGGATTTTTAGTGACAAGTCCGTATAATTTACGTTATTTAACCAATTTTACTGGGACAACAGGCTTGGCAATGATTACATTAGATAAAGCTTTTTTTGTAACGGATTTTCGTTATACGGAACAAGCTGCGGAACAAGCAACTGGTTTTACTATCGTTAAAAACACAGGACATATTTTTGACGAAGTAGCAGATTTAGCTGAACGTTTGCAATTAGATAATTTAGCTTTTGAAGAAACGCAAGTTAGTTTCGCTGATTATAGCTTATTGGAAGAAATTTTACCATGTGAATTAGTTCCTGTAATGGGTTTGATTGAAGAATTAAGAGAAGTGAAAGATGAAGAAGAAGTAGCGATTATTGAAAAAGCGTGTGCCATCGCGGATCAAGGATTTGCCTTTGTCTTAGAGATGATTAAACCTGGAATGACAGAGATTGAAGTGGCTAATCAATTAGATTTCTTCATGCGTTCAAAAGGAGCCAGTGGTGTTTCTTTTGAGACAATTGTGGCCAGCGGTCTACGTTCGGCGATGCCACATGGCGTTGCTAGCCATAAAGTCATCGAAAAAGGTGAGTTAATCACTTTAGATTTCGGTTGTTATTATGAAGGCTATGTTTCTGATATGACACGGACATTTGCTATTGGTAGTATTCAGCCAAAACTAAAAGAAATTTATGATATTGTTTTAGAAGCACAATTAAAAGTGTTAGCAGAAGCTAAACCTGGGTTGACGGGCATTCAATTAGATGCGATTGCACGGGATCATATTGCTTCCTATGGCTATGGCGATGCGTTTGGCCACAGTACTGGTCATGGCATTGGATTAGAAATTCATGAAGGACCAAATGTTTCATTCCGAGCAGATAAACAGTTTGTACCAGGGAATGTGATTACGGACGAACCTGGAATTTATTTGCCAGGAATTGGTGGCGTGCGTATTGAGGACGATTTATTAATTACTGCTGAAGGTAATCGTGTATTAACACATGCGCCAAAAGAATTAATCATTTTATAAAGGTTGGGAGAACATGGATATCCAAGAGTATCAGCGGTTTATTAGCGCGTTTTATAAAAAACGTAACTGGTATCAATATGATCCGTTTATTCGTTCCAACTTTTTAACAGAAGAAGTCGGCGAAGTGTGTCGAGCCATTCGGACAATTGAAATTGGCCGTGATCGACCGGATGAAACAGTTTTGGCGGATGAAGAGAATCTGGAAAACTTAACGGAAGAGTTAGGCGATGTGTTGGATAATTTATTTATTCTAGCGGATAAATATGACATCTCTTTAGAAATGATTATGCAAAAGCATCGGACGAAACTAATGGAACGTTATCCTGAAGAATAAAGACGTAAAAATAAGAAAGCCAAAATTACTTGGTCTTTCTTATTTTTACGTCTAAAGGCTTGAATTAGAAATTTATGACAAGAAATTATCTGT
This sequence comes from Enterococcus sp. DIV0546, assembly GCF_051712785.1. Classification (NCBI taxonomy): domain Bacteria; kingdom Bacillati; phylum Bacillota; class Bacilli; order Lactobacillales; family Enterococcaceae; genus Enterococcus; species Enterococcus sp. DIV0546. The sequence goes on from NZ_JBIOPO010000001.1 coordinate 748,868, forward strand.
TCTTTTAGTCAGAACTTAGCTTTTCTGGTAGCGAAATAGGCTAATTAATGATAAACTAAGAACGAGTATTGATAAGCAAAATTTGGACGTTCTTTCACAACTAACTGAAGAAACCAGTGTTGTTTTAATTTTTAAGAATCATCCGTTGCTTAAAAGAGAATCCTTAAGAGACTTAGTGATTCATCAAATAAATCGTTTATTTAACGATTTTGTGCGTAATAGATAAGGAGGACAACCAAATGTCAGAAGAAAAAAATCTTGTAATCAATGCAAACGATTCTTTAGGAGAAATCGTGATCGCTCCTGAAGTCATTGAAGTAATTATCGGAATCGTTGCTTCAAAAGTAGAGGGCGTTTATGGGATGCGCGGCACGTTTGCCAATAATGTGAATGAATTATTAGGCCGTGCAGCACACGGCAAAGGTGTATATTTACGAACAGAAGAAGAAGGCTTAAAAGTCGATATCTATTGTTACTTGAACTACGGTGTTTCTGTGCCAAAAGTTGCATTAGAAATGCAAGACCGTGTGAAACAACAAGTCTTATTTATGACAGATATTGATTTAGTTGAAGTGAATATTCATGTTGTAGCGGTAGTACCTGAAAAAATCCCTCAACCAGACTTAAATGAATTATTCCCAGAAGATGAAGATGGAGAAGAGAATGAGTAAAACAGAATTAACCCGTCACGAGATTCGTGAAAAAGCGCTCCAAGCCCTTTTTCCTTTAGATTTTAATGCTGATTTAACCAAACAAGATGCCATTGATTATGCATTGGCTTATGATAATCGGGAAATCGTCAGTGAAGATGGCGAAGACCTAGTCCCTACGTATTTAGATTTACTTGTCGGCGGTGTGTGTAGCCGCAAAGCAGAACTAGACGAAGTGATTACGAACCATTTAGGTAATAACTGGTCTATGCAACGCTTAGCCAAAATAGATATTGTTATTTTACGCTTAGCTATTTTTGAAATGCTATACGTTTCAGATGTGCCAAACATTGTGGCATTAAATGAAGCCGTTGAGTTAAGTAAAAAATACAGCGACGACCGTTCACGTAAATTTGTTAATGGTGTGTTATCAAATGTAATGAAAGAAATTGATTCAGAGGCGTAAGCTCTGAATCTTTTTTTACTATCTAACTGGTGTTAAGATACTGGGTTATATGCTAAAATAAATACTATTAAAGAAGTAAAGAAACAATAGAGGGAGCGAAGGAATGAGTACAGTAATTAACGGTCGTGAATTAGCAGATCAAATGCAAGCAGAGATTCAAAAAGATGTAGAAAAGATGACACAACAAGGCATCCAACCAGGATTAGTTGTTTTATTAGTTGGGGAAAATCCTGCCAGCCAAACGTATGTGAGAAATAAAGAACGTGCAGCAGCCAAAATTGGCATTCTGTCAAAGGTCGAAAAACTGCCAGAAACTATTTCAGAAGAAGAATTATTGGCTGAGATTGACAAATATAATCAAGATTCACGCTTTCATGGCATTCTTGTACAACTACCTTTGCCAAAACATATTGATGAAGAAAAGATTTTATTAGCGATTGATCCCAAAAAAGATGTAGATGGGTTCCATCCAATGAATTTAGGCCGTTTGTTTGTAGGCAAACCTGAAATGATTCCTTGCACGCCGTATGGAATTATGAAGATGTTTGAAGCCTATGATATTGATTTAACAGGTAAACGTGCGGTGGTTATTGGTCGAAGTAATATTGTTGGCAAGCCAATGGGACAATTATTGTTAATGAAAAATGCGACCGTGACGATTGCCCATTCTAAAACTGAACATTTAGCAGAAGTTGCAAAAGAAGCGGATATTTTAGTTGTAGCAATTGGACGCGGGCATTTTGTCACCAAAGAGTTCGTGAAACCAGGTGCGGTAGTGATTGATGTGGGTATGAATCGCAATCAAGAAGGAAAACTGATTGGTGATGTAGCATTCGATGAAGTTTCTGAAATTGCAAGCTATATCACACCAGTTCCCAAAGGTGTTGGCCCAATGACGATTACCATGTTAATGTATCAAACAGTCGAGGCAGCAAAAAAACAAAAGTAAGGTGAAAAAATGACGCAACAGTATTTAACAGTAACAGCCTTAACGAAGTATTTAAAACGTAAATTTGATGCAGACCCTTACTTAGGACGTGTCTATTTAACAGGTGAAATTTCGAACTTTCGCTTCCGAGCGAACGCGCATCAGTACTTCAGTTTAAAAGATGACCATGCGAAGATTTCTGCAATTATGTTTAAATCAGCCTTTCAAAAATTGAAGTTTCAACCAAAAGAAGGCATGAAAGTCATGGTGGTGGGGCGGATTTCGCTTTATGAAAACAGCGGCTCCTATCAAATTTATATTGAACATATGGAACCAGATGGTGTAGGTGCACTTTATCAAGCATTGGCAGAATTAAGAGAAAAACTAGGAAAAGAAGGACTTTTTGAAGGGCCTAAACAACAGTTGCCTCGTTATCCCAAACGAATCGCTGTGGTTACAAGTCCTAGTGGTGCTGTCATTCGGGATATCATTACGACAGTCAAAAGACGCTACCCAATTGCACAACTGGTCCTTTTTCCAACCTTGGTCCAAGGCGAGCAGGCGGCGGATGACATTGTGCGGAACATTCAGCGAGCCGATGCGCAAGGCGATTTTGATACGATGATCATCGGCCGTGGCGGTGGTTCAATCGAGGATTTATGGCCATTTAATGAAGAAAAAGTGGCTCGAGCCATTCATGCTGCCACCACACCGATTATTTCATCGGTTGGTCACGAAACAGATGTGACAATTGCCGATATGGTAGCAGATGTTCGTGCAGCAACGCCAACGGCAGCAGCGGAACTAGCGGTACCAGTTTTAAATGAAGAACTATTAAGAATTAGTGAACGGCGTAGTCGTTTAGAACAAAGCTTTTTATATCTCTTACAACAACGAACAGAACGTTTCCAACGACTACAAAATTCTTATGTGTTTAAGCAACCTGAGCGACTTTATGAAGGTCAAACGATTAAATTAGATCGAATGACGCAACGTCTTTTCCAAGCAATGACAACAATTCATCACCAAAAACAACGTCAAGCCCAAGGAATTATCGCTCAATTGCAACAACAGACACCAAAGGGACAATTAAGAGAAAGTCAGCAACAATTGGCATTTTTACAACGAAACTTGCAAACACAAATGACACAATTGTTCCTAAACAAACAAAAGCAATTCACGTCTGCTGTTCAACAATTAGACTTACTCAGCCCACTCAAAATTATGGGTCGAGGATATAGTTATACTACAAAAGAGGACCGTGTCGTTAAAACTGTTACCGAGTTACAGCCAGCAGATCAATTAACGATTCATTATGCTGACGGTACAGTTCAAGCAAACGTCGAAACAATAACAGCGAAAAAAGAGGAGTTTTAACATGCCAGCAAAAGAAAAAACGTTTGAAGAATCATTAAATGCCTTAGAAGAAATCGTTCAGCGCTTAGAACGAGGAGATGTTCCTTTGGAAGAAGCCTTAGCTGCCTTTCAAGAGGGCATGGCATTAAGTAAACAATGTCAAGATACATTGGAAAAAGCGGAAAAAACTTTAACGAAAATGATGACAGAAAACAATGAAGAAATTGTTTTTGAAGAGAGCGAGGAAGCGTAATGACGAATTTTAGTCAACAGCATTTACCGTTGGTTGAAAAAGTCATGGTCGATTTTATCGCAGAATATACTGAAAATGAGCGTTTGAAAGAAGCAATGCTCTACTCAATACACGCAGGTGGCAAACGATTACGCCCGCTATTAGTGTTAACAACAGTGGCCGCTTTTCAAAAAGAGATGGAAACACAAGACTACCAAGTGGCTGCCTCTTTAGAGATGATTCATACGTATTCATTAATTCATGATGATTTACCAGCAATGGATGATGATGATTTACGTCGTGGCAAACCAACCAATCATAAAGTGTTTGGTGAAGCGACTGCTATTTTAGCAGGGGACGGCTTATTAACAGGTGCATTTCAGTTACTTTCTTTGAGTCAATTAGGCTTAAGTGAAAAAGTTTTACTGATGCAACAACTGGCAAAGGCAGCGGGGAATCAAGGCATGGTTGCCGGCCAAATGGGTGATATTGAAGGAGAAAAAGTCAGCTTGACTTTAGAAGAGTTAGCGGCTGTTCATGAAAAGAAAACCGGAGCGCTAATTGAATTCGCCTTAATTGCTGGGGGCGTATTAGCCAATCAAACAGAAGAAGTCATTGGTTTACTGACACAGTTTGCGCATCACTATGGCTTGGCTTTTCAAATTCGTGATGACTTATTAGATGCCACAAGTACAGAAGCAGATTTAGGTAAAAAAGTAGGCCGAGATGAAGCGTTGAATAAAAGTACGTATCCAGCTCTTCTAGGGATTGCTGGCGCGAAAGATGCGCTAACACATCAATTAGCAGAAGGCAGCGCTGTTTTAGAAAAAATCAAAGCAAATGTTCCCAATTTTTCAGAAGAACATTTAGCAAACTTGTTAACTCAGTTACAATTGAGATAGAAAGAAGGCACTTATGAAAAAAGAACGCGTCGATGTCTTGGCGTTTAATCAAGGACTATTTGAAACACGAGAAAAAGCCAAACGCAGCGTGATGGCTGGTTTGGTTTACAATGATAAAAATGAACGTTTAGATAAACCAGGGGAAAAAATTTCTGTGGAGACACCCTTACATACTAAGGGCCAAGTAATGCCTTATGTTTCTCGTGGGGGCTTAAAACTAGAGAAGGCACTAAATGTTTTTGCAATCAACGTTCAAGGCAAAACAATGCTAGATATTGGTTCCTCCACAGGTGGTTTTACCGATGTTGCTTTACAAAATGGGGCTCGTTTGAGTTACGCTTTAGATGTTGGCTATAACCAACTAGCATGGAAAATTCGGCAAGATGAACGCGTGGTGGTAATGGAACGTACCAATTTTCGCTATAGTAAACCCGAAGATTTCACCGAAGGGGTGCCGAATATTGCAACGATTGATGTTTCCTTTATTTCGTTACGCTTAATTTTGCCACCTCTTCATGATATTTTGAAAAAAGGCGGTAGTGTGGTGGCGTTAATTAAGCCGCAATTCGAAGCTGGCAAAGAGTTTGTTGGGAAAAAAGGAATCGTGCGTGATCCAGAAACCCATCAAATGGTTGTGGAGGAAATTACACGCTTTGCCATGAATAACGGTTATGATGTGAAAAACTTAGATTTTTCACCAATCACTGGTGGCGAAGGAAACATTGAATTTTTGGCACACTTAGTTTCTGTTGAAGGAGAAGGATCCTATCAAGCAACAGAATCCATTGAAGAAGTTGTCGCGCATGCGCATCAAAAATTAGCGGAATGATGAGAAAAGTTAGAAGAAAGAAGTGGACGCCTACGGGTGAAAGCTTCTTTTTTGTATAAATCTAGTAATTCATCTTTTAAAATGCATAAAAATAAGCTATGATGAGGGCAAGAGTAAACTGAAAAGGAGAGCGGCGCCATGAGAAAGCAAGATAGACACCGTTTAATTACACGTTTATTGACTGAAAAAAATATTCAAAAGCAAGAAGATTTTGTCAACTACTTACAAGAAAAGGGCGTAGCTGTAACACAAGCAACAATTTCTCGCGACATTAAAGATATGAAACTGATCAAAGTTCCATCTGCAGAAGGGGGTTATCGATATAGCCTTCCATTAGAAACACAAGCTAATACGAGTGCTAAACTTGCAAAGCTTTTAAAAGATGCCTTTGTAGCTGCAGAACAAATGGAAAAATATGTCGTATTACGAACCATTCCTGGCAATGCGGCGGCGTGTGGTAGTTTAATCGAAAAGAATTACCAAGAGAAACTTTTTGCCGTCATCAACGATGATGATAGTGTTCTCATGATTGCACGAACTGAGGAGGCGGCAGAAAAACTTCATAAAGAGCTGTTAAGCTATCTATAAAGAATGAGGTGAACAAGATGTTACAAGAACTTTCCGTGAAAAATTTTGCGATTATCTCTTCGTTACAATTAGAGTTTCAAATGGGTATGACCGTTTTAACGGGAGAAACGGGTGCGGGGAAATCCATCATTATTGATGCAATGGGATTACTCACAGGCGGACGCGGCTCCAGTGACTATATTCGTCAAGGAGCAAATAAATGCACCTTAGAAGGACTTTTTTCAATGCCGAAAAGTCAAGAATTAAAGCAATTATTAGAAGAATTAGGTATTGAAACAGAAGAAGATTCTTTAGTGATTCAACGAGATATTTCCGCTTCTGGTAAAAATGTTTGCCGTGTCAACGGACGGATTGTCAACATTACTAATTTAAAAAGAATTGGGGAATATTTAGTAGATATTCATGGCCAAAACGAACATCAAGAATTGATGCAAAGTGAACGCCACATTGATATGTTAGATGAATTTGGTGGAAAAAAACTTTTAGCAGTCAAAGAAAAATATACACAGGCGTATCAAGAGTATCGCGCACTCGAAGCCAAAGTCAGAAAGCGACAAAAAAATGAAAAAGAATTTGCCCAAAGAATGGACATGCTTCATTTTCAAAGTGATGAAATTGCTAGTGCACAGTTAGTCGCTGGCGAAGAAGAACAATTGCTAGAAGAACGCAATAAACTGAACAATTTTCAAAAGATTGCTGATGCACTGACGATTAGTTATGCCGCGCTAAATGGTGAAGACGATAGTAGTTTGGATAAAATCGGAACAAGTATGAATGAACTCGCTTCGATTGAATCCCTTGATCCAGAATATAAATCATTGTCAGATACTGTTCAAAATGCTTACTACTTACTACAAGAAGCTAGTGGAGATCTTTCTAGGTTGATTGATGGCTTAGAACTAGATGAAGGCCGCTTGAATGAAGTAGAAAATCGTTTGGAATTAATCCGTCAAATGAAACGTAAATATGGCGATTCAATCGAAACGATTTTATCTTACTATGAAGAAATCACCAAAGAGTTAGCAGAGGCTGATTTTTTGGAAGGTGGTACAGGTGACTTAGAAGCGTTGCTTGCAGAGAAACAACAAGCGGCTCATCAACAAGCGTTAGCTTTACGAAAAGAACGAAAGCGTCTAGCCAAAGAGCTCGAACAACAAATTTTAACCGAATTAAAAGAACTATATTTGGAGCGAACTGAATTTGAAGTCCGCTTTACAGAACTTGAGCATTTACAAGAAAATGGCTTAGACGGAGTAGAATTTTATATTACTACTAACCCAGGGGAACCATTAAAACCGTTAGTTCGGGTGGCTTCTGGCGGAGAACTTTCGCGAGTGATGCTGGCTATGAAAACAATCTTTTCTCAAACGCAAGGGATCACTAGTATTGTTTTTGATGAAGTAGATACAGGAGTCAGTGGCCGAGTAGCACAGGCGATTGCCGATAAAATTTATCAAATTTCAGAAAATTCGCAGGTGTTGTGTATCACGCACTTGCCACAAGTGGCGGCCGTTGCCGATGAACATTATTTTATTGAAAAAGAAATCGTGGCGGGTCGGACAGAAACAAGCGTCCGAATTTTATCTGAAAAAGAGCGAGTAAACGAAATTGCGCGTATGCTCGCAGGAAGTGAAATTACGAAATTAACCATTGAACATGCACAAGAGCTGTTGGCGATGGCGAAAAAATAGCCGCTCTATTTGAGCAAGTAAAAAAACAGCCCCTTCAATTGATAGAAGGGACTGTTTTTTTACTTTTAATGTGTGAAAAAGTTCTCCAGTTTAAAGACTAAGAATTGCTGTTAAAACAGTTGAACCTACAATTGCGATCAGCATTAGCCAAACCACGACTTTCGTGATTTTTGAAAAGCGACTTTGTTCTTTGTCGTTCATAAATGACACGTCCTTTTTAATTTCTGCTAATAGTGTACAACCTTTTCCTGAAAACAGCAACCTAAAGTTATAAGAGATTCTTTTTCTTTAAAATTCGAATACTAATTACGCAGATTAAGGTAGTGATAGCAAAAATAATCCAAAAAGAATATTCATGCTCTGCAAAAGGGAGTTTCACATTCATGCCGTAGATTCCCCCGATGATGGTCGGGATGGTTAGGACAATTGTTAAGGATGTTAAAATTTTCATGACATTATTTAAGTTATTTGAGACGATTGCTGAAAAAGTATTACTAATGTTATCAACTAATTTTAGTTGTATTTTAGTCGTATTCAGTCCTTGTTCTAGTTCAATCAAAATATCCCTTAAAAATGGCAAATGTTTTTCTGGATGATTAAAAATTTCAGCGCTATATAAACGTTTTAATACTTTTAAATTATCCGTTAAAGCTGCTTCGAAATAAACTAGACTTTTTTGAATGTCCATAATCTGATACAATTGACTATTTTCTGTGGCTACTTGGAGCTCTCCTTCAAGTTTGTTGGTTTGTTGGATAAGTGCTTGTAAGTTTTTATTGAAGGAAAGGGCCATCTTCCATGAAAGGGCTAAAATTAAGGCCTTCTCAATAGAAAGATCTTGATGCGTGAACGCCTCTTTTTGGATCCCATGAACGATGTCGTTAGGCCCATTGCTAACAGTAATTAGTTTGTTATCGACGGTTGCGATTAAAGCAATCGGCACCGTTTCTACTTGCAGATAGCCACTAGGGCTGATACTAGCTTTGGGATAACGAAATAAAAGTAACGTAGGCGTTTGTAATTTTTCGTGGCGGAAACCTTCCACTCGAGCATTTTCTTCATCATCTAAAACGCCGGTAAGATAATCTGTTGGTAAGTGGTATTGATTGACGAGACGCTCGATTTCTTCTTCTGTAGGAGATTCTACCGAAATCCAACTTAGGGCTTCATCGTCTGGTGAACAAGGTTCAAAATAGTCATTTTTCAATAATAAATAATTAATCAAAAGATTCACCCCGAATCAACATTTTTTGTTCTAAATCCATTATAATAGAAGTATGACACAATACGAGAAGAAAAGCTTATAAAAAACATTCAAAAATAAGTGGCCGCAATAGGTGAGGCCTCGTTTTGAAAATGGTTTGATAAGTAATCCGTTTTTTATATGAAAAAGCGAGCAAAAAGGGCTTTTAGCACATATATTTAAACGAAATGAAACATCTGTGTAACGTTGATGAAGTATAGTTATAGCAGGTGGAATGAAAGGATTTGTTGAGAGAATGGTGTCGTTTTCGGCAATAATGTTATTTTGGTATATTTTTCCGGTAATTGTGCTCTTTGCGTGCAATTTTCTCGTGTCCACTTTTTCCCTAACGGAACGTTGGAAAATAAAAGCACCGGATTTGGCCATTCCGTTTTTATTCATAGGGATCCATGAGTTATCCAAAGATAGTTATGATGAATCGATTATGCCGTATTTTGTGATTTCTATTTTGTTATTAGGAGTCGCTGTTGCCCTGTTTCAAGCTTATTATTATGGAGAGATTTTATATAGACGATATTTCAAGATGTTTTGGCGGTTGACGTTTTTACTAACGTTTGTGTTGTATGTGTTGCTTATCTTGCTAAATATCAGTCATTATCTACTGTAATAAAGCGTGGAGACGATAGGGGAAATACGCTGTGGGAAAATGTCCCCCACAACTCCCCACTCCGTGGGGTTTTTTTGTTATTTGTGGGGTTATTTTATAAAAAACATAGTAAAAACCTTGTTATAATAACATTTTTTGTTGGGTGATGCTTGTTACATAAAACCCTGTAAATATTACAGAAATTTTAAATAACAGTTAAAAAATAGAAGTTTTTAGATTTATAGTGGTAGAAAGTGGTGGGATGTGGTAGACTTGTTCTATCAAGTGGAAAAGCGGGTGTATTGGCTATGCTTATGGGTGAATACCAACATAATATCGATGCCAAAGGCCGCCTAATCGTTCCATCAAAGTTTCGTGAGGAACTTGGTGAAAAATTTGTGGTAACGAGAGGGATGGATGGCTGTTTATTTGGTTATCCTTTAAATGAATGGTCACAACTTGAAGCAAAACTTCAAGAAATGCCCTTAGCTAAGAAAGATGCACGTACCTTTGTACGATTCTTTTATTCCGCTGCAACAGAATGTGAGATTGATAAGCAAGGTCGTATCAATATTCCGGCGAATTTACGAACACATGCCAGTTTAGAAAAAGGCTGTGTTGTTATTGGCGTCTCTAACCGAATTGAAATTTGGAGTGACGAACGTTGGCATGCATTCTCTGATGAAGCTGAAGAAAACTTTGATGAATTAGCAGAAACAATGATTGATTTTGGATTTTAGGAATGAGGCAAATGATGACTGAAGAATTTCGCCATTACACCGTTCTTTTAAAAGAAACAGTGGATGGATTACAAGTGAAGCCGGATGGCGTATACGTAGATTGCACACTCGGTGGTGCCGGACATAGTGAATACTTACTGACACAATTGAATGAGCACGGTCATTTATATGCCTTTGATCAAGACCAAAAAGCGTTGGCACATGCTAAGACTCGTTTGCAGAAATATGTAGACAAAGGTCAAGTGACCTTCATCAAATCAAATTTTAGAAATATTAAAGAAGAATTGGCAGAACACGGGGTGTTCCACGTTGATGGGATTCTATACGATCTAGGTGTTTCTTCACCACAATTAGATGAAGCAGAACGTGGTTTTAGCTATCATCAAGACGCGCCCTTAGATATGCGCATGGATCAAGACGCACCCTTGACGGCTCGCGAAGTGGTGAATACGTATAGTTATAGTGAGTTGGTAAAAATTTTCTTTCGTTATGGGGAAGAGAAATTTTCGAAACAGATTGCTCGAGAAATTGAACGTGTTCGCGAAAAGCAACCAATTGAAACAACAGGTGAACTCGTTGAGATTATTAAGACGGCGATTCCAGCTCCAGCAAGACGCAAAGGTGGACATCCTGCAAAACGAATTTTCCAAGCAATTCGCATTGCCGTTAATGATGAATTAGGGGCAGTTGAAGAGTCGCTAGAACAAGCAATTGATTTGCTAGCGAAAAATGGCAGAATCAGTGTGATTACGTTCCATTCGTTAGAAGATCGTATCGTTAAAACAATGTTTAAAGAATACAGTACGGTACAAGATTTGCCACCAGGCATTCCAGTGGTACCAGAAGAATTTCAACCAGAATTAAAAGTAATTACTAGAAAACCAATTTTACCAAGTGACAGTGAGTTATCTGAGAATAATCGTTCACGAAGTGCGAAGTTACGCATTGCCGAAAAAATAAAATCTAGATAGAGAGAGGGGTAGACACATGGCTGAATTGAAGAAAGTAAATGATTTCCATTATGAAGCACCAGAAATGGATCAGCCAACTGTGGCAACAGAGCAAGACAGAAAAATGCAAGAGGAAACACTACCTGTCCCCACTCTATTACCCAAAAAGAAACTAAAAAATGTCTCTTTACTAGAAAAATTAATCGGTGTTGTATTAGTTTGTGCAACGATTGGTATTGCAATTGCGACAATTCAAGTAAGAACGACAATTGTCCAAACCATGAACGATATTACAGAAACACAAGCAGTCATTAAAGAAAAGGAAGATAACGCTTTGAAATTGGAACAAGAAAGAAGCGAACTTTCTAAATCAGATCGAATCAAAGATGTCGCTAAAAAACAAGGACTAGAAAATAACGGCGACAATGTTAGGACTGTTAAATAATGAGTAAAAGACATAAATTTAAACAATTCATGAAAAAGAAAAACTTAAATCCGATGAACAATCGTAAAAAAGTAGGCATCATTTTATTCGCTACGAGTATTGGATTGTTCTTTTTATTTGCCTTTAGAACGACATACATTGTGGCAACAGGCAAAGTAGCCGGTGTATCACTAAAGGAAAAAACAGCTTCTCTATATGAAGGAAGCCAAGTGGTAAAAGCTAAGCGAGGATCAATTTTAGATCGATATGGTAATCCAATTGCAGAAGATGCTACTTCCTATTCGTTATATGTCGTATTATCAAAAAAATATACGGGACAAAATAATGAAAAGCTATATGCGGAGAAAAAAGACTTCGATGATATTGCTGAAATTTTAGCGAAATATACCAAACTAGACAAAAAAACAGCATTGAAATACTTGAATAATGGGATCCATGAAGATGGGTCAACACAATATCAAGTGGAATTTGGTACGGGTGGTCAAAACATCACCTTGGAAACACGCCAAAAAATTGAAGCAGATTTGAAAAAGAAAAAAATTTCAGGTGTTTATTTCAATGAACATCCAGCCAGATTATATCCCAATGGTCAGTTTGCTTCTCACTTTATTGGCTATACAAAAGCAGCCAATCCAGATGATGATAAAGAAGGCTTAGTAGGCGCAATGGGACTAGAACAGACCTATAATGATATTTTAAGTGGAACCGATGGCCGTGTGTATTTTGAAAAAGATATTTATGGCAATGCCTTACCAGGAACTGTGGCGGAAGAGAAAAAAGCAGTGGATGGTCAAGATATTTACACGACGCTAGATAGTCGCTTGCAAAATACCTTAGAAGATTTAATGACGCAAGTTAATGAAAAATATGAACCAGTTTCTATGACTGCCATGTTAATGGAAGCAAAAACAGGCGAAATTGTTGCCATGTCTCAACGGCCAACATTTAATCCTGAAACGAAACAAGGGTTAGACGATAATGGCACGTGGCAGAACCTATTAGTTGAAAGTCCTTATGAACCAGGCTCAACAATCAAATTATTTACAACAGCTGCTTCTATGGAACAAGGACAGTTTAATCCTAATGAATTATTCAATCGTGTTGGTGGAATTCAAGTTGGGGATGTAACTGTGAATGACCATGACTACACTCGGTTGAACGGCAAAGAATATTTGAATTATCGTCAAGCCATTTCTTGGTCTAGTAATATTGGTATGGTAAAACTAGAACAAAAAATGGGTGATGAAAAATGGATGGAATATTTGAAAAAATTTGGTTTTGGTACGAGCACGCATTCAGGTTTAAGTGGTGAATCTGCTGGTAAATTGCCAGGAACAAACTTTGTAGATAGAGCAATGTCGGCATTTGGTCAAGCAATTACGGTTACTAATTTCCAAATGATGAAAGGTTTCTCAGCTATTGCAAATGACGGTTCAATGTTGCAACCTCATTACATCAGCAAAATTGTTGACAAAAATACAGGAAAAGAAACGATTACGGAACCACAAATCGTAGGAACCCCAATCAAAGCGCAAACAGCTCAACAGATTCGTACGTACATGATTGATACTGTTGAAGACCCGACTTACGGGATTGCGTATGATATTTATAAAGTACCAGGCTATCATGTTGCTGCCAAAACAGGAACTGCCCAGATTTCAGATGGTAAAGGGTACGTTGATGGAGCAAGTCAAGTCTTGTCTTCTGTAGTGGAAATGGTCCCAGCGGATAATCCTGAATATGTTTTGTATATTACACTTAGACAAGCAAAATCAGGTTCGCCTTCAGAAGCAATGGCGGCAATTGCAAACCCATTAATGAAATTAGCGTTAGACATTAAAGAGGCAGATCCGGAAACAACGAAAGTAGCTTCTGATAAAGTCACAGTTGCTGATTATAAAAATATGACACCAGCGGAAGCGTTGGCCAATGCCAAAGTGAACGGGGTGGATCCTGTGATTATCGGCGATGGTGAAAAAATCAAGAAACAATCAACGCCGTCTGGTCAAACATTAATGCCTAATCAAAAATTGATTTTGATCACAAATGGAACGAACTATATGCCTGATTTAACCGGCTGGTCGAAGAGCGATGTTACCAAGTTTGGCGATCTATTAGGTTTGACTGTCGAGTTTAAAGGTGAAGGCTATGTGACGAAACAAAGTATCGCTGCTGAAACTGAAATTACGGAGAAAAAATTAACCGTGACTTTAGAAGGCACAGAATAATAACGTAGAATAATTAGGAGAGATAACATGGAGTGGACACAGATTTTTATTCCCATAGTGGTGAGTTTTGCCATTACAGTGAGCGTAATGCCACTATTCATTGGCTATTTTCAAATGAAAAAACAAGGGCAGGTTACTCGTGAAGATGGCCCAACTTGGCATAGCGTGAAAACAGGTACCCCTACAATGGGTGGAGTCGTTTTCCTTGTAGCCAGCTTGATTACTTCGCTAGCAATGGGGTTATTTTTCCACCAATTTACGCCGTCTCTACTAATTATTCTATTTATTTTAGTGTTATACGGTTTGCTAGGTTATTTGGATGATTTCATTAAAGTCTTTAAAAAACGGAATATGGGCTTGAATTCTCGTCAAAAATTAATTGGTCAAATTTTTGGTGGGTTGGTTTTCTACTTTGTTTATCGAAGTGAAGGCTTTTCAGACACCTTAGATTTGTTTGGAGTAGCAGAAGTTCCGTTAGGTATTTTTTATGGCGTGTTTATTATTTTTTGGTTAGTCGGTTTTTCTAATGCCGTGAATTTGACAGATGGAATTGATGGCTTAGTTGCTGGTTTAGGAACAATTTCATTTGGTACTTATGCAATTATTGCTTGGAAACAACAACAATTTGATGTTGTGATTATCTGCCTAAGTGTGATTGGTGGGCTGATTGGCTTTTTCCCTTATAATAGAAAACCAGCAAAAATTTTCATGGGTGATGTTGGTTCATTAGCATTAGGTGGATTGTTAGCAGCAATTTCAATTATTTTGCATCAAGAATGGACGCTACTTTTAATTGGACTTGTCTACGTTTGTGAAACAGCAAGTGTTATTTTACAAGTTGCTTCATTTAAATTATTTGGTCGACGGATTTTTAAAATGTCACCAATTCATCACCATTTTGAAATGTGTGGTTGGTCTGAATGGAAAATTGATTTTGTCTTTTGGTCTGTCGGTTTAATCTGTTCAGGAATCACATTATGGATTCTTTTCTAATCTATCAAAGGGGAAATTGACAATGAAAAAAATAACAACCTATCAAAACAAAAAAGTGTTGGTTTTAGGACTAGCTAAAAGTGGTGTCAGCGCAGCGAAACTCTTACATGAGTTAGGTGCGCTCGTTACCGTTAATGACGCGAAACAATTTGATCAAAACCCTGACGCCCAAGATTTATTAACCTTGGGTATTCGTGTTGTTACAGGGGGGCATCCAATTGAATTGTTGGATGAAGAATTTGAACTAATCGTTAAAAATCCTGGTATTCCTTATACAAATCCACTTGTGGCAGAAGCACTAACTCGGAAAATTCCTATCATAACTGAGGTGGAATTAGCAGGTCAAATTGCCGAATGTCCAATTGTCGGCATTACGGGCACCAATGGTAAAACAACCACGACCACGATGATTGGTTTACTGCTAAATGCTGACAGAACGGCTGGTGAGGCACGTTTGGCGGGAAATATTGGTTTTCCAGCGAGTACGGTGGCTCAAGAAGCAACGGCCAAGGATGATCTTGTGATGGAACTTTCTAGTTTTCAGTTAATGGGAATTGAGACGTTTCACCCACAAATTGCAGTAATTACAAATATTTTTGAAGCACACTTGGATTATCATGGTTCGCGGAAAGAATATGTTGCTGCAAAATGGGCCATTCAAAAAAACATGACCGCAGAGGACACCTTGATTTTAAATTGGAATCAAGTAGAGCTTCAAACGTTAGCCAAAACCACAGCGGCCAACGTATTGCCTTTTTCAACGAAAGAAGCAGTAGAAGGGGCTTATCTTTTAGATGGGAAATTATATTTTAATGAAGAATATATTATGCCCGCCGATGAGTTAGGTATTCCTGGCAGTCACAATATTGAAAATGCACTCGCAGCGATTTGTGTAGCTAAATTAAAAAATGTATCGAATGTTCAGATTAGACAAACTTTGAAAAACTTTTCGGGCGTTCCCCATCGAACGCAATTTGTTGGCGAAGTTCAGCAAAGACGTTTTTATAACGATTCAAAAGCAACCAATATTTTAGCTACAGAGATGGCGTTAAGTGGGTTTGACAACCAAAAGCTACTTTTACTTGCGGGTGGCTTGGATCGCGGTAACTCATTTGATGAATTGGTTCCTGCCCTGTTGGGACTCAAAGCAATTGTTTTGTTTGGAGAAACCAAAGAAAAATTGGCGGAAGCTGCTAAAAAAGCGAACATTGAAACAATTTTATTTGCTGAAAATGTTCAAACGGCGGTTACCATTGCCTTTGATTATTCGGAAAAAGATGATACTATTTTACTATCACCTGCTTGCGCAAGTTGGGACCAATACCCGAATTTTGAAGTACGCGGGGAAGCCTTTATGCAAGCTGTTCAACAATTAAAAGAAAGTGAAATGTGAGAAAATGAAGATACTAGTAACTGGTGGTGGCACAGGTGGGCATATCTATCCTGCGTTATCCTTCGTCGAACACGTCAAAAAAGAAGCACCTGCAACAGAATTCTTGTATGTGGGAACAGAAAATGGTCTAGAAAGTCAAATTGTGCCAAAGGCGAAAATTCCATTTAAAACGATTAAAATTCAAGGATTTAAGCGTTCGCTAAGTCCTCAAAATTTTAAAACAATTTATTTATTTTTAACAAGCATTAATAAAGCAAAAAAAATTATTCGTGAATTTCAACCAGATGTGGTCATTGGTACAGGCGGTTATGTTTCTGGTGCAGTAGTTTATGCGGCCCACCAATTAAAAATACCGACAATTATTCATGAACAAAATAGTATCCCCGGAATGACAAATAAATTTTTAAGTCGTTATGTGGATAAAATTGCGATTTGTTTTCCAGATGTCGCTAGTTTTTTCCCGAAAGAAAAAACAATTTTAACAGGGAACCCGCGGGGACAAGAAGTCGTAACGGTGGAAAAGTCAGCTATTTTATCAGAGTTTGGCTTGGATCCAGCAAAGAAAACGGTGGTTTTATTTGGCGGAAGTCGTGGCGCCTTGAAAATCAATCAAGCGTTTGAACAGGCCTTTCCTTTGTTTGAAGAGAGAGAGTATCAAGTTTTATACGCTTCAGGAGAAAGATATTATCAGGAACTTCAAGAAAGTCTAAAGCTTTCTGAAAAGAAATTGACAAACATAAGTGTGCAACCGTATATTGATAAAATGGTTGAAGTGATGGCTAATACCGATTTAATGGTGGGACGAGCAGGAGCAACCTCAATTGCGGAGTTCACCGCATTAGGATTACCAGCAATTTTAATTCCGAGTCCTTACGTCACGAATGATCATCAAACGAAAAACGCGCAAAGCTTAGTAAAAGTTGGTGCTGTTGAAATGATTCCAGATGCAGAATTGACCGGCGCTCGTTTAGTTGCGGCAATTGATGATATTTTATTAAACAATGAAAAAAGACAACAGATGGCAACGGCGTCCAAAGGGGAAGGCATCCCAGATGCAAGTGATCGTTTGTATCAAGTTGTGAAAACGTTAGTCTGAGATAGGAGGTGTGGAAGATTAGTAACGAGAACGATATATTCAAAAAAAGAAAACCATTACCTCCAAAAAAATCGGAAGAGTCTCAACCTGAACTGACACCTTGGCAAAAACAAAACCAAGAATATTTGAAGAAGCAAGCGGAAGAAGCTGCTTCAAAAGGTGAAAACGAACAAGCAGAAGTCACCATCACTTTACAAGAACAAAGTCAAGAAGAGCCTCAACAACATCTTCCACAAGAAACAGTGGAAGAAGAGGAGCATTTTGCAGATCGTTTACCGAACGTTAAGAAAACACGGAACAAGCGCTTATACAGGCGTTTAGCCTTTATTTTAACTTGTTTAGGGACAGCCATTTTAGTGGCATTGTATTTTGTTTCGCCTCTTAGTCGATTGAGTGAAGTAACAGTTTCAGGCAACAAAAGTGTGGAGAGTCAAGCGATTATTCAGCAGTCAAAACTTGAAACGGGTAGTGGCTTATGGGAGCAGTATTCAAATAGAAATTATTTTTCTGCAAATATTCAGAAAAAGTTTCCAATTATAAAAAAGGCGAACATTAAGTTAAATGGTATTAATTCATTTAAAATTGATATTCAAGAGTATCAAATTGTCGCTCTTGCTGCGACTAAAGGCGGCTATCATCCGATTTTAGAGAATGGTAAAACTTTGGCGGAAACCACCAAAGCTGCTGAAAGTGGCAAACCAATTTTTGAAAATTTCAAAGAGGATAAATTAATCCCTGAATTAATGGCCTCTTACAACAAATTACCTCAAGAAATTAAACAAGGAATTTCAGAAATTAAATATGCACCATCCAAAACCAATAAAGACTTGATTAATGTCTATATGAATGATGGCAATCGAGTGATTGTTAATATTTCTGATTTAAGTGAAAAAATGGCTTATTATTCACAAGTAGCCGAGCAAATGGACAAACCTGGAATCGTTGATATGGAAGTCGGCATTTTTTCTTATCCGTATGAAAAAGAAAGTGAAGAAACGGGCAGTGAAGTTTCCGAAGATTCAGCGGTTGAAAATCAAGAAGTTGTGGACCCAAATGCAGGCGCAGCAACGGATGAAGCGAATAATGGTACGCCGACAAATGGAGAAAATCAAGAAGTGCAACAAGCAGAATAAGTTTTTTACAAAAATGTTTCAAAAATTAACGAACAAATTCGTATAATCTGCTTTCTAAAACCCCCATTTTTATGGTAAAATTGGAAGAAGTGAATAATACTAAAAAAGAGATAGTTAAACGGACGCCTTTGTCCGCTTAGATATTGGAATTAATAGGAGGAGGAATTCCGTTCATGGCAAAAACAGGAATGTATGTAGGCCTCGATATTGGTACAACTTCTGTCAAAGTAGTTGTCGCTGAATATATTGAAGGTCAAATGAACATCATCGGCGTTGGAAATGCAAAATCAGACGGTTTGAATCGAGGGATTGTCGTCGATATTGATCAAACAGTTCAAGCAATCCAACGGGCCGTTCGACAAGCCGAAGAAAAAGCCGGCATTCAAATTAAAAGCGTAAATGTTGGATTACCAGCGAATTTATTAGAAGTAGAAAGCTGTCAAGGAATGATAGCTGTTAGCAGTGAATCAAAAGAAATTACAGATGAGGATGTGCGCAACGTCGCATCTGCAGCTTTGGTTCGTTCAACTCCTCCTGAACGTCAAATTGTTGCAATCTTACCGCAAGACTTTACCGTCGACGGCTTTGAAGGCATCAAAGACCCACGTGGAATGCTTGGCGTTCGCATGGAGATGTTTGGCGTTGTCTATACTGGACCAAAAACAATCATCCATAACATCCGTAAATGTGTTGAAAAAGCTGGCTTAGGAATTAACGAATTAGTGATTACACCGCTTGCTTTAACAGAAACAATTTTAACAGATGGCGAAAAAGACTTTGGAACAATTGTCATTGATATGGGTGGCGGTCAAACAACGACATCTGTTATCCACGACAAACAATTGAAATTTACTCATGTTAACCAAGAAGGCGGCGAGTTCATCACGAAAGATATCTCAATCGTATTGAATACTTCTTTTAACAACGCCGAAGCCTTAAAAATTAATTATGGGGATGCTTATCCAGAAAGAACTTCAGCAAACGAAGAGTTTCCTGTTGATGTTATCGGTAAGTCAGAGCCTGTAAGAGTGGACGAACGTTACCTTTCAGAAATTATTGAAGCGCGTGTGGAACAAATTTTGAGAAAATCAAAAGAAGTTCTGGATGAAATTGATGCGTTTGAATTACCTGGAGGCGTTGTATTAACTGGTGGCGCCGCTAGTATGCCAGGTATTGTCGATTTGGCGCAAGAAATTTTTGAAGCCAACGTAAAACTATACGTACCAAATCACATGGGCTTACGTAACCCAGTCTTTGCTAATGTCATTAGCATTGTGGAATATTCAGCGCAACTAAACGATATTTATCACATTGCCAAATATGCAATCCCTGGTGAAAAATCGAAACCAGCACAATCAGTCGCTGTCCAACAAGAAGTTCGCTATGACACATATGCTGAACAGCCTCAAGAAGAATACGAAGAATTCAACGAACGTGAGTCTGGTGAAAAAGTGACAGGCAAAATCAAAGACTTCTTCTCGAACATTTTCGACTAATCACACAAACAGGAGGATACGATATCATGGAATTTTCATTAGACAATAACATTAACAACGGTGCAGTCATTAAAGTTATCGGTGTAGGTGGCGGCGGCGGAAACGCTGTAAACCGTATGATCGAAGAAAACGTTAAAGGCGTGGAATTTATCACAGCTAATACAGACGTTCAAGCATTAAAACATTCAAAAGCAGAAACAGTGATTCAATTAGGCCCTAAATACACTCGAGGTTTAGGTGCCGGTTCACAACCTGAAGTTGGCCAAAAAGCTGCAGAAGAAAGTGAACAAGTGATTTCAGAATCATTACAAGGCGCGGATATGATTTTCATTACTGCTGGTATGGGTGGCGGAACTGGTACAGGTGCTGCCCCAGTAGTTGCAAAAATCGCTAAAGAATTAGGCGCTTTAACAGTTGGTGTAGTAACACGTCCATTTAGTTTTGAAGGTCCAAAACGTGGTCGTTTTGCCGCTGAAGGAATTGCTTTATTAAAAGAAAACGTTGATACACTATTAATTATCTCAAACAACCGCTTATTAGAAGTTGTTGATAAGAAAACGCCAATGCTTGAAGCATTTAGAGAAGCTGATAATGTATTACGTCAAGGTGTTCAAGGGATTTCAGATTTAATCACTGCGCCAGGTTACGTAAACTTGGACTTTGCTGACGTGAAAACAGTGATGGAAAACCAAGGAACAGCTTTAATGGGAATTGGTGTAGCGAGCGGCGAAGAACGCGTAATTGAAGCAACGAAAAAAGCTATTTCTTCACCATTGTTAGAAACATCAATCGATGGTGCGGAACAAGTCTTATTAAACATTACTGGTGGCTTAGACATGACCTTGTTTGAAGCGCAAGATGCTTCAGATATCGTTACAAATGCTGCTTCAGGTGATGTGAACATCATCCTAGGTACATCAATCAATGAAGATTTAGGCGACGAAATTCGTGTAACAGTAATCGCTACAGGTATTGATGAATCAAAAAAGGATAGAAAACCGCACCGTCAAACAAGACAAGCGGTTCAATCAATGCAACAAACAACTCAATCTGTGGAAATGGATCAACCAAAATCACAAGAAGAAGCAAGTGCTTTTGGCGATTGGGATATTCGCAGAGAACAAAATACACGTCCAAAAGTTGATGAATCTTCATTAGAACAAGTAGACAAAAAAGAATTTGACACATTCCACCGTGAAGAACCAAATCACAATGATGACGAATTAAGTACGCCACCATTTTTCCGCAGAAAACGATAAGGAGCATCGATTAGAAATGATAGCTGAAAACTTAACAAATATTAATAATCAACTTCAGCTAGCATGCAAAAGCTCACAGCGCTCTGTTGCTGATGTGACAATGATTGGCGTCACTAAATCAGTAGGAATTGAGGAAGCAGCAGAGCTTGTTCAGCTTGGTGTCCAGAATTTAGCTGAAAACCGAGTAGATAAGTTACTAGAAAAGAAAGCTGGATTGGAAAAATTTAATGATATTCAGTGGCATTTAATTGGTAATTTACAACGTAGGAAGGTAAAATTAATTATTAATGAGATAGATTATTTTCATGCATTAGATAGTCTGAGTCTAGCCAAAGAAATTCAAAAAAGAGCAACGAAAGTTATTCGTTGTTTTGTTGAAGTGAATATAACTGGGGAAGAAAGCAAGCACGGCTTTCGTAAAGAAGACGTCTTACCTTTCATTCAAGAACTTGCTGATTTGGACAAAATTCAAATCGTCGGTCTAATGACTATGGCACCTTTTGGGGCAAGTGAAGAAGTATTACATGCAACATTTAGAGAATTAAAAGAGCTGCAAATGACCGTAAATGAGAAACATTTATCTTTTGCTCCTTGTACAGAACTTAGCATGGGAATGAGTAACGATTTCCCAATCGCAGTTGAAGAAGGTGCAACTTTTATACGAATCGGAACAGCGTTATTCAGAGATGCGTAAAGGAGAGGAATTTATGTCAATTTTTAACAAGGATGCGTTATCGAGCTTTTTTGGCTTATCTGGCGAAGAAGATGATTATTATGATAACTACGAAGAATATGAAGAGCGCAAAGCAGTTAATGAACCACCGCGTCGTGCAGCTCGGCCTAAACCACAACGCCCTGTTCAACAACAGGAAAGTTACAGTCAGCCAGCTTATACACAACAAAGTGAGCCTGTAGTTGAAAAGCCTTCTGCACGCTATCGTTCTGCTGAAGCGCATCAAGAAAGAGACACACAACAAGCTGCTTACACAGAGAAAAAAGTGGTTTCTATGCGTAGTTCTAATCAATCAGCGACTACGAATACAAGACGAGCACAAGAAAGCACCGCCAATGCAAAAACACATAAAATTACTATTATTGAACCACGTGTGTATTCAGAAGCAATGAGCATTGCGAAACATTTATTTGCTGAAGAAGCTGTGCTAGTTAATTTTACATTAGTAGAAGAAGACCAAGCACGACGCATCGTTGATTTCTTAACTGGTACTGTGTATGCTTTAGACGGAGATATTCAGCGCGTTGGCAATGAAATCTTCTTATGCACACCAGCGAATATGGAAATTGATAGTGCGACAGCACAATCTTTAGCCAACAAACAATTCTTTGATTTCTAAGCCTTAGGGAGGTGTTATTATCGCAACACTGATTACTCTATTATACAAAGGCGTTCAAATCTATTCAGGATTACTAGTGATTTACGCGCTACTTTCATGGTTTCCAGGAGCATATGATTCTGCTTTCGGGCGTTTGCTCTCTAGAATTTGTGAACCATACTTAAGTTTGTTTGACCGTTTGAATTTAAGGATTGGAATGGTTGGATTTAACGTAATGGTAGGGATTATTGTCCTTAACCTAGCAGCGGGTGGCTTAGCAGTCATTTTACGAGCTATTGTTTATTAATAACTTTTAGAAAGGATGATTTATCTATGAACGCAAATGTGTATCAACATTTCCGCAAAGATGAACATCCTTTTATTGACACTGTCGGGGATTGGCTAGAGCAAGTGGAGATGCAATACGCGCCTTATTTGACAGACTTTCTTGATCCTAGACAGGCGTATATTTTGGAAACGTTGATTCGACAAAACAGTGATTTATCGTTTACTTTTTATGGTGGTTATGAGCAAGCAGAACGAAAACGCTGCTTGATTTATCCAGCGTATTACATACCAGAAGAGACAGATTTTGGTGTTGTATTATTTGAAATTATTTATCCATCTAAATTTGCGACATTATCTCATGGGAAAATTTTAGGCACCTTGATGAATGTTGGGGTTCGTAGGGAAGCCTTTGGAGATATTATTTCCGATGGTGATAAGTGGCAGGTTTTTATAGCACAAGAAGTAGCTGGCTTCGTTGTTAACCAAGTCGACAAAATTGGTAAAATTACTGTTCGCTTAGAAGAGCGGGATTATACACAAATTTTGATACCGAAGGATGGTTGGCAAGAAGAGCGAACGACTATGAGCTCTTTGCGGCTGGATAGTGTAATTTCCGCCGTATTTAATATTTCAAGGCAGCGATCAAAACAATTGATCGAATCTGGTAAAGTAAAAGTCAATTGGACAGAAACGACACGACCAGATTTTGCTTTAGACTTATTAGATATTGTTTCGATACGAGGATTTGGGCGCCTTCAGATTCAAGAATTAGAAGGAAAAACAAAGAAAGAAAAATTTCGTGTCCTCTTAGGGGTATTGAGAAAATAATCTCGAACTTTTGTTTAAGAAAACCATTTTGGCTGTTCATTCAGACGAAGTTGTGTATAATAAAAAAAGTAAGATATTTGCTATTTCAGGATTAGTATGAGAATGTGTTCATAAGGGGTTTTACAAAAATAATCCAAAGAGGTGAAGGAATATGGCATTAACTCCATTAGATATTCAAAACAAAGACTTCTCAACAAAAATGAGAGGCTATAACCAAGACGATGTAGATGACTTTTTAGATCAAGTCACACGTGATTATGAAGATGCATTACAAAAAAATCGTGAACTTGAGAAATCATTAAAACACGCAGAAGAAAAATTACAATACTTCAATGAATTGAAAGATGCATTGAACCAATCAATTATTGTTGCACAAGATACCGCTGATAAAGTGAAATCAAGTGCCAATAAAGAATCAGAAATGATTATCACTTCGGCAGATAACCAAGCCAAAGAAACCTTGGTAGAAGCTGAACGTAAATCAAATGCAATGATTGCAGATGCTGAAGCGAAATCAACACAAATCTTAGCAGAAGCAATTGAACGTGCCCGTCAATTAGCTGGGGAAACAGAAGACTTGAAGAAGAAAACACGTGTCTTCCATCAACGCTTAAGCTTAATGCTTGAAACTCAATTAGAGCAAGTGAAGAGTGAAGAGTGGGAAGAGATTTTAAAGCCTTTTTCTAGTTATGTCGGAGACAAACATACAGCAGTTAAGGAAATTCTTGATGAACAAGACCTTGACAACGAAAATGAAACTGTTGTAAACTCTGAAGAGAACACAGATGCTGTAGTAGAAAAAAAGCCTGTAATTGAAGTCACTGAAGAAACAATTGAAGAAGAATCAAAATAGATAGAACAGAACGTTTAATGTTTATTCTTAGCAGCGAGTCAATGATAGTGAAAGTTTGACAGACACTGGCATTAAACAGATCCTCTATCCTAGATGCAGTTCTGAACACTTGAGTAGGAACTGCCGGATAATTACCGTTATCAATTTCAGAGAAAGTAGGGGCAACTCTACTTTGAATTTGGGTGGTAACACGAGTACTTCGTCCCTTGGGATGGAGTACTCTTTTTTTATCTACTTTTATCAGCTATCGTTCATCTTTAGTATGAACTAACACAATTAAATCGATAAAATGAAAGCGAGGCAAATGCATATGAAAATGAAAGAAACATTGCAATTAGGAAAAACAGCTTTTCCAATGCGTGGGAACTTGCCAAACCGTGAAGCAGAATGGCAAAAAGACTGGGAAGAAAAAGGCTTATATGAACAACGTCAAAAATTAAACGAAGGAAAACCAACCTTTGTTTTACATGATGGCCCTCCATATGCAAACGGAAATATTCATTTAGGACATTCTTTGAATAAAATCAGTAAAGATATTATTATTCGTTCAAAATCAATGTCTGGTTTCCGTTCTCCTTATGTGCCTGGTTGGGATACCCATGGTTTACCAATTGAGCAAGTGTTAACCAATAAAGGGGTTAAACGTAAAGAAATGACTGTCGCTGAGTATCGCGAAAAATGTAAAGAGTATGCCTTATCACAAGTCGATAAACAACGTAACGATTTTAAACGTTTAGGTGTGTCAGGCGATTGGGAACATCCATATATTACGTTAGATCCAGAGTATGAAGCAGCAGAAATTCGTGTTTTTGGTAAGATGGCAGAAAAAGGCTATATTTATAAAGGCTTAAAACCAATTTATTGGTCTCCTTCAAGTGAATCTTCTTTAGCAGAAGCAGAAATTGAATACAAAGATGTAAAATCACCTTCTATTTACGTAGCTTTTAATGTGGCCGATGGTAAAGGTCTTTTAGATAACGAGACAGCCTTCGTCATCTGGACGACAACCCCTTGGACATTACCAGCCAACTTAGGTATTTCAGTTAATCCTGATTTTACGTATGTTGAAGTGAAGGCAGACGGTCGTAAATTTGTAATTGCTAAAGATTTATTAACAACAGTTAAAGAAGCGATTGGTTGGGAAGAAGTAGAAGTCTTGCGAGAATTTTCTGGTGAAAAATTAGATCGTATGACAGCTCAACATCCATTCTATGATCGAACATCACTTGTTATGCTAGGCGACCACGTGACGCTAGATGCCGGGACTGGCTTAGTTCATACCGCACCAGGGCATGGTGAAGATGACTATATCGTTAGCCGTAAATATGATTTACCTGTTATTTCTCCTGTTGACAGCCGTGGGGTCTTTACAGATGAAGCACCTGGTTTTGAAGGAATTTTCTATGACAAAGCGAATCCAATGATTACTGAGTTATTAGAAGAAAAAGGCGCGTTATTAAAATTAGATTTCTTTACGCATAGTTATCCACATGACTGGCGTACCAAAAAACCAGTTATTTACCGTGCAACGCCACAATGGTTTGCTTCAATCTCTAAATTCCGTCAAGATATTTTAGATGAAGTTGAGAAAGTTGACTGGCTAATTCCTTGGGGAAAAACACGTTTGTATAATATGATTCGTGACCGTGGTGATTGGGTAATCTCTCGCCAAAGAGCGTGGGGTGTGCCATTACCGATCTTCTATGCTGAAAACGGGGAAGCCATCATTACGCCAGAAACAATTGAACATGTAGCGAATTTATTTGCAGAACATGGATCAAATATCTGGTTTATGCGTGAAGCAAAAGAGTTACTACCAGCAGGCTTTACACATCCAGGTTCACCAAATGGCGAGTTTACCAAAGAAACAGATATCATGGACGTTTGGTTTGACTCAGGTTCTTCACATGAAGGAGTTTTACGAGAAAGAGAAGAGTTAACTTTCCCAGCAGATATGTATTTAGAAGGTTCTGACCAATATCGTGGTTGGTTTAACTCAAGTATTACAACAAGTGTTGCTATCAATGGGGTAGCGCCTTATAAATCAATCATTTCTCAAGGGATGGTTCTCGATGGCGAAGGCCGTAAGATGAGTAAATCGTTAGGCAATACCATCTTACCTGAAAAAGTTATCAACCAAATGGGGGCAGATATCTTACGCTTGTGGGTAAGTAGTGTTGACGCGGAAGCCGATGTGCGTGTCTCAATGGATATCTTAAACCAAGTATCTGAAGTGTACCGGAAAATCCGTAATACTATGCGTTTCTTGTTAGCGAATACGAGTGATTTTAATCCAGCTGAGCATACTGTAGCTTATGCTGATTTACGTTCTGTAGATAAATACATGACGGTTCGTTTAAATCAAGTCATTCAAGAAATCCGTGAAAATGGTTATGAAAAATATAATTTCATGCATATTTATCGGACAGTTATGAACTTCTTAACTGTAGATTTATCTTCTTTCTATTTAGACTTTGCGAAAGATGTCGTTTATATTGAAGCTGAAAACGATTATCAACGTCGTTGTATGCAGACTGTTTTCTATCAAACATTGGTTTCATTAACAAAATTATTGACACCAATTATTCCACATACAGCGGAAGAAATTTGGAGTTTCTTACAAGAAGAAGAAGAGTATGTGCAATTAGCTGAATTCCCAGGTTACGAAACGTTTACTAATGAAGAAGAATTGATGGATACATGGGCAGCCTTTATGGATTTCCGTGACAATGTCTTAAAAGCGTTGGAAGAAGCTCGTCATTCTAAATTAATCGGTAAATCGTTAGAAGCCAAAGTGACCGTTTATCCAAATGAACAAATTCGTCAATTAATGACAGCTGTTGATGCAGATATTGCTCAATTACTAATTGTTTCCGACTTTGAAGTATCAAAAGAAGTAGCACCTAGTGAAGCTGTTCAATTTGAAGACATGGCTATTTTAGTTGAAAAAGCAGAAGGCGAAACGTGTGACCGTTGTCGTTCCGTTCGTCAAGATGTCGGCTCAGATGAAAAATTACCAACACTTTGTGGCCGTTGTGCACACATTGTTGAAGAAAATTATCCAGAAGCGGTTGCTGAAGGATTCGAATAAACAAGAAAAAAGATCCGCTAGTCGTTAACTAGCGGATCTTTTTTGGCTTATTTATTGATCAAGTTGACCGCGGTCACGGTACCAGTTATCTGGTTGCCATTCCCAAGTAAAGCCATCTTTTTCTAATAAGTCGAAGGCAGCTTGCGGGCCCATTGTGCCAGCGGCATAATTAGGGAAAGAAACGTCTGTTTTATCCCAAGCATGTCGAATAATGTCAACAATGCGCCAAGATTGGGCAACTTCGTCCCAATGAGAGAAGTTTGTACTATCGCCATTTAGGCAGTCTAATAGAAGTTTTTCATATGCTTCTGGACTATTTTCAGTCATTTCAGCACTTTGACGGAAATCAAGTTTCACTGGAGTTGTATTGAACCCTTGACCGATTTCTTTTCCATTTAAGGTTAATGAAAATCCTTCAGTTGGTTGGATATAGATAGTTAAAACATTCGGTGGTAAATCGGTTTTATCGCATTCTTCACACGTATCATCTTTGAAGACATTAATAGGTACTTGTTTAAAGACGATGTTAATACGTGTGCCTTTTTCAGTTAATCGTTTACCTGTGCGAACATAGAAAGGGACGCCAGACCAACGGAAATTATCAATTAAAAATTTACCAGCAACAAAAGTTTCAGTGGATGAAGTTTCTGCCACATTCGGTTCATCACGATAGGCTGCAAATGTTTGATCAGCTAGCTGACCTTCGCCGTATTGTCCACGCACGAAATTTTGAAGGGCTTCTTCTTCAGAATAAAGGCGGATGGCACGTAAAGCTTTTACTTTTTCAGTCCGAATTTCTTTTTCAGAAAAAGCAACAGGAGGCTCCATAGAAAGCAATGCAACGACTTGTAAAATATGATTTTGAACCATATCTTTTAGTGCGCCACTGTGGTCATAATAGCCGCCACGATCCTCGACACCTAAGCTTTCAGCGAAGGTGATTTGGACATTATCAATGTAACGATTGTTCCATTGTGATTCAAAAATATTATTGGCAAAACGAATGGCTGAAATATTTTGGATCATTTCTTTGCCTAAGTAATGGTCAATTCGGAAAATATCTTGTTCAGGAAATGCAGCACGAATTTCTTCATTTAATTCGTAGGCAGATTCATAATCAGAACCAAATGGCTTTTCGATAATTAGTCGATCAAAGCCTTCTTCCGAAATAATATGTTGTGATTTCAAGTGATTAACAATGGTTCCAAAGAATTGAGGGGCCATAGCTAGATAGTAAACATGATTACCTTCTAAGTGGTATTGTTCATTTAGACGATCAGATAATTCTTTTAAGGTATTATAATGTTCCGTATCATTCACATTATGTGATTGGTAATAGAAATGACTAGAAAATTCAGTCGCCTCTTCGGCCGTGGGATTTAAGTCTTGAATGGTTTCACGAACGATTTCCCGATAGTATTCGTCTGTCCATTCCCGACGTGCGGTACCAATCACCGCAAAACGCTCAGCTAATAATCCTTTTTTATATAAGCGGAACAGGGAAGGATACAATTTACGTTTGGCAAGATCACCTGTCCCCCCGAAAATAGTAAATAATGCTACTTTTTCATTCATTAGTTTTCCTCACTTTCTCTAATCAACGGCTCAACAAAAATTGTGTTTGCTGCTTTAAAGCTGACGGATAATTCTTTGTTTTCATTATAAATGGTGATAGGTCCTTCATATGCAGCAATTTCTTTAATCGTATATTCTTCTTGAATATTTAAATCAATGGAAACTAAATAATCCAGTAATTCTTTTTCGTCTAAGACACGTGCAATCCGAACTTTTGTGCCAACAGGGTAGTCTGTTAACGTTTGGCGTTTCTCCTCATGAATGGGTTGATTATCTTCGGGAATAACACCACCGTGTGGACAAAATTCTGGATGATTTAAATAATCCGCTAAACGGTTCACAAGCGTCTGTGAAGTAACATGTTCTAAAACTTCTGCCTCTTCGTGCACATCATTCCAAGTGTAATTTAAGTGCTCTACTAAAAAGACTTCCCAGATTCGGTGTTTGCGAATTAACGTACTCGCTTTTTTTAAGCCTTTTTCAGTTAATTGTACCCCTTGATAAGGAGAATGCTCAACCAAATCTTCTTTTACTAACTTTGAAATCATCTCACTAACCGAAGCTGCCGAAACATCGAGTCCAGAAACAATTTGTTTATTATTCACTTTAACTTCGTCGCCACCTAGTTCAAAAATTAATTTTAAATAGTCTTCGCGATTTGGTGTCATAGGGGCTCATCCTTTCAAAAAAACATCATCCTAAGTTTATCAGAAAAAGGCGCATTTGACTATTTAATAATATTCAAGTTGTAAGAAAACTTTCTGAATGCTTTTGCAAGGGATGTAAAAAATAAATCACCCACCGCACATACTTCGTTTTATGTGTCGTGGGTGATTTATTAATTGTAAATGGCCCGTTCTAGTGTGTAGGTTTCATCGTCGGCTTCATCGTAAAGCGTCGCAGGGACACCATTTTCACATTGAATGATTAAATGGTAACCTAACTTGTCTAAGATAACTAAGCGTTTAGGGGTTAATTCAACAAGCAAGGCATGCGTTTGTTTGCCATCAATGAAAACATTGAAAGATGAGGTGATTTCTAAGGTGTGTTGCGTGGCTTTTTTCACGTCTACAAACCACCAATGCCCAGTATAATTGTGTTGAAGCTCCTGTGGGGCAGGGAGCTGTTTATTTTTTTTCCAGAGGATAGAGCCTGCTAATCCAGTAAGTAAAGATGCACCAACCAAGAAAGTCCAATGTTTTTTCAAAGAAATTCCTCCTAACCTTCATTTTCATTTATTCGTCTTCGTTACCTTTATTATATAGAACTTGTCTAAAATATTCGACTAAATCGCTGAGAATTGACAAATATTTAATGATTGACACAAGATAGTAAAATTGTTGGTTTTGGTCTATACTTTTCCTTGTTTTTTTATGGTATAGTGTGTAAGAAAGGAAGTCTGTGTATGAAGTACCCGAATGTCCAACTTGCTTATTTTATCGAACGACCCAATCGGTTTATTGCACACTGTCGTTTAATGGAAACAAATGAAGAAGTGGTCACACATGTCAAAAATACTGGCAGAGGGAAAGAAGTTTTTTTACCAGGTGCTGTTGTGGCGCTTAGTTATCAACCATCGCCTAAAAGAAAAACAGATTACGATTTGATTGCAGTAAAAAAAGGTTCTTTTTGGATTAATATTGATAGCCAAGTACCGAATACATTAGTCAATGAAGCGTTAAAAAATGGTCAAATTGTGCTTCCTGGTTTAGTTGGTACGATCCAAACTGTTAAACGTGAGCAACGATTTGCACATTCAAAATTTGATTTTCTAGTGGAAACGGATGCGGACGAACAAGCTTTTGTCGAAGTGAAAGGCATGACTTTAGAAAATAAAGGCATCGGTGCTTTTCCTGACGCGCCAACACTTCGTGGCTTGAAGCATGTCACTGAACTAATGGCTGCAACTAAAGCGGGTTACCGCTGTTACATTTTGTTTGTGGTCCAATTTGAAGAAATTAAGCAAGCAACGATTCACCAAGAGATGCAACCTGCCTTTGCTGAAAATCTGGGTGCTGCAATTGATCAAGGTGTGCAAGTCCTTGCTTACAATTGCCACGTAACACCAGCAACGATTGAACTTAAGTCACAGGTAACCTTTGATTTATTACAGGCATTTGATGATCCTAATAAATAACTTGAAGAACTCCTAGCGCTTTAAGGCAGGGTAATTACGTGACTTTTGTACGAGAGATTACTATTATAAAGAGAGTAAATAAACAAAAAATGGAGGTTTTTGATTATGATACATTTAGGCGTAATTGGTACCAATTGGATTAGTCATCAATTTGTTGCAGCAGCTTTAGAAACGGGTGCGTACGATTTAACGGCTGTTTATTCTCGGAAACTAGCAACGGCACAAGAATTTGGTTCTCGCTATGGGGATGTGGAATATGCAATTGATTTAGAGACGTTTTTTGGTATTGCACATATGGATACGGTTTATATTGCCTCACCAAATTCATTACATTTTGAACAAGCGAAACAAGCAATTTTAGCGAAAAAAAATGTAATTGTTGAAAAACCAGCTTTTTCAACACCTGATGAGATGGCAGAAATTATTGAATTAGCGAATAAAAATCGTGTGTATTTCTTTGAAGCGGCCCGTAATATTCATGAGCAAAGTTTCCAAAAAATTGCTGAATTATTGCCATTAAAAAACCAAATTTTAGGTGCGAATTTTACGTATATGAAATATTCTTCTCGCTATGATCAAGTATTAGAAGGCAAAGAGCCAAATATTTTTTCTCCTCATTTTTCTGGGGGAGCCTTAGCAGATTTAGGCGTTTATTTAGTTTATGCAGCCTTGGGCTGGTTTGGCGTACCAAACGAAAGCCATTATTTTGCTAGTAAAATTGCGACAGGTGTCGATGGCTTAGGAACAATTATTTTACGATATGATCAGTTTGACGTGACGTTAAACACTGGGAAAATTAGTGATTCTTTTGCGCCATCCGAAATTTACTTTGAAAATGGGACCTTGATTTTAGATAGTGTCAATGCTATTTCTTCGGCTGAGTACCATGATCGCGCACATGAAGAACGTGATGTCTTAGATATTCAAGTAGCCGATAATCCAATGATTGAAGAAGCCCGTGATTTTGCAGCAGTTTTAAATAACCCAACAGATAAGTATTGGGGCACCAAGTATGAAGAATGGGTTGAGCTTGCTCGAAATGTCAATAAAGTAGTCACTGATTTACGTCATAGTGCCGGCATTATTTTTGATGCTGATAAATAAGAATTAAGCGATAGGAAAGGAACAATATGAGATTTTTAGAACAACTTCCAGAGGCTTGGCAAGAACAGTGGCAAGCTTCTGGCTTTAACGAACCATCAACAATTCAAGAAAAAAGTTTTACGCCCCTTCGCGAAGGAGAAAATGTTTTAGGAATTTCGCCGACAGGAACTGGAAAAACACTTGCTTACATGCTGCCTTTACTCTTAACTGTTGAAAAAGGACAGGGAAATCAATTGTTGATTATTGCTCCGTCTCAAGAATTAGCTATGCAAATTGCTGAAGTTGCTCGGACTTGGGCTAAGCCACTTCAATTAACGGTTCAAACGTTAATCGGTGGGGCAAATGTTTCACGCCAGATTGACAAGTTAAAAAAACGTCCCGAAGTGTTAATCGGAACACCAGGTCGAATTTTAGAGTTAATGAAGAATAAAAAAGTCAAAGCTCAGTTGTTAAAAACAATCGTAATGGATGAAGTTGATCAACTTTTCCAAGAGGAAGAGCTAAGTTTAACCAAGCAAATTTTGACACACACACCAACCGAATACCAACTTGTTTTTTATTCAGCGACTGCTGATCGTGTCGTGAATCAAGCGCAATCTTTAAGCCAAAAATTACAGGTGATTGATGTGACGGAAGAAGATACTTCAGCAGGTCAAGTCGCCCACTACTTTATTCGGTTAGCACCAAGAAAAAAAGCTGATTACTTACGTCGTTTGGCCCATACAGAAGCATTCAGAAGCATGGTCTTTTTCAATCAAGTTGCTGATTTAGGTGCAGCAGAAGAAAAATTAGTTTATGAGAATGTGCCAGCTATTGGTCTGGCTTCAGATCAAAGTAAACAGTTGCGTAAATTGGCGATCGATCAATTTAAAGCAGAACGAGTGAAGTTGTTATTAACCACGGATATTGCGGCACGGGGCTTAGATTTCACAGGGGTCCCTTACGTCGTAAACGTAGATGTTCCTTTAACCGAAGAGAGCTATATTCATCGTTCTGGTCGCGTTGGCCGGATGGGTGCACAAGGGGCAGTGATTACGTTTATCAACGATGGCACCAAAAGGGATTATCAACGTTTGATGAAACAATTGGCCATTCCTTATCAGGAAATCTTTTTATATGATGGTGCACTTCATGAGCAGCCAAAAGCCAAAGATGAACTAGAAAAAAAGAATGTAGCCAAAGATACGTATTCAGAAAAAAAGAGTACGAAAGAAAGAAAACCAGAAACAGTAAATTCTGTTGTCAAAGAACCACAAGAAACACGCAAAAAGAAGAAAAACAAAAAGAAAAACACGAAAAACAAAGGAGCTCGTAAAGCGAAGAAATAACGCTTTACGAGCTTCAAGCAGAACGTTGTATCGAGGAGGATTCCATGAAATCTCGGAAGGAAGAAATCTTAGCGTTACTTCAAAAAAATGAAACTGGCTTAACGGCAGGAGCGGTAGCAGAACAGTTAATGATTGATCGCAGTAATGCCAGCCGTTATTTAAATGAATTATTCAAAGAAAAGAAAATTACTAGAAGTACTGGACGTCCTGTTATCTATTCAGTGCCAATAATCAATGAAGGAGAACAAGTCCATGTAGATGAGTCCACCTCTGTTAGTTTTGACACATTAGTAGGTGCCAATGATTCTTTAAAAGTGAGTATTCAGCAGGCCAAGGCGGCTATTTTATATCCACCAAGAGGTTTGCATACGATTATTTTTGGGAAAACAGGAACAGGGAAATCTCTTTTTGCTGAATGTATGTACCGTTTTGCCATTGATTCAAAAACCTTAGATGAAGATGCCCCTTTTGTCTCTTTTAATTGTGCTGATTATGCACAAAACCCACAATTATTATTTGGTCATATCTTTGGCGTAAAAAAAGGCGCCTATACTGGTGCGAATGAAGATAGTCCAGGCTTAATGGCAAAAGCAGATGGCGGGATTCTCTTTTTAGATGAAATTCATCGCTTACCGCCAGAAGGTCAAGAAATGCTCTTTACGTTTATTGATAAAGGCGTGTACCGTCCATTAGGAGAAAGTGGTCAAACCTATGAAGCCTCTGTTCAAATTATTGGTGCGACAACGGAATCCTCAGAAAACTTTTTAACCACTTTTAATCGGCGGATTCCGATGTCGATTACATTACCATCTTTAGATGCACGGACGCTAGATGAGCGTTATGCCATCATTTCGTTATTTATTCAGCAAGAGGCAACACGTTTGGGCCAACAAATTGATATCGAACGCGAAGCAGTTTTGGCGTTCATGTTATACGATGCAGAAGGAAATATTGGTCAGGTGAAGCGGGACTTAAAATTAGTTTGTGCTAAGTCATTTCTTTATTATCGGACGCACAATTTAGAACACTTGGTTATCCGTAAACGGGATTTGTCGTTACCTGTCCAAAAAGGATTATTAAAAATTAAAGAAGTGCCTGAGCGCTTGGATCAATTTGTCGATAGTAAAAGTAATTATTTATCTTTCCAGCCAGGTACCAACAAAATTGTTTGGTCGCAAGATCCAGCTAGAGACATGCAAGTTTACAATGAAATCGAAGAAAAAGTCGCTGATTTGTCCGAAGCAGACTTAGAAAATGTTGATTTAGAAGAATTGATTTCTAAAGATATGAATGCGTATTTTAAAAATTATGTCGAAGAATTAACCCAACATTCTTTACATAAGGAGTTATTACCAGAAGCTATTTGGGACTTAACGAATCGTCTTTATGATATCGCAGAAGAGCGTTTGGAACACACGTACAATGAAACAGCACGCTTTGCCTTTGCGCTTCATTTACAAAGTACGATTGAACGTGTCAAAGAAGGTCACGTGATTGTCCATCCTGATTTAAATAATGTCCGTAAAAACATGAAAAAAGAATTTCAAGTAGCCTTAGATTTATCTTCTATTATTGAAGAAGAGAACAACATAGAGATTCCTTTCGATGAAATTGGCTTTATTAGTATGTTTTTATCTATTAATGTCGGTAAAGAAGAAAGAACTCCAGAAAATAATGTTGGTGTGTTCGTCTTAATGCATGGGGATTCTACTGCCTCAAGTATGTTGAAAACCGCCCAAGAACTTTTAGGAACATCAATCGGAACAGCGATGAATATGCCGTTAACGATGGAAGTTCAAACAATGTATGAACAATTACGAAACCAAGTAATTACGCAAAAAGAATCGTTAAATAATGGGATTTTGTTACTGACGGATATGGGTTCATTAAATTCGTTTGGAAATATGTTGTTTGAAGAAACAGGTATCCGAACGAAGGCGATTACAATGACGAGTACAATGATTGTCTTAGAAGCTATTCGAATGGCAAGCGTGGGACGAAGTTTAGAGGACATTTACCAAAATATTCAACTTTCTTTTGAAAGCGTTGTGAGAGAACAATTTCGCTCTAGTCTGCAAAAACGTCAAAACGTAAAAAAAGCAGTAATCGTGACGTGCTTTACAGGAGAAGGGGTTGCCGCAAAACTATACCAACGAATCTTACCAGTTATTGATGAAACAAAAGTGGAACTGATTCAAATGCAATTTATTGAACGAGAAACGTTCAAAAAGCATATCGACAACTTGATGGAAGAATATGAAATTAAGGCCATTGCGGGCACTGTGGATGTTGAATATCAAAATATTCCTTTCTTTTCCGTCTATGATATTTTTGATGATGAAAAATTAAATGTACTGAAACGGATTGCTAGTGATGAAGTGGCGATTGATACAATTGTTCATTCACTAAGTGGCGTCATTACTTCTGTGGACTCCTTACAAAAATTAATTCTCATGTTACAAAAAACAGTTCATCAAATACAAACAGACATGCATATTATTGTTGAACCAGGGGTGGATGCCGGAATCATGATTCATTTGGCTTTTCTGGTAGATGCTTTAATTAAAGGAGAAGAAGCAAGAACTTTTCCAAACTTAGCGGAATATGTTAAAACACATCGTTTAGAAATCGATGTCGTACGCACGAATTTTATGTTAATTGAACGGGCGTATCGTGTGACGATTCCAGAAGCGGAAGTTGCGCATGTTACCCAAATGTTTTTAGAAAATGAAATTAAAAGTAAACAATAATAAATAAAAAACATCAAGAAATGAGAAAACGCTCTCTTTTTTCTTGATGTTTTCTTTTTGTAAATTACACACAATTTCATGTGTGTAAGCGTTTTCTTTTAGTGTGTGCACGCTTTTTTTGATGATGAAAGCTGTTATATCAGCATTTTAATGAAGAAAAAACTTGGCACAATTATTGCTATAAATAAAGTGTATAACGTCATAACTTTTAAGGGGATGAAGAAAAAATGGCAAAAAAAACAATTATGTTAGTTTGTTCCGCAGGAATGAGCACGAGTTTATTAGTAACAAAAATGCAAAAAGCAGCGGAAGATCGTGGTATGGAAGCAGACATCTTTGCAGTATCGGCTTCTGAAGCAGATACAAACTTGGAAAATAAAGAGGTGAATGTTTTACTTTTAGGTCCACAAGTTCGTTTCATGAAAGGGCAATTTGAACAAAAATTACAGCCAAAAGGATTCCTTTAGACGTAATTAACATGGCAGACTATGGCATGATGAATGGCGAAAAAGTTTTAGATCAAGCAATCTCATTAATGGGATAAGGAATTAAAAGGTTTAAGAAAAGTGAATAGCAAATAAGGATAGTGCATGTTACCAAAGGTTTTATTTTGTACGCTCGATTCATTCGTTTAATGAGGCTACTGCCTTTTTAATAAATATAAATGGATACAGGAGGAATAAAAATGAACGGATTAATGGCATGGATGGAAAAATATATCTTACCAACTGCCGCAAAAATTGGTGCACAGAAACATCTGGTGGCACTAAGGGATGCTTTTATTGGTACATTACCTGCGACAATGGCTGGATCAGTCGCCGTAATGATTAACGCAATTATTCGAGATCTTCCCCAAGAGTTTGTCTCAACTTATGCGGCAAGTTTGGAAGCAGACAAAGGTATTTTTGCAGTATTGAATGTCATCATTGGGATTAATGGTTTTGTTTGGAATGGTACATTGGCTATCGCTGGTTTGATTTTCGCTTTTTCTTGGGGCTATAACTTAGCGAAAGCATACAATGTGAATGAGCTAGCTGGTGGGATTGTGAGTTTAGCTACCTTAATTTCAGGTGTTGCTTTTGCACCAAATAACACAGCTGAATTAGCTGTAAAAGTGCCAGAAAAGATTGCCAACGCAATTAATGGGGCAGAAATTGGTGCGTCAATTGCTAATAATCAATTGACTGTCAATCCATGGGGTTGGTTAAATCTCAATCATTTAAATGGTAACGCTTTCTTTACAGTGATGATTATGGGCGCTTTATCAACCATTATTTTTTGTAAATTAATGCAAGCGGATTTAACAATAAAAATGCCTGATTCTGTTCCACCAGCAGTTTCAAAAGCGTTTGCGGCAATTTTACCAGCAACAATCGCATTGTATGTCGTAGCAATTATTAACTTTACGGTGTCAAAACTTTCAGGCGGTCAATTATTAATTGACTTAATTCAAAAATATATCGCGGAACCGTTCCTTGGGTTATCACAAGGACTAGGCGCTGTGTTAATCGTAACGGTTTTTGTTCAAATTTTCTGGTTCTTTGGTATTCACGGTCCAAACGTTTTGGCACCAGTTCTTGAAGGAATTTGGGGACAAGCACAATTAATCAATATTGATATTTTCCAAAAAGGTTATGAAGGAAAAACAGGAACAGCTGCGGTTTTAGCCGCTATTGACGACGGTAAAGCCTACATGTGGGTCCGTGGTTCGTTTGATGCTTTTGCTTGGTTTGGTGGTTCAGGCGGTACAATCGTCCTAATTATTGCAATCTTGTTATTCTCCAAACGAGCAGATTATTTAACAGTCGGTAAATTATCATTAGGACCTGGGATCTTTAATATCAATGAACCGATTATGTTTGGTTTACCAGTTGTTCTGAATCCAATTATGTTTATTCCATTTGTAATTGCGCCATTAGTTGCTACTACAATTGGCTGGGTTGCAACGTATCTTGGGCTAGTCGCCCCAGTTTCTCAACAAGTCGCATGGGTGACACCGCCGTTGCTATTATCTTTCTTAGCGACAGGTGCCGACTGGCGCGCACCAATCGTAGCGTTGGTATGTATGGTAGTCACTTTCTTGATTTGGACACCGTTTGTTATCGCTGCTAACAAAATGGATCCTGCATTAGGCGAAAGTGAGCAATAGGCAATAAAAACAGCAATTACTTGTATAGAAAGGAGCGAGCGGCATGATTTCGATTGCAAGTGCAATGAAGCAAGAGGAAATTATTACTTTATTAGAGGCATATCAAGGGGAAAATGAAACATTTACTTTTAAAGAAAAGAATGGTATTAAGTTATTTTTTGAAGTTGAAGGAGACCCTGAAACTGCTGCACAAGTTGCAAAACAGCTGATTAAGGAACAACCTTGGGGTGGCGTTTTATACTTCCAAGCAACGGTAGTCTAAAAAGATAGGATGGATGAAAATGATTAGAAATGGATTATTTTTATGTAGTATTGGCTTCTTGATTGTTTTGTATTCGTTGAATCCCAGCTCCTTAAACTATGATTTATTAAGTCTGACAACGG
Organism: Enterococcus sp. DIV0546; assembly: GCF_051712785.1. Taxonomy (NCBI): domain Bacteria; kingdom Bacillati; phylum Bacillota; class Bacilli; order Lactobacillales; family Enterococcaceae; genus Enterococcus; species Enterococcus sp. DIV0546. The sequence continues at coordinate 787,911 of NZ_JBIOPO010000001.1, forward strand.
GAATTTTTTTCATTGGACTTGGTGGTTACCTGTTTTTTAAAGGAAAAAAAGTTGCTGAAGAAGAGGCGACAAAGGATGAGGTGAAACGGTAATGGAAATTACGAAAACATTAACTATTTCAGCAGATGAATTTTACACGCAATTAATGAATTCTGTTATTTTTGATATCCGTAAGCAAACAGGCAAAACTCTTACAAGAAAGCAGTTACGTAAGTTTGAATATATCAAAGAATATAGTAAAAATAGTCGCGCGAAAATAGTTATTGAAGAAGCTGTAGAAAATAAGACCTATCAATTTCGAACATCCACAACTAAAAATGATTTCTCGGTGCGGTATGAGCTCCAGCCAATTGATGAAAAAAGCTGTGAACTGCGTTATACAGAAACAATGGTTTCTTATGGGGCGTTACAAAAACTGAATGATGCAGTATTAGGTATCTTTTTAAGTTATTTTAAAAAGAAACAGTTTTATAAAATGCTTAAAATGATGGAAACTGCTTAAAGGGAAAAAGCGGCTTTTGTCCAGTTGATTCTCTTCAGCTTTAGAAAGTGAGCGATGAGTCGTTTCGACTTATCGCTCACTTTCTTTTGTTGCCCTATTATTTTGGAAACGCACACAAAAAAGCTGTGTGTAATCGTTTTATTTTTAGTGTGTACACGCTTTCTATGTTGAAAAACGTTGTCATATCAAGGTTTTCAATGTGTTAAAACTTGGCACGCTTCTTGCTTATATAAAGGTGTAAAGCAAAACAAAGAGAATTTAGGAGATGAAGGAAAATGGCCAAAAAAACAATTATGTTAGTTTGTTCCGCAGGAATGAGCACAAGTTTATTAGTAACAAAAATGCAAAAAGCAGCAGAAGATCGTGGCATGGAAGCAGACATCTTTGCAGTATCGGCTTCTGAAGCAGATACAAACTTGGAAAATAAAGAGGTAAATGTTTTATTATTAGGCCCACAAGTTCGTTTCATGAAAGGACAATTTGAACAAAAATTACAACCAAAAGGGATTCCTTTAGATGTAATTAACATGGCGGACTATGGCATGATGAATGGCGAAAAAGTTTTAGATCAAGCAATTTCATTAATGGGATCATCAAACTAGAGCAGAAAATGGGGTAGAGGTAATGGACGGACAACAGAACTTAGAAGCAATCATGGGTTTAATCATGTATGGCGGAAATGCTAAAAGCGATGCAATGGAAGCGATTGCCGCAGCAAAATCGGGGGATTTTGAATTAGCAGACAAAAAAATTGCAGATGCAGAAGAATCACTTGTACATGCACATCATTCGCAAACAGGAATGTTAACAGAAGAAGCAAAAGGCAATAACATGCAAGTAACATTGTTAACAGTGCACAGTCAAGATCATTTAATGACTGCGATTGCATTTACAGATTTAGCAAAAGAAATTATCGATCTTTATCGCCGTATTGATAACGAGTAATCTCGTTGTCAATACGTCTTATAAGAAAAACGCGCTTGAGAAAGCGTTAATTAGGAGGAATAACAATGGACGGATTTGTTCAATGGATGGAGAAACACTTTATGCCGAAAGCGTCAGTAATCGCAGCGCAACGGCACTTGGTAGCAATTCGTGACGCGTTTGTCGTAACGATGCCATTAATGATTTTAGGGGCTTTGGCGGTATTAATTAATAATATTCCAATTCCAGGATATGAGGACTTTTTAAACAAAATTTTCCCAATGATGTATAACGATGCACCAATTTGGAAAAGCTTTGGTGGCAACATTTGGAACGGTACATTCGCAATCTTTGCCGTTTTAGTAGCCTTTTTAGTAGCACACAATTTAGTTAAATCTTATGGAAAAGACGGCATTGCAGCCGGTACAGTTTCTGTAGCTTCATTCTTCGCAGTTGGCGGCTTAGAAGGCATGGGCGCAACTGGATTATTTATTGCTTTGATTATTGCACTTATTTCAGGAGAACTATTCCAACGTTTATCTGGCAATCCTAAATTAGTTATCAAAATGCCTGATGGTGTACCACCAGCAGTAGCAAAATCATTTGCGGCATTATTACCAGCAATGATTACAATCAGTTTATTTAGTTTAATTACATCAATTCTATTTGCTTTAGGAATTGACAATATCGTTATTTCATTCTATGAAGCAGTTCAACAACCATTTATGGGACTTGCAAACAGCTACCCATCAGCATTATTGTTAGCTTTCATTACACCATTCTTATGGTTCTTTGGTTTACATGGTGCCAACATGGTTGACCCATTAATGCAAACAATCAACGTACCAGCGATTGATGCGAACATTAAAGCTTTAGAAGCAGGTAAAGCAATTCCTTACATTGTAAACAAACCTTTCTTTGATTCATTTGTAAACTTAGGTGGAACAGGAGCAACATTAGGTCTGTTAATTGCTATCTTTATCGTAGGTCGTCGTAACAAACCATACAAAGTCATTACAAACTTAAGTTTAGCACCAGGACTATTTAATATTAATGAACCAGTCATGTTCGGTTTACCAATTGTTTTAAACCCAATCATGTTTATCCCATTCATTTTAGTCCCAATGGTTCTTGTAACTGTTGCGTATGTGGCGACAGCAACTGGTTTAGTACCAGCTGCAACCTTTATGCCACCTTGGGTAACACCACCAATTATTGGCGGATTTTTAGCAACGAAGAGTATCGCCGGCGGAGTTTTAGCAGCTGTTAACTTATTGATTTCTATTTTGATCTACATGCCTTTCGTAAAAGTAGCAACAGATCAATACTTGAAACAAGAAGCAGCCGCAGAAGCAGCTGAGTAAAAAATCGAAGGATTGAATCGTCCGGACTCTTACGGAGGGTTCAATCCTTTTTTTAATGATTAAATCGTAAAGGAGCAAACAACATGAAATATCAATTTCCAGAAAATTTTTGGTGGGGTTCTGCAGCCAGCGGTCCTCAAACAGAAGGCGTTTTTGAAGGTGATGGTAAAGGTCAAAATATTTGGGATTTTTGGTATCAAGAAGCGCCAGAAAAATTTTTTCAACAAGTCGGTCCAGATAAGACCTCACAATTTTATAAAAAATACCAAGAAGATATTCAGTTAATGAAAGAAACGGGACATAACTCTTTTCGAACATCCATTCAATGGAGCCGTTTAATTCCAGATCCTACAACAGGAAAAGTCAATCAAACAGCAGTTGATTTTTATAATCAAGTCATTGATGATTTATTAGAACACGGGATTGAGCCCTTTATGAACTTGTATCATTTTGATATGCCGATGGTACTTCAAGAAAAAGGCGGTTGGGAAAGCCGTGAAGTGGTTGATTTGTATGTTGACTTTGCCAAAACCTGTTTTGAATTGTTTGGCGATCGCGTGAAAAAATGGTTTACGCACAATGAACCAATTGTACCAGTTGAAGGTGGTTATCTCTATGGCTGGCATTATCCTGATAAAGTGAATCTAAAAGAAGGGATTCAAGTACTCTATCATGAAGCTTTAGCTAGTGCCAAAGCGATTGCCGTCTATCACTCTATGAACTTATCAGGTGAAATTGGCATTATTTTAAACTTAACGCCGACTTATCCTCGTGATGAGCACAACGAAGCCGATGTAAATGCGGCTAAATTTGTCGATGGTTTCTTTAACCGTTCGTTTTTAGACCCGGCTGTTAAAGGTCATTTTCCAGAAGATATGGTTGCTTGGGCGAAAGCAAATGACTTGTTGCCAGAAACAACGCCAGAAGATTTAGCAATAATTGCTGAAAATACTGTGGACTTATTAGGAGTAAACTACTATCAACCACGTCGTGCCAAAGCAAAAGAAACACCTGTTGAAACACGACCAGAAGGCTTACTTCCAGAAGATTTTTATGATGTCTACGATATGCCTGGCAAAAAAATGAATCCTTACCGTGGCTGGGAAATCTACGAAAAAGGTATTTATGATACATTAATGAATTTAAAAGAAAATTATGGCAACATTCGCTGCTACATTTCAGAAAATGGCATGGGCGTAGAAGGAGAAGAACGCTTTGTCAATGAACAAGGAGTCATTGAAGATGATTATCGGATTGAATTCGTGCAGGATCACTTGAAATGGGTGCATCAAGCGATTCAAGAAGGTAGTAACGTTCAAGGATATCATATGTGGACGTGTATGGATAACTGGTCTTGGCTCAATGCCTATAAAAATCGTTACGGCTTCATCGCTGTGGATTTAGATGATGATGCGAAACGGACCATTAAGAAAAGCGGTCGTTGGTTCAAAGAAATGACAGCAAATAACGGCTTTTAGAAAGAGAACCGTTTCTGTGATAAAATGAATTGATACAATGTGCGAGGAGGAAAGAAAATGACAACTAAAAGAGTCAAAAAAATGGGCAAAGAAGAAATGAAAGAGATGTTTGATCTTGTCATCTATGCTTTTAATCAGGAACCCACGGCGGAACGCCAAGAACGTTTTGAAAAATTGTTGTCACATACGCAAAGCTATGGCTTCCTAATTGATGAGCAATTAACAAGTCAAGTGATGGCGACACCTTTTCAAGTGAATTTCCATGGTGTCCGCTATCCCATGGCTGGAATTGGCTATGTGGCTTCTTATCCAGAATATCGTGGTGAAGGCGGCATCTCTGCTATTATGAAAGAAATGTTGGCTGATTTAGCGAAACAAAAGGTTGCCCTTTCTTACTTAGCACCGTTTTCATATCCATTTTATCGTCAATATGGCTATGAACAAACATTTGAACAAGCGGAGTATACAATTAAAACGGAAGATTGGCCACGTGTTAAACGAGTTCCAGGTACCATTAAACGAGTTTCTTGGGCTGACGGTAAAGAGGTCATTAAAGACGTATACCTTGAAAATCAAAGAGCGCACTCTGGTGGTGTGATCCGTGAAACTTGGTGGCTGGATTATACGCTGAATCGTGCCAGTAAACCAAATAATCAAGCGATATATTATTCGTCAGAAGGGAAAGCAGAAGGCTATGTGATTTATCGGATAGCTGCTGGCACCTTTGAAATCGTAGAATGGAACTATTTAACTAATACAGCTTTTAAAGCTTTAGCTGGGTTTATTGGCTCACATAGTGGTTCCGTTCAATCGTTCCATTGGATTAATGGTTTTGCTGGAAAAGATTTAAATGATTTAATGCCAACGCCAGCAGCTTCTGTAAAAATTTTACCTTACATGATGGCACGAATTGTTGAGTTACAAACATTTCTGGAAAAGTATCCATTTCAATCAGGAGAAAAAGAAACGTATTCTTTAGAGATTGAAGATTCCTATGGGCCATGGAATGAAGGTATTTGGACAATCACAATTGACGAACAAGGAAAAGCGACAGTGACTAAAGGTGCTGTGGAAAAGGAAGGGACTGCTGCTTTGAAAGCAGATATCCAAACGTGGACGCAATTATTCTTGGGCTATCGTTCAGCAGAGACGTTATCTTTTTATGAACGCTTGCAAGGAGACGCAACGACAGTTCAACGTTTAGGCCAACGTTTAGTCAAAGGTATGCCAATTTTAGAAGATTATTTTTAAAAGTGTGTTTATTCGCAAAAAATGACAGAACCTACTATAATAAAAATGTAAAAAGAATTATTTTAGAAAGGTGATGGGGACAATGGCGAAAACGAAACAAGAAAAAGTTGCACGCAATAATAAAATTGGGCAATATATAGCTATTGCGACAGGACTTTATTATTTAGGAAAAATGATTCTTGATCGGCGGCAAAAAAAATAATAGATAAAAGAACGACGTGTTTCACTGAAAGAAAGTATCTCGCATAATTGTTTATGCAGGATACTTTCTTTTTGTCTATTGACAGATGTAGTGAAGACTTCTAAAATTAAAACAGATTGTTCTCGTAGCTCAGTAGGATAGAGCAACCGCCTCCTAAGCGGTAGGTCGCTGGTTCAATTCCAGTCGGGAACGTAAAAAGGCAAGTAAATTTAGGGGGGAAGACAGATGGCGATTACTATAAATATTTATTATAGTGGGACAAATGGGGGTGCAAGAGAATTTGCCAAAGAAATGATTGCCAGCGGAATTGTAGAGGCAATTCGTGCAGAAAAAGGGAATAGTCGCTATGAATACTTTTTTCCAATGGACGATGAAGAAACAGTTCTGCTGATTGATAGTTGGACAGATCAGGAAGCATTAGACAAACACCACGCTTCTCCAATGATGACCCGTATTACGGAACTTAGAGAAAAATATGATTTGCATATGAAAGTAGAAAGATATGTATCAGATGTAACAGACCCCTTGATAAAAGATGCTGCGTTTATAAGAAAATAACCAGAGTGCAATCATTGATCTTAAAATTTAGTGCTAGGAACATCAGCCGTTTCGACTGATGTTCCTAGCACTTTTTATCTTGTAAGGATGAATCATTTGTTACACACGTTAAATTAAAGAAGGACCATTTGTTCTTCAGTCACAGCCGGTTCGGTTAAAATTTTGGCTTGGGCAGCTGCGAGTTTCGCAATAGGTACCCGATAAGGTGAGCAAGAGATGTAGTTTAGGCCAAGTGTTTGGAAAAATGTGATGGATTGCGGATCACCACCGACTTCTCCACATACGCCAATACTCATGTTTGGTTTAGTGCGACGCGCTTTCTCTACAGCTAATTGAATCAGTTGACCAACACCTGTTTGATCTAGTGATTGAAACGGATCTTGGGTAATGATTTTCTTTTCCCGATACGTATTAATGAATTTACCGATATCATCACGAGAAAAACCATAGGTCATTTGTGTTAAATCATTTGTTCCAAAGCTGAAAAAGTCTGCTTCTTCTGCTAACTGATCCGCAATCAGACAAGCTCTAGGTAGTTCAATCATTGTCCCGATTTCGTAAGGGAAAGGAGTCATTTTATGTTCTTCAAAGAGACCGTCAATCGTTTCTTTTAAAATGCGTTTGAGATAGAGAAGTTCTTCTTTTTCGGCGATTAGAGGAATCATCACTTCTGGATAAACAGTAATTCCTTCTTTGACTAATCGAATGGCACTAGTAAATAAGGCTGTAACTTGCATTTTGTATATTTGTGGTTGGGTCACACCTAAGCGACAACCACGATGGCCCAACATTGGATTGGTTTCTTGTAACCGTTCAATTTGTTTGGCGATGGTCACTGGGAACCGTTGTAGTTGCTTCGCCAATAATTGAATATCATTCTTTTCATGAGGTAAAAACTCATGCATCGGCGGATCTAACAAGCGGACCACCATGGGCTTGTCTTGAACTACTTTCAGCATTTGATAAAAGTCTTCCTGTTGAAAATGAAGAAGTTGCTCCAACGCATAGGTTGCTTCCTTTTCAGACTCTGCTAAAATCAGGCGACGCATTTCCAAGACACGCTCTTCACCGAAAAACATATGCTCTGTTCGCGCTAAACCAATCCCCGCTGCGCCAAAACGGATAGCAGTCTCTAAATCTTGTGTAGTTTCTGCATTGGCACGAACAGTTAAATCAGCATACGCATCTGCCCAAGACAAGAGCTCTTGAAGGTCATCGTTATTATCAGCAGAAATTGTAGGAATTTCGCCAAGATAAATTTCCCCCGTTGAGCCATCGACGGAAATGATTGTTCCTTCTAAGATGACTTGTGGCCCGCAGTGTAGTTGCTTGGTTTCTTCATTAACGGTTAAACTTTCACAACCAGTCACACAGCAAGTTCCCATTCCTCGTGCAACCACAGCGGCATGAGAAGTCATTCCGCCACGACTGGTCACAATTGCTTCGCTTACAACCATGCCTTCAATATCTTCTGGTGAAGTTTCTTGACGAACAAGAATGACTTTCTTTCCTAGATTGGTTAGTTCTTTGGCTTTTTCTGCTGTAAAAACAATTTGGCCACTTGCTGCACCAGGACTAGCAGGAAGTCCCATAGCTAAGCGTTCCATGTGTTGTCGTTTCTCTTGATCAAACACGGGATGAATTAATTGATCAATCGTATCAGGTGTCACACGCAACAGTGCTTCTTGTTTAGTAATACGATTTTCTTTGGCTAAGTCTAAAGCAATTTTAACCGTAGCTGCGGCGGTTCGTTTCCCGTTTCTTGTTTGTAAAATATATAATTTTTCATTTTCAATGGTAAATTCAATATCTTGCATGTCACGATAATGATATTCTAAAAGTTCTGCGTAATGGCGAAAATCTTGATAAACTTTTGGCATAGTCAAACGTAAACGACGAATAGGTTCTGGTGTCCGAATACCAGCCACTACATCTTCTCCTTGTGCGTTCAAAAGAAACTCTCCAAACAATTGATTTTCCCCTGTGACCGGATTTCTAGTGAAAACAACGCCAGTGCCACTGTCTAGTCCACGATTGCCGAAAACCATTTCTTGAATGTTGACAGCTGTACCTAAATCATGTGCAATATGATGTAAGTTTCGATAAACCACCGCACGTTGATTATTCCATGAATCAAAAACAGCTTTGATTGCTTCAAAAAGTTGTGCGACAGGGTCTTGCGGGAAGACCACCTGATGTTGTTCAAAAACTTCTTGGTAGCGGACAATCAAGGCAAAATGATCTTCTTCTTGAAAAGCGGTGATTTTTTTGTTTAGCTCTTGTTCCAAGCGCTCTTTTTGTTGGTCAAATAATTCTTTGGGAATGTGATAGACGACGTCTCCAAACATTTGAATAAGTCGGCGATAACAGTCAAAAGCAAAACCAGGAGAGGTTAAGGTCGCAAATTTTTTCACACGTTGATCATTTAAACCTAAATTTAAAATAGTATCCATCATACCAGGCATCGAGAAGGCAGCACCGCTGCGAACGGAAACTAAGAGAATCTCATTGTCCGCGGTAAAAGATTTGCCTGTTTCAGTTTCTAGATTTTTAACCGCTTTCAAAATTTCTGATTGTAAGTGTTCTTCAAAGAAAGTAGCATCTGCCAAATAGTCCATACAGCAACGGGTTGTAATCGTGAATCCTTGCGGAATCGGCAAACCTAAGCGTGTCATTTCTGCCAAGTTTGCCCCTTTACCACCAAGAGTCTCTTTACCTTCATTGTGTGTTTCGTTAAAAGAATAAATAAACTTTTTCATGCGTGACCTCCGTTTAATATGTGTCTTATATGTTCAATAAACATCATAATAGACGGAAATAAGTTTGTCAATAGAAAAAAATTCTTATCAATATGTTGAAAAAACAATAAATATGTGTATAATTGTAAGCGAATGTACAATTTGTTTAAGAGGAATTGAGGAGGAAATGATGAAATTAAGTAAACGACAAGAGCAAATTATCGCTGTTGTAAAAGAGCATCAGCCAGTTAGTGGTGAACGCATTTCGGACATACTAGCCGTTTCACGTGCGACATTGCGTTCTGATTTGTCTTTTTTAACACTTTCAGGAATTTTAAAAGCAAGTCCGAAAGTTGGTTATACTTACGAAAGTGATAATATGGAGGCTTTTTTCTTTTTTGATGTTTTTCAAACAAAAGTTCAGGAGATCATGAGTCCACCATTGATGGTTGCCCAAGAAACCTCAATTCGAGATGCGATTACCAACTTGTTTATGTATGATGTCGGTTCTCTTTATGTCATGGATGAAGCAAAAGAATTATTAGGGGTTTTGTCACGAAAAGATTTATTACGGGCCTCTTTAAATACAAATATTGATGGCACACCTGTTGCTGTTTGTATGACAAGAGTGCCACATGTGAAAACCTGCACACCAGAATTTACTATTCTTGAAGCTGCTGACACTTTGCAAAAATACGAAGTGGATTCTTTGCCAGTCGTTGAAAAAGAAAATCCTAAAAAAGTTATTGGAAAAATTACGAAAACGAAAATTTTAACCTATATTACGCAACAAGCGAAAGAAGCCGCACAAAATAGATAAGGGAGCTTAATTATGAAAAAAGAGATCATTGTTTATACTATTTCCGATTCACTTGGAGAAACATCACAAAAATTGTTAGCTGCAGCAAGCGCACAATATCCAGATATTTCTTTTCTTAATCGATACAATTTTTCTTTTGTCACAACAGAAGAAGAATTATTAGAGATTTTAAAAGATGCCTTAAAAGATAAAGCCTTAGTTGTCAGTACATTAGTCAGTAAACAACTAATCACAGCGGCGAAAGAATTTAGTGAACGAACAGGGTTGTTATATTTAGATTTAATGGCGCCATTTTTTGAATTAATTCAAGCGAAAGCCGGAGTAGATCCTATTGAAGAGCCTGGACGACGCCACCAACTAGATCGTGCTTACTTTGATAAAATCTCAGCGATTGAATTTGCTGTAAAATATGATGATGGCAAAAATCCTCAAGGGTTTCTTGATTCTGATATATTGTTGTTAGGCGTTTCACGGACCTCAAAAACGCCAGTCAGTATGTATTTAGCAAATCAAGGCTACCGCGTTTCTAACTTACCATTAATTCCAGAAGTTCCATTGCCGCCAATTTTGGAAGAAATGGATCCACAAAAAATGATTGGTTTAGTTTGTTCGCCAGAAACATTAGGTCAGATTCGTAGCAGTCGGTTGGCTTCCTTAGGTTTAGGTAATGAGACCAGTTATACCAATGTTGAACGGATTGAACAAGAATTAGCTTATGCTGAAGAAATTTTTGCGAAGTATGGCATCCCAGTGATTGATGTAACCGCAAAATCTGTCGAAGAAACAGCCTTTTTAATTAAAGAAAAACTAGATGAAAGAAATTAAAAAAAAACTTGGCAACCTCACTAAATTTCAGTGGAGTTGCCAAGTTTTTTATACTTAATTGGGCTTCTTTTTGTTAGTCAATATTTTTTTGATCGACAATGAGTAAAGCGATCATCACGTAGACAATCCAGCTGCTTTTAGAATAAAGTGTATAGCGGGGTTGCCATTTGCTAGCAAATTTTTCCTTGTATTCGCGTAATCCTTGGAAGGAGTAAATTTCTGAACCAAATTCATAAATTAACGCAGCAATCCGTTCTTGAATAAAACTTTTTCTTGATTGACCAACGTTGGCTAACGGAGCCATCCCTAAATTGAAATAATGAATATTTTCTGTTTTCATATATTCAAATAAATGAATAAATAAGAAATCCATACTTCCAGAAGGGGCTTTTTCTTTATGGTGACGCATCAAGTCGATGGTACCAACTTCATTTGTGTAACTAGGAATGATATTAGCGAAAGAGACCATTTCTCCTTCAGCATTTCGGACAACAGCAATTGGGTTTCTTTGAAGATACGCTTCATCGAAAAATCCTAGTGAAAAGCCTTTTTCTTTTCGATTGTCTAACCAACTATCCGAAATAGCTTTTAATTCGTGCATTTGTTCGGCACTAAAAGGAGGTTGGAGTACGTCAAATGAATAGCCGGCTTTGGTAATTTTATTAAACACTGCGCGGGTACCTTTGAATTTTTTCCCAGACATCGTAAATGTTTCTAGATTAACTAAGGCCTCTTCGCCCATTTTGATAAATTCGTAGCCGTATTCGTGTAGTAACATCACGCTGTCCTCATTGGTTTCGTAAAAGACGGGTACATAGCCGAAACGATCTGTTTCTTTAAGGAATGCATCGATCGCCGCAGGAAAATCTTCTTTGTTCCCAGAAGGGTTGCCCATCACAACGCATTTATTATTAATGGTGTTGAATTGTAAAAAGACAGTCGGTTCTTCTTTGGGATATAAGAAAACCTGTTTATCATGAAGAAAGACAAGTTCACTGTCAATATTCCCGCCATAAGTTGTTAAGATATTATGCAAGATACTATCTTCTGGAAACTCACCAACTTGGTGTTTTTTCCCTTGGAGGTAGCGAACAAATAGAAAGTTAAAACTCATAACTAAGAGGATAGCGATAAATCCTGACAACCAGATCCGTTCGGAAGGGAACAAGAAAAATTCCACAAAATGATGACGATGGTGTGGGAAGTTCGGTAAATTATAAACACCAATTACCAGGTATAACAAAGTCAATAAGCCAAAGATAAACCCATCAATCGTCATCCACTCCCAAGAGTAAACCAGTTGTTCACGGTACAATTCTGATTTTGAAAAAATAACGATAAATAATAAAATAGCTAAATAGAAAATGGAAAACATACTAAAGTCAACAACAAATGAATACAAGATAGCACCAATTAATAAAATAATCGTTGGATAATAGGCCCTTTTAACACGATCAGCAATCCCACGTCCCATAATTAATAATGCAAAGCCTAAAACAATACTCGGAATTTGAATAATAATATGTGAACGGAAGGGGTTAATATCTCTTAACCAATGCACTTGAGTGAAGGCTTCTGGAATAGTGGCTAGGAGCACCATCATAATTCCTGAAAAATAAAGTAAAACCACTTCCAGCTTGTGGGCAATTTCCAAAGTAATTTGTTTTAGCAATTGACGATAGTGAGTATCCAACTTTTGGCTTAAGTGTTTTGTAAAGAACAAACAGCCAATTAAGAAAGGAATAATATAATAGAATAAACGATAGAGCAATAACCACAAAACAATAATTTCACGATCAACACCTAAGTTGCTTAGTCCTAAAATCATCATGACATCAAAACTACCTAAAGCCCCTGGAATCATCGAAGCAATCCCAATAATCGAAGCTGCTACATATAAAGGAACAATATCAATTAAAGGAATCGGTACATCTAATAAGTAACCAATACTGATAAAGGTAATTAAAACACCTGTCCATTCTAAAAACGAAGAAACAACTAAAGATAAGCGATTTTTTGCATCGAGGTTACCAAAGGAACTATTTTTTTGGAAATGTAAAATAAGATAAAGTAATGGGAAATAAAGACCGCCACCTAATAACCAAATCCAATATTGCTGTAAATAAGCCATCTTTGGATCAAACTGAACAAGGAAAAAGCAAAGAATACTATAAATAGATAGACCGGATAACACAAAAAGTAAAATATGGGTTAACGCAGGTAAAATTTTCTTTTCCTCTGTTTTATTTCCATAAAATTCAGAACGAAGTCCCATGCTGACCAAACCACCGAATCCACCAATATTATTGATTGTATTGACAATCCAGCTAGATTCAAGGAGTTCCCGTTTTGAGACTTTCAAGTTTAAAATGCGATTTAATGTTAAGTCATAATTTAGCATCGGAGTAACGGAAACTAAACCGATAACCATCATCAATAACAATTTCCATAGCGGAATCTCATCAAAAATCTGTTTTAACTGTTCAAATGAGATCGTTTTACCAATTGATAAAAGTTGGGCAACAACAATAATTGAGACCGCAATAACAAACAGTGTTTTTAGTAATCCTGTATGCGTTTTGATCCAATGAATAATTTGTTTCATTTAGACACCTTCATTTCCTTTAAGAATTTTTCGATTGTTTTATTAAAAATATCTGGTGAGTTTTTGGCAAATAAATGACCTTGTTTATTTACCAAGACCAATTTGCCAGCAGGAATGGCATCAGCAATCGCCCGTGAATGGGAAAGCGCAATTAAATCTCGACTGCCAGTAATAACAAGAGTAGGACAGGGGATGTGTTCTAAATCTTGTTTTGTCAGTCCAGTATCTTCAAATAACAGAGCCACGATAGGGAGCCGTGCGCGCAATTTTTTTGAAAAAAAGGCGCCAATACGACAAAACCAATATTGAAAATAAGTGGCAATCGTTACATATTTTTTCAGACCAGACATGGTGACATTTCCAGAATTCAAGACGAGTTTGTTGACGAAATCAGGATATAAATGGGTAAAAACCATGGCAATATTTGCTCCGTCACTAAAACCCAATAAATTAATTTTTGTTAAGTGTTCTTGTTGTATAATACCAGCTAAATCTTCTGCCAAAAGCGGAAAAGTTAATTGACTTTGTGTATTGGTGGAACGTCCATGTCCGCGGGTATCCACCGCAATAACTTGATACTCCTTGGAGAAATAAGAAATTTGATAATTAAAAAAAGTATGATCATTGCCATTACCATGAAGTAACACAAGGGGGTAATTTGTTTCTTTGCCAAAAATTTGATAAAAAATTTGACTGCCATCTATTGTTTGAAAATATTTTTCTATTGCCATTCTCCGTCACCTATCTCATCTATAATCAATCGAGTCCTCTCTCATTATAGAGTCTTTTGTCTTTTTTTTGTAATAAAAAACAGAAAATTTTCCGAACAGTTTTGTAAGGTGTTGTAATATAGTGTGATATAGTAGAAGATAGCCACCTAAAAATTAGACTAGAGGAGGGAAAGTTGATGTCTTTAATCGTTTTAATTGGTGCCCAAGCTGTCGGGAAAATGACCGTTGGCAAGGCTTTAGAAAAGCAGTTAGATGCTAAATTACTATTTAATCATCAAACCATTGACTTATTTGCAAACTATCTTGGGTATACGGAACGTGCATTTCAATTGTCTGATTCCGTTAGAAAGGAACTTTTTCATGCCTTTGTAGAAAATCCAGCCACAAATACAACAAAAAACATTATTTTTACAGTGGTGATTGCTTTTGATCAAGAACAGGATTTTCAATTTTTAGAAGAAATATCAGAAATTTTTCTTAATAAACATGAGGCCGTTTATTTCGTCGAACTCGTCTCTTCAACATCAATCCGCCTAGAACGAAATGTTCATCCAGAGCGGCTAGAGGCAAAACCTTCAAAACGCGATGTCGATTTTTCTCGAAAAGAATTACTCAATACCTTTAAAGAACATCGATTAGTAAGCCACGAAGGTGAACTAGAAAGTACATTTCCAAATGTAAAAATAACGAAAATAAATAATTCAAACATGACACCAGAAGAAGTAGCAACGAAGATAATTGCTACTTTTGGTTTGACATAATGTGAAAGGAACATCGGAATCAATGAAAAAGTTTTTTAAATATCTCGGTAGCTTGATGGTCCTTCTTCTAAGCATAGCTTTAATTTTGATAGGATATTTAACCTTCCGAGAGTTTCGACCACGAGCGGTTGAACCAGTTGCTATAAATAAACAATTTTCAGAGCAAACCATCGAAAAAAAGCAATCCATTTCTTTAGTCACGTATAACATAGGCTATGCTGGCCTAGGACAAACAGAAGATTTTTTTATGGACGGTGGCAAAACTGTCCAACCAGTTAATAAGGCAATGGTTCAACAGAATTTAACAGGCATTGAAGAAACCTTGAAAGAATTACCAGCGATGATTTACTTATTCCAAGAAGTCGATCGTCGCTCGCAACGTTCTTATGAAGTCAATCAAGAGGAAGAATTACAAAAACAGCTACAGCTGAACAGCGCATTTGCTTATAATTTTAAGGTAGATTATGTGCCCATTCCTTGGCCGCCGATTGGACGAGTAGAAAGTGGTTTATTAACATTATCAAATGAAAAAATAACAGAGGCCAAACGCATTGCTTTACCCAATCCCTTTCGTTGGCCCGTTAGCATTAGTAACTTAAAACGAGCGCTTCTAGAAACGCGCTTTCCAATTAAAGGCACAGACAAAGAATTAGTGGTTTTTAACTTACATTTGGAAGCCTATGACAATGGGGAAGGGAAGATTGCTCAAAGCAAAAAGTTAGCTGACGTATTATCCCAAGAATACGCTAAAGGAAACTATGTAATTGCTGGAGGTGACTTTAATCAAGTTTTCAAAGGCAGTCATCGGTATCCTGACCTAGGGGAAGCTGGTTGGGCACCAGGAGAAATTGATCCAGCAGACTTACCTAAACATTTTTCACTTGCTTATGATGATCAACAGCCGACTGTGCGGGTGCTTAATAAGCCATACACTGGCTCTTATGAAACATCCCAAGTGTATGTAATTGATGGTTTTATTGTTTCTGATAATGTGGCTGTTCATAGCGTGAAAACAAAGGATGAACAATTTAAATATACAGATCACCAACCTGTGAAGATGGAAGTTGGGTTGAAATAGAAAAAGTACAAACGGTGCTTGTTGCTTGCACCGTTTGTACTTTTTATTTTATAGATAGCCTTTAGTAATAGAATGAGTGGAATTTAGCATATTTGTTGGTGTTCCTGTAAAAAGAAGCTGTCCGCCTTTTTCTCCACCTTCGGGACCTAGTTCAATCAACCAGTCAGCACTTTTAATCACGTCAATGTGATGTTCTAATAAAATTAAGCTGTTTCCTTCTTCTACCATTCGATTGAAAAGTTGAAGACTTTGTTGGATATCAATTAAGTGTAAGCCATCTGTAGGTTCATCCATTAAATAGATAGCTTTTTTTTGGTGAAGTGTGTCTGCTAATTTTACCCTTTGCAATTCGCCACCGGATAATGTTGAGAGCGATTGATTGAGTTTAAGGTAGCTTAAGCCAACTTCTAGTAAATTTTTTAATGAAAGAGCAAAAGGCTGGTCTTTGAAAAAATCATAGCCATCTTTAACGCTTAAAGCTAGTACTTCAACGATATTTTTTCCGTTATACAGATAATGAAGCACCTCTTCTTTGTAACGCGTTCCGTGACAGGTTTCGCAAACACTAGTAACATCCTCCATAAAAGACATATCGGAGACAATTATTCCTTTCCCCTTGCAAGTAGGACAGGCGCCTTTGGAATTATAGCTAAATAAAGCTGGGCTAACATGATTTTCTTCCGCAAACAGTTTGCGGACCTTATCAAAAATATTGAGATAGGTCATTGGTGTGGATCGTAAATTTGCGGTAATGCTTTTTTGTGAAAGATGAATAATTTCTTGGTTATCAGCTTGGGCTTTTTGATAAATTTCTTCCGCTAATGATGATTTACCTGAACCGGCGACCCCACAAATAACAGTCAAAACTCCTAACGGAACTTCGACAGATAGATTGTTTAAATTATGCAGTGTCGCATGTTCGATTGATAAAGACTTCCTTGCTTTTCTTGGTTGGTCGTTTAAAGGGAGCGGCTCTTGAAGCGCTTGACTAGTCAAGGTTTTGGAGGCTAAAAATGCTTCATACGTTCCTGAAAACTGGACATGGCCACCATTTTCGCCTGCGAAAGGTCCTATATCGATGATAAAATCAGCTTCTCTAATTAATTGTGGATTGTGTTCCACGAGAACCACGGTGTTTCCTTTATTTTTTAAATTGAGCAACGCACGACTGATTCGTTCGATGTCCTTTGGATGTAAGCCAGCACTTGGTTCATCTAAAATATACATAATATCGTTTAAGGCGCTGTTTACATACTTAGCAATTTTAATCCGCTGTGCTTCACCACCAGAAAGTGTTTCAGTTGCTCGTCCTAATGTGAGGTAGGAGAGACCGATATTAATTAATGCTTCTAGACGTACAAGTAGCTCTTCTTGAATATTTTTTATTAAGGAAAGGTCCATCGAACGAATAAAAGAATGTAATTCAGTGAGTGGCATGTCAACAGCATCAGCAATACTTTTCTGATTAATTTTGCAGCTACGAACACGTTCATTGACTCTACTTCCTAAACAATCAGGACATCTTTTTACGGTAACAAAGTGATTAAGGTATTTTTGATGACGTTTACCTTCGTCTGTATGCAATATGCTACGTTGCATGCGCGGGACGATTCCTTCATACAAAGCTGTATGAGGCCACTCTTTGGGTGGATTAGCTAGTTTTTGTTGTGGAGCATATAAAAATAATGCTAACTCTTCAGGAGAATAGTCCTTGATTTTTTTATCCAAATCAAATAGACCACTATGGGCATA
The DNA here is from genome assembly GCF_051712785.1 of Enterococcus sp. DIV0546. Taxonomy (NCBI): domain Bacteria; kingdom Bacillati; phylum Bacillota; class Bacilli; order Lactobacillales; family Enterococcaceae; genus Enterococcus; species Enterococcus sp. DIV0546. The sequence goes on from NZ_JBIOPO010000001.1 coordinate 805,500, forward strand.
ACGCTTCCACCGCCAGTTGCCAACTGTAAATGTGGGGAAATCGATAGGCCCTTCGTTTAATGATTTGTCATAATCAACTAGCTGATGAAGATTGATTTCGGTAATCTTTCCTAAGCCATCGCATGTTGGACATTTTCCATCCGGATGATTAAACGAAAAAGTATCTGAATAACCAACAAATGGAGAACCTGCTCGTGAAAACAGCAAACGTAAAAACGTATAAATATCTGTGTACGTTCCCACTGTCGAACGAGAATTACCTGCTACTTTTTTCTGGTCAATGACAATTGCAACAGGAAGATTCTCGATTTTTTCAACTTCTGGACGACCATATTTGGGTAAGTAATTTTGAACAAATGAACTAAATGTATCATTTAGTTCACGACGTGATTCAGCGGCTAATGTGTCAAATACTAAGGAGGACTTTCCTGAACCCGAAAGTCCAGTAACAACAGTTAGTTGCTTTTTAGGGATATTGACAGAGATATTCTTCAAATTATTTTGTGTTGCGTGCTTAATTTCAATCCATTCCATTAAAAAACCTCCGTTTCTATTCTATTTTAGCATATAAAAAGAACCTAGCCTAAAAGTTGAACATTGGAATTTTCAAGAGAACTTTACTTTTTAATCGCTTTCATTTATGCTATAAGTAATACAGATTTTTTGACTGTATTAATAGATAAAGGATGTGACTTATGAAGAAGTCGATTTTGTTCAAAAAGTTAGGGATTATTTTATTAATTAGCCAAACACTGGTAGGGGTACCAATGTTGGCACAAGAAAGTATACTAGAAACAACCGTTCAAACAGAGACGGAATCAGTAACAACAGAAACCAGTCAGACTGTAGCTAACTTGGAATCTGAAACTACTAGCCAAACGGTGATGCAGGAAAAAGAATCCTCTTCGGCAATCGCCGAAAGCAGTAGCGGAAATGTGGTTGCAGTAACTACTGAAACCACAAATGAGATACAAAATAGTGATACAGATGGAAAAGCTGTTTCTGCAGAGAGTGTTTTTTCAGAAGCAGATTATAAACAAGCAACTGCACTGGAGTTAGCAACTTTAGTAAGAGAAAAAAAGGTGACGAGCGAAGAATTAGTAAAAATTGCGTTGGCCATCACTAAACGTGAAAATCCTACATTAAATGCGGTCATTACTTTACGAGAAGAAGCGGCTTTGACAGAAGCAAAAGCTTTACAAGATACAGGTCAACCATTTCTAGGTGTGCCGCTCTTACTAAAAGGGTTAGGACAATCCTTGAAAGGTGAAAGCAACACGAACGGTTTTGGTTTTCTCCAAGATCAAGTAGCTGGTGGGACATCGACCTTTGTCAAAGCACTACAAAATGCCGGATTCATAATCATTGGTCAAACGAATTATCCAGAATTAGGTTGGAAGAATATTTCAGATTCAAAGTTATATGGCGTTTCCGTCAATCCATGGAATCCTAACCATTATTCAGGCGGTTCTTCAGGCGGAGCGGGTGCTAGTATCGCCGCGGCATTTGTTCCTATTGCCTCTGGAAGTGATGCTGGTGGCTCTATCCGTATCCCTGCTTCTTGGACAGGCACCGTAGGCTTGAAACCTTCTAGAGGAGTAATCATTGGTAATTCTAATAGTGCAAAAGGTCAAACTGTTCACTTTGGTTTAAGTCGAACCGTGGCGGATACAAATGCATTATTTGAAACCTTATTAACCAAAAAAGATCTTCCTGCGGGACATTTAAGTCAAGCGCAACCCATTGCTTATACAACAGAATCTCCTGCCGGAACGCCTGTAAGTGCCGAAGCAAAAGAGGCGGTCGCTGAAGCTGTTGCTTTTTTAAAAGACCAAGGGTACACATTGGTTGAAGTGAAGCACCCTGTTGATGGGGAACGTCTAATGAAAAATTATTATACTGTAGCTGCTGGCTCAGCAGGAATTGCCGATTTTATGGCGCGGCAGAAATTGAAAAGACCGCTTGAACGAAATGATGTAGAACTGTTAACATGGGCGCTTTTTCAAACAGGAAAAAATATAACGAGTGAAGAGACAACTGCGGCTTGGACAGATATTGCTTTACAAGCACAAGCGATGGACGAATTTTATCAACAGTATCCTATCTTATTAACACCAACGACGGCTGCCACGGCACCTAGTATTGATAATCCGTTACTAAAACCAGAACATGCGGCACAGATGGAAAAAATTGATCAATTGTCACCAGCAGAACAAAAACAATTGATTTATGACCAATGGCTGACGGCGTTCACATATACACCGTTTACACAACAAGCAAATTTATTTGGACATCCAGCATTAAGTGTACCAACTTACGTTTCAAAAGAAGGACTGCCTTTGGGGATTCAATTTAATAGTGCATTAAATGAAGACCGAACATTGCTACAATTAGGTGCTTTATTTGAAAATAACCACAAGATAAATCAACCACATGTAGAAGAACCAGACAAAGACAAAGAGCCAGATGCAAGCGGCGAACCAGAAAAAGACAAAGAGCCAAATGCAAGCGGCGAACCAGAAAAAGACAAAGAGCCAAATGCAAGTGGCGAACCAGACAAAGACAAAGAGCCAGATGCAAGCGGCGAACCAGACAAAGACAAAGAACCAAATGCAAGCGGCGAACCAGACAAAGACAAAGAACCAAATGCAAGCGGCGAACCAGAAAAAGACAAAGAACCAGATGCAAGTGGCGAAGCAGACAAAGACAAAGAGCCAGATGCAAGCGGCGAGCCAGAGAAAGACAAAGAGCCAAATGCAAGCGGCGAACCAGAAAAAGACAAAGAGCCAGATGCAAGTGGCGAACCAGAGAAAGACAAAGAGCCAAATGCAAGCGGCGAACCAGACAAAGACAAAGAGCCAAATGCAAGCGGCGAACCAGATAAAGGCAAAGAAACAAAAACAAGTGAAGGACCAATCGAAGGAAAAGATCAAAACCAAAACCAAAACCAAAACCAAAACCCAGACAAATCTGGAAAAACTACTAGTGAGTCATCCTTAGCTAATTCGCTGAATTCATCAGCAAATCAGGGAACCAAATCAACAGGAAGTACACATGCTTTTTCTGATAAAAATATGATTGGGAAACAAGAACAGCTTCCCAAAAAAGTATTACCAAAAGCAGGTGCAGAAGTACCTAGTACTTTCTGGATTGTTTTAGGAGGAGCTTTCTTAGTAACGAGTGGAACGATTTATATAAGGAAAACTAGAAAACAATAACCAGTGAAGGCTAGAGACAATTTATCCCCAATTGTCTCCAGCCTTTTTTCTTTGGTATACTAAAACCAATAGGGAAATGGAGGCGAAAGTAATGAGGGCGTTTGAGAAGATTCCAGAGTTTCAGCAATGGCAAAAAGTTGAAGCTATTCACCGTGGTTGGTCAACTGATTTAAAGTTTAAAGTTACCAAAAATCAAGAAACCTTTTTATTGCGAATTTTTCAACAAGAAGAGTTATTAGCCAAACAACAAGAATATCAATTTATCAAAAAAGTAGCGGCGTTAGGATTTCCCAGTTCTAAACCTTTTTTATGTGCACCTATTCCTGAAAGTGAACAAGGATACATGTTATTAACGTATCTAGAAGGTGAAGACTTAAGCGATGTTTTACCCGCTATTTCTCCTAAAAGACAACTGAACTTAGGCGTAGAGGCAGGCCGCTATTTAAACAAAATCCATAAGCTTTTGTTGCCTGAAAGGATTAGTCAAAGAGAGATTGCGCGAAATTTATACGAAAAAAAGCAGAGCCAACTAAATAAGTATAAGGAATCTCAATTTTGTATGCCGTACCAACAGCCAATAATTTCATATTTAGAAAAACAATTACCTTTATTGCAACAACGGCCTGTAGTTTATCAGCATGGAGATTTCCATGTGGGAAATTTTATTTATTTGCCAACTAGGCAGGTCGGTGTGATTGATTTTAATCGATGGGATTTTGGGGATCCTTATGAAGAATTTTACAAGTTACAATTTTTTTCAAGAAATGTTTCGCCATGGTTTGCTTATGGTCAATTACAAGGTTATTTTGCTGGGAAAGTTCCTACCTTATTTTGGCAGTTTCAAAAGCTTTATACTTTTCACGCAGGACTCTATTCTTTAGTTTGGGCACTGAGCTTTGGTGAAAAAGAAATCAGGACTATGGAACAGCAATACCAACAATTACTAGAGGACTATAATTGTGGAGAATTACTAGTTCCCAAATGGTTTTCAACTATTCAAAGAAAGGGATTGAGATTTTAGGTTTATTTCGATAGAATAAAAATAAAAACAGGAGTTTAAGGAATGAAACTAAACGGGATTATTATGATAGCGGTTGTTGGAAGCGTTTTATCTGGCTGTGGTTGGCAAAAATCGAAAGAGGAATCACAAAAAGTACAAACCGTACAAACAAACAATGTAAATACTGAAGAAACAAGAGCAATTTCAGCAACCGAAGTTAGTCAAACCACGGCGTTGGAATTAGAGCAAACAACGCAAACACAAGAATTAACTGAATTAGTTACAGAAGAAGGGACGATTTGGAATCAGCAAAAAGCAAAACAGTTAGGACAATACATGGAAACCTGGGGTCAAGAACGCAATCAGAACTATCAAGCGTACCAACCAGGTCACTCTGTAGCTTTTTACACGATTCAAGTGCCTGATGATTTATTGAGTTATGAACCTAAAATACAACCAGCTATTGGGAACAATCCCATTTGGTTAAATTGGTCAGAAACAGGCAGCGAAGGGGGTTATTGTCTGGTGGCAGTATACTCTGACAGTGCGACACAAGTTGCCCAGAAGCATGTCTATTTATTTACTTTAGTGAATGGTGAAGCCAAAGTCTATGTGAGTAAAGAACAGCCAGTAGAGGAGCAACCTTATTTGTTTTTAAAAGAAACAAGCAATACAGAACTGAAAGAACAATTCACAAACCTTGTGAATAATCTTTAATTTTTTATTTAATCAAAAGGAAAAGAAAATTTATCATTGACAAAGTATCCGCTTTCATTTTATTCTGTAGCTACCCCTTGGGAAAGGGCAAAAGGAAGTTTTGAAAGGGATGGAAAAAATGAAGGAAACAAGTTTAGTAATTATTAAGCCAGATGGCGTTGAACGGAAGTTAGTTGGCAAAATCATTCAACGTTTTGAAGATAAAGGTATTGACTTATTGCACCTTAAATTCGAACGACTAACAGTAGAAACAGTGAAGGAACACTATGAGCATTTAAAAGATGAACTATTTTTCCCTGAATTATTAGCCTATATGACAAGTGGCCCAGTGGTTGTGATGGTCGTTGTAGGGGACAATGTGGTTAAAAAAGTGCGTAAATTAGTTGGAGCAACGAATCCGTTAGATGCTGAAAGTGGCACCTTACGAGCGGATTATGGGTTGTCTGTCACCAAAAATTTAATCCATGCTTCTGATTCTGTTCAATCAGCAAAAATTGAGATGCAACGGTTCTTTGGTTAATCAGCGAAAAAGAAGCAATCCTTTATTTTTTATAAAGGATTGTTTCTTTTTTATTAATTGTCAGAATATTCCGCTTAAATGGTTGACATCTGGAGGTAGAAGAGTAGTATAGACTACATACTAAATACTAAATGACTGCGTGTGCTTCAGGAGGATAAAATGATAACAAGTGATGAATTGACAGAAAACCTTAGTCCGTTTGAATTAAGTCTATTTTTAGAGAAGAAATTACATGAAGAAAATCATAATTTAGAAACATTGCTAAATGCAGGGCGAGGCAATCCTAATTGGACGGCGCCAACACCAAGGGAAGCCTTTTTTTTATTAGGTCAATTTGCTACAAAAGAAACCTTAAGAGAGGGGAGCGAACAAACGGCTGGTATGATTCAGCCAAGCTTTGGTAGAACGCAACGCTTCTTAAACTTTTTAGCAGAAAATCCTAGCAAAGGGGCAACTTTCTTACAAGAAATTTGGACAGCAGAGCATAACTATTTTGGGATGGATAAGGAAATGTGGTTAGATGCCATGTTAGACTATGTGATTGGGGATAATTATCCGAATCCTGTTCGTTGCTTGAAGGCGTGTGAACAACCGATTAAAGCATATTTAAATCAAGAATTATTTTCCAGCGAAGCACAACCGTTTGATATTTTTGCCGTTGAAGGTGGTACAGCAGGGATTTGTTACTTGTTTGATACGTTGGCAAATAATTATTTACTAGAAAAAGGTGATCGTATTGCGTTGTTATTACCAACGTTTGCTCCTTATCTAGAAATTCCAGAACTACCACGTTATGATTTTGACGTGGTTAAAATCAAAGCAGAGCAAATGATTATTGATGGAAAAACGACGTATCAATACTCAAACAAGGAAATTGATAAACTAAAAGACCCGTCCATCAAAGCGGTTTTTGTCGTAAATCCCAGCAATCCAACTGCCAATGCTATGGGAAAACCTACCATTGAACAAATCAAACAAATCGTTGCAGTGGATAACCCTAAGTTAATGATTTTAACAGATGACGTTTACGGAACCTTTGTGCCAGCTTTCCGTTCACTATTTACGGAGTTACCTTACAATACAGCTTGTATCTATTCTTATTCTAAATACTTTGGCGCTACCGGTTGGCGTGTGGGGACCATTGCGGTCAGCCAAGAGAACATCTTTGACCAATTATTAAAAGAATTGCCAGTGGCTCAAAAAATGGAATTACAGGCACGTTATGCTACATTGAATGCAGACACAAGCCAAATTAACTTTACCAGCCGCTTAGTCGCAGACAGCCGCGATATTGCGTTGAACCATGCAGCGGGACTTTCTTCTATTCAGCAAGCGATGATGGCTTTATTTAGTTTGTATGCTTTGTTAAAAGACGGTCAAGCATATAAAGACGAAGTGATGGATATTTGTCATACGCGTGAAAAGCTCTTGTTCCGCACCTTAGGCATTGAAGAGCCTTTAGCAAGTTTAAATACAGCATACTATTGTGAAATTAACTTTAGAGATTGGACAGAAAAACGTTATGGCCCAGAATTTTCAAGTTATTTAACGAAATCGTGGACGATCACAAAAGTATTAACCTCTTTAGCAGAAAAAGAAAAATTAATGCTTTTAAAAGCGGATGCTTTCGGGAGTGACAAATGGTCAGTTCGAATTTCTTTAGCCAATTTAGCTACTAACCAATATAGTGAAGTTGGTAAACGAATGATTCGCCTATCTGAACACATTAAAGAAGAGTGGTTGCGCCAAAAGCGCCAAGCAATTAAATAAAAAAACGCTAGGTCTCTCAATCTGCAGGAGGCTTAGCGTTTTTGTTTATTATTTATTCATTTTTCCGTCAGTTTTGGTTTATAAATGTTTGCTACACTGGAGATAAGAGGAAATTAAGCGTTTATAAAAAGGAGAGAAGTGAATGAAACATATTAAAGGAATGTTGGTTTTTATCGGATTATTTATTTTGATTGGTTGTGCGCCAGATCAAGAGGCAACGAAACAAACAACAAGTGGTCCGCAAGAGACAAAGCAAGTGAAGCAAGTTACCGTCACCAATCAAACGACTTCTGCGGTGGAAAAACAAGCGCCGACTAAAAATGACGAACTGATTGCTAATCAATTGACTTTTGATTCTCATGAATACACGTACGAAGTGGTTACAGGGGCCACGCAAACGACATTTGGGACAACCCCACCAGCAAAATATACACCAGAAGAAAAAAAGAAAAAAATGTTTTGGTCCAATCAACCGCCTTTGGGATTAATGACGGGTAACTATTATAAAAATGAAGGTGTATTTACTGGCGGAAATTACGGCATTGTAGAGATTATTACGGAACCTGAAACGCAACGGATTCTGAATGTTGAGTTTACAGAGTTTGCTAGTGATCCTTATTATGATACACGCTATTCGGGTGTCAACAAACGCCTGTCAGATTATCCTGAATTTCAAGCAAGCAACACGCGCACAGACGATACGTTAGTCACCGTTGTTAATGGTATTACTTATGTAGAAAAACAAATGCGTGACGAAAATCGTGTCACAGGTAATTTTTATACGGTACGCGGTTCATCAACTTCTGCGCGTGAAGGATTAATGCCTTTAGCAGCAGAGATGGACACTTGGCTAAAAGAGCCAGCGAAAGAAACGTATATCGGTTACGCAGAAGATTTAGGCAATGGCCTAATCGGTCGACTTCAAGTGATAACAGAAGAGCAGAAAATAAAACATGTCAGCTATGATGAATACTTTTCAGATGAACAGGAAAAAATCACAGAAACAGCTCTGCGGCCTTTTTATCGTCAATCGAAATATTATTCACCAGGATACAATAAACAAACCAACAATTCTTTTATTCATTTTGTAGATGCACTAACAAAGGCCATTACGACACAACAAACTTTATCCGTTAACGAAGAACAAGAGCTACAGCATCCGTCTTTTACTACTTATCAAAGATTGGCTGAAAAAATCAGCACGTTTCAAAATTCATTGAAGGAATAAAAAAAACGAAAGTAGGGCATAAGTCGTTTCGACTTATGCCCTACTTTCGTAATCTTAAGATTATCAGCTAAACCAAAGCAAGTTCTTTTTAAAGAAATACTTTTATCTTAGCCTTTTATAGATCTAAATAATTTTCTAAGTAATCTGCTAAACCATCTTGATCATTTGTTTTTTCAGTGACATCGTTGGCTACGGATTTAATTTTATCCGTGGCATTGTTCATAGCAACACCCCAACCAGCATAACTTAACATTTCTTCGTCATTATGTTCATCGCCAAAAGCAATGATATCAGCTGGTTTGACAGATAAAAAGTTCGCCACTTGATCAACGCCATGGGCTTTTTGAATTCCTTTTGCGACCATTTCTAAAATAGGCATTGGACCGCCCCAAGTGCGGACATCAATATAATCACCATATTGTTTTGTCAATGTATCAGCAACTTTTTCAGCTTGGTTTGGTGTGGTCCGAACCATCATTGAGGTAGGATTTGTTCGTAAATTTTTAGCAGTAAGTAAATTATCTAAGGTTGCTTTGGAAGCAAAAAATTTCGGATCGAACCCATCTAACGTATCGATATAAAATGTTTCTTTGTTTTCAGCAGCAACAAAATCTAATTGTAATTCTTTTTTCTGTGCCAAAATATCAAAGACTAGGTCACGTTCAATATTGGCTTCGCTTTCCAAGTCCCATTTTTTCTCTGGAATGTGGACTAAAGCGCCATTAAAGTTAACCATAGGGGTCGTTAGGCCAAGTTGTTGGTAAAATTGATGACTCATTCTATAGGGACGTCCAGTGGCAATACTGACGTAATGACCGTTGTCAATCGCTTTTTTTAGTGTTTGTTCGGTTTTTGGACTGATTAAAGACTGTGCATTTAATGTTGTGCCGTCTAAATCAATAGCAATTAATTTTTTCAAGTAAAAATTCCTCCTAAATGCCTTTTACTCAGTCTAGCATAAAACCGAAGATTATCAAGGGGAGAAGCATGTTCATTTATAAGGTTTAAAAAAAAGCTTAAGAAGTATGCTACACTAAAATAAACCGTTTGAAAAAGGAGCGCAGAGCATCTTGAAAAATTCTAGAAATTATTTACGAGTGATCACCTTAATCTATTGTATCTATATGTGGTTATTTGCTACGCATTTTCATTTTATGGCGTTGAACGTGTTGTTAGCCTATATTCCAATTGAACTTAGTTATCTTTTAAACGCAGAAAAACGTAAAAGGGATTGGTTGATAGGTTTTGCTTGGTTAATTTTTTATCCTAATGCGCCGTACCTATTTACGGATTTTTTTCATTTAGAAACGCTATCTATTTATCGAGGCTTTAATACGATTTTTGCAAACCAAATTGGTGATTGGTGGGCGTTTGTTTGCTTAACTAGCGGGATTGTTATATATGGACTTTTAGGGATGAAAACAGTAACAACTGTTAGTCAGAAATTGCAAAGTTATTGTGACTATAGAACAATTGTAGTCTTTCAAGCCAGCCTTCATTTCTTGTCTGCTTTGGCGATTTATGTTGGACGTTTTGATCGATTACACAGTGTCTATCTTTTTATGAGTCCAATTGAAACAGTGAAAATTATCTTTTTTGACTGGTCCCTTCAAAAATTAATGTTTATTTTATTAATGATGTTTCTACAGATGCTGTTGTTTGGGCTAATCCAATTATTAGGAAAAGAAGAAGCAATGTAAAGCTTTTTCTTTTTTTTATATCTACAAAACACGAACATTATATAGAAAAATATATATAATAGTTAATATTTTGTTGTAAAAAGATAGCGATTCTCTTATAATCAAAGAGTAATTATTCGAAAACATGGATTTTAAGGGAGAGAAGTGCAATTATGAATACGTTTTTCAAATTAAAGGAAAACAAGACAACGGTATCAACTGAAATAATGGCAGGGGTTACGACCTTTTTTGCAATGAGTTATATTTTATTTGTTAATCCGTCCATTCTTTCAGAAACAGGGATGCCTTTTCAGGCTGTTTTTTTAGCGACCATTATTGCTTCAATCATCGGTACATTAATTATGGGGCTGTTTGCTAATGTACCTTACGCTCAAGCACCGGGGATGGGACTCAATGCTTTCTTCACGTTTACGGTCGTTTTTGGGATGGGGTATACATGGCAACAAGCATTAGCAATGGTTTTTATTTGTGGTTTGATTAATATTTTGATTACAGTGACAAAAATTCGCAAAATGATTATTAAAGCAATTCCAGAGAGTTTGCAACATGCTATTGGTGGTGGGATTGGAATTTTTGTCGCTTATGTAGGGTTGAAAAATGCTGGCTTACTAAGTTTCACAGTACAAGCAGAACCTCAAAATGGTGTTGTGAATGGTTCGAGTATCGTGCCCGCTTTAGGAAATTTTGATAATCCAGCTATTATTTTGGCGGTAATTGGGCTAGTTTTAACAACGATTTTAGTTGTCACGAATGTTCGTGGGGCTATTTTAATTGGCATTGTGGTTACTACGTTAGTCGCAATTCCAATGGGGGTGGTAGACACTGCTTCGGTTGATTGGCATGCTAATTCGTTGGGCAATTCATTTAAAGAATTAGGTACAACTTTTGGCGCTGCTTTTGGTGCTGAGGGCTTACAGTCATTGTTTAGCGATTCTTCAAAAATTCCTCAAGTTTTAATGACCATTATTGCCTTCAGTTTATCAGATACGTTTGATACAATTGGAACATTTATCGGTACGGGACGTCGAACAGGGATTTTCTCTAAAGAAGATGAATTAGCTTTAGAAGATAGTAAGGGCTTCAGCACTAAAATGGACAAAGCTCTATTTGCAGATGCTATTGCAACATCTATCGGTGCGATTTTTGGTACATCGAATACGACAACTTATGTAGAAAGTGCAGCAGGAATCGGTGCGGGTGGTCGAACAGGTTTGACATCGGTAGTGGTAGCAATTCTATTTGCCCTAAGTAGTCTTTTTTCACCACTTATTGCTATTGTGCCAGCACAAGCTACGGCTCCAGCGTTAATTTTAGTGGGAATTATGATGTTAGCTTCTTTCAAAGACATCAATTGGACGGATTTAGAAGATGCGATTCCAGCATTTTTTGCTTCAATTTTCATGGGATTATGTTATAGCATCTCTTATGGGATTGCTGCTGGGTTCATCTTTTATGCAGTGGTGAAAGTAGTCAAAGGAAAAGCCAAAGAAGTTTCACCAATTATTTGGGTCATTGATGCGTTGTTTATCTTAAACTTTGTAATCTTAGCTATTTTATAGTAAACAGAAGTGAGGCTGAGATAACAGCGGTTAGCTTCGAAGGTGTTGCATTTGTTCAGCTATTTATCTTAAGCCCAAGTGTTAAGAAGTCTGGCAGATTGGTCGTTTTGGCCGGTCTGCCAGACTTTTTTTAAAAGAATTTTCTTTTGAGAGATTCACTCTTTTAGAGTATAGTGGTAGGTGAAGAGGTGATAAGGTGGATAAAAGTATGAAAATAAAATGGAAGCAGAATTTGTTAGTCGCATGGATTGGTTGCTTTTTTACAGGGGCGAGTATTAGCTTAGTTATGCCGTTTATTCCAGTATATGTTGAACAATTAGGGACGCCTAAGAGTCAAGTAGAGTTGTTTTCTGGATTGGCAATTTCTGTCACGGCGTTTGCTGCTGCGATTGTTGCACCGATTTGGGGAAATTTAGCTGATCGAAAAGGTCGGAAAATTATGATGATTCGCGCTGCAGCAGGAATGACGATCACAATGGGGGCGTTAGCATTTGTCCCTAATGTATACTGGCTGTTGATTATGCGTTTTATGAACGGGATTTTATCCGGCTATATTCCTAACGCAACAGCGATGATTGCGTCGCAGGCGCCAAAAGAGAAAAATGGCTGGGCTCTAGGAACATTATCAACAGGTGCAATTGCTGGGACGTTAATTGCGCCATCGATTGGCGGTGCGTTGGCACAGTGGTTTGGAATGGAAAATGTCTTTATTATTACCGGCGTTATTTTATTCATTACAACGTTGTTGACTATCTTTTTAGTTAAAGAAGATTTTCAACCAGTTGAGAAAAAGGATTTATTAACGACGAAAGAAATTTTTAGTAAGATGGATCATGTTTCAGTATTGATTGGTTTGTTTGTGACTACGTTAATTTTACAATTAGGAATTACAAGTATCAGCCCAATCTTAACGCTATATATTCGATCTTTAAGTGGCGATACAGAGAATGTATTATTTGTTAGTGGTTTGATTGTTTCGATTGCCGGCGTTTCAGCAATTATTTCTTCTCCAACTTTGGGAAAAATTGGGGACCGCATTGGGAACCAAAAAGTTTTATTAGGCGGATTAATTCTTTCTTTTATTTGTTACATTCCCATGGCGTTTGTGCAAACACCTTTTCAGTTAGGTGTTTTACGATTCCTTTTAGGTTTTTCAACAGGCGCATTAATGCCATCGATTAATACGTTAATTAGTAAAATAACGCCAACGGAGGGCGTAAGTAGAGTTTATAGTTACAATCAGATGTGTAGTAATTTCGGTCAAGTTTTAGGGCCGATGGTAGGGTCAACAGTTGCCCATGGTTTTGGCTATTCTTCTGTTTTTCTGGTAACCGCTTGTTTCGTTTTAGGAAACATTGGGTTGTCCTTCTTTAATTTCCGAAAAGTTTTAAATAAAAAGCTCTAAACAGTTGAAAAGATAAAAAAACCAGTTACAATAACTTTAGTAACTGGTTTTTTCTTATTTAACAGGTTTGGTTTCTTTCGGTACTGCAAAGTGTGCAATTAATAAAATAATAACGGCTGTTGCCAACGATAGAATCGTTGTCATTTTAAAGTCGTATGAACCACCAGATAATGCACCGCCGATATATCCAACGACTTGGCCTAATGCGAAGGTCCAGAAAAATACAACAAGATAACGCATATGAGCACCTCTTTTCTAGCTCTTAGTTTAGCATATTTTCTTTAAAAGTAAAGAATCCGCGATAGGAAAATAAGAGAAGAGGAAAAAAATAGCAAGGATTCAAAAAGGAGCTGTCCAATGTCATTTCCACAATTACATACCGTTACTTCCTATTCGCTTTTATCTAGTACGGTTAGGATTCGTTCCTATGTAAAACAAGCGAAAGCGTTAGGTTATCAAACATTAGCGATTACCGATATCAATGTCTTGCATGGGGCGGTTGAATTTTATGAAGCATGCCAAGAAGCGGGAATTCAACCAATTATCGGTTTAAGATTAGAATATACCCCAGCAGAAAAAGAAGGGCATTCCGAGTTGCTTTTATTTGCTAAAAATTTAAAAGGGTATCAGCAATTAATGCAACTATCTAGCAGCAAAATGACAACAGAGGGTCCCTTTTACTTAGCGGAACATCAATCCTTATTAAGTGATTTATTTGCCGTGACTTTGTCAGCCAAAGGAGAAGTCGCCCAAACATTTTTTGAAGATGAACAACAAGCGGTTCACGCTTTCCAACAACTTGCTTCATATTTTGATCCCCAGTCGTTATTTGTTGAACATTCTTTTTCAATGAATCAACAACGCAATCCAGCGCTCTTTTCTTTTTACCAAAGAGAACAATTACCTGGCGTGGCTTTGCAAGAGGTACGTCATTTAACAAGGGAAGAAGGCTTTGCCGTTACTGTTCTTGAGAGCATCAAAGAAAATAATCAATTGAATATTACAAGCCAAACACCGGAAATAGAAGGTCTGAATTACTTGCGCGAAGCAGAGACGACGATGGAACAAATGCTTCAAATAGCTGGTTCAGAAGTGGTCCAGAATACGATTCAGCTAGCTGAAAATTGCCGAGTTGACATTCCTTTACATCAAAAATTATTACCGCATTTTCCTGTGCCTGATAATCAAACGGCTGGTTCTTATTTACGCACATTGTGTTTAGAAAAATTACCAGAAAGAGTGCCTCATCTAAATGAAGTTTACCAAAAACGATTAGAAAAAGAGTTAACCATCATTCACAATATGGGCTTTGATGATTACTTTTTAATCGTTTGGGATGTGATGGACTTCTGTCATAACAATCAAATTGTTACAGGCGCTGGCCGAGGTTCAGCTGCAGGCTCTTTAGTGTCCTATGTGCTATCAATTACAGATGTAGATCCAATCAAATATGATTTGCTTTTTGAACGTTTTTTGAATCCAGAACGCTACACGATGCCCGATATTGATTTAGATATTCCTGATAATCGGCGGGAGGAAGTTTTAGCTTATGTCAGTCAAAAATATGGTCATTATCACATGGCGCAAATTGCCACGTTTGGTACGATGGCTGCGAAAATGGTTTTACGGGACGTTGCACGTGTTTTCGGGTTGTCCCAGAGTGAAGCGAATCGTTGGTCGTCAGCTGTTCCTAACAAGCTAAAAATTACGTTAGAAGAAGCATACCAAGAGTCAAAACGGATGCAAGAATTGGTCAATTTTTCACCAAATAATCAATTGCTCTATAAAACAGCTGTTCAGCTAGAAGGATTGCCTCGTCATGTTTCTACGCACGCAGCAGGTGTGGTAATTAGTGATGAAAATCTTTTGAATTTGGTTCCGTTACAACCAGGATCGAATGAAATTTTATTGACCCAATTTACTATGAATGATGTTGAAAAAATTGGTCTTCTGAAAATGGATTTCTTGGGCTTAAGAAATTTATCCATCATTGATGATACCCTCACAGCTGTTAAACGCGTCTATAATCAAACCATTCGTTTGAATCAGATTCCATTAGATGACGAAACAACGCTGGCTTTATTTAGAAAAGGGGAAACAAGTGGCATTTTCCAGTTTGAATCTGCTGGAATTCGGAATGTATTAAGAAAATTAGGGCCAACTAGCATTGAAGATATTGCTGCTGTCAATGCCCTGTATCGTCCTGGTCCGATGCAAAATATTGATGTTTTCATCCGCCGAAAAAAAGGCTTGGAACAAATTAGTTATCCAGAGCCTAGTCTCGCCCCCATTTTAGAAAATACGTACGGAATTATTGTTTATCAAGAGCAGATTATGCAAGTTGCTGCGAAAATGGCTGGCTTCTCTTTAGGGCAAGCTGACATTTTACGTCGGGCCATTAGTAAAAAGAAAAAAGATGTGCTAGATGAAGAACGGAATCATTTTGTTAATGGTGCGTTACAACAAGGCTATCCTCAAGAAACAGCTAACCAAGTGTACGATTATATTGAGCGCTTTGCTAATTATGGCTTTAACCGCTCGCATGCATTTGCCTATTCCTTTATTGGTTTTCAAATGGCTTACTTGAAGGTTCATTATCCGAGTGCTTTTTATGTCGCATTGTTGCATTCTGTTCGTCATAATCCAACAAAAATTAAAGAATATATTGGCGAAGCTAGAAAAAACAAGCAGACGATTTTGCAGCCGTCAATTAACCAAAGTCACTACAGCTTTTACCTAAATCAGCAACAGCAAATTTTATTTGGTTTTAGTTCTTTAAAAGGAATCCGCCGAGACTTCATTCAAAATATTTTAAATGAACGCCGAGAAAATGGACCGTACAAAACGTTCGATGAGTTTCTTTTGCGAATTGACCGTAAGTGGTTGAAAGTTGAAAATATCGAACCATTGATTGCCATCGGTGCATTTGACGAAATTGCGCCTAATCGCCGTCAATTAGCAGTAGGTTTAGAGAGTAATATCCAAAGTATTCTTCTCAGCGGTGGTAGTATGGATTTGTTAGAAACATTGAAGCCAAAGGAAGAAGAAATTGCCGATTATCCGCTAGAAGAGCGACTAGAACAAGAAGAACAATATTTAGGGGTCTATTTATCAGGACATCCGACAGAAGAGTTCAAAAAAACACGCTTAGCCAAGCAAACGCAACTTGTTCATGAACTTGTTGAAAATCAGCCCACGAAATTATTGATTTATGTCAAAAACATTCGGACGATTCGGACCAAAAAGGGAGAACAAATGGCCTTTGTTGATGGGGATGATACAACAGGAAGTATTTCACTAACGTTGTTCCCAACCGTTTTTCGCCAGTTAAGACAGAGTGTCGAGAAAGGGCAAGTTTATTATGTGGAAGGAAAAGTGGAACGCAGTACGTACAATCAAGAATTGCAAATATTGGTTCAACGAATAGAAAAAGCGCAACAAGTAGAAACATCAATTAGTGACGAAACGTGTTTTATCAGAATTACAAAAGATGTCGAACAAACGGACGTTTTTCAGAAAATGAAAGAGGTACTTAGTCGTCATGCTGGACACATTCCAGTGATTGTCTATTTTGAAAAAACAGGAAAGAAAATAGTATTAAATGAAGAAAATTGGGTCGCTCATACAAGCGCTAGTCAGCAACAATTAGCTTACGTTTTAGGCGAGCAAAACGTCATTTTCAAATGATTTACGGTAAAAAATACTAGTTGTTTTCAACTTTTTTCATTTTTTTCTTCTTAACTCAAGACATTTTGGTTCTTTAATGGTAAAATGAATGACGTAATATTTTTGTATATCAATTTTTGCGAAAAGGTTTCTTTTGGCAGTTGAAAGTATATTATATGAGGTGAAATAGCGAATGAAACGCATTGGTATTTTAACCAGCGGGGGAGATGCCCCTGGAATGAACGCTGCAATTCGTGCAGTCGTACGCAAAAGTATTTTTGATGGAATCGAAGTTTACGGTATTAACTATGGATTTGCCGGTTTAGTCGCAGGCGACATCCGTCGTTTAGATGTTGCTGACGTTGGCGATAAGATTCAACGTGGTGGAACATTCTTGTACTCTGCTCGTTATCCTGAATTTGCTACTGAAGAAGGGCAATTAAAAGGAATCGAACAATTGAAAAAATTCGGTATTGAAGGCTTAGTTGTTATTGGTGGAGACGGTTCTTATCATGGCGCAATGGCTTTGACAAAACGTGGTTTCCCCGCTGTTGGAATTCCTGGAACGATTGATAATGATATTCCTGGAACAGATTTCACAATCGGTTTTGATACAGCGATTAACACTGTTTTGGAATCAATTGACCGAATTCGTGATACAGCGACTTCTCATGTTCGTACATTCGTTATCGAAGTAATGGGACGTAACGCTGGTGATATCGCATTGTGGTCAGGCGTGGCAGGCGGAGCAGATGAAATCATTATTCCTGAACATGATTTTGATATGAAAAACGTTGCCAAACGTATTCAAGAAGGCCGCGACCGCGGGAAAAAACATTGCTTAATCATTTTAGCAGAAGGCGTAATGGGCGGAAATGAATTTGCTGATAAACTTTCTGAATACGGTGATTTCCATACGCGTGTATCAATTTTAGGACACGTGGTTCGTGGGGGCTCCCCAAGTGCTCGTGACCGTGTATTAGCAAGTAAATTTGGGTCATATGCTGTTGAACTTCTAAAAGAAGGTAAAGGCGGTTTATGTATCGGTATGTTAGATAACCAAGTAGTTGCAGCTGATATTATTGACACGTTAGAAAACAATAAACACAAACCAGATTTATCTCTTTATGAGTTAAATCATGAAATTTCTTTTTAATCTTGTATATTAGCTAATCTTATTAGCTTTGTATAAACAAATTTGGAATAGGAGCGTTTTAGTAATGAAAAAAACGAAAATCGTATGTACGATTGGACCAGCTAGTGAATCCGTTGATATGCTAGTAAACTTAATTAATGCAGGTATGAATGTTTGCCGTTTGAACTTTTCACATGGTGACTACGAAGAGCATGGTGCTCGTATTAAAAACATTCGTGAAGCTGTAAAAATTACAGGGAAACGCGTAGCGATCTTACTAGATACAAAAGGTCCTGAAATCCGCACAAATGACATGGAAAATGGCGCAATCACAATGAAAATTGGTGACTCAGTACGTATTTCTATGACAGAAGTTTTAGGAACAAATGAAAAATTCTCAATCACTTATCCAGAATTAATCAATGATGTAAACGTAGGTTCACACATTCTTTTAGATGATGGTTTAATCGATTTAGAAGTAACTGATATCGACCGTGATGCAAACGAAATCGTAACAGTTGTTAAAAACGAAGGCGTCTTGAAAAACAAAAAAGGCGTTAACGTACCAGGCGTTTCTGTAAACTTACCAGGGATCACTGAAAAAGATGCTAACGATATCCGTTTCGGAATTGGTCAAGGAATTGACTTTATCGCAGCTAGCTTCGTTCGTCGTGCTTCTGACGTTTTAGAAATCACTAAAATTTTAGAAGAAGAAAACGCAACACACATCCAAATCATTCCTAAAATCGAAAACCAAGAAGGTATCGATAATATCGATGAAATCTTAAAAGTTTCTGATGGTTTAATGGTTGCTCGTGGTGACATGGGTGTTGAAATTCCAACAGAAGATGTTCCAGTTGTCCAAAAAGCTTTAATTAAAAAATGTAATGCTTTAGGTAAACCAGTTATCACTGCAACACAAATGTTAGATTCAATGCAACGTAACCCACGTCCAACACGTGCGGAAGCAAATGACGTAGCAAACGCAATCTACGATGGAACAGATGCAGTAATGTTATCAGGCGAAACTGCAGCAGGGGATTACCCATTAGAAGCTGTTCAAACAATGGCTCGTATTGCAGTTCGTACAGAAGAAACATTAGTTAACCAAGATTCATTCGCATTGAAATTATATAGCAAAACAGATATGACTGAAGCAATCGGACAATCTGTTGGCCATACAGCACGTAACTTGGGTATCCAAACAATCGTTGCGGCAACAGAATCAGGCCATACAGCACGTATGATCTCTAAATACCGTCCAAAAGCACATATCGTTGCAATTACGTTCTCAGAACAAAAAGCACGTAGCTTATCATTATCATGGGGTGTTTACGCAACAGTTGCTGACAAACCATCAAGCACAGATGAAATGTTTAATTTAGCTTCAAAAGTATCACAAGAAGAAGGTTATGCTTCAGAAGGTGATTTAATCATTATCACTGCTGGTGTTCCAGTTGGCGAAAAAGGCACAACAAACTTAATGAAAATTCAAATGATCGGTTCTAAATTAGTTCAAGGTCAAGGTGTCGGCGAAGAAGCAATTATTGCAAAAGCCGTTGTGGCAGGAACTGCTGAAGAAGCAGTTGCTAAAGCGACTGAAGGAGCTATTTTAGTTACAAAAACAACAGATAAAGAATACATGCCTGCAATTGAAAAAGCATCAGCATTAGTTGTTGAAGAAGGTGGTTTAACTTCTCATGCAGCTGTTGTAGCGATTGCACAAAATATTCCAGTTATCGTAGGTGCTGCAGATGCAACATCATTAATTAATAATGACGAAGTGATTACTGTTGATCCTCGTCGTGGTATTGTTTACCGCGGAGCAACAACAGCTATCTAAGTCTAATTAATTCAATCATTTGATTTTAAGCAATATGTACTCGGACGCAAAGCTGGGACAAACCGATTCGTCAGTTTGTCTCAGCTTTTTTTACAAGGAAGACAGTAGTATGAAATGTTCAGAAACACGTATTCAGTAAATAAAGAGTTGGGCGCAAATAGTAAAATTATGTCTGAGTTTTAAATTATTTATGTTATTTCACACAAAAATTTTGTTATTTAATTAAATAAGCGCTAAGTTATCTTCAACAGAAAAACAATTATAAAAAAAACGAAAGAAAAACAGGGAATAAGAAAGGGCTGTCAAGAAAATTTCATTGACAAAGCTTTCATACCCCTGTATAATAGCTTTTGTTGCTTAGGAGTGATAATTATGAAGTGGTCTTTGTTAGAATTAAATAAATACAAAGAAGAGCCGCTAGTGTTTTCAGAAACATTGCATCTTAAAGAAGAGCTTCTTCAACGAGATGATACCTTGTTGGATGTTAGTCCAATCAAAGTAGAAGGCTTATTAGCAGTCAATAAATCAGAATATTTACTTCATTACACTATTCAGGTAACTGTAACCGTTCCTTCATCCCGTTCTTTAGAACCTGTGGCTTTGCCAATGCAAATCACGGTCGATGAAGTCTTTATGACAAAAGAACAAATGGATACAAGGGATGAACGATTTGCAGATGAAGAGATTATTTTATTGGACAAGCCAACAATTGATTTAGATGAATCTGTCGAAGACAACATTCTATTGTCCATTCCAATTCAAGTGCTTACAGAAGAAGAACAAAACAGTCAAGAAATGCCAAGTGGCAATGACTGGGAAGTGATTTCAGAAGAAGCATATTTGGAAAGTAAGCAGAAAGCAGCAGAACAAACAGTGGATCCTCGTCTGGCTAAACTATCAGAATTACTCAGCGATAATGCTGAAGAGGAAGATAACAGCTAGGTTGGAATATATTGTGTATGTAAATACACGCATCTTTACAAGGAGGTGGAACAACAATGGCAGTACCAGCTAGAAGAACTTCTAAAGCGAAAAAAGCAAAACGTCGCACACACTACAAATTAACAATCAAAGGCTTAAATGCATGCTCAAACTGTGGTGAAATGAAAAAAAGCCATCACGTATGTCCAGCATGTGGTCACTACGATGGAAAAGACGTAATGTCTAAAGAAGCATAAGCATAAAAACATTTTTTGAAATGTTGAATCCCCTAGGCTAACCATGGAGCCTAGGGGATTTGTATTTTTTTAAGAAAATATGAAGAAATTGGAAATTTATTGGCACTATATTGTTTTCATATGAAAGATAGTGCGTTATAATAGTGAGGATTATAAGAGAATGCTCATAGAATTTTCGTTGATTATAATATAGGAGGTCATAAAATGACAAAACAACAATTTGGCGTAGTCGGCATGGCTGTCATGGGAAAAAATCTTGCTTTAAACATTGAAAGCAGAGGCTATACAGTTGCGCTGTATAACCGTACAGGATCAAAAACAACAGAAGTGGTTGAAGAACATCCTGACAAAAACTTTCAAGCAACATACTCAATTGAGGAATTTGTGAATGCAATTGAAAAACCTCGTCGAATTATGTTGATGGTTAAAGCTGGACCTGCAACAGATGCGACAATCCAAGAATTGTTACCACACCTTGATAAAGGCGACATCTTAATTGATGGCGGTAATACGTTCTTCAAAGACACAATGCGACGTAATGAAGAACTAGCAAACTCAGGAATTAACTTTATTGGTACTGGCGTTTCTGGCGGAGAAGAAGGAGCCTTGAAAGGACCATCTATCATGCCTGGCGGACAAAAAGAAGCGTATGAGTTAGTTGCGCCAATTCTTGAAAAAATTTCAGCTAAAGCAGAAGACGGTGAACCATGTGTGACTTACATTGGCCCAAATGGTGCTGGACATTATGTAAAAATGGTTCATAATGGGATTGAATATGGGGACATGCAATTAATTGCTGAATCCTACGATTTAATGAAACAAATCTTAGGTTTATCTGTTGATGAAATGGCAGAGATTTTCAAAGAATGGAACGAAGGCGAATTAGACAGTTACCTTATCGAGATCACGGCTGACATTTTGACACGTAAAGATGATGAAGGAACCGACCAACCAATCGTTGATGTTATTCTTGATGCAGCAGGCAACAAAGGAACAGGTAAATGGACAAGCCAAAGTGCGTTAGATCTTGGCGTACCATTACCATTAATTACAGAATCAGTATTTGCACGTTTTATTTCGGCTTACAAAGAAGAACGCGTAAAAGCAAGTGGCATTTTATCAAAACCTGCAGCCTTTAACTTTGCAGGCGATAAAAAAGAATTGATTGAAAAAATTCGCGAAGCATTATACTTTAGTAAATTAATGAGTTATGCGCAAGGGTTTGCACAACTCCGTGCAGCTTCTGAAGAATACGGATGGGATTTACCATTTGGTGAAATTGCAAAAATCTGGCGAGCAGGTTGTATTATCCGTGCACAATTCTTACAAAAAATTACCGATGCATATGAAAAAAATCCAGCACTTGAAAACTTGTTGTTAGATGAATACTTCGTAGAAATTACGAAAAAATATCAACAAGCCGTTCGTGAAGTTGTTGCGATTGCTGTTCAAGCAGGTGTTCCTGTACCAACATTCTCATCTGCAATTGCTTATTACGATTCTTATCGTTCAGATCGCTTACCAGCGAATTTAATTCAAGCACAACGTGATTACTTCGGTGCTCATACGTACGAACGCACAGACAAAGAAGGAATCTACCATTACAGCTGGTACAACGAAGAATAAACACGCTGGAGACCATGAGTGTGGCTCACCATGCTCATGGTTTTACTGTGGCTTAAAAAAGAACCAGATAGATTGAGTAGTAATTCTCTAATAAGTAGTAAGGAATAAAAAGGTTGAGCTTGAGTATAGCTTTTAAAGAGAAAGGACAATTAATCAAATGAGCAACATTTTAATTATTGAAGATGAAAAGAACTTAGCGAGATTCGTTGAGCTTGAATTAAAACATGAGGGGTATACGACAGAAGTACACTACAATGGTCGTACAGGATTGGAAGCCGCTCTTAACAACGAATGGGATGCTATCCTTCTTGATTTGATGTTACCAGAATTAAATGGATTAGAAGTATGTCGCCGTGTTCGCCAAGTGAAAAATACACCAATTATTATGATGACTGCGCGTGATTCAGTAATTGACCGTGTTTCTGGCTTAGACCATGGAGCGGATGATTATATTGTTAAACCATTTGCAATTGAAGAATTGTTAGCTCGTTTACGTGCGTTACTTCGTCGTATTGATATTGAGGGCGATAAAAACGTTGCAAAACAAACAACGATTACATATCGTGACTTAACAATTGAAAAAGAAAATCGTGTCGTTCGTCGTAATTCTGAAATGATTGAATTAACAAAACGCGAATACGAATTACTATTAACGCTAATGGAAAACGTGAACGTTGTCTTGGCACGTGATGTGTTACTAAATAAAGTTTGGGGCTATGAAACAGAAGTAGAAACAAACGTTGTGGATGTGTATATCCGCTACTTGCGAAATAAAATTGACGTACCTGGAGAAGAAAGCTACATCCAAACTGTCCGTGGAACTGGCTACGTTATGCGTTCGTGAGAACTAATTAATGAAAAGAACGATTAAAAAAGAACTGGAAGGCCCATCTTTAACTATAAAGTGGGCTTTCGCAAGTTCTTTCTTTATATTTGTAGTTTTTACCATTTTTGCGGTGATTACCTATAAGTCTTCTGTCAGTCTTATTGTTGCCAAAGAAAAGGAAAATGTCGAAGCAACGATTGCAGAAGTAACAAATCGATTAGCTAATGCCAATGAAAATTTAACGGTAACAGACGTTTTTGACTATTTAAAAACGCCGAGTGAAAGAGATGAAAACTACTATAATAAGCATACAGCAGTAGAAGGTTCGTTTATGGAAATGGACAGTTTCATATCTGAACTAGGACAACCAGAACTTTATTTATCTGTGTATGACACAAACCAAAAACTAGTTTTTAAAACACAAAATGAATATGATAAGTTATTACAATTGGATCGACAATTACCTGTTGTTCGAACCGTTTTTGATAAAACCGGTTTTTATTCCGTGGAACCTATTTTTTCAAAAGAAACACGAGAAAAGATTGGCTATATTCAAGCGTTTTATGAACTTTCTTCTTTTTATGAAATTCGTAATCATTTATTATTAACACTTGTAGTTTTAGAAGTGATTTCTCTGATTGTAAGTAGTGTCTTAGGCTTTATCCTCTCTTCTTATTTCTTAAAACCATTAAAAGTATTGAGAGACACGATGGATACAATCCGCAAAGACCCGCAATCAGATGTCCACATGCCGGAGATTAATACGAGAGATGAGTTAGCAGATATTTCGGAAATATTTAATGAAATGTTAGATCGTATGAGACGCTATATCGAACAACAAGAGCAGTTTGTTGAAGATGTTTCCCATGAATTAAGAACGCCCGTTGCGATTATGGAAGGCCATTTAAACCTTTTAAATCGTTGGGGGAAAGACGATCCTGAAATTTTAGATGAATCATTAAAGGCCAGTTTACAAGAAATTAGTCGTATGAAGAGTTTGGTCCAAGAAATGCTTGACCTTTCACGCGCTGAACAAGTGGACACCCAATATGCAAATGAACGAACAGATGCTAAACAAGTAGTCTACCAAGTATTTAATAACTTCCAATTGGTTTATCCTGAGTTTCATATCACATTAGATGACGATTTACCAACCGAAGTTGAGCTGAAAATCTATCGTAATCACTTTGAACAATTGCTAATTATTCTATTAGATAATGCGATTAAATATTCAACCGATCGAAAAGAAGTGCATATTTCCATTTCTCGAACGATGAATGAATTTGAAATAGCTGTGCAAGATTTTGGTGAAGGAATCACTGAAGAAGACTTGGAGAAAATATTTGATCGATTCTATCGAGTAGATAAAGCCCGTGCAAGAAATAAAGGTGGTAATGGCTTAGGTCTATCGATTGCAAAACAATTAGTCGAAAACTATAAAGGACGTATTGATGCAGAAAGCGTATTGCATCAAGGAACGATCTTTAGAATTTTTATTCCAATCGCTGGAATAAAAGAAGAGAGCAACGTACAATAAAGTACGTTGCTTTTTTTACGAATGATTAACGAACATTTCAGTAAGAGAAAAGGGATTATAAGATAAAGAAACGAATGTTTTCTTTGCAGAAAATATTCATCGTTCGAAATTGAAAAAAATGTTATTTTTCTGCAAAATAATAGTTGCGTTTTAGAAAAATCCTTGGTATATTAATATCTGTTCTGACAAACAGTTCGTTAAGAAAAAAGTTTTAAAAAGTTAAAAATTTTTCTTGACGAAAAGATAAATAACATGTTAGAATAACAAAGTCGTTAAAGAGATTGCTTTTAAATCAATCGTTTGATCGAAAAAACTTGTTATAAAATAACAAAAAAGTTTTAAAAAGTTGTTGACAAACAACTGAGATAATGATAAGATATAGAAGTTGTCACAACAGACGACAACGACCGAGCGAAACAACTTAAAAAAACTTTTTCAAAAAAGTTCTTGACATTCAAACGAAAGTTTGTTATGATATAAAAGTTGCTGCGAGGTAACGTAGACCTTTGAAAACTGAACAAAGAATAGACGAACCAAATGTGTAGGGCGTCTTGATTCAATTCAAGACAACAAACATTTTTAACAAGCAAGCAATATGCTAGCAAACAAATTGAGCTTAACAATCGCAAGATTGTTCTAACTTTTATTATGAGAGTTTGATCCTGGCTCAGGACGAACGCTGGCGGCGTGCCTAATACATGCAAGTCGAACGCTTCTTTCCTCCCGAGTGCTTGCACTCAATTGGAAAGAGGAGTGGCGGACGGGTGAGTAACACGTGGGTAACCTACCCATCAGAGGGGGATAACACTTGGAAACAGGTGCTAATACCGCATAACAGTTTATGCCGCATGGCATAAGAGTGAAAGGCGCTTTCGGGTGTCGCTGATGGATGGACCCGCGGTGCATTAGCTAGTTGGTGAGGTAACGGCTCACCAAGGCCACGATGCATAGCCGACCTGAGAGGGTGATCGGCCACACTGGGACTGAGACACGGCCCAGACTCCTACGGGAGGCAGCAGTAGGGAATCTTCGGCAATGGACGAAAGTCTGACCGAGCAACGCCGCGTGAGTGAAGAAGGTTTTCGGATCGTAAAACTCTGTTGTTAGAGAAGAACAAGGACGTTAGTAACTGAACGTCCCCTGACGGTATCTAACCAGAAAGCCACGGCTAACTACGTGCCAGCAGCCGCGGTAATACGTAGGTGGCAAGCGTTGTCCGGATTTATTGGGCGTAAAGCGAGCGCAGGCGGTTTCTTAAGTCTGATGTGAAAGCCCCCGGCTCAACCGGGGAGGGTCATTGGAAACTGGGAGACTTGAGTGCAGAAGAGGAGAGTGGAATTCCATGTGTAGCGGTGAAATGCGTAGATATATGGAGGAACACCAGTGGCGAAGGCGGCTCTCTGGTCTGTAACTGACGCTGAGGCTCGAAAGCGTGGGGAGCAAACAGGATTAGATACCCTGGTAGTCCACGCCGTAAACGATGAGTGCTAAGTGTTGGAGGGTTTCCGCCCTTCAGTGCTGCAGCAAACGCATTAAGCACTCCGCCTGGGGAGTACGACCGCAAGGTTGAAACTCAAAGGAATTGACGGGGGCCCGCACAAGCGGTGGAGCATGTGGTTTAATTCGAAGCAACGCGAAGAACCTTACCAGGTCTTGACATCCTTTGACCACTCTAGAGATAGAGCTTTCCCTTCGGGGACAAAGTGACAGGTGGTGCATGGTTGTCGTCAGCTCGTGTCGTGAGATGTTGGGTTAAGTCCCGCAACGAGCGCAACCCTTATTGTTAGTTGCCATCATTTAGTTGGGCACTCTAGCGAGACTGCCGGTGACAAACCGGAGGAAGGTGGGGATGACGTCAAATCATCATGCCCCTTATGACCTGGGCTACACACGTGCTACAATGGGAAGTACAACGAGTCGCTAGACCGCGAGGTCATGCAAATCTCTTAAAGCTTCTCTCAGTTCGGATTGCAGGCTGCAACTCGCCTGCATGAAGCCGGAATCGCTAGTAATCGCGGATCAGCACGCCGCGGTGAATACGTTCCCGGGCCTTGTACACACCGCCCGTCACAC